>NZ_JBSFNK010000004.1:654477-670027 GCF_053587055.1 Nonomuraea sp. NPDC003707 | reverse complement strand
ATCCAAGCAATTTCCGTCATAAATGACGGGGATATGCATGTGTATCTCATGCACTGGCTTTTAACACACTGTTGAGTTCTCAAGAAACGGACGCGTACTTCCTTGCTCAAAACCGTTCCGGTCTTTCGCTCGGAGGCGTTCATTTCGTTGTGTCTTTATTCTTTCAGCCGTTCAAGTCCCTGTCAAATTGACCCGACTTGCTCGACTTGCTGGAATTAAGACCCGCCCCGTTTCCGGGACAACCCCTCTAACTTACCAGGCCATCCGAACCGGTGCGAATCCACCGAAGGGCAACCCTCGAAGTAAGTGGGATTTGCCGGGCGTCTCCGGGAGTCTCTGTGGACTCCCTCGGCCGCCCTGCGCGAAGCAACTCTAGCAGCCCGACGCACCCACTTCGCGCCACTCAGGTAATCACGTGGTTGTTCCCTCACCACGCAACGCCCAAACCTCACCAAGGACACCCAGGTCGGCGCCCCAGCTGTCAAGCCGTCGGCAAGTCATCCGCAATCGCTGCCAGGTACGAAGTACCTACGAGCAGACTGCGCTCTCGGAGGTGCCCGCTATGACCCGCTCGGAGTTCGACGACATCCGTGCCTTCCTCGCCGACGAGGCGACCCATGCCGGAGACCTGCTGAGAATCGCAAGGACGCTGATCGACGACCTCGAACACGCCCGCATGCGCGAGGCCGTACTCCGTACCCACTACCTGCGTCTGCTCACGGCGGCGCGGGCGACGGTGGCGGCCGACATCGCGGAGGCGCCCGACCCCATGGCGTTCCTCAAGCACGAGCTGTCCGAGCGCGGCCAGATGCCGGAGGACGGCGAGGCCGTGCAGCGCATCCTGGCGGACGCCCGTACGGCAGCCCTGCTGCTCGCCTGCCTGGAGGAGTCCGTCCCCCAGCGCCCGCGCGGAATGCGCCTGCGCCGGTGCGTCGGCATGAGGCGGACCCTCCCGCATTAGCCGCTGACCCGATGAGCACTCGGCCCATACCCGGCCTTGGCTGACCGGCTGTAAGACTTCGCATATGTGGCAGCGCGGGTTGAACTGGGCGGCAGTCGCACTAGTCGGGATATTCGGCCTTATGTGGGTCGGCGTCGTGGTTTATGCCGATCAGAGCTCTTCCCTCTGGATGCGGGTCGTGCAGGTGGCCTTCGGGATCCTGCTCCTGGGCTGGGCCGTACAGCGAGCGGTCGTGATGCTCGTCGGGCCGTCAGCCCACTGCTACTCGGAGGAGGCCGACGGCTGGAACCGGTAGCCCATCCCCGACTCGGTCAGCAGGTGCACCGGACGGGCGGGATCCCGTTCGAGCTTGCGCCGGAGCTGGGCCATGTACTGGCGCAGGTAGTGCGTCTCCTTGAGGTAGGAGTCTCCCCAGACCTCCCGCAGCAGCTGGCGCTGGCTGATCAGCTTGCCCGGGTTACGCAGCAGGATCTCCAGGAAGTGCCACTCCGTGGGCGTCAGCCGTACCCCTCCCGAGATCGTCTTGCTGGAGAGGTCGATCACGTGATCGCCCAGCCGCACCGTGGCGGTCTCCTCCTCGTGCTGGCCCGTGCGGCGGGTCACCGCGCGGACGCGGGCGAGCAGCTCGTCGATGCTGAACGGCTTCGTCACGTAGTCGTCGGCGCCGGCGTCGAGTGCGTCCACCTTGTCGGTGCTGTCCGCGCGCCCTGAGAGGACGATGATCGGCACGGCGGTCCAGCCGCGCAGGCCCTCGATCACCTCCACGCCGTCCAGATCGGGCAGCCCGAGATCGAGGATGACCAGGTCGGGATGCCATTCGGCGGCCTGGCGCAGCGCCGAGCCGCCGTCGGCCGCGACGGCCACCTCGTACTGCCGGGCGGCCAGGTTGACGCGCAGCGCACGCAGGATCTGCGGCTCGTCGTCCACCACCAGCACGCGGGTCACGGGTGTCTCCGCAGCGAGACGGTCATGGTCAGTCCCCCTCCGGGCGTGTCCTCCAGCACGAGCGTGCCGCCCATCGCCTCGGTGAGGCCGCGCGAGAGCGCCAGGCCGAGCCCCACGCCCGTGTGACTGGCGCGGTCGCCGAGCCGCTGGAACGGCATGAACACCCTTTCATGCGCTTCCGGCGGAATTCCGGGGCCCCGGTCGATGATGCGGATCTCCACGTTGTCACCGTGCCAGCTGGCGTTGACGACCACGGGCTCGCCGTCGGGGCTGTAGCGGACGGCGTTCGACATGACGTTGACGAGCACGCGCTCCAGCAGAGCGGGATCGGCCATGATCTCGGGGACGATGGGCGGGAGGTCGCTGCGGATCTGGTCGCGTAGCGGGCCGAGGTCGTCGATGGCGTGCGGCAGCACGTCCTCGATCGCCACGGGCTCCAGGTTCACGCCGAGCACGCCTGCTTGGAGGCGGCTCATGTCGAGGAGGTTCGCGACGAGCCGGTCCAGCTTGATCAGCGACTCGTCGGCGGTGGCCAGCAGCTCGCCGCGGTCCTCGTCCGACCAGGTCACGTCGGTGCTGCGCAGGCTCTCGACCGCGGCCTTGGCCGAGGCGAGCGGCGTACGCAGGTCGTGGCTGACGGCGGCCAGCAGAGCGGTGCGCATCCTGTCGGCCTCGGCCAGCGGCTCGGCCTGCTCGGCCGCCTCGCGCAGCCGCTGCTCGCGCAGGGCGACCGCCGCCTCCGCCGCGAACGCCTCCAGCACCCGCCGGTCGCTCGCGTCCAGCAGCCGTCCCCGGGCGGCGAGCACGAGCCGTTCGTCGATCACGACGTCGGTGTCGGCCGTACCCGGGCTCGTGCACGGCACGCCGCCCGAGGTGGCGACGATGTGCCAGTCGTCCGTACGCTCCAGCAGGGTCACCGAGCCGAACCCGAACGTCTCCCGGGTCCTGGCCAGCAGCGACGGCAGCGCCGCGTCGCCCCTCAGCACGTGACCCGCCAGCGTGGACAGCACCTCGGCGTCCGCCCGCGAGCGCGCCGCCTCCCTGCTGCGTCTGGCCGCCAGGTCGACGACCGTGCTGACCATGACCGCCACCAGCACGAACGTGGTCAGCGCGAGCACGTTCTGCGGCTCGGCGATCGTCAACGTGTGCAGCGGCGGCGTGAAGAACCAGTTGAGCAGCCCGAACCCGAGCACCGCCGCCGTCAACGCCGGCCACATGCCGCCCACCAGGGCCACCCCGACGACCAGCAGCAGGAAGAGCGGGATCTCGCTGGGCAGCGACAGGCCCAGCGGCTGGAGCGCGGCCGTGAGCAGTGGCGGCCCGAGCAGCGCCAGCCCCCAGCCGGACAGCCGCCGCCGGCGCGTCAGCGCGGCGCTCGACCGCACCCGCCCCCGGCCCGTCCTGGTCGCCTCGTGCGTCACCATGTGCACGTCGATCGACCCGGACAGCGCCGTCGTCGTCACACCCACGCCGCGCGCGACAATCTGCGCGAGCCGTCCCCTGCGCGACGCGCCCAGCACGAGCTGGGTGGCGTTCACGCCACGGGCGAACTCCAGCAGCGCGTGCGGGATGTCGTCGCCGACCACCTGGTGGTAGGACCCGCCGAGGGCCTCGACGAGGGCCCGCTGGTGCACCAGGTTCGCGGGGTCGCCGCCGGAGGTCAGGCCGTCGGCGCTCGTGACGTGCACGGCCAGCAGATCGGCCCCCTTGCTCCTGGCCGCGATGCGCGCGGCCCGGCGGATGAGCGTGTCCCCTTCCGGGCCTCCGGTGAGGGCGACGACCACGCGCTCGCGGGCCTCCCAGGTGCCCGCTATGGCATGCTCCGCGCGATATTGGTCGAGTTGCTCGTCCACCTTGTCCGCCAGCCAGATCAGGGCGATCTCCCTCAAGGCGGTCAGGTTGCCGACGCGGAAGTAGTTGGCCAGCGCGGCGTCGACGCGATCGGGCGGGTAGACGTTCCCGTGTGCCATCCGCCGGCGCAGCGCCTCGGGCGCCATGTCGACGAGCTCGATCTGGTCGGCCCGGCGCACCACCTCGTCGGGCACGGTCTCCCGCTGCGACACGCCGGTGATCTGCTCGACCACGTCGTTCAGGGATTCGAGGTGCTGGATGTTGAGGGTGGAGACGACGTCGATGCCGGCGTCGAGCACTTCGTCGATGTCCTGCCAGCGCTTGACGTTGCGGGAGCCGGGAACGTTCGTGTGGGCGAGCTCGTCGATCAGCGCCATGGTGGGGGCGCGGGCGATGACGGCATCGACGTCCAGTTCGGTGAACGTCGCGCCACGGTAGGTCATCGTCCGCCTCGGCAGGACCTCGAGTCCGTCGAGCAGGCCGGCCGTCCTGGCGCGGCCGTGGGTCTCGACGAAGCCCACGACCACGTCCTTGCCACGTTCGCGGGCGCGGTGCGCCTCGCTCAGCATGTCGTACGTCTTGCCCACGCCGGGCGCCGCACCCAAGTGAACGCGCAGCCTCCCGCGGGACGTGCTCCCCATTCCTCCAGGTTACGGCTGGTACGGCGGCGCGACCCCCCAACCCCAGTGGGGCACGGGAGCTTCAAGCGGAGGCGTGGCGTCCGGCTGTGAGTTGTGCCTGGCCAGCCTGGTGCCCCATTCGACGTAGCCGGCGAACGCCGCCCTGAACTCGGGGTCGTCAGGCAGCCCCACTTCGTCGGCCGCGTCCATGAGGAGATTCACCCACCTGCGGCGCTGGGGCTCGGTGATGGCCTTGCCGAGGTGGTGGCGGAGCATGTTCGGGTAGCCGCCGCGCTCCTTGGTGTACCGGTCGGGGCCGCCGAAGACCTCGCTGAGCCACATCGCCACATATTTGGGGTGATCGGGATCCATGTGCGCGAACAGCGGGCCGATCAGGTCGTCCTTGACGACCGTGCGGTAGAACGCTTCGGCCAGCCGCTCGAACGCCTCAGTGCCGCCTGCCCAGTCGTACAGCGTGGGTTCACTCATGTAATGATGTAATCATTTGCGGGACGATGGCGGCAAGGTCGGAAAACGACAAAGTCCCTGGTCTCCGGATCTCTCCGGTGACCAGGGACTCTGGCTTGGTAGCGGGGACAGGATTTGAACCTGCGACCTCTGGGTTATGAGCCCAGCGAGCTACCGAACTGCTCCACCCCGCGTCGGTGTCTCTGGATATAACTATACAGGGCCCGCGACAGTGCTTTGACCAACCCCGACCCCGAACCGCCCGCCGTCCCTTGAGGGAGGGCCGCGGACGGCCCACGCAGGTCGGGGAACGCATCCCCGGACCCCTGTGGGACCAATAGCAAAAGCCCGGACTCCGATTAAGGAGCCCGGGCTTCTGGGCTGGTAGCGGGGGCAGGATTTGAACCTGCGACCTCTGGGTTATGAGCCCAGCGAGCTACCGAACTGCTCCACCCCGCGTCGCGTTGTTGCCTTTAAAGACTAGTGGGCGACGAGGGGTGGACGCAAACCGATTGGGCTAGGACGTGCCTGCCGCCTGCGATCCCGTAGGCGATGGCGAGACGGAAGGCGTGCTCGACGGCGCGACCGACGGGGTCGCCGACGGACTGGCGGATGGAGTGGCCGACGGGGTCGCCGAGGGCTTGGGCTGCTGGGCGTTGGCCCCTTCCAGCGCCTTCAGCGCCTCCTCCAGCCTCTTCTGCGCCTCGCCGTAGGCATCCCAGTTGGGCGGACTGGACTGCAGGGCCTTCTGCGCGTCCTCGTACGCCTTCTTGGCATTGGCGATCGCCGAGTTGATCGCCGTGTTGGCCTGGTTGGGGACGTTCTGCTCGGTGGGGGTGTTCGGCTGCTGTTGCTGGCCGCCGAAGACCTCCGCGAGCGCCTTCTCCAGGTCAGGCCCGACGCCGATCTTGTTGCCGTACGACACCAGGACCCGCTGCAGGATCGGGTACGGCTCCTGGCCACCGCCCGCGGCCACCTGGACGTACACCGGCTCGACGTAGAGCAGGCCGCCCGCGTACGGCAGCGTCAGCAGGTTGCCGTACCGGAGCGACGAGCTACCCACGCCCATCACGTTGAGCTGGCCGGCGAGGCGGCTCTGGAAGGCGTTCTGCACCTGTCCGGGGCCCGGGATGGGAGTGTTGGACGGCATGCGCAGGATGCGCAGTCGGCCGTAGCCGGAGCCGGCCGACGAGTCGACCGCCATGAACGCCGACAGGTTGGCGCTCCCCTGCCGCGGCACGAACGTCGTCGTCAGCGAGAACGTCGGCGTGCCGCCCGGCATCGTGGTGGTCAGGTAGTAGGGCGGCTGCTTGATGTTCTTGTCGTTCTGCGTGGGGTCGCCCGGGACGTTCCAGAAGTCCTGGCCGTTGTAGAAGGCGGCCGGGTTGGTGATGTGGTACCGCGACAGCGTGTAGCGCTGCACCTTGAACAGGTCTTCGGGGTAGCGGACGTGGCTGCGCAGGTCGGCGCTCATCTCCGAGGCCGGGCGGATGACCCCCGGGAACGCCTTGCTCCAGGTCTTGAGCAGCGGGTCGTTGGTGTCCCAGCCGTAGAGCGTGACCGTGCCGTCGTAGGCGTCGACCGTGGCCTTGACGGAGTTGCGGATGTAGTTGACCTTGTCGCTCGGCTGCTGGGCGATCACGCGGCGGTCGGTGGACGCGTCGCGCGTCATGTCGCCGAGGCTCTCGCTCTGCGAGTACGGGTAGTCGTTGGACGTGGTGTAGCCGTCGAGGATCCAGGTGATGCGCCCGTCGACGATCGCCGGGTAGGGGTTGCCGTCGAGCGTGAGGAAGGGCGCGACCTTCTGGACCCTGTCGCGCGGGTTGCGCACGTACAGGATCTGGGAGTTGTCGTTGACGTCGCCCGACAGCAGGATGTTCGCCTCGCCGTACTTGGCGGCGTAGACGAGCCTGTTGAGGAACGAGCCGACGCGGACGCCGCCCTTGCCGTCGTAGATGTTGTCGGCCTGGCCCGTGCCGCCCGTCTGCGGGTAGTCGAGCTCCTTCGTCTTCGGGTTGCCGCCCGCGATGATGTACTCCTCGGCGGCCGGCTCCTCGCCGAAGTAGATGCGCGGCTGGCGCAGCCCGGTGGTGGTCGCCAGGGGGCCGGTGACCGGCATGTCCTTGGCGTCGTAGTTGGGCAGGCCGCCGCCGTCGACCTGGTTGCCCGGCGCGGCGACGAAGCCGTAGCCGTGCGTGTAGACCAGGGCCCGGTTGATCCAGTTGTTCTGGCCCTCGGGCGGGCCGGTCATCTCGCGCACGCCGACGACATGGTCGACCAGCTTGCCGGTGCTGTCGGGGTAGCGGTCGACGTCGAGCGTGTCGCCGAAGTTGTAGAAACCGCGGATGCGCTGCGTCTGCTCATACGTCGAGGAGAGCAGCGCCGGGTCGAGCAGCCGGACGCCGGAGACGGAGGCGTCGCCCCCCTTCTGGACCTTGGACGGGTCGGACTCGGCGTTGTAGTTTTCGACCTCGGTCTTGTCGATGTTGTACGCCTCGCGCGTGGCGTTGATGTTGCGCTGGATGTAGGCCGCTTCCTTGCCCTGCTGGTTGGGCTTGACCTGGAACTGCTCGACCAGCGCCGGGTAGACGCCGCCGATCAGGATGGCCGAGAGCACGAGCAGGCCGGCCGAGACGCCGGGGAGCATGCCGCCGGGCCGGAAGATCCCGGCGAAGAACAGGGCGGCGCAGATCAGCGCGATGATCGCGAGGATGGTCTTGGCCGGCAGGACGGCGTTGACGTCGGTGTAGGACGCGCCGTGGACGAACCCGCGGTCGGAGAAGACCAGGCCGTAGCGGTCGACCCAGTAGGCGACGGCCTTCAGCAGGACGAAGACGCCGAGCAGCACCGACAGGTGGACGCGAGCCGCCCTGGAGGCGTGCACGCCCGGGGACTGCAGCCGGAACCCGCCGTACAGGTAGTGCGTGATCGCCGCCAGCACGATCGAGATGATCACGGCGGTGAACAGGAAGTTCAGCACCATCCGGATGAACGGATAGTCGAACACGTAGAACGAGATGTCCAGCCCGAACAGCGTGTCCTGCTTGCCGAACGACTCTCCGTTGACGAACTTCAGCCATGTCTCCCACTGGCCGGAGAAGGAGGAGCCGGAGAAGAGGGCGAGCAGGCCCATGCCGACGATGAAGATCAGCTTGCGGTGGGGGTCGAGCGCCATGCGGTAGCGGTCGGCGCCGCTGCCCCCGCCGAACATCGCCGGCCCGAACATCGGCCGCGTCCGGAAGGCCAGCAGCATGTTGCCGCCCGCGATGCCGACCATCAGCAGCGCGCCGACCAGGAACAGCACGATCTCGGTCAGCAGGACGCCGGTGAAGATCGACGTGTACTTGGCCGCGTCAAACCATAGATAGTCGGTATAAATACCGGAAAATAGGAAAAATAGCGCCACGATCGCCACCAGAGCGATCGCCACAGGCAGAAGCAGTCTCGGACGGCGGGGCAAGCGCATCGCCCTACCGGCTCCTGGGGTCCGGAAGCTCAAGGCCAACCCCTCGTCGTGATGAAGAAACGGTCCGTGTCTGGCAACTTACACCGCAGTGCCAGCCCTACGGCTAACGCACGGCGAGCTCCAGAAGTTTCATCCGGCCTCGCACGCGGGCACGTTTCCCTTGCCCGTGCGCAGCGCGTCGAGCGCGAGCACCGCGTCATGCAGCGTGTCGGCCCTGACCAGCCGGAGCCCGTCGGGCACGGCTTGCATGGCCTCGGCGCAGTTGTCGGCGGGCGTCAGGAAGACCGTCGCGCCGGAGTCTTTCGCGCCCACCATCTTCTGGGCGATGCCGCCGATCGCGCCGACTTCTCCCGACGGCTGGATCGTGCCGGTGCCGGCGATCCGCTTGCCGCCGGTGATCTCACCGGGCGTCAGCTTGTCGACTATGCCGAGCGAGAACATCAGCCCCGCGCTCGGCCCGCCGACGTCGCCGACGTTGATGTCGACGTCGAACGGGAACTTGTACTTGGCCTGCATGACCACGCCCACGAGGGTCTGCCCCTTGGGCCCGGCCACGGTGGGCACGGTGACGTCGAGCTTCTGGCCTCCCCTGGTGACGGAGAAGGCCACATTGTCACCCGGCTTGTGTGCCTTGACCGCGTCGCCAACGACGTCGACGTCCTTCGCGGGCTTGCCGTCCACGGAGTTGATCTCGTCGCCCTTCAGCAGCTTGCCGTCGGCGGGCCGGCCCTTTTCCGTGGAGACCACGGTCACGACCATGTTGAAGGGGATCTTGAGCTCGCTGAGGGCGGCGGCCCTGGCGGAGTCCTGGGAGTTGGTCATCTCGACCGTGTTCTCCTCCTCGACCTCCTTGGGGTCGCGATTGGGAGCGAAGATGGTCTCCTGCGGGACCACCGCCACGGTCGGGTCGATCCAGCCGCGCAACGCCGTCAGCAGGTCGATCTGGGCGGCCGGGCCGCCTTGGTAGGCCACCGTGACCAGGCTCAGCGCGCCGCTGGTCGCGTAGGTCTCCCGCCCCTTGATCGAGATCACGGGCTTCTTGTCGACCTCGCCGATCGTGTTCTCGGTCGGGCCGGGGCTCAGCACGACGTACGGGACCGGACTGAACGCGCCCACCACGCCGAGCGCGAGCACAAGGAATCCCGCGAGCAGAAGGGTCAGGGCGCGTCGTGACATGTCGATGAGCTTATTCGCCGGCGCCGACCCATTCGGTCTCACCGTCGGCGAACACCTGGTGTTTCCAGATGGGGACGTTTGCCTTCAGGTCGTCGATCAGCCGTCTCGACGCCTTGAACGCCTCGTCCCTGTGGGGTGCGGCCACCGCGACGATGACGGCCGCCTCGCCCAGCTCCAGATCGCCCACGCGGTGGACGGCGGCCAGCGCCGTCACGGGGAAGTCGGCGGCCACCTTCTCGGCGACCTGCCGCAGCTCGGCCTCCGCCGAGGGGTGGGCCGAGTAGGAGAGCCCGGTCACCGGTTTTCCGTGGTCCTGCTCGCGCACGGTGCCCACGAAGAGGGCGGTGCCGCCGGCGGCGTGGTCGCCCACGGCGGCCAGCACCTCGTCGACGGAGAGCGCGGTATCACGAATGCCGAGCAACCGGATGACGTCCACGCAAAGAGCCTACCAACAAGAAATCCGCCCGCTGGACTCCCGAAACGCCGTCGTACCTGGTCAAGGCCGGGTTGACGGCGGATTTCTCAGCCGCGCCGCTTCTTGCGCACCTGGCGGACGATCGCGGCGGTGCCGATGACGGCCACGGTGGCGCCGGCCGCGGTGAGCGTGGCCTCCTTGACGGGCAGGCGCCGGCCGACCACGGTCGTCCTGTTCTCGCGCAGCTCCAGGAGCTCCTCGAACGCGGCCTCGTTCGTCCACGAGGGCTTCCAGCCCGCCTCGCGCAGCGCCGTGCAGTCGACGACCCACGGGTAGACGACGTAGTGCAGGTCGGTCGCCGGGGCCGGGGTGATGCCGAGCCGGTGGAGGCGCTGGGCCGTGCTGAACGTCAGCCCCGCGGGCAGCTCGAACCTGCGGATGCTCGACAGCTCCTCGACCTGCTCCTGCTCCATCCATCCGTCGGAGCCGACGGCGACCACGCCCGTGACGACACCGCGGGCGGCCAGGTCGAGTGCCGAGACCAGGTCATCGATGTGGCAGAACTGCCAGCGCGGGTTGCAGCCCTTGACCGTCAGGAGCCTGGGCGACTCGAAGTGACGGGTGATGACGGTGTCCACTCCCGGGCCGACGACCGCGGCCGGGCGCAGCACGGTGACCTCCAGGCCGGGGTGGCTGCGCAGCGACCGGCGTACCAGGGACTCGATCTCCAGGTAGTCGCCCACGACGCCGGTGTCGGGCTCGGCCGCCACGGGGGCGTCTTCGGGCAGGGGCACCTCGTTGTCGGGCGCGGCGCCGTACACCATCGCGCTCGTGACCAGCACCACACGCCGCACGCGCGCCGCCGCGCAGGCGGTCAGCACCGTCTGGGCGGCCCGCAGGTTGTACGCGCGCCGCTCGGACGGGTCGGAGTCGACGGCGTAGTCACCGGCCAGATGGACCAGGACGTCGATGTCGGAGATCCGGTTCGCCAAGAGCGGATCCCGTACGTCGATCACTCTCCACGTGGCTTCCCCGACATCACCGCGCTCCTCGTCAATGGCCACCACCCTGCGGAAATCCGCGGAGGATACGAGCCTCGCGAGCAGCTCTCGGCCTATGCCGGAGGCCGCTCCGGTGACGGCTACTACGGGTTGGCTCGGGCGTTTCGAGGTAGGCACCAGGTCCTCACTTTGCACTGATCCGCCGTAGGACGACTAACGTGGCGGATGTGGACTCCTCCATCCTGCACGAGGTAGAGCGGTGACTGACCTGCCAGGTCGCGAAAACGACCCTAACGAGAACCCGTTCGCCATGTTCGGCAACCCTGAGCAGATGGCTCAGGCGATGCGCCAGTTCGCTGACATGCTGTCGGCGCCTCAGGGCTCAGGCCCTGTCAACTGGGACATGGCGAAGAACATCGCCCGGCACGCTGTGGTCGCCCAAGGCGATCCGAGCGTCATGGAAGGCGAGCGCCGTCAGATCGTCGACGCGCTGAGCCTGGCCGACCTGTGGCTGAACGAGGCGACGACGCTGCCGAGCGGCGTGTCCAACCCGCAGGCCTGGAGCCGGTCCGAGTGGATCGAGAACACCATCCCGGTCTGGCGCAAGCTCTGCGAGCCGATCGCGGAGCGCATGGTCGAGACCATGGGCGGCGCGCTCGGCGGATCCGGGCTGCCTCCCGAGGCCCAGCAGATGGCCGGCCCGCTGCTCGGCATGCTCAAGCAGATGGGCGGCATGATGGTCGGCCAGCAGATCGGGCAGGCGATCAGTTCGCTGGCCCGCGAGGTGGTCGGCACCACCGACATCGGCCTGCCGCTGTCCGACACGGCCGCGCTGCTGCCCGGGGGCATCGCCTCGTTCAGCGAGGGGCTGGAGATCCCGGCCGACGAGATCCGGCTCTACCTGGCGCTGCGCGAGGCCGCGCACCACCGGCTGTTCCAGCACGTCCCGTGGCTGCGCTCCCACCTGCTGGGCGCGGTCGAGGAATACGCCAAGGGCATCACGGTCGACACCTCGGCGCTCGAGGAGCAGATCCGCGGTCTCGACATCAACAATCCCCAGGCGATCCAGGAGGCGCTGAGCGGGGGCAACCTGCTCAAGCCCGAGGAGACCGAGCGGCAGAAGGCCGCTCTGGCGCGGCTGGAGACGATGCTCGCCCTGGTCGAGGGGTGGGTGGCCACCGTGGTCGACCAGGCCGCCGAGGGCAAGCTGCCCTCCGCCGTGGCGCTGGCGGAGACCGTACGCCGGCGGCGCGCGACCGGTGGGCCCGCGGAGCTGACGTTCGGCACACTGGTGGGGCTGGAGCTGCGGCCCCGGCGGCTGCGTGAGGCGGCGGCGCTGTGGCGCGCGCTGGAGAGCGAGCGCGGGCTCGAGGGGCGCGACGCGCTGTGGGGGCACCCCGATCTCATGCCGACGGCCGACGACCTCGACGATCCCGACGCGTTCGTACGCGGTGAGGCGGCCTGGGACATCTCCCAGCTGGAGGCGAAGCCGGACGACGAAGGTGACAAGGGCGACAAGGGCGACAAGAGTTGAGCCTGCACGGCGACGCGGTGGCGGTGCTGTCCGCGTGGAGCGCGCCCACGCCCGAGGAAGAGGCGTTGCGCCTGGAGTTCCTGGAGCATTTGCGTGCGCATGACGACGCGATGCTGCGGGAATGCGTACCGGGGCATCTGACGGCCACCACGGCGGTGCTGTCGCACGACGGCACGCAGGTGCTGCTCACGCTGCATCCGAAGGCCAAGAAGTGGCTGCCCATGGGTGGCCACTGCGAGATTTCCGACATGTCGCTCGTGGAGGTTGCTCTGCGGGAAGCATGGGAGGAGTCGGGAATTTCCGGGCTTGAGCTGCTGCCCGGGCCGCTCGCGGTCGACAGGCACGAGGTGTGGTGCCATCCGCCGTATAGCTGGCATCTCGACGTCGAGTACGCGGCCGTGGCCCCGCCCGGCGCCGAGGCCGTGATCAGCGACGAGTCGCTCGACCTGCGCTGGTTCCCCGTGGACGCGATCCCCGAGCTGTCCGACGAGGCGACGCGGCGGCTGGCCGCACGTGGACAGGCGGCTCTTGGCTCGGGCTCACGCGCGTTTGGCTAGAGTCTTTTGCGTCGTTCCAAATAGGGGGCTGCGTGGAGACTTCTGCCGTCGGCGGCACGATCGTGACACCTGGGCGCAAGCGCCGGAAGTTCCCCGCGACTACTTTGACCTGGCTGGCCGTGACCCCGTTCGCGGCGTGGGCCGTGGCGCGGGTGGCCGGTCTGGAGCGGGGGTCGCTGCCCACGCAGATCATGACCGCCACCCCGTACGCCGCGGCCGGCTCGCTGGTCCCGCTCCTGATCGCCGCGGTCGGGCGTAAGCGGGCGGCGACCGCCGTCGCGCTGCTGGCCACGACCGCGCTCGGCTTCAGCGTGCTGCCCAGGGCTCTGGGCAGGGCGGAGGCCACCACGGGCAGGCCGCTGAAGGTCATGACGATCAACATGCTGTTCGGCCGGGCCGACACTGCGACGATCATGAAGCTGGTACGCGAGTTCCAGCCCGACGTGCTGAGCACGCAGGAGCTCACCCCCGGGGCGGTCACCGACCTCGACGAGGCCGGGCTCAAGGAGCTGATGCCGTACCGCGTGCTGCAGGACGAGTGGAGCGCCGGCGGGAGCGGGCTCTACTCCAGGCATCCGGTGGAGCCGCTGTGGGACCTGATGCCGCCGGTCGGGCACCAGATGCCCGCCGCGCTGATCTCGCTGCCGGGCGGGAAGCCGATCGAGTTCATCGACGCGCATCCGTTCCCGCCGCTCGGGCCCCAGGTCATCGAGTGGAACGAGGCCATGGCGGCCTTTCCCTCCACTTCCCCCGACCGGATCCGGATCATCGCGGGTGACTTCAACGCCTCCCTCGACCACGCCGCCCTGCGCGGGCTGCTGGCCCGCGGCTACAAGGACGCGGCCGACATCGTGGGGGCCGGGCTGATACCGACGTGGCCGGCGAACAAGCGGGTGCCGCCGATCATCACGATCGACCACGTACTGGTGGACGAGCGGGTGGGGGTGAAGGAGGTCAGCGTGCGCGACGTGCCGAAGACCGACCACCGGGCGGTGCTGGCCGAGCTCACCGTGCCCTGATCAGCGCCCTGGTGCTTTCCCAGCCTTCCAGGCCGGGGTCGAGGCGTTCGACGTCTTCGGGGGTGCGCAGGCGGTGCCAGCCCGGGGTGGTGGCGATCTTACGGGGGCCCGGGGCCTGGGCGCGCAGGGTGGCCACGATCCGCTCGTCGTCGAGGTCGGGGTCCGCCCAGGTGGGCGGGGGGAGCGCGCAGGCCATGGCCACGGCGCCGCCGTTCTCCGCCGGGCAGATGGTGATCTCGGCCCTGCCGAGCTCCCTGAACAGCTTGCCGACGAGGAGGGGCGGCAGGTCGGGCGCGTCCGCGCTGATCACTGCGACTTGGTCGGCTTTGAGGCGCTGAAGGATGATTTTTAGCGGTTCGTCGTCTTTTATCGTGATTACTTCGGTGCCCGGCCAGACGATCTCCTCCAGCTCGGGAACGCTGGTGATCAGGACCGGGGTGACGAGTTCCAGCCCCGCGACCATCTCGTAGGTGTCCTCCGCGACCGCTTCGAGGAAGCGTGCGGGATCCACGCCCGGGGGCGCCGCCTGTGCCATGCGCTGTCGTACCAGGACCGCGGCGATGCGCGTCAACACTCCTCCGGTGCCGTCTGGGCCGCGGCCGAGAATCCCTCCAGAAACCCGCGCGCGCGTTCTGCCTTGGGATACTGTTCTACCAGCGCCCAGAACTTGGCACCGTGGCTGGGCACCAGCAGATGCACCAACTCGTGGATGATCACGTAGTTGATGACCCATTCGGGCAGGCCCTTGAGCCTGGTCGAGATCCTGATCGTGCCATTCTCGGGGGTGCACGAGCCCCATCGGTGCTGCTGGTTGTCGACCCAGCGCACGCTCGCCGGCTCCGCCATGCCGTTGAGGAATTTCGCTGACAGTTCTCTGGCTCGTTCGAGCAGCGCCTCGTCGGTGGGCCTTCGTCGGCGTTCCTTCGCGGCCAGCCGATCCAGCATCCGGCTCACCCATTCATCTGCGTCTTCGCCACTCAGCCAGGCGGGCAGGAGCACGATCGTCTTGTCGCCGTCGCGGTAGGCGGAGACCGTACGCCGGCGACGAGAACTGCGACGAACCTCGACTGTCTCGGGGGGCACATATGCACGGTAGCCGACCCTGGCGAAATTCCACAGAGGGTGGACGTTGTTTCTGCTGGTCAGATGATTAAGAGCCGGTGAATTTGGGCATGCGGCGTTTCCCGATGGGCGTCGAGCGCCTGATCATGCGGGTGGAGGCCGTGGTCACGGGCCGGACGGAAGATTCCCACCTCAGCATGGCTTCCAAGCCTTGATGGTCTTGGTTCTGGGGTAGTTTGCGGGGTCTTGTGGTGATGGGAGCGTTCTAAATGATCTTCATTCCGGTCCCTCGAGCTTCCGACATTCGGTCATTTTTCGGGAAAGCTTGATTTACCAGACCTTTATCTAACGATCCCCGCAGCCGCCCTCCTTGGCCGCGTCACGCCCCCGCGTTTGGAACCCCGAGGCCACCCTTTCGTGCCCCAAGAGCTCCTCCCACACCCCAACCACCCACACCACACCATCCGACAGCCAC
>NZ_JBSFNK010000004.1:0-654378 GCF_053587055.1 Nonomuraea sp. NPDC003707 | reverse complement strand
CCGCCCGAGACCACGTTCCGACCTCCAAGAGCTCCTCCCACACCCCAACCACCCACACCACACCATCCGACAGCCACCGCCCGAGACCACGTTCCGACCTCCAAGAGCCCCTCCCACACCCCAACCACCCACACCACACCATCCGACAGCCACCGCCCGAGACCACGTTCCCACCCCCTCCACACGGCTCACCCGCAACCGCCCCAGCCCTCCCTGGCCAACCGGGTGGGTGACCTTGCCCGTCATCAACCGGATATGCCGCCCATCGGTGCTCTGACCTGCTTGCTTCCACAGGCGCCTTCACGACCCGTAGTTATCCACAGCCATCACCGAACCCCCTTGGGATCTTGCTCCGGCATGGAACCCTTCCCGCCATGAGGCCACGTGTGAAGCCCGCCCTCCGGCGCATCATCCGCGACAAGCACACACTCCAGTACGGCGCGCACCCTCTCCGGGCCGTCATGTTGAGCGGCCTGACCGAGGCCGTCCGTCGATGGATAGAGGGCCTCGACGGCACCCGCGACCTGGAGTGCGTCCTGAGCGACGCGGCCGCCGCCGGCCTGGACGAGATCCGCGCCCGATCCCTGCTGGATCAGCTCGCCGCCCAAGGCGCTCTCCACGACGCCGCCACCAGCCCCGCGCCGATCGCCGACCTCTCCCTGGCCGAACGGGACCGCCTGCGACCGGACCTCGACGCCCTCGACCTCGCCTCGACCGCCCCCGACGGCGCGATCGGCCTCATCGCCCGCCGCCGCGAGCGGCGGGTGCGCGTCTATGGGACAGGCCGGGTGGGCGCCCAGGTGGCCGCCCTGCTCGCCGCCTCCGGAGTCGGCACCATCCGGATCCTCGACCCGGCCACGGCACGCCCGTGCGACATCACACCGGGCGGCCTGACGTGGGCGGAGGTGGGCCTCCCTCGTGAGGTCGGCGCCGCGATGGTCGCCCGGCGACTCACCTCAGGCGGCCGCACCCCCACGGCGCGGCGCAGTCCGGCCGCCTCCACCGACACCGCACCTCCCGCCCTCTTCCACACCGCCCAACCCCAGCCCACCGCCACCGCCCCACCCCAACCCACCATCGGCACCGCCACGGCCCAGCCCATGGCTACCGCCGCCACCGTCCCACCCCAGCCCACCGCCGGCACCACCACGGCCCAGCCCATGGCCACCGCCGGCGCTAATCCACCCCAGAGCATCGCCACCACCGGCACCGCCACGCCCAAACCCATCGCCACCACCGGCACCAACCCAGGCAAGCCCATCGCCATCGCCATCGCCGGCACTGGTTCCACCCGCGCAAGCGACAACCCCCGCGCCACCGCAAACGGCGCCCGCGCCGAAGGAACCCCGACCGCCCAGCCCGCCCAACCCCAACGCCCGCAAGCCGGGAAAGGTCCTCGCACCACCCGAGCTACGCAAGGCACCCGCATCCCCCGAACCGAGGAAGACGAGAGCGTGCGGCGGCCGTCCGTCAACGCGATGGCGGGAGGCCCCTACCTCGGGGATCAGTCGGACCGCCCCGACCTCGTCATACTCACACCCGTCGCCCCTCTCGACGGGGTGCTGGTCAACGAGTTGACCTCGCTCGGCATCCCGCACCTCCTGGCCTCGGCCTTCGAAGGGCACGGGACTGTGGGCCCGCTGGTCATCCCGGGGAAGACGGCGTGCCTGCACTGCCTGGACCTGACGCGGCGGGATCGCGACCCGATGTGGCCGATCGTCACCGCCCGGTTGGGCGGATATCCGCCGGGCGAGATCGCCTGCGACGTCACCCTGGCGGCGCTGGTCGCGGCGGCGGTGGCGGGCCATGCGCTTGCCTACCTTGATGGCAGAGAGTCGGCTGTGACCAACGGCACAATGGACGTAACACCTGATTGGCGCTGGAAAAGACGGTCGTGGACCATACATCCGCAATGTCGTTGTATGCGAAACAATCCATATTCGCTAAGAATGGTCATGTCTCCTAACCGCGACTGACGTGCTCAGAGGATGACCATGAAGGGGGGAAGCGGTATCTCGTCGAGGTTCCGCGCATGAGGGTGAGCGATCTTCCGCGCCGTGCTGTCACGCGTTCCGCCAAGCTGGCCGCCCTTCCACTCGGTTTCGCCGGCCGCGCCGCTCTCGGGCTGGGCAAGCGGCTCGGCGGCAAGTCTGCGGAGATCGTGGCTCAGGAGGTTCAGCAGCGTACGGCCGAGCAGATCTTCAAGGTGCTCGGCGAGCTCAAGGGCGGCGCGATGAAGCTCGGGCAGGCGCTGTCCATCTTCGAGGCGGCGCTGCCGCAGGAGATCGTCGGTCCCTATCGAGCCACGCTGACCAAGCTTCAGGACGCCGCTCCCCCGCTGCCCGTGTCCACCGTCCACAAGGTGCTCACCGAGCAGTTGGGTGACGGCTGGCGAGAAAACTTCCTGTCGTTCGACGACCAACCGACGGCCGCGGCGTCCATCGGCCAGGTGCACAAGGCCGTGTGGCACGACGGCAGGGAGGTGGCCGTCAAGATCCAGTATCCGGGGGCGGGCAAGGCCCTGCTCGGCGACTTCGCGCAGCTGGCGCGGCTGGGCAAACTGTTCGGCGTGCTGCTGCCCGGCCTCGACGTGAAGGCCGTGCTGGCGGAGCTGCGCGAACGGGTCGCGGAGGAGCTCGACTATCTCCGGGAGGCCGAGGCCCAGCACGCCTTCGCGCTGGAGTTCAACGATGATCCCGACTTCCACGTCCCCGATGTGGTCGCGGCCAACGAGCTGGTACTGGTCAGTGAGTGGATGGACGGCACCCCGCTGTCCCGCGTCATCACCGAGGGCACCAAGGAGCAGCGCGACCGGGCGGGATTACTCTTCGTACGCTTCCTCTTCTGCTCCCCCGCGCGGGTCGGGATGCTCCACGCCGACCCGCACCCGGGCAACTTCCGCATGCTGGCCAACGGCAAGCTCGGAGCCCTCGACTTCGGCGCGGTCAATCGCCTGCCCGGGGGCTACCCCAAGGCGTTCGGGCGGCTGACGAGGATCTTCAACGAGGGCGACATGGAGACCGTCACGGCGGGCCTGCGCCGGGAAGGCTTCATCCGCAGCGACATCGAGATCGATCCGGACGCACTCCGGGCCTTTCTCGCGCCGTACGTGGAGCCCACGGCGGTGGAGGAGTTCACGTTCAGCCGGGAGTGGCTGCAGGCCCAGGCCGCGAGCGTGACGGATCTGCGGCCCACCAACGTGGTCCGCCAGCTCAACCTGCCTACCTCGTACGTGCTCATCCACCGGGTCCACGCGGCGGGCATCGGCGTCCTGTGCCAGCTAGGCACCACGGCGCGCTTCCGCGACGAGGTGATCCGCTGGGTCCCCGGCTTCGCCGACGATCCCAACGACGAGGCCCTGGCCATCGGTTGATCGTCCCGGCCCTTGGGGCTGATCCGGCGGCTTGTTGGCGGGCCGCAGGGATTTTACTGAACATCAGGTTAACTTCTGACTTCGCTGTGTAATGATACGAGTGCAAGCCGTTACCAACGCGAAAGGATCCACATGCGCCGATCCGCGCGCCTGCTCACCACCTCCGCGGACCCACTCGCTCCCCCACCCCCCATGGCGCGGGTAGCACGAACGCGGTCAGGCCGGCATGAGCTCGCGCACGGTTCGGCGTCATGGTGCCTGAAGTGAGTGCGGCGCCCCGATGTCCGTGACCGATCCGGCTTCCGGAACGGCCCGTCCGGGTCCGTGACCTCCGGCCGGCTCGGTCCACAAGGCCCGTGCATGTGCCCGTGCCATGCTCGGTGATCCCACCGGCGCTGATGGTCAGCACACCCCCTCCAGGGTGCTGAGCCGGCGCCGGTGGGTGAGCAATACGGCACATCCCCCGGCGGTGTCGAACCGACGCCGAGAGCCGAGCACCAGGGCACATCTTCCGGCAGCGTCGAGCCGAGGCCAGGAGCCACGCACCAGGACACGCCTTCCGACAACACCGAGCCGAGGCCAGGAGCCACGCACCAGGACACGCCTTCCGACAACACCGAGCCGAGGCCAGGAGCCACGCACCAAGACACGTCCCCGTCTTTCGGTGCGGACATCAGGGTCAGTGGACGGGCAGCAGTAGGGCACGTCGTCCGACGATTCCGAACCCATAGCGACGAGCGGCCCGCCCAGGGCTCGATCTCCCGGACGGGCCGTTCGTGTCTTGGTGTCGTCTATGAGCGGTCGAAAGCGAGTGTGTGGGTGAGGGGGCCGCCGGTCGGCGCCTAAGATGACTTTCTCGCAGGTCAGGGCACCGGAACCGTTATGGCAATGCGAGGCGTGGCCTGTAGGCGTCACGGGCGACCGTGCCCGCGGACGCTACCTGCCGGTGGGTACCGGTGCCCGAGTCCCGGGCCGTCACCAGGCAGCCGGCACCCGAGCCCCGGCCAGTCACCACGCAGCCGTTACCCGAGTTCCGGCCAGTCACCACGCGAGGCCGCGCAGCTCCTCCGACCGGGCCCGCACGTACAGCTCGCCGACCAGCGCCCGAGCCTCGGGCAGTCACCACGCGACCGGTGCCCGAGTCCCGGTTGGTCACCACGCGACCAGCGCCCGAGTCCTGGGCAATCACCAGGCAACGGGGCCAAGGCGGTCGATGAAGATGCCGGTTGGCCCGTCGGCGTCGATCATCGCGAGCTTGACGATCGGGTCGGTGCCCTCGGTGACCGTCAGCTGGCCGGTGTGATGGTTCATGTCGGTGGCGGCGAACTTGCGGTTGGCGACTTCTCCGGGAGTGACCAGGTTGAATTTGATCTCTGGGAGCGCCTGGGCGTACCGGACGGTGATCATGTTCAGTGCTGCCTTCGACGAGCTGTAGGCGAGCTCGTGCATCTTCGAGGCGGGCTGCTCCGGATCGGTCACGACCGCGAAGGCGCCGACGGCGCTGGACACCATCACCACCCGCGGATTGTCCGCCGCCTGCAGCAAGGGAAGGAACGCGTGCGTGACCCTGATCGGTCCGTACACGTTGGTGTCGTAGACGGAGTGAATCTCGTCAGCCGTCGCGTCCGCGGGTGGGACGACGCTTCCCGGCGCGCCGGCGTTGTTGATCAGCACATCCAGTCGGTCGGTGTGCTCGCGAACGAGCCGTACCGCGTCCTTCACCGACTCGTCCGAGGTCACGTCCAGGGGGACCATGACCACGTTCGCGCCGCCATCGGTCAGCTTGGCGGCGGCCGCCCGCCCTCGCTCTTCGTCGCGCGAGCCGAGGAAGATCCTCCAGCCCTGCTCCCCGAGCCGCCTGGCCGCCTCAAAACCGAGCCCCTTGTTGGCGCCGGTGATCAGCACTGTGGTCTGTTCCGAATTCGTCATGCCCTCTGAGACGAGACACCCCGCTGAGCTGTGACACGGTGTGAGCGTCCTCACGATCGGGAGCCCTTTGCGGGCCGGTAGCGGGTATCAGCGTGCCGGCGGGGTGAGGACGTGCCCGAGATGGCCGTACGCACGCGATGTCACTGGCGGGGGTTGCTGTCTCGTCTAGGGGGTGCAGGCAATTCTCTGTCAAGGAGTGGACGATGAACCTCGCGTTGTGGATCGCTGCCGGGCTGCTGGCCACGGTGGCGGTGAGCGGCGGGATCAGCAAGACGTTCGTGCCCAGGGAGAAGCTGGCTGTGCTCCGTGGTGGGGGATGGACCGCGGACGCCAGTGCCGGCTTCGTCAGGACCCTGGGCGTCCTTGAGCTCCTGGCAGCGGTGGGCTTGGTCGTGCCCGCCGTGCTCGGCATCGCACCGGTTCTGGTGGCGGTGACCGCGGTGTGCTGGGTCCTGCTGATGGTCGGCGCGATGATCACCCACGGCCGACGTGGGGAAGCCGCGTTCGTGGTACTGAATCTGATCTATCTCGCGGTTGCGACGTTCGTCGCGTGGGGCCGCTTCGGTCCCTGGGCCTTCACCGGCTGACAGGCGACGACGCACAGTTTCCGATCTTCCGACCCCGGTCCGCAGAGGGGCCGGTGGTCGTTCACATGGGGAGATGATCATGCGAGTGTTCGTGGCAGGCGGGAGCGGAGCTGCCCCAGCTGGCGGAGCGTGCGGGAGCGAAGTGGCCGAAGTGGGTGCCCGTATGGCCGACCCGGCTGCTGGGCGGGCAGGTGGTGGTGACGATGATGGGCGAGGGGCGCGGCTTGTCCGACGCCGAGGCCAAGCGGGAGCTCGGCCGGCAGCTGCGCTGCCCCTCGTGGCGGCAGGGTTTCAAGGAGGAGTTGGCATGAGCAGGGCCGAGGAGTTTCAGGAGCTGCGGCCGCTGTTGTTCTCGCTCGCCTACCGGATTCTGGGCAGCGTGAGCGAGGCCGAGGACGCGGTTCAGGAGACCTGGCTGCGCTTCGAGGCCACCCCGACCGAGCCCAGGTCGACCAAGGCGTTCCTGTCGGCCACGGTGACCCGGATCTCCATCGATGTGCTGCGCTCGGCCCGCGTCCGGCGGGAGGAGTACGTCGGGCCATGGCTTCCCGAGCCGCTGCTCGCCGACCCGTACCAGGACCCGGAACGGTCGGCGGAGCTGGCCGACTCGTTGTCGATGGCGGCCTTGGTGCTGTTGGAGCGGCTGTCCCCGCTTGAGCGGGCGGTCTTCGTGCTGCGGGAGGTGTTCGACTTCGGCTTTCCCGAGGTCGCGTCGGCCGTGGGGCGCTCGGAGGCGGCGTGCCGCCAGCTGGCGGTACGGGCGCGGCGCCACATGGCCGCAGGCCGGCCCCGCTTCGAGGCGGACCGCAAAGAGCGGGACGAGCTGGCGTCGCGGTTCTTCGACGCCCTCCGCGAAGGCGACGTCGTCGGCCTGCAGAACCTGCTGGCTGCCGACGTGTCGATGGTCGGCGACGGCGGCGGAAAGGCCCCACAGCTGGCCAAGGCCGTCGTCGGCGCCCAGAACGTGGCCCGGCTGCTCGCCTCTGCCTTCCCTCGGATGGCTCTGATCGGCGTGACGGGCGAGCCGCACGAGGTCAACGGCCAGCCGGGGGCGATCTTCCGCGACCGGGACGGCAAGGTGCTCCACACCCTGACGCTCGACGTACTCGACGGGCAGATCCAGACGATCCGCGCGGTGATCAACCCCGACAAGCTCGGGCACCTGGGCACAGTGGCGGACGCCTGGGCAATCGACCGGGAAGTAAGACAGGCACGCCGGCCCACGGAGTAGCCGCGACCACCGACTGCACGTCGAGTGGGTCGTGAATTGTCAGCCCGCTGTGGATTTCTTGGCTGTGGCGGTCTGAGTCTTGGCCGGCCGGTAGGAGTCGGTGCCGGGGGTCGTTCAGGTGAGGCCCGCGAGGAGGGCGTGGACGCCTTCGGTGAGTACGCGTTCGCCTTCCTCGCGCGAGTTCAGGAACCAGCCCGGTAGCGGGCTGCGGAGTGAGCAGGTCAGCTCGATGCTGACGATGCCGTGGATCGTGGTCCACACCAGGTATGCCGCACGTATCGGGTCGTTCGACTGGATGAGCCCGGCCTGGGCCGCGGCCGAGGTGGCTTGGGTGAGGAGGTCGAAGGTGAGGTTGAGGGCGTCGTTCCGGCGCTGGGGTGACGGGTCGAAGTCGGGAAGCGGGCGCTCGAACATCAGCGCATAGAGAGCGGGATCCGCCAGCGCGAACTCCCGGTAGCCGCGTGCCACCGCCCTGATCCGGGCCAGCGGGTCGGCGTGGCCGTTCAGTGACGAGGTCATGGCATCGTGGAGGAGGCTGAAGCCGTACTCGTAGATCGCTTCCAAGAGGCCGGAGCGGCTGCCGAAGCAGGTGTAGATGCCCATGGTGGAGGTGCCCGCGACGTCCGCGACACGGCGGAGGGTGAGGTGGAGGGCGCCCTGTTCGCGGAGAACGCGCATGGCCGCGTCGAGCAGGCCCTGGCGCAGCGCGCCGAGTTCTTTCGGGGTGCTTACATCTCTCGGCACGCTCTCACCATATCCGGCGATAACGCGCATCATAACGAGCGTTATCGCTTGATATCACCGAGAGAAAGGGCTCCAGAGATGGGTGTCTACCGGGTCACGGCGGCGGCCGGGTTCGTGTGCGCCGTCCTGCTCGTGGTGAACTCGGCCCGGCGCGCCGGGCTGCTGCCTGAGACGGCGTTCACGCACGCCATCGCGCCGTTCGGGGCGCTGACGGGTCTCCTCGCGATCACCGGCATCTACCTGATCGTTCGGGGTACGGCAGGCGGTCTCGGACTCATCGGGTACGTGCTCAACTCGGCCGGACTGGCCGGGGCGTTCGCCATCGAGTACATCCTGCACTTCGTCTTCCCCTACCTAGGCGGGGGCACGGTCAGCGAACTGCTGGCGGGGAGCACGGGGCGGGCATTCCTCGTCACGTCGGCCGTGCTGTTGGCGGGGGTGCTGACCTTCAGCGTGGCGGCGATCAGGAGCGGGGCCATGCCTGCGGTCGGGGTGGTGCTCTATGCGGTGGGGATGGTTCCGGGGTCGTTGCGGAACGTGGTGCCGGTGCCGGTGTACCTGGCCGGGCTCGTGGTGGCGGCGGTCGGGGTCGCCTGGATGGCGGCCCGGCTGTGGCGGGCGGAGGAGGAGTTCGTCGCGCATCCGTCACGGACGATGGGTGTAGGGCCGACGGCCTGAGCGATCACCGGCGGCGGCTCCGGGGATGCGACATCCGAAGGCGATGGCGTCCGACGGGCCCCGCACTGCGGGCGCGGCCTGCGGGGTCCGGGGTGCGGGGTCCGGGATCCGGGGCGGCGAGGTTCGGGCGGCGCGGTTCGGGGCGTAGCTATACGCGGAGAGCCGGGCGCTTCGGGCGCCCGGCTCTCTGAAAAGGGATCTGCGGGGAGATCCTGCGCCGGCGGCAGGATCTCCCCGGTCAGATCTGGCGGCTCAGGGCTTGGCGGAGGCGGTCGTTCGCCCGCTGGACCTTGCGCCGCGCACGCTGCACACGGGTGACGCGCGCGATGAGGCGTTGCTCCTCCGCCTCGCGGTGGAGGGTTTGTATTCGGTCATTCACCAGGTCATGGATGAGATCCGGCACTGCTCGGCTCCTCGTGATCTGAGCGCTCATTGGTTTGTTCGCTTTCTGGTTGAAGGTGCGGTGTTCAGGCAGCGACCGGGTGCTTGCGGGGACGCCCGCGCGGACGCTTACGGGGAACGATCGCTCCCCTGAGGATGAGTTCGCCGCCCCAGACGCCCCACGGCTCCTCGCGCTCGAGCGCGCGGGCCAGGCAGGCCTTCTGGATCGGGCAGCCGCCGCAGAGAGCCTTGGCGAACTCGACGTCCTCCGGCGACTCGGCGAACCACAGGTCGGGGTCGGTACGGCAGGGGATCTTGGCTTCGTCGATCAGGTCCATGATCGTCTTCGCCCCCATCTGCTTTCTCCTTTTGTCAGATCTTTTTGATCTTGGTCGGACACCTCGTAGGTGGTCGGGAATCACGGACAAATAAGTAAGGCCGCGGATCCGTCTGCAGGATCCGCGGCCTGGGGGCTGTATACGCCGGTCAGGTTATGACCGGTGTATCCCTCCAGGGTTGCGGACCCCACAGTCCACCATTGGTGAGCTGGTAAGCCGGCAGTTCGATACGTGCGGTGTAGACAGGAGCAGCTGGCGTGGCAGCGCCGAAGTGGGCGCGCGCGCCGTAGGCGGCAGCCTGGCTACGGGCAGACTTCTCCTGGCGCAGCTTGGTGGGACCGTCAACGAGTCTCACCGAGTTACGGCATGCGGAAGCGAGCCATTGCGTGGCTGGCATCTGAATGCTGATCACGGTGACTCACCTCCACTCTCTGGATCGTCGGAACAGTAGTGTCCGACTCGCTTGACCATGACCCTAAACCGGGAAGCCGGGAAGGGGCAACATATTTTCTACCTGCGATTTTGTTACATTGACCGCGCCTGGCGGCCTATTGCACGCGGCGTGTCGGCACTATTTCGTCAGGCGGATCATGGCCTCTTGGACGACCGAGACCACGAGCTCGCCCGAGGCAGTGAACATCTCGCCGCGTGCGAGTCCCCGAGCTCCCCCCGACCAGGGGGATTCCTGAGCATAGAGCAACCAGTCGTCGGCCCTGAAGGGGCGGTGGAACCACATGGCGTGGTCCAGCGAGGCGCCGGAGACGTTGGAGGCGCCCCAGGCCATGCCGTGGGCCAGCAGGATCGTGTCGACCAGCGTGAAGTCGGACGCGTACGCGGCCAGCACCACGTGCAGGAGCGGGTCGTCCGGCAGGTCGGCGTGGTAGCGGAACCACACGTTGGTCTCGGCGCTGCGCAGGTCGGGGTTCTTGAACGCCTCCCAGGTGAGCGGCGAGACGTACCTGGCGTCCACCGGGCGGGGGCGCGAGAACCACTCGCGGAGCTCGGGGTGGTCGCCGACCGCCTCGAACATCCGGTCCCGGAACGTGGGGAGCGTCTCGGGGTCGGGCACCTGCGGCATGACGGACGCCTGATGCGTCACGCCCTCCTCGGCGATGTGGAACGACGCCGACATCGTGAAGATCGCCTTGCCGTGCTGGACGGCGACGATCCTGCGGGTGGTGAACGAACGGCCGTCGCGGAGGCGGTCGACGTTGTAGATGATCGGTATGGAGGGATCGCCCGGGCGGATGAAGTAGGCGTGCAGAGAGTGGACGTGACGGTCCTTCGGCACCGTACGGCCGGCCGCCACGAGGGCCTGGGCCGCCACCTGACCACCGAAGACGCGCTGGATGCGTTCCTCCGGGCTCCGTCCCCGGAAGATGTCGAGCTCGATCTGCTCCAGGTCGAGCAGATCCAGCAGCTCCTTCAGCGCCTCGTTCACGTGTCCGTCCCCCTTGGGCTCTCGGGTGTTGGGGACAAGTCTGACGTGCCCCTTATATGGGACTAAAGCGGGGCTGTCAGTCGGCGCGACAGAGAGACAGGACGGCCTCGCCGTACCGGTCCACCTTGATCTTGCCGATGCCCGCTATCGACAGCAGCTCCTGCTCCGTGGAAGGCGCGTGCTCCGCGATGGCCTGGAGGGTCACGTCCGTGAAGACGACGTACGGCGGGACCTTGGCCTCCTTCGCGGTGGCGGTGCGCCAGGCCTTCAGGCGTTCGAGGAGGGCCTCGTCGTAGTCCGCCGGGCACGTGGAGCAGCGCCCCAGCTTCTGCTCGGCGGCCGCCACCAGCGTCTTCGCGCACACCCGGCAGCTCACCGGCGCCGCCACCGCACGCCGTTCGCGGGGGGCGGTCGAGACGCGGGGCGGGGACGCGGAGGAGGCGCGGGAGCCGAGACCGTCGAGGAAACGGGAGGGACGGCGGGTCCTGCGGGCCCCGGGGGCGCGGGCGCCGGCCCAGGAGAGGGAGAGGTGCTCCCGGGCTCGGGTGACGCCCACGTAGAGGAGGCGGCGCTCCTCCTCGATCTGCTCCGGGGACTCGGCGTAGATGATCGGGAGCATGCCGTCGGTCAGGCCGACCAGGAAGACGGCGTCCCACTCCAGGCCCTTGGCGGCGTGGAGCGAGGCCAGGGTGACGCCCTCCACGGGCGGGGCGTGCTGCTCGGAGGCCCGGCGCTCCAGCTCGGCCACGAACGCGGGCAGGTCGGCGCCCTCGGCCGCCATGTCCTCCGCCAGGTCCGCCAGCGCCTTCAGGGACTCCCACTTCTCCCTGGCCTTGCCGCCGCCCGGCGGGGACGGGGTCAGGCCGATGCCGGTCAGGATGTGGTGGACCTCGGCGGCCAGCGGCTCCCCGGCATAGGCGCGGGCCGCGCCGCGCAGGAGGACGACCGCCTGCCGGACCTCCGGGCGGTCGAAGAAGCGCTCGGCGCCGCGCAGCATGTACGGGATCTCGGCCTTGGACAGGGCCTCCTCGTACGCCTCCGACTGCGAGTTGACGCGGAACAGGATCGCGATCTCCCGCGAGGGCACGCCCTTGTCCAGCAGCTTCCTGATCGCGCGGGCCGCCCCCGCCGCCTCGGCGGGCTCGTCGTCGTAGTCGGAGATCGACGGCTTGGGGCCGTCGGGGCGCTGGGCCACCAGGTCGAGCCGGTGCGGGGATCTGACGATCAGCCGGTTGGCCAGCTCGACCACCTGCGGGGTCGAGCGGTAGTCGCGCACCAGCTTGATGACGGCGGCGTCGGGGTGCTCGACCGCGAAGCCCGTCAGGTAGCGCGGGGTGGCGCCGGTGAAGGAGTAAATCGTCTGGTTGGGGTCGCCGACCACGCAGAGGTCGTCGCGGCCCCCGAGCCAGGTGTCGAGCAGGAGCTTCTGCAGCGGGTTGACGTCCTGGTACTCGTCCACCACGAAATAGCGGTACTGCTGGCGGATCTGCCCCGCGACCTCCTTGTGCTCGGTCATCACGGCGGCGGTCAGCTCGAGGATGGTCTCGAAGTCGACCAGGTGGCGTTCGCGCCTGATCTGCTCGTACGCCTCATAAAGGCGAGCGACCTCCTCCGGCGGGACCGGCGGCGTGCGGTGGTATTTCGCCGCGGCCGTCACGTAGTCCTCCGGCCCGATCTGGGTGACCTTGGCCCATTCGAGCTCGGCCGCGATGTCCCGCAACTCGGACCGATCCGGAGTTTTCCGGACCTGGCGGCAGGCCTCCGCCAGCACCGGGAGCTTGGACTCGATCACCGAGGGCGCCGCGCCGCCGATGACCCTCGGCCAGAAGTAGGTGAGCTGCCGCAGCGCCGCCGCGTGGAACGTACGGGCCTGCACGCCGGGCGCCCCGAGCGCGCGCAGCCGCTGGCGCAGCTCCCCCGCCGCCCGAGTGGTGAACGTCACAGCGAGCACGCTCTGCGCGTCAACCACCCCGCTGCGGACCGCGTGCGCGATGCGATGGGTGATCGCCCTGGTCTTGCCGGTGCCCGCGCCGGCCAGCACACACACCGGACCGCGCACCGCCTCGGCCACCGCGCGCTGCTCGGGGTCGAGACCGGCCAGGACGTCATCCATATTGTTCACCCGTACATACTCGCAGGTGTAGCGGACAGCCCCTTTATTCTGGCAACATGCGGGCCGACGTATGTTCATAGCCACCAGATGCAAAGAACCGGTCTCTTCCCTCACAATGGGTCCGACCATCTGCATGGGGGAAAGGAAGGCCGTGCGAACTGCGGTTTTCGCGGGCGTGCTCGCGCTCGCTGCCGTCGTGCTCACACCCGTGGCCGCCAGCGCCAACAAGGAGCCGACGCCCGGCCCCACCGATGTCATCGACCAGTACGGGCTCGGCGACTTCGCCTCCGAGACCGTCTCGTACGGCCCCCAGGCACGTCAAGCCATGGACGTCTGGTGGACGCCCGACGGCCAGCAGCGCCCCGGCGTGTTCCTGATCCACGGCGGCTGGTGGTCGGGGGGTGACAAGCGCTACATGAAGGAGATCGTCCGCCAGTACGCCGAGCTGGGCTACACGGTCTTCAACCTCAACTACCGGCTCTCCGGCGACGCGGTGTGGCCCGCGCAGCGCTCGGACGCGCTGGCCGCCATCGCGCTGGCCCGCAAGCACGCCGAGCGGTGGGCGTTCGACCCGAGCAACTACGTGGTGGTGGGCTTCTCCGCCGGCGGCCACATCGCGGCGGCCGTGGGCACGTACGGCGACGGCATCTCCGGCCTCAAGGGCGTCGTGGGCCTGTCGCCGATCATCTCGCCGCTGCGCGCCTACTCCGACGGCGAGAAGTCCGACGACCCCAACAAGCGCAAGCTCCGTACGGCCGCCATCCGCCTGGCCGGAGGCTGCGCGCCCAAGGGCAAGTGCTCGCGGGTCTGGGCCAGCATGGAGGTGGCCTGGCACGCCAGCCGCAAGGACGCGCCGATGCTGACCGTGCACTCCAAGGACGAGTTCGTGCCGCCGCTGCAGAGCCAGGTGCTCAAGACGATGCTGGGGCAGGTGGGCGTGCCCGTGACGGTGATCACCCAGCCGGGCATCAACCACAGCAACCCGCTCTATCGCGAGCCCGGGGTGGCCGAGCAGGTGCAGGCCTGGATCGCCGAGCGCATCGGCTGAGCGCCCGAGTCGGGACACCCCCGCCTCAGGAATGAACTTGCACAGTCCGGTTGTTGCATGGAGCGCCTATTTTCCTGATCTCCGGAGGGATCTCCCGACATGGCGCTCACCGTCTACAGCACCACCTGGTGCGGCCCCTGCAAGCGGCTCAAGTCCCAGCTCACCCGCGAGGGCATCAGCTTCAAGGACATCGACATCGAGCGCGACCCGTCGGCGGCAGAGTTCGTGATGAGCGTCAACAACGGCAACCAGGTGGTGCCGACCGTGGTGATCGACACCCCCGACGGCCGCGTCGTGCGCACGAACCCTTCAGCTCTCGAGGTCAAGGCCCTGCTCGGGGCAGCCTGATCACCAGTCGCCGGTCAGCTCGCCGCCGTACCAGGTCTCGATCAGGCGGCGGGCGATCGACACCGGCGGGGGCAGGCGCAGCTCGCCGGACTCCAGCGCTCGCGCCAGCTCCTCGCGCGAGAACCAGCGGGCCTCGGCGATCTCCTCGGCGTCCGGCGTGAGCTCGGTCGAGATCGCCTCGGCGAAGAAGCCCAGCATGAGGCTGCGCGGGAACGGCCAGGGCTGGCTGCCGAGATAGCGCGGGCGGACGACGGTGACGCCGACCTCCTCCGCCACCTCACGGGCGACGGCGTGCTCCAGCGACTCCCCCGGCTCCACGAACCCCGCCAGGATCGACAGCCGCCCCTCCGGCCACTGCGGGCCGCGGGCGAGCAGGCAGCGGTCGTCCTCGTCGCGGACCAGCATGATCACCGCGGGGTCGACGCGGGGGAAGTGCTGGCTGCCGTCCTGCGGGCAGACGCGGATGTGCCCGCCGGCCCGCACGTCGGTGCGGGTGCCGCAGCGCGGACAGTATTCGTGGGTCGTGTGCCAGGCCTCCAGCGCCACCGCGTAGACCAGCAGGCCGGCGTCGCGGTCGCCGAGCAGGCCCCCGACCTGGCGCAGCCCGGCCGCCACCGCCTCGCCCTCGGGCGTGTCGCGCAGGCTCATGGGCACCGTCACGCGCCCGTTGACATCGCCTCCGGGGCCGCTGGGCAGCGGCGCCGCCACCGCGAAGTAGGCCACACCGTCCTCGACCCCGAGCAGGTAGCGCTCGCCCGGCGGCGCGTCGGCCGGCGCGTAGAGCACCGCCTGCACCGTGTCTCCCGACCGCCGCACCAGCGTGTGACCGTCGTCGATCACCAGCACCCTGGTCGACGGATCGGTCCACGCCTGCTCCAGCCACTGCTCGTTGACCCGCAGCGCCGAGGATCTGTCGATGGTGCCGCGTGCCAGAAGCAGAGGCCCGATGAGTTGCTCTTCCGCGGTCGTCTCCACAGGCCGTCCCCTCCCGAAATCCCCTGTCATCCTATGACCTCGCAGTTAGCCGGCGATTACGGTATCCGGGCCCCGGGGTGATCTCTCTCGGGCTAAGATCGACGAGTTAGGTTAGCCTTACCTGATCCTTCGGGGGTGCCTTCGCGTTGCGGCTCTACCTGACCGCGCTCAAATCAACCGATTCCGTGACGGACGGCTTCCTGCCCGCGGCCGAGGCCCTGGGGCTGGAGGTCACGGTCCTGACGGATCGGCCGGAGCGGCATCCGTACGCGGTGGCGTGCGACGTGCGCGACCCGCGGGCCCTCATCGACGCCGTCGAGAGCCTCGGCAGGCCGGACGCGATCTTCACCAACTCCGACCACCTGCAGGCGGAGACGGCGCTCGCGGCAGCCTACTTCGGGCTGCCCGGGAAGGACTGGCGGGCCTGCGTGGCCGCCAAGAACAAGTTCCTGACGCGTCGCAGGCTCCTCGAGGCCGGGGTCGAGCAGGTGTGGTCGATCCGGCTCGCCCCCGGCGATCCGGTGCCCGAGCGCCTCCCCTACCCTGTCGTGCTGAAACCGCGTGAGGGCGTGGCCAGCGAGGACGTCATGCTCGTCGAACGCGACCTGGCCGGCGCGGTGGCCCTGGTCAGGAAGCGGCGGCCGGGCGAGACGCTGGTCGTCGAGGAGTACCTGGAAGGGCCGCTGCGGACGCTGGAGACGCTGGGGGACGCGTCCGCGACGCGGGTGCTCGGCGGGTTCGAGACGACGCTGGGGGCGCTGCCGTACTTCATCGAGGAACGGCTCGACTGGGCGCCGCGGGACGGGACGCACGAGCACGTGCTGGCGGCGCTGCGGGCGCTGGGGGTCGGGTTCGGGGCCTGTCACACCGAGTACGTGGTCACTCCGCGAGGGCCCCGGATCGTCGAGGTGAACTACCGGGTGATCGGCGACCATTGCGACTTCCTGCTCGGTGATGTGCTCGGGGTGCCGCTGTTCGAGTGGATCCTGCGGGTGCATCTCGGGGAGGCGGTGCCCGACATTCCGGAAATTTCGTTGTACGGGAGCGCGGTCAGCCTCGTCGCCGACCGGGCCGGGACCGTCAAGGATGCCCCCGGTGCCGAGACCTTCGTCGAAGGGGACGTCCGGCTGTGGCACCGGCCGCTGCGGGCCGTCGGGGACGTCATCTCGCTCACGCACACGAACCGGGACTATCTGGGCGTCGTACGTGCCGTCGGGCCCTCCCGGGCCACCGTGGACGCGGCCGTCGAGGCCTACCGGGCCGCGCGGCCGTGGGTGGTCGAATGAGCGATCGGGAGGCCTATCTGGCCGCCCGGGTCCTGAACGCGTTGCTGCGCGAGGACTACGGCGGGCTGTCCTCCCGGATCAGCCGGACCAAGGACGGCGCGGGGCTGCTTCTGGCGGACGGCCGGTGGGTACGCCTGGAGCCCGGCGCGCTGTTCCAGGACTTCGTGGTGGCCTCGGAGGAGCGGCTCGGGCTGGAGCAGGTGCTGGAGACGCTGGTCGAGGTGGCGGACCCGGCGGACTCGGAGGGGGTCGCGGCCTTCTTCGAGGAGTGCCTGGCGGCGCTGACCGCTCTGGAGCTGCACGACTCCCATGCCGGCGAGGTGCTCGCGCGAGGGCCGTCCTATGAGGCGCTGGCCGCCTTCGTGGACCATCCCGTCTATCCGACGTCCCGGGCGCGGGTGGGGTTGTCGGAGGAGGAGCTGCTGGCGTATGCGCCGGAGTTCGCGCCGTCGTTCGAGCTGCGGTGGGCTGCCGTGCCCCGCCGGGCGCTCGCGCCGGGCTCCGCCGAGCGTTTCCCCGCCGACGCGGGCGGGTGGGAGGTGGGGCCGGACGAGGTGCTGTTCCCCGTCCACCCGCTGACGGCCGGCGAGGTGCGGAAGATCGACGGGGTACGGCTGCTCGACGAGGCGCGGTTGACCGTGCGGCCCACCCTGTCCATGCGGACCGTCGAGATCGACCCCCGTACCCATCTCAAGCTGCCCCTCCCCATCAGCACCCTGGGCGCCCGGAACAGACGGTCGATCAAGCCGGGCACGCTGGGCGACGGGGCGAAGGCCGAGCTGCTGCTCCGGGAGCTGGCCGGCCCGGACGTGGTGCTGGCCGACGAGCAGGTCCACGCGCACGCCGGGCACGAGTACCTGGCCTGGATGCTCAGGCGGCTGCCCGAGGGCAAGATCGTGCCGGTGGCCGCGCTGGGCGCGCCCGGGGTGCTCGACGAGGTGGGCGACGTCGTCCCCGCCTACCTGCGGCTGCTGCTGCGCTGGAACGTACGGCTCTTCGTGCGCTACGGCGTCGCCCTCGAAGCCCACCAGCAGAACCTCGCCCTCGTCTTCCAAGGCGACCGGACGCGGCTGCTCGTCAAGGACAACGACGGGCTGCTGGCCTCACCCGCGAGGCTGCGGGCGGCCGGGATCGACGTGCCCGGGTTCGCCGACGAGCGGATGCTGAACGACGATCCGCACGCGCTGGCCGACGTGTTCGTGACCATCACGCTGCATCTGGCCGCCGCCGCCGTGGCGTTCGGGGCGATGCCGCACGCCGAGGCCGCGGCGCTGCTGCGCGGCACGCTGGCCGAGGCCCTCGACGAGTACGGCGAGGACCCCATGGCCAGGATCCTGCGCGCCAGGACTCTGGACGCGGCCAGGCTCACCGGCAAGTCCATGATCACCGCTGGGACGCTCGTCGCGAAGGAGCGCTCCGGCGCCCGCGACGTCAACAAGTTCTACGGCACCAGCGGGCCCAACTACCTGAGGAGAGCTTGAATGCACGCTCCGGCCCTCGACGCGCCCTCTGCCCCGGCTGAGGAAACAGCCGAGGAGGCGACGCTGGCGGCCCTGCTGCGCTGCTGCGTGCGGGAGGTGGCCGGGCCGCGCGGTCTGGTCTGGCCCGCGCCGCCGTACCTGCTGCTGCGGGTGGCGGGCACGCTGCTGCGGGTCCGCACCCACGGCGGCGCTGCGCTGCGCTTCGACGGCCGGCCTGAGCGCCTGGAGGAGGGCGCCTGGCAGCCGCTGACGACCGGCGAGCTGGTACGGATGGTCGAGTCCGACCTCCATGGGGCGAACGGCGAGTTCGCCGAGCAGGTGGCGGCCAGCCGCGAGGCGGTGGCCATGATCCTGCGCGCGCGGGAGGACGCCGTCCCGCCCGCCGATCCGTGGCTGGCCTCGGAGCAGTCGCTGGTGTTCGGCCATCCCTTCCACCCCAGCCCCAAGGCGCGCGGCGGGGACGGCTGGCTGCGCTACGCGCCCGAGGCGCACGCCGAGTTCCCCGTCCGGCTGCTCGGCGTGCGCGAGGACGTGCTGGCCGAGGGCGGCGACGCGTCGGTGCTCGACACGATGGGCGAGGCGCCGCGCGGCTACCGGCTGCTTCCGGCGCATCCGTGGCAGGTGGAGCTGCTGAGGCCCGCGTTCGGGGCCGAGCTGATCGACCTGGGGCAGGGGCCGGTGGTCCTGCCGACCTCGTCCGTGCGGACCGTGTACGCGCCCGGGGCGGAGGCGTGCCTGAAGTTCTCCCTGGACGTCCGGATCACGAACTGCGTGCGCAAGAACGCCTGGTACGAGCTGGCCGGCGCCGTGGAGCTCACCTCCCGCCTGGGCCCGATCCTCAAGGAGGTCGCCAACAGGCACCCCGCCACCCGCTGGCTCCCCGAGCCCGGCTACCGCTCGGCGGCCCTCGGCACCCGGCTCCACGAGGGCCTGGGCGTGATCGTCCGGCAGAGCCCCTGGACCGCCTGCTCCCCCGGCGTGACCCCGGTGCTGGCCGCCGCGCTCGCCCTCGGCGCGCCGGTCAAGGACCCGCTCGCCTGGTGGCGGGCGTACGTGGCGGCGGTCGCGCTGCCCGTCCTGGAGCTGTATTTCGCGTACGGCGTCGTTCTGGAGCCCCACCTGCAGAACGTCCTGGTCGGCCTGGACGCGGACGGGCTCCCCGCGGAGGCCGTCTTCCGTGACCTGGAGGGCACCAAGCTCGTCGCCGGCCGCCACGACCTCGCCGGCCTGCACCCCGAGGTGGCCGCGGCCCTCACCTACGACGCCGAGCGCGGCTGGGCCCGCGTGGCGTACTGCCTGCTCGTCAACCACCTCACCGAGATCGCCGCCACCGTCGCGGGAGCGGACGACGGGCTGCTGCGCGAGCTGTGGCGGATCGCCCGCGACCTGCTCGCCGGCCAGGCGGACGAGCTCGGCCGGCCGCTGCCCCTGTCGGACCTGCTGGCCGGCGCGCCGCTGCCCGCCAAGGCGAACCTGGGCGTCCGCTGGGCGCGGGCGGCCGACCGCGCAGCCGGTTACGTCCCGATCGCGAACCCGCTCGCATGATCACCGACCGCGTCCGGGACGCCGCGCTGCGCCTCGGTGAGGCCCCCGCCTACCTGTACGACCTGCCCGCGCTGGACGAGCACGCCGCCTCCGTACGGCGGGCGCTCGGCGGGGTCGAGCTCTACTACGCCGTCAAGGCCAATCCGGACGCCGAGCTGCTGCGCGTGCTGGCCGGGCACGTGGCCGGGTTCGAGGCGTCGTCGGCGGGCGAGCACGCGCACGTCACGACGCTGTTCCCGGGCAAGCCGGTCGCGCTCGGGGGCCCCGGCAAGACCGACGCCGAGCTGCGCCTGCCGCACCACCGCATCCACGTCGAGTCCCCGAACGAGCTGCGCCGCCTCCTCGCCACCGGCCTGGAGGCCGACGTGCTGCTCAGGCTCAACCCCGACCTGCCGGTCGAGGGCGCCGCGCTCACGATGAGCGGGCCGTTCGGCATGGACGAGCAGGGCATGGCGGAGTGCCTGCCGCTGTTCACCGAGCGGGTACGCCTGCGCGGCCTGCACACCCACCTGGCCAGCGGCCTGGACGCCCCTCAGCTCCTGACCCTCGCCAAGGCCCTGCTGGACAACGAGCACGAGGAGGTCAACCTGGGCGGCGGCATGGCGGTGTCGTACGCGGCGCCGGAGTCCAGGTTCGACTGGGCGGCGTACGGGGCGGGCCTCGCGGCCGTCCGGGGCGGGAAACGCCTGCGGATCGAGCCCGGCCGGGCGCTGACGGCGTACTGCGGCTCCTACGTGACCAGGGTCGTGGACGTGAAGCGGGTGCGCGGCGAGGCGTACGCGATCCTGCTGGGCGGCACCCACCACCTGCGGACGCCGGCGACCAAGGGCCACGACCAGCCGTTCACGATCCTGCCCACGGGCAAGGGGCCGGGCCTGGCGGACGAGCCGATCACGTTCGTCGGCCAGCTATGCACCCCAAAGGACGTTTTTTCCCGAAAAATCGTGACCTCGGCTCGCGTCGGGGACACCGTGGTCTTCGAGATGGCCGGCGCCTACGCCTGGAACATCTCCCACCACGACTTCCTCATGCATCCGAAGCCGGCTTTCCACCATCTACGAGCCTGACCCCCTCGATGAGCGCGACCAGGCCGTCGGCGTCGAGCAGGTCGACCGGGCGCACGGTGCGGTTGGCGCGTACGAAGTGGAAGGCCGCCCGCACCTTCTCCAGCGGCACCCCCGCCAGGTGCGACCAGGCCAGCCGGTACGCCGCGAGCTGCACCGCCGCCACCCGGGTGGCCTTCTTCCCCCTGGGCGGCTCGCCGGTCTTCCAGTCGACGACCTCGTAGCCGCCGTCGGGCAGCTCGAAGACCGCGTCCATCCGCCCGCGCACGAGCCGGTCGGCGATCATGGTCTCGAACGGCACCTCCAGATCGACCGGGCGACGATCGGCCCACTCGCTCTGCTCGAACCGCTCCTGCAGCTCGGCGAGGCGCACATCCGCCTCTTCGAGCTCCTCGTCGTACAGCTCCAGGTCGTCGATCAGCCGCTGCTGGTCCCACCGCGTCTCCAGCCACTTGTGGAACGACGTGCCCCGGCGCGCCAGCGGCGCGGGCTTGACCGGGACGGGGCGGCGGATCCTGCGGGCCAGCTCGCGCGGGTCGCCGGCCAGCGTGACCAGCGACGACACGGTCAGCTTGACCGGCAGCTCGACGATCGTGGCGGGCCGGCGCCGGTGCAGCTCCCGCTCGCGCAGCAGCAGGTCGGTGTCGCGCTCCCAGGCCCGCAGCCGCTCCTCCTCGAACGCCCGCAGCTGCTCGTCGTCCTCCTCGTCGTCGGCGAGCGCCCCGGCCAGGGCGTCCTCGACCAGGCGGGCGCCGTCGAGCACGGACTCGTAGCGCAGGCCCTCGGGCGTGACCGGCCAGATGGCCTCGGCGGGCTCGGCGAGCAGCGGGTTGGTGGCGCCGTCGGCCAGGTCGCCGGCCCAGACCGAGACGCGGTCGGCGGTGTCGCGGATCTCCAGCAGGAAGTCGGACGGCTCCAGCGGCTTGGTGGCGCTCCCCCAGCGGTAGCCGGAGGCGATCAGGTGGTAGTGGGCGCGGGTCACGGCCACGTACGCCAGCCTGCGCTCCTCCATCAGGTCGCGCTCGCGGCAGTGCTCGTCGAACGCGCCGAGCTCCTCCTTGCTCAGCCCGCTCAGCCTCGGCAGGTCGGCGGCGTCGCCGCGGAGCGGGTAGGGGAGCTTGCGCGGGTTTTCGGTCCAGCGGCTGTTCATGACCGGCGTGGCGGGGAAGATGCTGCCCGTCGCGATCGTCCCCTTCGAGCTGACGAGCTGCGACAGGCCCGGCACGACCACGATCGGCCACTCCAGCCCCTTGGAGGCGTGCACGGTCATGAGCTTGACGCTGTTGCTGTCGCCGACCCGGCCCGCCTCCAGCCCGAACTCCTCGCTCTCCGCCGCCTGGAGGTAGGCCAGGAAGGCGCCCAGCGTCGGGTCTTCCGCGTCGCCCGCGAACCTGGACGCGGCGTCGAGGAACGCGTCGAGGTCGGCCCGCGCCGCGAACGTGCTCGTCGTGCCGCTGCGCGCGGCCACCTCGACGTCGAGGCCGATCGTGCGCTCGACCTCGCTGATCAGGTCGGGGAGCGGCTGCGCGGTGTGCGCTCTGAGCCGGCGCAGCTCCTGGGCGAGCGCCACCAGCCTGGTGCGGGCCAGCGGCGAGAACGCCTCCAGCCACTCCTCCCGGTCGGGCAGCTCGTCCAGCGCGTCCACCAGGCTGCCGCGCTCCTCGGCGAGGTCGGCCACCACCTGGTCGAGTGGGTCCTCCTCCCGGCCGCTCTCGCTCAGCTCGCGGGCCAGCAGCCTGGCGTGCTCGCCCAGCACGCGCAGGTCGGCGGGCCCGATCCGCCAGCGGGGCCCGGCCAGCAGCCTGGCCAGCGCGTCGCCGGCCGTCGCGTCGTACAGGACGCGCAGGGTGGCCACGATGTCGGTCACCTCGGGCACGGTCAGCAGGCCGCCGAGACCGACCACCTCGACCGGGATGTCGCGCTCCTCCAGCGCCCTGCGCAGCGCGGGGAACTGCGAGCGCTTGCGCGCCAGGATCGCGACGTCCTGGGGCTGCACGGCGAGCGTCTTCTTGCGCTCCTTCTCGCCCCAGGGCAGGCCGTCGGGCGCCGTCTCCGCGCCGAGGATCCTGGCGATGCCGTCGGCGACCCACTTCGCCTCATCCTCGGCCGTCTCGTGGAAGGCGCAGGTGACCCGGCCGCGGTCGACCCGGTTGGGGCCCGGGACCAGGACCGGCACCTCGCGGGCCTCCATGCGTAGCGGGAGCTGGACGCGGGCGGCGACGTCGAGCACCCGGTCGCCGTTGCGGAAGCTGACGCTGAGCTGGCGGACCTCGGCGGGGTCGCCGGAGCTGTCGCGGAAGTCCTGGGGGAAGCGGCGGAGGTTGCCCGCGGAGGCGCCGCGCCAGCCGTAGATGGACTGGCAGGGGTCGCCCACGGCGGTGACCGGGTGGCCGCCGCCGTAAAGGGAGCGCAGCAGGACGAGCTGGGCGTGGCTGGTGTCCTGGTATTCGTCGAGCAGGACCACGGAGTAGCGGCCTCGCTCGATCTCGCCGACCTCCTTGTGGTTGGCGGCGATCCTGGCGGCCAGCGACATCTGGTCGCCGTAGTCGATGACCTCCCGGCCGCGCTTGAGCCGTTCGTACGCCTCCACCATCGGCAGCAGCTGCTCCCTGGCGGACTGGACGCCGAGCGGCTTGCGCTGGGCCACGGTCGTCCTGCCGGGCAGGAGGTCGAGCCTGCCCCGCAGCCACTCCCCCATCCGCCGCACGTCGCCGGCCGAGCGCAGGTGCTCCGACAGCTCGCCGGCCAGCTCCAGCACCGCGGCGGTGACCGACGGCGGGCCCAGCTCGATCCGGTCCATCGGCCCGTCGTACATCGCCACCACCCGCGACGCGAGCTGCCACGACACCGCCGGCGTGACCAGGCGCATGGTGGGCTCCAGCCCTTCGCGCAGGGCGTGGTCGGTGACCAGGCGAGCCGCGTAGGCGTGGTAGGTGGACACGGTCGGCTCGTTGTCGAGCGCGCCCGGCTCCACGAGGCCCGCCTCGGCCAGGCCGTTCAGCCGCTCCCTGACCCGGTTGGCCAGCTCGGCGGCGGCCTTGCGGGTGAAGGTCAGGCCCAGCACGTTTTCCGGTTTGACCAGGCCGTTGGCGACCAGCCAGACCACGCGACCGGCCATGGTCTCGCTCTTGCCCGAGCCCGCGCCGGCCATGACGACCATGGGCTCCAGCGGGGACTCGATGACCGTGGCCTGCTCACGGGTGGGGGGCAGGATGCCGAGCTTGCCGGCGAGTTCGGCGGGGGTCAGCACACCTGGCCCCCGTTGTCGTTGACCGGGCAGCTCGCCCTGGCCGCGCACGTGCGGCAGCCGTCGTTGACCTTGGCCTGGAAGAACGGGCCCGACATGCCGGTCGCCACCGTGTCGACCAGGTCCTTGGCCCAGCCCGGGTCCTTGTCGTCGGCCAGCGGGGGCTGCGCCTGCTCCAGCGCGTCGTTCTTGCCCGCCGCCTTGCCGACCTGGACGAGCGCGGCGCCGCCCGGCTCGGTCATGCCGTGGCGCGCGAAGGCCCCGAGCAGCGCGGCGAGCTGGTAGACGCCGAGCTGGGGATGGCGGTCGAGGTCGCCGGCCTTGGGCTTGGAGCCGCCGGTCTTGAGGTCGATGATCACGGCGCGGTTGTCGGAGTCGCGCTCGACCCGGTCGACGCGGCCCTTGATCTGGACGCCCTCGGTGACCATCGCCGTGAACGCCTCCTCCATGGCCACCAGCTCGCGCGGATTTTCCTTGTGCCAGCGCAGGAACTTGCCGATCATCTGCTCGGCGACCTGGCGCTGCTTGCGGTTGTACCAGACGCCGCCGAAGTCGAGGTCGTTCCAGACCTGGTCGAGGCGGTCGCCCAGGAGGTCCTCGCTGGGCAGGTCGGTGGCCGCCAGGACGGCCAGGGCGTGGATGATGTTGCCCAGGCCCTGGGCGGTGCTGGTGCCCGCGGCGCCGACGGCCGTCTCCAGCAGCCAGCGCAGGCCGCACTTGGTGAAGCTCTCGACCGCTGAGGGCGAGATGCTGACGACGTCGTCGGGCCAGCTCAGCGGGCGGTCGTCGGAGATGGGCGTGAGGGCGTACCAGTCGTTGGGGTGGGCCCCCTGGACTCCCGCGGCGGCGAGGCGGGCGAGCTGCCTGGCCGCCTTCTGCCGCATCTTCCTGGGCTTGGTGGGGTCGGTCACCGCGCTGCGCAGGTCGGCCACCAGGGCGGACATGTTCAGCCAGCGGGCCCGGTCGTCCACCGTGGCCGACTCCACCGCTCCCGGCATCAGCTCCGACAGGAACCTGGACGGGCGCTCGTCGGTGTCCTCGCCGCCCACCGCGGTCACCACCAGCCTGCGCCTGGCCCTGGTGGCGGCCACGTAGAACAGCCTGCGCTCCTCGGCCAGCAGCTTGGAGACCAGCGAGGCGGCGTTGGGCTTGGTGCCCTCGACCACCTCGACGAGGTCTTCCACGCCGAGCAGCGACCCGCGCAGCCGCAGGTCCGGCCAGACGCCCTCCTGCACGCCCGCGACGACCACGACGTCCCATTCGAGGCCCTTGGAGCGGTGGGCGGTCAGCACGCGTACGGCGTCGCCGTCGGGGGCCCGGTCGGCCAGCGTGTCGCCGGGGATCTCCTGGGCGGCCAGGTCGTCGATGAACACCTCGGGGCCCGCCTTGGGCATCCGGTCCACGAATCGGGCCGCGTGGTCGAACAGGGCCACCACGGCGTCGAGATCGCGGTCGGCCTGCGCGCCCCTGGGGCCGCCCTGCAGGCTCTGCTCGGACCAGCGCCCGGCCAGGCCGCTGGCGTGCCACACGGCCCACAGGAGGTCCTCCGCCGTCCCCTCCTGCTGCGCGGCCTCGCGGGCGGCGGCCAGGAGCTTGGCCACGCGCTCGGCGGGGACGGCGACGTGGTCTTCGACGCGGATGAGCTCCCTGACGTCCTGCACGGCCGCGACCAGCAGCTCGCCGGACGAGCGCGTGCCCTGCGCCTCGTTCTCGGCGATCTTGAGTGCGCGGCGGAGGCGGCGTACGCCGATCATGTCCGTGCCGCCGAGCGGCCCCGTCAGCAGCTCCTCGGCCACGCCCTCGTCGAGCTGGGCGGGGTCCATGGCCACGCGGAGCATGGTGAGCAGCGGCCGCACGCCGGGCTCCTGCGCGATCGGCACCTCGTCGCCCGCGATCATCGTCGGCACGCCCGCGTTGACCAGCGCCCGGCGCAGCAGCGGCACCTGGCGCTTGGCCGAACGGACCAGCACCGCCATCCGGTGCCACGGCACCCCGTCGATCAGGTGCGCGCGCCGCAGCGTGTCGGCCACGATCGCCGCCTCCTGGCTGGTGCTGTCGGCCAGCAGCACCCGCGCGTCGCCGGCGTCCGCGTCGGGCAGCGGCGCCAGGTCGCGGTGGTCGTGCTCGTGCCCGTACGCGTGGTCGGGCATGGGCGCCACCGGCAGCCTGGCCGCCAACCGGCGGGAGGCCTCCAGCAGGTCGGCCCCGCTCCTGCGGCACACCCGCAGCGCCAGCACCGGCGCCTCGCGGCCGTCCCTGGTCTTGAACCGCTCGGGGAACTTCATGATGCCCTGCACGTCGGCGCCCCTGAAGCCGTAGATCGACTGGTCGGGGTCGCCGACGGCGACCAGGTCGGCCCCGTCGCCGGCGAGCTGGGCCAGCAGGAACTCCTGTGCCGGGTCGGTGTCCTGGTATTCGTCCACGAACACCACGTCGTGCGCCGCCCGCTCCCGCTCGCGCACCTCCGGCCGGGCCAGTAACGCCGAGGCGGCCCCGATCAGCTCGGCGTAGTCGTAGGTCTCCTCCGGGTCGAGGTCGAACCTGTCCTGGTAGCGCTCGGCGAACCTGCCCGCCGCCGCCCAGTCGCCCCTGCCGTGCAGCCTGCCGAGGGCGATCAGCCGCTCGGGGTCGAGCCCGCGCTCACTGGCCCTGGACAGGAAGTCGCGCAGCTCCTCGGCGAAGCCCCGCGTCTTGAGCGGCTCGCGCAGCGACACCGGCCAGTCGAGCGCGCCGCTCTCCAGCTCGCCGTGGAGCAGCCGCCGGATCTCCAGGAGCTGCTCGGGGCCGGTCAGCAGGCGCGGCGGGGCCTTGCCCTCGAGCACGGCCTCGCGGCGCAGGAGCGCGTACGCGTAGGAGTGGAAGGTGAGGGCCAGCGGGGTGCGGGTGGTGCGGCGCAGGCGGGCGGTGACCCGCTGGCGCAGCTCCTCGGCGGCCTTGCGGCTGAAGGTGAGGATGAGCACGCGCTCGGGGTCGACGCCGCGGCGCTCGATCCTGTCGACGATGCTCTCGACTATCGTGGTGGTCTTGCCGGTGCCCGGACCTGCGAGGACGAGCAGCGGGCCGCTCCGGTGGGCGACCACGGCACGCTGGTGCTCATCGAGCACAGGGGGCGCAACAGGTCCACTGTTGCCGCGTCGCACCAACCGCCAGGTCTGACCACTCACAGCACTAGATTCCACCAGACCACAGGGACAGATCGTGCCGACTTGCCCGGTCTCCCCACGCGATCCGCCTACCGTATCGGGGCGAATCTCCACTTTCTCGCGCGACACGCCGCCCTCATGTTCGCCGACGGCGTTGCCGCGATATATCTTGACTTCTCTTAGACGCGACATATCGTGTTTCTATGACTGACAAGGGATACAAGGGCGTCGGCATGGAGGGCGCGATCGCCCGCTGGTACGCCGCGAGCAACGACAGGTCGCCCGACCGGTTCTCCGACCAGGTCGAACGCGTGCGCGAGCTGGCCGAGCCGGGCAGCGAGGTGTTAGAGGTGGCCCCCGGGCCCGGCAACCTGTCGATCGCCCTGGCCGCGACCGGCGACTACACGGTCACGGGGCTCGACATCAGCCAGACGTTCGTCGAGATCGCCCGCGCGAAGGCCGCCGAGGCCGGGGTCCGGGTGGACTTCCGCCGCGGGAACGCCTCCGCGATGCCGTTCGAGGACGGGAGCTTCGACTTCGTCGTCTGCTGCGCCGCGTTCAAGAACTTCTCCGACCCCGTCGGGGCGCTCCACGAGATGCACCGGGTGCTGCGGCCCGGCGGCCACGCCCTCGTCATCGATCTGCGCAGGGACGTGCCCAAGGACGCCGTGGACGCCGACGTGGCCCGGATGGGGATCAGCGGCCTGTCCAGGCTCTTCACGAAGTTCGCCCTGCGGTCCTTCCTGCCTCGGCGGGCGTACACCAAGCCGGAGTTCGAGGACTTCATCGCGCGGACGCGCTTCCGTACGTACGACATCCACACGTCGCCTCTGGCGCTCGACATCGAACTGCGGAAGTGATCGACAACCTCGCCCACGGAGCGTTCCGGCTTGTAACGTAGGGTCAACATTTCGCCTCGGTGTGGGGGTTGATCGCATGCGGTGGCAGGTCCACTCCGAGAGGTCGCTGTACGCGGACCCGTGGCTGGACATCCGGGTGGCGGATGTGGAGCTGCCCGACGGGCGCCGCCTCGACCACCGGCTCGTACGCATCGCACCCGGCGCGGGGGCGGTCGTCACCGACGACCAGGACCGGGTGCTGCTGATCTGGCGGCATCGCTTCATCACCGACACGTGGGGCTGGGAGATCCCGCTGGGCCAGGTGGACGAGGGCGAGATGCCTCAGGCGGCGGCCGCGCGCGAGGTCGAGGAGGAGACGGGCTGGCGTCCCGGCCCCCTGCGCCCGCTGCTGTCGATCCAGCCGACCAACGGCTTCACCGACAGCCTGCACCACATCTACCGCGCCGACTCGGCCACCCGCATCGGCCCGCCGTCGGACCCGTACGAGGCGGAGCGGGTGGAGTGGGTGCACGCCTCGCGCCTCCGCAAGCTCATCGAGAGCGGCGAGATCGTCTGCGGCACCACCATGTCATCCCTTCTCTACCTCCTGGTGGAGAACCTCCCGAACGGCGGATTCCACCGCACCGAAGACCTCACCTCCGACTACGACCCCAACCGCCGCTTCCTCCTCCCCGACCTCCCAAACCTCTTCTGACGCCACCGCCCAGGACGGCCAGGACGGGGTGAGGCGCCGTACGGAGAGCTCGCGTTGAAGGGGCTGGACTCCGTATGGCGAACGGGCGCTGACGGGGACGGTCCCCGGGCGGGCGTCCGGACGGGGCCGCGTGCCACGCGATGGGTCCGACGGCGGGCGGGTGGTGCGGGGCGGCGGGTGAGTGGGGGCGGAGAGCGGCGCGTCCTTGACCATGGAGCCGGTCAAGGATGCGCGTCGTCACGGCGAGCAGCCCGTGAGCCTTCACGACCGGCCATGACGGACGGCCACCGACGTCGGCGCGTGCGGCCCACCGTGCGCAGCCGTAAAGGATGAAGGCCTTAACGGGCGGGGAAGCGACCCGCCCGTTAAGCGGCGACTAGGAAAAGAGGTGATCGACCACGCGCGCCGTGGCCTTGCCGTCGTCGCGGGGGGCGAAGGTGGCGCGGAAGGCTTCGTAGCGGTCGGCGTGGGCCGCCGACACGGAGTCGATGTCGCGCAGGGCCTCGATCACGTCGGCCGACGTCGACAGCACCGGCCCCGGCGCCTGCTCGGCCAGGTCCAGATAGAGCCCCCGCTTGGTCGAGTATTTGGCCAGGTCGTAGCCGTAGAACACGATCGGCCGGCCGGTGCACACGAAGTCGAACATGACCGACGAGTAGTCCGTCACCAGCACATCCGTCACCAACAGCAAGTCAGCAATATCGGGATAAGTGGTGACGTCGTGGGCGATGTCCGGGACGGCCGGGACCGCCTGCATCGGATGCGCCCGCACCAGGATCTCGTGATCGGCCCCGAGGGCCTCGCGCGCCTTGGCGAGGTCGAGCTTGACCATGGCGTTCTTGCGGTCGTAGTCCCGCCACGTGGGCGCGTACAGGATCACCCGCTTGCCCTCCACGAGCCCCAGTCGCTCGCGCACGGCGGCGGCCAGCGCCTCGCGGTCGGGCGAGTTGAGGACGTCGTTGCGCGGCAGCCCGCTCTCCAGGATCTCGCCCTTGTAGCCGAACGCCTTGCGCAGCACCGGCGTGGCCCACGGCGACTGCGAGAGCAGCAGGTCCCAGCCGCGCACCTCCGCCGCCTGGCGGTGCCAGATCGGCGGCCTCGGGTCGCGCGCCATGTGGGACTGGTCGTTGCCGATGTGCTTGGCCGGGGTGCCGTGCCAGGTCTGCAGCACGACCTGGTCCTCGCGGGCCCTGAACCAGACCGGCAGGAACGAGTTGGTCACGATGTGGCGGGACCTGGCCAGCGCGGCGTGGTGCTCGCGGCTGCCCGCGCGGATCACGGTCGCGCCGCCGGGCGGCACGAAGGCGCCGTCCTTGACGACCCAGATGTGCTCGCGGTCGTCGCCCCGCCGCAGCCGCTCCTCGTAGATGGCGCGGACGCTGTCGGCGTAGAGGCGGCCGTCGTTGACGACGTAGACGGTCGCGTCGTTCAGCGGCTCGGTGCGCTGGGCCGGGTAGAACACGCGGCGCAGCACGTGGGTGCCGGCCACGCCCCGCTCGTCGGCGGGCCGGGCCTCCTCGACCGTCACGACCGGCACGTCGAAGCGGGTGGAGATCATCCGGTACGTGTGCCCGTCGAGCGTGCGCGGCTCCTCGTCGAGCCCCGGCAGGGCCGCGTGGTCCATGCGCAACGGCACGATCTCGCCCGACGGGTGCCGGATCGACATGTTCCAGGTGCCGGAGGCGAGCGGCACGGGCTCGCCGAAGCGGTCCATGGCCGAGGGCTCGACGCGTACGGAGAACTCCTCGCCGGAGCGCTCCATAGGAAGCAGATAGGACAGCCCGGAGCGGTGCCGCAGCGTCAGCGTGCGGGAGCCCGGGGCGTCGGGATAGTGGCCGCGCAGCAGGAGCGCGGAGCCCTCCCAGACGGCCGAGGTGATCACCGGCCGGATGCGGTGGGCGGAGACGACCACGCGGTCACGGCGGTCGCCGAGCACGGTGATCTCGCGGTCGCCCACCGGCGTGCGGGTCTCCACGAGGTCGGCGAGCATGACGGAGGCCGCCGGGTCGCCCTTGGGCTCGACCCAGAGCCGCCGCCCGTCCTTCTCCTGCAGCAGGGTGGGCACGGCCAGCCCCACCGTGACCTCCGTGCCGTCGCCGGCCGGGGTGAAGTCGGCGGCGATGCGGTGGCCGCCCAGGCGGGCGTGACCCTTGGTCACCGTGCGGCCGGGCAGGGAGATCTTCAGCTCCAGGCGCTCGCCCTCGACGGACACGCCCTTCAGCTCGGCCCGGTTGGGCTGGAGCACGATCTGCAGCGCCCGGTCGGACGTCCACACCGGCCGGATCCACAGGCCCGGCTTCAGCTTGAGCCCGGTGGGACGCTCGGGACGGCCGACCGAGGAGCCGCGCAGCAGGCCCGTGGCCCGCGCGCCCCGGCTCCAGAACACGATCTCGGCCCGCCAGGTGGTCGTGTCGGGCACGGACGGGCGGTGCCGCATCCGCCGCCGCACGGCGGACACCACATCGCGTACGGCGCCGCGCCAGCGCAGCGGCCACGGGCTCAGTTCGGCGCTGAACCCGGACCAGTCGTAGTTGCAGCCGGGCTCGCGCGCGCCATGGGTGGCCTCGGGCGCGAGCACGCGCCGCGTGCGCATGCGGATGGGCGGCAGCCAGCGCGGCCCGCGCAGCACCACGGTCGCCCAGTTGAACCTGCGGCTGCGGACGGAGAGCCCCGCCAGGTACGCGAACCCGGTGACGCGCAGCTTGCCGTCGACCCAGACGATGTCGTCGATGTGGGTCACCGGCACCATGTCGGCACGCCGCAGCCGGTAGAGGTCAGGTGAGAGCTCGTCGCGGAAGGGCAGGTCCGCGTACCAGCGCAGGCCCTTGCGGATGCGCTTGGACGGTTCGGCGGCGGCCGTCACGACTTTGGCGAGCGTCTCGCCCTCGACGAGTTCCTCGTCGGGCCGGTGCTCGATCAGGTGACATATGACACGCCGCGCGACCGGCAGGTCGTGCTTGACGCGCGCGTCCACGGCCGCGAGGTAGGGCCGGACGAGGTCGAGCATCTCGCGCCGCCGTGCCGCGCCGCGCTTGACCGCGAGGTCCATGCGGGACCCGAGTGGGCCGCTCAGCACCTCGGTGTCGTACGCCGCGTCGCGACCGCCGGGGCCGACGGCTCGCATGACCGCTTCGAGGGGCTCTCCACGATCGCAAAGATCCTGGACAGCCTTGAGGCGGTCGGCGAGCGAATCGCCGCCCTGGCTCTGGGCTGTGACGCCGGTGGCCATTGGGGTGGCACCGCCTTTCGGGCCGCCATTCAGTGTTCTGCCCATGGTAATGCGAGTCACATGTCACAAATTCGCCGGTTCGGCGAAACGGCAGGTCATGACCCTTACTGAAAATCCGCTGAAGGCCCGTCCCAGCGAGCTTCTCTCATGTTCACCCGTTCGCCCCGTAACGGGGTGCCTTCCTCGCGCCAATGGGCCAGGCAGCGTTGCAGGTGGTCAGGGGCCGCGCAGGTGCCGTCGGCGTGGACGACGCGCCACCACGGCACGCCGCCGCCCCACGTCGACATCACCTTGCCGACCTGGCGGGGGCCGCCCTCGCCGAGGCATTCGGCGATGTCGCCGTAGGCCATGACCTTGCCGGGCGGGATGCGCTCGACGAGGTCGAGCACCCGCTCGGCGAAGGGGTTCAGGGGGTCCATGCCGCCGGGCCCGCTTCGATGATCTCTTCGAACTTGCCGATCTCCATCGCGCTGCCGCCCGTCACGACCTCGATGACGCCGTCGCGCAGCGCGTAGACCTCGCCGTCCTCGCCCACGAGCCGGGCGCCGAGCGCGGCCGAGAGCCGGACGAGTTGCGCGACCTGCCAGTCGGAGCCGGGCTCGCCGACCAGGTGGCCCTGCCAGCGCGCCACCGCGTGCGTGCCGCCCCTGTGCGCGGCCACGATCTCATCATCTCCGCGCAGCCCGAAACCGGCCGGTGCGATGGCCCTCGCGAGCTCCGCGAAGGCGAGTGGCGACTCGCGCACCACCCGCAGCTCGTATCCCATGACGCGGGACCATAGCGGATCTTTACTGTTCCTTGCGCTGATTGAGCACGATGATCGCGCCGCAGAACATGACCAGCGCGACCAGCACGCCTCCCCCGTACAACCACAGCCGCAGCGGATCGGGCCCCGGCCTGGTCGGCACGGGTGAGTCCTCGCCCTGCCCGAAGTGGTCCTGACCTGACATGACGCTGCGCTGTTCCCCGGTCAGCCGCTCGGCGGCGTTGAGCGCCGCGGCCGCGTCGACCACCCCGAACCCGGTCTGGTCGTCGTATCCCGGGGCGGGCCGGCCCCGCGCGCTGGAGGCCAGCGCCTGGGCGACCTGTTCGGGCGGCAGGTCCGGATAGCGCGACTTGACGAGCGCGGCCACGCCCGCCACGAGCGCGGCGGCCGAGCTGGTGCCCTCGGAGAGCTCGTAGCCGCTCTTGCGCTTGACCACCGGCACGCCCACGCCGGGCGCGGCGACCAGCACGGAGAGGTTGTCGCTGCTGAACGTGGCCCGTTTGCCCTGCTTGTCGGTGGCCGCCACGCCGATGACCCCCGGATAGCCGGCCGGGAAGCTCCAGTAGGAGGTGCCGTTCTCCCTGGCGTAGTTGGTCAGGCCGTCGTTGCCCACGGCGGCGACCAGGACGACGCCCTTGCCGAGCGCGTACGAGACGGCCTCGCGCTCGGACCTGAGCGGGCCGTAGGAGCCGATGGACATGCTGATGACCTTGGCGCCGTGGTTGGCCGCGTACCGCAGGGCCCGCGCGAGGGGGCTCTCCGAGGTCTGCTCCTCGTCGTCCAGCGGCGGGACGCCCAGCTCGGGGTTGTCGTCGGTGACCATGGGCAGCGACAGGATGCGTGACCCGGGGGCGACGCCGACCAGCCCGTCGTCCTGCCCCGATGCCGCGATCAGCCCGGCCATGGCGGTGCCGTGCCGGCCCGGCGCCGTCTCCTTGGCCACCGCGCCCGCGGTCATGTCGGGGCCCGCGGTCACCCGGCCCTTCAGCTCCTTGACCTGGTCGTCCACGCCGCTGTCCACGACGGCGACGGTGACGCCCTCGCCCTTGGTGACGGTCCAGGCCTGTTCGACGTTGAGGGCGTCGAGCACCCACTGCTGCTGCTCCCGCACGGGGTCGGCGGTGGGTCCCACCAGTACGAGGAGGGCCGCGGTGAGCGCGCGTACGGTCGCTAGCACACGTTCCCCTGGGTGCAGGGCGGCACCTTGGGCGGGTCCGCGAGGAAGTAGGCGATCTGGTTGCCGACGGACTTCGCGGCCGGCCACAGCTCGGAGTGCAGGATCTCCTCCGGCGGGATCGCGGCCCTGGTCCGGCCGTCGGCGTAGCCGGCCGTGGAGAACACGATGTACGGCCCGGCGCCCACCCAGCCGGTGCGCTGGCGCTGGTCGGGGCCGAAGCGTTCGGTCACCGTGCCGGGGAAGGCGACGGGCAGCACGCCCACGCGGTCGTCCTGGGTGAGCTCCTCGCTCGCCGAGACCCTGGACGCCTCGTCCTTCAGCACGGCCACCCCGACCGTGATCACGAACGAGGCCGTCTGGTCGACGTACGTGGCCCGCAGCACCGTGACGCAGCCGTGGTTCTCCAGGACCCCGGCCACGGAGGCGTCCACGCCCTTGCCGCACTCGGTCTCGGGGGCGATGCCGACGCGCCTGGCGTACTGCTGGGCCCGGTCGAGCCCGAGGTACTTGACCTCTTCCGGGAAGACGCCCGTCGCCGGCCACGCCTGCCAGCGCCTGGCGATCTCCTCCTGTTTGTACTGGTTCTGCTCGGAGGGAGTCAGGGGGCGCGAGCGGGTCTCGGCGAACAGGCCGACCGTGCCGAGCAGCACGACCACGGACGACACGACCACGATGACGCTCAGCAGCATCACGAAGATGCGCCGGTACCGGACGCCCTGCTGGAGCGCCTCCCTCTCGACACGGTCCCTGGCGGCCGCACGCGTACGTGAACCCGCGGCCGGCCACGTACGCACACGCGACCGCCGGCCGGTGGTGGCGCCGAGCGGATTCCTCCGTTCCGGCGTGGCCCCGCCCTCGGAACGCGGTAGCCCTGAAGTCGACCTACGAGCCCTCACCACCGCCTCATCCTCGCCGTCCTCCCTGCCCGTTGCCTCACTGCGTGGGGCGGGCTGGGGAGCCGTTGGCGTCCCGTGTCTATTTCGTCCCCCTTAGTAGGCGGATCATGCGTCTTGTGAGCTGTACACCCGACGTACGCGCCTGACCAGGATGAATATGACGCCCAGGGAAGCGAACGCGCCGACGGCCGCCGCGGCGGCGACGGCCGCGTAGACGGTGACACGCCTCTCGTCCCTGACGATGACCTGGATGGGGGCCGTCCGGCCGCCGGCCAGCGGCGCGGCCGGGTCGTGGGCCTGGTCGCCCGCGGCGGTCTCGGTGTAGCCGGCCAGCTTGCGGGCCTCGGACAGGGCTCTGGCCGCGTTCACGACGCCGAAGCCGGTGCCGGTGTCATACCCGCCCGGGGGCCTGTCGGTGGCGCTGGCCGTCAGGGCGCGAGCCACCAGCGGCGGCGACATGCCCGGATATTTGGCTTTGATGAGGGCGGCTATGCCCGAGACCAGCGCGGTCGCCTGCGAGGTGCCCCTGCCGACCCAGTACTCGTCGCCCGGACCCGCGCCCATGATGTCCACGCCCGGGGCGGCCACCAGCACGGAGGAGTTCCAGTTGGAGAACGTGGCCCGCCGCAGCCGCCGGTCCGTCGCCCCCACCGAGACCACCCCGGGGAACGCGGCCGGATAGGAGTAGGGGGCGAAGTCGCCGTCGATCTTCCGGTCGCCGTCGTTGCCGGCGGCGGCCACGAGCACGACGCCCTTGGAGATGGCGTAGCGGATGGCCGCCCGCTCCTCCCTGGTCGCCAGCTCTTTGGAGATCGACATGTTGATCACGTCCGCACCCTCGTCCACCGCGTAGCGAATGCCCTGGGCCACCACGTCCTCGAAGCGCTCCGCCGAGTTGAACTCCCGGAAACCCGGCTCCTCGTCCTCAAGGATGACTCTTACTGACAGTACGTCCGCTTCGGGCGCAACGCCGATGATCCCCAGATTTCCCCCATCGCCGTGGCCGTGCCCGGCGATCAGAGAGGCCATGTACGTGCCGTGCAGGCGGCTCGGGGCGACCCCCGGCGGGTTCGCGCCCTCGGTGAAGTCCTTGCCCACCCGCACCGAGCCGGCCAGGTCGCGATGGTGCGGATCGACGCCGGAGTCGAGCACCGCCACCGTCACGCCGCCGCCCTTGCTGGTGCGCCACGCCTGGGTCAGCGCCAGCGTCTTGATGACCGGCCGCTGCCCGCCGCGTACGTCGTCCGCCCACGCCGGCGCGGCGGCGTACAGCAGCATCCCGGCCGCCACGGCCGCCGTTCCCCGCCTGAGCATGACCCCCGTACTGCCCCGGCTCAGCACCGCCACTCCTCGGCCGTGCAGTCGGGCATCCGCGGCGTGCTCAGGTCGGTCAGCACCCGCTCGGAGATCTCGGTCGCGAAGGCGAAGATCGAGGGCCGCTGCTCGTCCGCCGCGTCCGCGGGCCGGCCGTCCACCTGGCCCGCCGTGGTCAGCACCAGGTACGGCCCCGCCTGCCGCACCGAGCCGGCCTGGCGCACGCCGAGGGTGAAGCGGTCGGCGACCGTGCCGCTGAAGGCCAGCGGGTACAGGCCCGGCACGGGTTTGCCGCTGTCGGAGAAGGCGGCTTTCGCGCGTACGGCATCCGGCTCGTCGCGCAGCGCGACCACGCCGATCGTGACGAGCACGCCGCGCAGCGCGTCGATGTAGGTGGCCCGCAGCAGGCCCTTGCAGCCCGCCTTGCGCAGGGCCCTGACCGCCTTGGGGTCGACCGGGTCGCAGGCGGTCCCGGGCGAGATGCCGATCCGGCTGGCACGTTCCCGGCCGCCCTGCTCGGCGGAGTACGGCAATGTGGCGGGGAAGATACGTCCGCCGGGCCAGGTGCGCCAGCGCTCGGCGACCTCGCGTCTGGCCGCCGCCTGGAGCTCGGCGGCGCTGGGGCCCCGGGTGAGCTCCGTGCCCGCCGCGCTGCCCGACACCCCGGCGGCCACCGCGCAGACCAGGGTCAGCGCGGAGGCCACCACGAGCGTCGGCCACGGACGGGCAGTGTTCACGCCACCGACCTTAACCGGGCCTTCCGGATAACACTCCGGAAACCATCAGTAGGAGGGCAGGCTCGGGTCCACGGTCTTGACCCAGCTCAGAACGCCGCCGCCGACGTGCACGGCGTCGGAGAACCCGGCGTTCTTGACGATGGCCAGGGCCTCGGCCGAGCGCGCGCCGGACTTGCAGTGGAGCACGATGCGCTTGTCCTGCGGCAGCTTCTCCAGGGCGGAGCCGTTGAGGAACTCACCCTTGGGGATCAGCGTGGCGCCGGGGATCGAGACGATCTCGTACTCGTTGGGCTCGCGGACGTCGACGAGGAAGATGCTCTCGCCGCGGTCCTGCATGCCCTTGAGCTCCGCCGCGGTGATCGTGGAGCCGCTGGCCGCCTCGGCGGCCTCGTCCGAGATGGCGCCGCAGAAGGCCTCGTAGTCGTCGAGGAGCTGCGTGACCGTCGGGTTCTTGCCGCACAGGACGCACTCGGGGTCCTTGCGGACCTTGACGTCGCGGTACTTCATCTCCAGTGCGTCGTAGATCATCAGCCGCCCGACCAGCGGGTCGCCGATGCCCGTCAGCAGCTTGATGGCCTCGTTGACCTGGATGGAGCCGATCGACGCGCACAGCACGCCGAGCACGCCGCCCTCGGCGCACGACGGCACCATGCCGGGAGGCGGGGGCTCCGGGTAGAGGCAGCGGTAGCAGGGCCCGTGCTCGGCCCAGAACACGCTGGCCTGGCCGTCGAACCGGTAGATCGAGCCCCAGACGTACGGCTTGCCGAGCAGCACCGCGGCGTCGTTCACCATGTAGCGCGTGGCGAAGTTGTCGGTGCCGTCGACGATGAGGTCGTAGCCGGAGAAGATCTCCATGACGTTTTCCGTGGTCAGCGCCGTGTTGTGGATGACGACGTCGACCAGGGGGTTGATCTCGCGGACGGACGCCGCGGCGCTCTCGGCCTTCAGCCTGCCCACGTCGGACTGGCCGTGGATGATCTGGCGCTGCAGGTTGGACTCATCGACCACGTCGAAGTCGATGATGCCGAGGGTGCCGACGCCCGCCGCCGCGAGGTACATCAGCGCGGGCGAGCCCAGGCCCCCGGCGCCCACACACAGCACCTTGGCGTTCTTCAGCCGCTTCTGCCCCGCCATACCCACATCGGGGATGATCAGGTGGCGCGAGTAGCGGCGCACTTCGTCGACGGTCAGCTCTGCGGCCGGCTCGACCAGCGGTGGCAACGACACTTTCTACGCTCCCGTTCCAGGGGGTCCTATCTCACCTTGAAACCTAGCTGGCGAGTGGGGCATTCCCCAATCGAGTCTCACGGATCAGACGGCGTGCTTCCGCCGCCACGACCTGCGGCATCTCCATCATCGCCACGTGACCCGCCGTCGGCAGCAAGACAAGCCGGACCTGCGGGAACGTACGGTATGCCTTCGCGGCCATGGCGGGCCGGACCAGCCGGTCATGCCTGCCGTGCACGATCAGGGTCGGGGCCTTGACGTTGGCCGCCTGGCGCCACAGGTTGTCCTCGCCGCGGCGGAAGTATTCGGCCACGATGCCCCTGGCCGACCCGATCATGGCCTCGCCGGAGTAGGGGAGGTCGTCGCGCCTGCGGAGCTCGTCGATCGCGTCGCGCAGGCGTACGGGATGGACGGAGTCGGTGTCGGCCCAGACCATGGCCACGGAGGCGTTGACGCGGTGCTCGGCGGGCACCAGGCGGAGCCTGCTCGCCACCCATTCGCCCAGTACGGGCACCGCGGCGGCGGCCACCCGGACGGGGCCGTACCTGGGGAGCAGGTCGGGCAGGGCCGGGGAGACGAGGGTGAGCGAGTGGACCAGGTCGGGGCGGGTGGCGGCCACCCGGACGGCGACCGCGCCCCCGAGCGAGTTGCCGAACAGGTGGGCCGGGCCCGTGTGCTCCATCAGCTCGGCCACGGCCCTGGCGTGGCCGGCGACGGTGTAGTCGCCGTCGGCCGGGGCGGGCGAGAAGCCCGCGCCCGGAAGGTCGAGGGCGTGGCCGGTGACCGTGTCCTTGAGCTCGTCCATGAGGTCGGTCCAGTTGGTGGCCGACCCGGCCAGGCCGTGCACGAAGACGGCCTGCTCGCGTTGTCCCCTGTGGTCACTCGTCGATCGGACGTGCACCGAGCCGATCATGCGACCCGGCCAGTCCGGGACCGGCTTCGCCATCATGCGTCCTCCCCCCCGTTCCTTCTCGTTCTCTCAACGATAACCACCCCGTCTGGGTGAGGTCTGTATTCCGTACAGAAGCCCGCTTACATCACCTTTTCCGGCATCAGGTACACACCGTCACACATGCCTCAAACACCCCGCTGATGCGATCCCCGGCGGCGGCGATGGCGTCTCGGGGCCCGGCGCGGCACCCGGATCCGGGCCGGCGGGCGGATCGGTGGCGATCATCGCCGTGTTCGGACATATCGCCATATATCGCGGCTTAGAGGTCTAATCGATCTCATCGCATGCCAAGAGTGTGGCAAAAGGCACCGTTCATCGTTTATGGCGCACCAAGGTCGGAAAGCATGACAACCAGCAGCACTTAGCGTGACGGTCGAGGAACGCACCGTTAATGGCGGGACAGACCAGCCTCGAACGCACCACCGCCGGGTGCCGCAAAAAGCGGGAGACATTTTCGGAGGACGCACAATGGCGTCCTCCGAACAATGACGCCGGGCGTCGGCGAAGCGTCCGGGGTAATGGCCATCGATATGTTCGCGGACTTTCATCGGTCCGGGGGCGGCACCGCAGCAGGCAAATCACCACTCGCAGAACCGGCATGGCCGATGACGACAGGCCAGGCCGGCGCGCGAGCATTGCCATGCGTGGCCGCCTTATCAATTGCGCCACAATCGGACATATCATGCCATTTCATTGGATAGATCTTTAATGCGAGCAATAAGATTGTTAATGCATAGCAAAATAGGGTCTCTCCAGTTTGCCCGCCCGTCGCCCCGGAAATGACATTCAATGGATGACTCTTCAGCAGCCGTCCAAGACCTGTTTTCAGGTACCCGGAAACGTCGAGAACGGGGCAATCGATCCTTTAGGGGGAAAACGCAATGCCCAAGCTCAAGAGTGTTATCGCAGGCCTCGCCGTCAGCACGGCGCTGACCGGCGGCATGGTCAGCGCGGGCGCGGCCACCACTGCGGTCAGCGCCGACGCCATCAAGCTCAACACCTCATCCATCCTCATCGACGACGGCATCGACGGCATCGACGACGGCCTTCTCGATGACGACCTCGGCCGCAACATCGTCATCGACCGTGGCGACCGCGACCGTCACCGCCGGCAGTGCCGCCGTCACCACGGCGGCTGGGGCGGCGGCTGGGGCGGCGGCTGGTGGGGTCGCCACCGCCGTGGCGGCGAGGTCTGCGTCGTCATCCGCAACGACAACGTCAACGACAACAGGCCGGAGCGCCGCCGGCGTACCTGGTAACAAAACCGTGTGTTAATGGCGGGAGGATGAACGTCCGCACCTTCGGGTGGGTCCAATCTTCTCGTCTTCCGCGGGGGGCTCAGTGAGGGCTCTCCCGGCCTTTGGCCGGGGGAGCCCTCACTGCGTTGTACGGCGAGGCGGCGGTGCCGGCGGACTTATACCAGTACGGCAGAGGACGGGGCTATGCGGGGTGGAATCTTTTGTTTCGGCCATGAGGAAGTCTGCGGTCCGCCAAATCACGGCAGTCCCTGTTTGCTGGTGATTTGTCCGGAAATATGCAGTGTGCGGGAGATTTCCTAGGAATCGTCCGTAGCGTTTCGCCGATGCGGCCGGATCTGTATCCGCCTGCGCCGGGGGGCGTGAAACAGGGCAATCGAACCTTTAGGGGGAAAACAATGCCCAAGCTCAAGAGTGTTATCGCGGGTCTCGCCGTCAGCTCGGCGCTGACCGGTGGCGTGGTAGCCGCGGGCGCGGCCACGTCGCCGGCCGGCGCGGCCGTCCAGGTCAAGTCCGCCGCCCCCGTCCTCGCCGGCAACTGCCGCGGCGGGGGCTGGCGCCGGTGCGGCGGGGGCTGGGGCGGCCGCTGGGGCGGCCCCTGGGCCTGGGGCGGTCGCGGCTGGGGCGGCGGCTGGGGCCGTCACAACAGGGGCGCCCGGGTCCGGATCGTCATCGTCAACCAGAACCACAACATCAACGGTGGCCACCGTGGTGAGGAGTGGTAGGACTCAGACACTGAGCTGAGCATTGGCGCGCCTCTGAGGCCGCCGTAGCGGGCGGAGTCCCCGAGCAATCACACTCCACCCAGCCAAACGAGTGTCCGTATTCATCGGGACCGGCGCCACCCTCCGACCGGCGCCGCCCAAGCGAATACGGGCACTCACTTCTGTTTTCTACGGTCATCGCCCCGTCTCATGCGCCCCCCCCACAAGCCGAGCGCCCCTGTCCCCCGGCGCCGGCCGTCATCGCCGTGGACCGTCCGTTCCCCGAGAAGAGGGCGGTCCGGCCCTCTTCGGGGGTGGCCCCCCACTGGCCACGACCGGGACCGTCTTCGGGCGCCGGCGGTAGGAGACACGTCGAGTGCCCGTATTCGGTGGGTCGACGTCGTCGCTGTCGGGGCAGACGTCGGGACCCGGTGAATACGGGCACTCGATCGGCGTGGCCGGAGCTTCATCGCTCAGGGGACTCCTGGTGTGGCGCGGCCCGCGCCACGGGTTCGCCTGTGCGGTGAGCTCTACTGCCACGTGGGCTGGTTGTTGTCCTCGTGGTGGTCCATCTCGTTGCGCTCGTCCATGCGCTGCTGCACGTTGCGGTTGCGGTTCGTGTTGATGATGATGATCTTGATGCGGGGCATGCGGTGGTGGCGCCAGTTGGCCCAGCGTCCGCCGCCCCAGCCGCCGCCCCAGCCACAGCGGCCCCAGCCCCCGCCGCCGCCGCAGCCCTTGGCCAGGACGGAGGTGGCGGTGCCGACCTGGGTCGCCGCGTCGGCCGCGGACATGGCCGCGCCCACGCCGACCACGCCGCCGGAGAAGGCCGTGCTCAGGGCGAGGCCGGCCATAACACTTTTGAGCTTGGGCATTGCGTTTCCCCCTACAGGTTCGATTGCCCCGTTCCTCACGTTCCCGGCCAATCCCAAAAACCCGATCGACTAGGAAACGCCCCGGATGATCCTTAACGAATCATCCGCATCATGCATATTTCCGGCTGAAACAGCAAGCAAACTGGAATTGCCGTCATTTGGCCCACCACAGACATCCCCATGATTCTGCGCAAACGCCGCACCCTCACATAGATCCGGACACAGCAAGGGCTCCCCAGCCCTGAGGTCTGGGGAGCCCTTTTCGAAAGGCCGCCGTGGAGGCGCGGGGAAATCCCCCAACCGCGAGAACGCGGTCATCCCCGCGCCGTCAGCACACGGCTATGACCAGCTGTCGCCGTTGTTGTGGTGGTGGTCGCGCTCGCGCTCGCGCTCGAACCGGTTGATGTTGATGTTCCGGTTGTGGACGTTGACCCGCACGCGGCTGTTCTGGTGGTGACGACGCCAGCCCCAGCCGCCGCCCCAGCCGCCGCCGCCCCAGCCGCAGCGGCGCCAGCCCCCGCCGCCGCAGCCATTGGCGAGGACGGAGGCGGCGGACTTGACCTGAGCGGCGGCGCCGGCGCTGGCCGAAGTCGTGGCCGCGCCCGCGGCTACCACGCCACCGGTCAGCGCCGTGCTGACGGCGAGACCCGCGAAAACAGTCTTGAGCTTGGGCATTGCGTTTTCCCCCTAAAGGATCGATTGCCCCGTTCTCGACATTTCCGGTTATCCCGGAAAGAGGTCTTGGACGCCTGCCGAAGAGCCATCCATGATGTGTCATTTCCAGACAGCAGCCCAACAAACGGCACCTAGCCGGTTTTGCTATGCATTAACAATCTTATTGCTTGCATTAAAGATTTATAGAGCGAAATGACATGACTTATCCGGATATGTCCCATTCGGCGATGGCGTCGAGGAGACCCTGAGGGCAGCACGAAAACCCCACCTGGCGGCTAGAAAGGCGGCCCGGGGCTCAAAGTGAGAAGCGTCGGCGAGGCCGTGGAGCGCCTCCCTTACGGAGGCATGCGGAACCGCTGAGAGAGGTTCTGAAAGTGTTCAGGCCGTCTTGCGGGGCTTGCGCTTGGCGGGAGCCTTCTCCTCGTCCTTGGGCTTGGCGGCGGCCTTCTTGGGCTTGGCGGCCCCGCCCTCCCGCTCCCGCTTAGCGGCCTCCACGCTGGCACGCAGCGCGGCCATGAGGTCGACCGCCGGTCCGGCTTCCTCTTCCTCGCGGGCCGGGATGACCTCCTTGCCCGCCACCTTCGCCTCGATCACCTGCTGCAGCGCCTCGCGGTACGTGTCGTGGTACTCGCCCGGGTCGAAGTCCGACTCCATGGTGCTGATCAGGGACTCGGCCATCTGGAGCTCCTGAGCCCGTACCTCGATGTCCTCCTCGAGGAAGCCGAAGTCCGGCGTGCGGATCTCGTCGGGCCAGAGCATGGTCTCCAGGACGAAGACGCCGTCCCGTACCCGCAGCGTGGCCAGGGACTCGCGCTGGCGCAGCGCCACCTTGACCACCGCCACCTGGCCCGAGCTCTCCAGGGCGTTGCGCAGCAGCACGTACGGCTTCGCTCCCTGCGCGTCGGGCTCCAGGTAGTACGACTTGGCGAAGTAGATCGGGTCGATCTGCTCGGCCGGGGCGAACTGGAGGACGTCGATCCTGCGGGACGTGCTCAGCGGCAGATCCTCGAAGTCCTCGTCGGTGAGCACGACGATCTCGCCCGTCGGCAGTTCGTAGCCCTTGGCGATGTCGGAGTACGGCACCTCTTCGCCGTCCTGCGTGCACACGCGCTTGTAGCGGATCCGGCCGCCGTCCTCGCGGTGGACCTGGTGGAACGTCACGTCCTTCTGCTCGGTGGCGGAGTAGAGCTTGACGGGTATCGTGACCAGGCCAAAGGAGATCGCACCCTTCCAGATGCTGCGCATGGTCGCTCCTCAGCTCTCAATCGTTCGCCAATGGGCACATACCCGTCATGGGGCAACCAATGCCATACCCCGTCGAACCGATGCTGGCCGTACCTGGGGAACTACCCTCCGATCGCGAGAGGTACGGACTGGAGGTCAAGTGGGACGGCATCCGCGCCGTCGTCCATCTTGACGGCGGACTGAGGGTGACGGGGCGGCACGGGGTCGAATACACGCGGAGGTATCCGGAAATATCCGGTTTCGGGATCAAGAACGCGATCATCGACGGCGAGGTCGTCGCGCTCGACAAGCGCGGCCGGCCCAGCTTCGAGCGGTTGCAGCACAGGATGCACCTGACCGATCCCGAGCCGGTCATGCTGGAGCTGTACCCCATCACGTACATGCCGTTCGACCTGCTCTATCTGGACGGCACGCCGATGTTCGACCTGCCCTACCGCGACCGGCGGGCGCTGCTCGACGAGCTGGACGTCGGCGCGCCCCCGTACTTCCCCGGCGACTCCGACCTGCTCACGGCCACCTCCGAGCAGGGCCTGGAGGGTGTGGTCGCCAAGCGGCTGGACTCCCCTTACCGGCCGGGCACCCGGTCCCCGTGGTGGATCAAGGTGAAGCACCTGCGCACCGGAGAGGTCGTGATCGGCGGCTGGAAGCCCGGCAAGGGGCGCCGGGCGGGCGGGATCGGCTCGCTGGTGATGGGGATGTTCACCGATCGGGGGCTCGCGTACGTGGGGCACGTCGGGACCGGGTTCACCGACACCGTGCTCGACGAGCTCCACCGGCGGATGCGGCCGCTGGAGATCCCGCACAGCCCGTTCAGCAACGCGGTCCCGTGGCGAAATCGGTGGGTTAGGCCGGATCTGGTCGGGGAGGTGGCCTACACGATGTGGACCGACGAGCAGCGGCTGCGCCACCCCGTGTGGCGTGGTCTGCGCCCCGACAAGCTCCCCTCGGAGGTGACGCTGTGAACAGCCCGGCGAAGGTGCCGGTAAAGGTCGACGGGCGAGCGCTGACGCTGAGCAACCTGGACAAGGTCCTCTACCCCGAGTACGGCTTCACCAAGGCCGAGGTCATCGACTACTACAGCCGCGTGGCCCCCGTGCTCCTCCCCCACCTCCGGGGCAGACCCCTGACCGTCAAGCGCTACCCGAACGGCGTCGGCGGCCAGTCCTTCTTCGAGAAGAACGCCCCCGACCACACCCCGGACTGGGTCAGGCGGGTCAAGCTCCCCGTCCCCGGCAGCACCAAGAACCGCGAGGCCATCGACTTCGCCGTCATCGAGGACCTGCCCACGCTGGTCTACTACGCCAACCTGGCCGCGCTCGAGCTGCACGTGCCCCAGTGGCGCGTCGACGAGGACGGCGAGGCGCTGCCGCCCGACACGCTCGTGTTCGACCTCGATCCCGGCCCGCCCGCGACCGTCGTCGAGTGCTGCCGGGTGGCCCTCATGCTGCGCGAGGTGCTGGCGGCCGAAGGGCTCACCGCCCTGCCGAAGACCAGCGGGAACAAGGGCATGCAGCTGTACGCCGGCTGGGACGGCCGCGAGGAGCCCTCCGCGTACGCCAAGAGGCTGGCCCAGTTCCTCGAGAAGGAGCACCCCCGGCAGGTCGTCAGCGTGATGACGAAGAAGGCCAGGCCCGGCAAGGTGTTCATCGACTGGAGCCAGAACAACCCGGCCAAGACCACCGTGGCGCCCTACTCGCTGCGGGCCAGGGAACTGCCGACCGTCTCGACACCGCTGAGGTGGACGGAGGTCGAGGGCTGCGAACGGCCTGAGGAGCTGGTGTTCACGGCGGCCGACGTACTCGCCAGAGTGGAGAAACGCGGCGACCTTTTCGGCCGGGCGTAGGCTGGTGCCGTCCACACCAAGAGGGGGACCAGAAGATGTCGGAGATGGACACACGCGCGGACGAGCTCTCCTACGACCAGGACGAGGCAGAGCTGTCGATCGAGACGCCCGAGGCCGACGCCGCGGAGCAGCATTTCGAGATCCGCCAGAGCGCCGGAAGGCAGCGCCGCGAGCTGCCGCTCGACGTCGACCCCGCCGACGCGGCCGATCAGGACCGCGTGGTGGATCTCGACGACGACGAATATCGCTGAGTACGGCTCCGCGGCGACCGAGCCCGCCTCGTGGCGCTGAGGAGCGCCGTTGCCCGGACCGGGGAGCGGAGCAAGGCAATGAACATCTGCTCTGCCCGCACGTAGGATGTCCGCACAGCCCGCTGAGAGACCTATGGAGACCCGCGTGACCGCAACCCCGGACGCGAAGCCCCGGGGCACCCGGCTGCCCCGACTCGCCCGCCGCCGGCAGCTCCTGAGCGCCGCGCAGGAAGTGTTCGTGGAGAACGGCTATCACGCGGCCGCCATGGACGAGATCGCCGATCGTGCGGGGGTCAGCAAGCCGGTGCTCTACCAGCACTTCCCCGGCAAGCTCGAGCTCTACCTGGCGCTGCTCGACCTCCACGTCGACGACATGGTCAACCGCTGCCGGGAGGCGCTGGCCTCCACCCACGAGAACAAACTCCGCGTGCAGGCCACGTTCAGCGCGTTCTTCGACTTCGTCTCGACGCAGGGCGAGGCGTTCCGGCTGGTGTTCGAGTCCGACCTGCGCAACGTCGCGCCGGTGCGGCAGCGCGTGGAACGCTCGCTGCAGGAGTGCGCGGAGATGGTCTCCGTGCTCATCCAGGAGGACACCGGCTGCACCAGCGACGAGGCACACCTGCTCGGTGTGGGGCTGGTCGGCATGGCCGAGGTGAGCGCCCGCTACTGGGTGACCCAGCACGGCTCGATCCCGAAGGACGCGGCCGAACAACTCATGGCCCGGCTGGCCTGGCGCGGCATCAGCGGTTTTCCGCGTACGGCATAACCCGTTCGCTGGGCGCGATCATTTGCCCCTTTCCCGGGTTCGAGCCGCCACGATGGGAGTGAGCCAGCCCGTCGACTAGGGAGCCACATGGAAGTCAAGATCGGCGTACGCTCCGTACACCGCGAAATCGTTGTCGAGACCGAACTCTCCGCTGAGCAGGTCGAAGAGGAGATCAGGAACGCGTTGTCGGTCGAGCGTGGCGTGTTCGCCCTGACCGACGTGAAGGGCAGGCGGGTGGTGGTGCCGGTGGCCTCGATCGGTTTCATTGAGATCGGTGAGGACCAGGCCCGGCCCGTCGGGTTCGGCGGCACCCTCTAGGAGTTTCCTGACCTGGGGGTACGGCTCACCCGCCGTACCCCTCCCAGGGCTTGCCACCACCCCCGGCGATCGCCCCGCACCCGTGGGGCGATGCGGCTGCGAGAGGTCGGCGCATGGCGACCGCGCCCGATCGCCCCGGGCTCGCGGGGCGGTGCGCACCACCGGCCACCCCAAAAGCACGCCCTCAGCGCTGCGTCGGCGAGAAGGCGTGCGGGGAGCGGCGCAACGGCCCCACAGCCACCTCGGCGCCACTGGAGCGGCCGGGATGGCGCAACGCTAGCCGTGGCCCGCATGGCAACCATCGCCGTCCCGGTGGTTTCGGGGGCCGTGTTCGGGGACGGTCAGAGGCCCAGGGTGGCCATGCGTTTGTTGTGGGCCTCCGTCAACGTCGCGAAAAGTCGGGAAATATCGGCGGCACCCTCCCCCGACACCAGCAACAGCGCCAGCTCGGGCCGTGCCGAGGCAACCTGCTGCCCCTGGCTCAGCGCCTCGCCGACGAGCCGGCGCGCCCACAGCGCCAGCCGTCCGGCGACCGCGGGCGACGCCTCGATCCCGGCCCTGACCCGCTCGACCGCGAACTGCGAGCGCCCCTCGTCCACCAGCACCTCGTCCACCAGCTTGGCGATCGAGGGATCGAGGTGTCTGGCCGCCTCGCGGTAGAAGTCGAGCGCGATCCCGTCCCCGACGTACGTCTTGACCAGCGCCTGCAGCCAGTCGGCCGGCCTGGTCTGCGTGTGCCAGGCGTCGAGCGCGCCGACGAACGGCGACATCGCCTCGTCGGGATCGGCCCCGAACTCGGCCAGGCGGTCACGCAGCAGGCGGAAATGGGCGTACTCGGTCACGGCCAGCTCGCTCAGCGCCGCGCGGTCGGCCAGCGAGGGCGCCAGCGTGGCGGCGTCCTCGGTCATCCGCGCGTACGCACTGAGCTCGGCGTAGGCGAGCACCCCGAGCAGATCGACTACTCCTGGAGATTCCGTCATTTGAATTGTGGCGCCCGAGCCCGGACCTTCAGGACCGGAAGGAAGCGCCACCCCTCCTTTCGAAAAGATTATGGAGAACGTCGGTAACAGGAAGTAACATGACTGGTACGTGAGGTTGCGGTGACAGGAGGTGTCCGATGGCCATCCGCCGCTCCACCACCAAGTGCGAAGGCTTGCCCTCGGTGGTTCAGCTCCGGATCGCGCCTACCCCACCCCAGGCCAACGCCCTCACCGCCGCCATCCGGCTGTGCAATCAGGCGGCTACCTTCATCTCGCGTCTGGCTTGGCACGGCCACACCTTCACCGTGCTCGACCTGCACCGGCTCGCCTACCACCCGGCCCGAGCCCACTTCGCCGGGCTTGGCGCCCAAGCGGCCGTGCGGGCCGTCGCCCGAGTTGCGGGAGCCTACGCCAACCGGTGCGCAACCAAGAAGCGCGCCCATATCTTCCGCCCGCACGGCGCCGTCCCCTACGACGCGCGCATGATGAGCTGGAACCGTGACGCCCGGACCGTGTCGCTGTGGACCCCCTCCGGCCGCGTGATCGTGCCCTACACCGGGCGACCAGAGGATCTGAAGGCCATCGGGACCCTTCCCGTTGGGGAAGCCGACCTGATCTGCCGGCGCGGCGTGTGGCTGTTGCAGGTCGCCGTCACCCTGCCCAAGCCACCGGTGAGAGAGCCGGTCAACGGCTTCCTGGGGGTGGATCAAGGGGTGGCGAATCTGGCGGTCACCAGCGATGGTGTGGTGCTGCCCGGCCCTGCGCTGGCCGGTCCGATCGCCGGCAATGGCCATGTCCGCACGCTGCGGGAGCGGCGGCATCGGCAACGCCGACGGTTGCAGAGGAAGGGCACGAGTGCGGCGCGGCGGGTGCTGCGCCGCCTGGCCGGGCGTGAGCACCGGATGATGACCGACCTCAACCACCAGCTCTCGACACACGTGGTGCGCGAAGCCGAACGCACCGGCCGCGGGATCGCCCTGGAAGATCTCCGGGGCATCCGCGGGCGGGTAAGGGCTCATCGGTTCCAGCGGCGCACCCTGCACGGCTGGGCGTTCGCCCAGATGATCGCGTTCACCCGTTACAAGGCCGCGCGGGCCGGGATCGCCTTCCTCCTGGTCGACCCCGCCTACACCTCGCAGGCCTGTCCGCAGTGCGGGTGCGTCGCCAGAGCGAATCGGCCCGCGCGGGGCCGGTTCGCCTGCACCGGGTGTGGCCTCGCTGGGCACGCCGACCACATCGCGGCCCGCAACATCGCCGCACGCGGCGCTGCGGGCTGGGCTGCTGTCAACCAGCCACACGCTACCGGCCTCCCTTCAGCCAGACGGGACCGTGAGAGCAAGCCACCGGCCTCGGCCGGTGGTAGTTGATGAGTGGCAGCGTACTTCCGTGAATCTTCGGGAACATACGTAAGCTCGGCCAGCGTTGTGGTATCGAGTACACTGCTCTGTGAAAGTGCGACCGCACTGTGTAAATTCGGGGGTTTCTCCCGAATACCCCCACTTCCGGGTGCGCGGTCGCTGATGACGCGAGAGGGCTGGCTCTACCGCGAGGACCCACGTAACGAGGGCTATTTCATGCCCGTCGGTCCCGGCAGGCCCGCCTTCATTTGAGAACTGAGGCAGGCCACGCTGACGACTTTCCGAGACCTCGGAGTCACACCTGAGATCGCCGATGCCCTCGAGACCGAGGGCATCGTCACACCGTTCCCCATCCAAGAGATGGCTCTCCCGCTTGCCCTGAGCGGCCAGGACCTCATCGGCCAGGCGCGCACCGGCACGGGCAAGACCTACGCGTTCGGCATCGCCATGCTCCAGAGCATCGGCAAGCCGCGCAAGAACCGCAAGAAGCCCCGCGGGCTCGTCGTCGTACCGACCCGCGAGCTGGCCACACAGGTCAGCGAAGACCTCGTCACCGCCGCCGGCAAGCTCGGGTCCCGGGTTCTGACCGTTTACGGCGGGCGCGCGTACGAGCCGCAGATCGAGGCGCTCAAGGCCGGGGTCGACGTCATCGTCGGCACCCCCGGACGCCTGCTCGACCTGGTCAAGCAGAAGCACCTCGACCTGAGCCAGGTCACGACCCTGGTGCTCGACGAGGCCGACCGCATGCTCGACCTGGGCTTCCTGCCCGACGTAGAGCGGATCTTCAACCTGATCCCCGGACAGCGGCAGACGATGCTGTTCTCGGCGACCATGCCGGGCGAGATCGTCACGCTGTCCCGTAAGTACCTCAACCGCCCGACGCACGTACGCGCCGAGCACGAGAGCGGCGAGGGTGAGACCACGCCGCAGGTGCGCCAGCTCGTGTGGCGCGCGCACCGCATGGACAAGATCGAGATCCTCGGGCGGCTGCTGCAGGCCGAGGGCCGCGGGCTCACGATGGTCTTCTGCGAGACCAAGCGGGCCTGCGACATGGTCGCCGAACAGCTCGACACGCGCGGCTTCGCCGTGGCGGCCGTGCACGGCGACCTCGGCCAGGGCCAGCGCGAGCAGGCCCTGCGCGCGTTCCGCAACGGCAAGATCGACGTGCTGGTGGCCACCGACGTGGCGGCCCGTGGCATCGACATCGACGACGTCACCCACGTGGTCAACTACGACTGCCCCACGGACGACAAGACGTACGTGCACCGCATCGGCCGCACCGGCCGGGCCGGGCGCACGGGCATCTCGGTCACGTTCGTGGAGTGGGAGGAGCTGACCCGCTGGAAGATGATCAACCAGATGCTCGGGCTCGAGTTCGCCGAGCCCGAGGAGACCTACTCCACCTCGCCGCACGTCTACTCCGAGCTGAACATCCCCGAGGGCACCAAGGGCGTCCTGCCGCACGCGAGCCGATCGCGTGCGGGGCTGTCCGCGGAGCGCCTCGAGGATCTCGGGGAGACCGGCAGGGCACGTGTTCGTGGCGGCCGTCGCCGCGACGAGCGCGAAGAGCGCGAACAGCGCCCTGCCCGTACGCCGCGCCAGCGCCGCCGCACCCGTGGCGGCAAGGAGCTGGCTGAGACCGCAGCCGTCGAGACTCAGGAGGTCGAGCTCGTGGATGCCAAGACGGAGGAGACTCCCGCGATCTTCTCGACGGACGAGATCGAGGCGGCCGCCGAGCCGAAGCGGACGCGTACGCGGAGGGGGGCGGCTTCGTCTGCCATCGAGCAGGCGCTCGCCGAGGCCCCCGAGGCGCCCGTCAAGGCCACCCGGTCGAAGCAGGCGCTCGCGGAGGCACCCGAGGCACCCGTCAAGGCCACCCGGTCGCGGCGGGCCGCCGCCGTCACGGCGGCCCCTGAGGCCGACACCGTCGAGGAGGCGCCGGCGAAGAGCACCCGCTCCCGCCGCGCCGCCGACCCGGTGCCGGTCGCCGAGGCCCCGCCCGCTCCTCCGGTCAGCGAGCCGGCGCCGAGCTTCCTCTCGACGCCGCCTCCGCCGGTGCGCACGGAGCAGGAGCGGATCGTCCCGCCGAACCCGTTCACGGTGATCTTCCAGTCGCCCGACCTGGCTTCGGACGACGACGACATCGCCCCGTCGGCGGCCACGGAGCGCAAGCAGCAGCGCCGCCAGCCCCGTGGCGGGGGCGGCAACCGCCGCCGCACGGGCTGAGCGCCGTCTGAGCACCGCCTGGGAGGCGCGTACCCGCATCGGGTGCGCGCCTTCTGGGTAAGAGGCCCGCGGGCCCTCCTGAGGCGCTCTGGGCGCGTCCGGGGGGCTTCCGGCAAGGGCCGCGTTTGCCCTGCGTGATGCCCATGACGGTGTCGAGCCGCTGACCTCTGGGTATTGTTGCCCCACGTGAGTACGCCGCGATTCCTCGATCTGCCTCCTGGCGTCGCACCACAGAAGATCGAAACGCCACAGGGCACGTTCGCGGTCCTGGAGGCCCTCCCGGTCAGTGGTGTGATTGAGCGCTGGCCCGCCCTCCTGGTCCCCGGCCTGACAGGCAGCAAGGAGGACTTCCTCGCGGTGCTGATGACCCTGGCCCACTCGGGACGCAGGGTGATCGCCGTCGATCTGCGCGGCCAGTACGAGACGCCGGGCCCCGACGACCCCACCGCCTACACCTGCCCCGCGCTCGGCGCCGACGTCGACGCGCTCGCCCAGATCATCGGCGGCGGCGATCCCGTTCACCTGGTGGGCCACTCCTTCGGCGGCCTGGTGGCCAGGGAGGCGGTGATCGACGGGCGCACGAGGTTCGTCTCGTTCACGCTGATGGGGTCCGGGCCCTCGGGCATCGAGGGCAAGCGGGCGGTCAACGGCCGCAAGATCATGGAAGAGGTCCAGGCGTTCGGCCTGGAGCACGTGTGGCACCACCGGCTGGAGCCCGAGGCGCTGTCCAACGACGTGTCCGACGAGATCCTGGCGTTCCTGCGCAAGCGCCTGCTCACCAACTCTCCGATCGCGCTGGCCTGCATGGCCGAGCAGGTGCTGGGCATGCACGACCGCACCGACGAGCTGCGCCAGGTCGAGGTGCCCACGCTGGTGCTGTACGGCGAGCACGACGACGGGTGGCCGCCCGAGGCGCAGTCGGAGATGGCGGCCAGGCTCGGGGCCGAGTCCGTGGTCGTGCCCGGCGCCGTCCACTCGCCCGCCGTCGAGGCGCCGGAGACGACGGCGGCGGCGCTGGTGAGGTTCTGGAACGCGGCCGAGAAACACTATTTGGACACCAGGTCCAATGCCATGTAATTCTTTACTTACTATGGCGAACATCGAGGACATCGTCGCGCAGCCACCGCAGAGCGCCACGTGGCAGGTGCATCTCGACCGGTCGATGTGGGTGGGTGGCGTACGCGGTCTCATGCTGCAGGCGCTGCACCCGCTGGCCATGCGCGGTGTCTGGCAGAACTCCAACTTCCAGGAGGACCCGTTCGGGCGGCTGCGCCGCACGGCCGACTTCGTGGGGCGGGTGACGTTCGGCAGCCCGGAGCAGGCCGACGAGATCGGCAGGCGGGTGCGCGGCATCCACAAGGCGCTGCGCATCCACGATCCCGACACCGGCCGGACCCATCGGGTGGACGATCCCGAGTTGCTGCTGTGGGTGCACTGCGCGGAGGTGTCGTCGTACCTGGAGGTGGCCAGGCGCGGCGGGCTGGGCCTCACCGAGGGCCAGGCCGACCGCTACCTCCACGAGCAGCGCAAGAGCGCCGCGTACGTCGGCCTGCACCCCGAGGACGTGCCCGGCTCGTGCGCGGAGATGGACGCCTACTTCAAACAGGTGCGCGCCGGTCTGCGCGTCACGGAGGAGGCGGCCTCGGCCGTGCGCTTCCTGATGTGGCCGAGGCTGCCGCACGAGCTCAGGCTCCTGTCGGCGGGCAAGCCCGCCTACTTCCCGTTCGGCGCGCTGTGCTACTACACGCTGCCTGACTGGGCCAGGCGGATGTACGGGGCGCTGCCGGAGGTGCCGCGCTCGACCGTCACGGCCGCGCTGAGGGCGTTCAGGCTGGGGATGAACTCGCTGCCGGAGCCGGTGCACGACCACGCGTTCATGCCGGCCACGAGGGAGATGCTGCGGGCCGCCAGGGAGCGTCTCGGCGCGGCCGGGTACGACGTGAGCAAGGGGCTCAAGGGCCTGACCGATCCCCGCCGGTGGCCGCGGGAGCCGGCCGCCTGACCGGCAGGAGCGCGCCGCCCACCAGCACGACCGCCGACACGGCGGCCATCGTCCATCCGCTGCGGCCCATGCCCCCGCCGTCGAACAGCACGCCGAGCAGGGTAGACGCGGTCGCGGCGCCCACGTACCTGGACGACTGGAAGAACCCCACGGCGACCCCGGTCTCGCTCCTGCCGGCGTGCACGAAGACCAGCGAGTTCAGCCCGAACTGGCTGAGCGCCGACGCCACCCCCAGCAGCCCCGCCGCCACCAGCACCAGCCAGACGGGGCCGACGGCGGGGACCAGGCAGGAGCCGGCGAGCAGCAGCGCCGCGCTGGCCACCAGCACGGTCCGCATCCCCGCCCGCGCGGCCAGCGCCACCGCGACCGGCGTCATGACGATCGCCAGCCCGGCCATGGGGAGGACCAGCAGGCCGGCAATGTGGGCGGGCAGTCCCGCCGAGCGCTGCGCCCACAGCGGCACCACGAAGAACGCCGAGTAGAACACCACGTTGACCAGGGCGAACTGGCCGCACGTGGCCAGCAGCCCGGGCCTCAGCCGGGGCAGCAGGGCGTGGTTCGCGCCGTCCACGCGGACCTTGGGCAACCAGCGCAGCGCCGCGGTGAGCGCGATGGCCGCGAGCGGGACGTTGACCAGGAAGATCGCCCGCCACCCCCACAACGAGACCAGGAACCCGCCGAGCACCGGACCGGCGGCGGCGCTGGCGGTGAGCACCATGGAGATCGTCGCGATCACGCGCGGCGGCGGCCTCCCGTCCTCGCCCGGCATCACGGCCTGCACGATCGCCATCCCGGCGGGCATCGTCGCGCAGCTCCCGAACGCCTGCAGCAGCCTGATCCCGACCAGCGCCGGGTACGAGGGGGCCAGTGCGGCCAGCACGCCCGTGACGGCCATCGTCACCAGCCCGGCGCAGAACACCAGCCTCGGGCCCAGCCTGTCGGCCAGCGTGCCCATCACGGGCGGAACGAGGATGCCGGCCAGATAGAACCCGGCGGCCAGCCATGTCACGGCCGCGATGCCCACGTGGAACTCGGCCTCGATGCTGGCCAGGGCCACGGCGATCATGGACGAGTTCAGGGGGTTGAAGAGTGTGCCCAGCGCCACTGCCGCCGGTAACCGCCCGATAGGTGCCACTTTCCCGTCATTACCACTGTTCTCTGCGGGAAACTGGGCATCCCTCGGCAAAAGCCATCAGCCGAGGCGAGCGGTCCCCTCCGCCGCTCGCCTCGGCAGGCGGGTCACTCGGCGAGGCCGTCCCACGCGTTGCGGTCGGGGGCCGCCGACCGGCCCTCCGGGCAGTGGCGGCGGAAGTCGCACCAGGAGCAGATCGGGCCGGGGCTCGGCGCGAACAGCTCGTCGATCTCGTCCGGCACCGCCGCCGGCCCGACGGACGGCCGCTCTCCCGAAGCGGTGCGCGAGGCGGCGGAACCCTTTTTGGCGGGCGCGGGCACGAGCGCGCGGTAGCGCTCGTCGGCCGCCGACGCCTCCGTGGCGACGTCCTCGGCGCGCCCGATGTGGCGGGCCAGCGACTCCTCGGTGTGCCGCCACTCCAGGATCTCGCCGGTCGGCAGGTGGTGGAGCTCGACCGTACGGCAGGGCGTGCGCATCATCGTGGAGGCCGCGACCGCGTACACGGCCAGGGCGAGGGACGAGCGGGCGTCGTCCTCGGTGAGCGGCCGGCGGCCGGTCTTGTAGTCGACCACGACCAGCTCGTCACCCCGCCGGTCGAGCCGGTCGATGCGGCCGGAGAGGGCCATGACCTTGGTACGGGTCGCGACCGTGCGCTCGACGCCCACCGGATCGTCACCGGGATCTAAGGTCGCGACGTATCCGGAGACGAGGTCGCGGGCCCGGCCCAGCCAGTGGGCCGACTGCTCGACGTCCCTGAACCCCTCGGCGATCCACCCGTTCGTGACCAGGATGGCGGCGGTCAGCGGGGTCCTGCGGTCGTACGGCTCCCGCCACCACCCCGCCAGCGCGTTGTGCACGCTCGCCCCGACGCTGTTGTGCGCCCACGCGGGGCCCTTGGACGGCTGCGGCCGGTCCAGGTAGCTGAACCGGTAGCGGCGGCGGCAGTCGAGCCACGCGTTCAACCGCGACGGCGTGCACGAGTAGAGCCGCCGCGGCATCCCGTCCAGCGGAAGCTGCCCCTGAGCCGCGCTCATGGCCTCCACCTCGTGAAGGCTCTCCCGCGCGTGTTCATGGCCTCCACTCCGTGGAGGCGGGCTCGGTCGCTCCGGAGCCGCCGCCTTCCCTCGTCGCTCCAGTCGCTGCGCTCCCTCCGCTCCTCAGTCCAGGCGGCGGCGCTCCCTCGCCTCACTCGTCGTCGGGGTCGAGCTTGATCCCGGAGAGCTTGGTCCCGTCGGTCAGGGGGCCGTCGTCGGCGCTTTCCGTACGGGTCAGCGAGCCCGACACCCAGTCGTCGAAGTGCGGCTCGAGGTCGCCGATCGTGACCTCGTCGCCGTGGGCGGCCAGCACCCGCGTGTCGGCCGGCAGCGTGAACAGCCGCCCGCCGATCGAGGTCAGCTGGTCGGGCAGGGCGGGGTATTCGCCGCCCAGCTTGCCGGGCCCGTCGGCCTGCAGGGCCTTGCCGGTGAAGACGGCCCCGAGCCCCTCGCAGTAGAGCGACACTCCGCCGGGTGAGATGCCGGGCGTCTCCATGACGTCGAGCTGGACGTCGGCCACACCGAAGATGCCGTCGTCCTCCATGTCGATGTCGGGCCACGTCTCCCGCCAGGTCTCCCGCCACAGCGGCTTGTCCTTGGGGTGCAGGGCGACCACGGCCTCGTCCCGGCTGGCCACCTCGATGGCCGCGGAGACGTGGTCGGGCAGGCCCGCCGTGCAGATGACGGCCAGCACTTCCCGCTCGCCCACCTGCTCAAGGATCTTCTCGGCGTCACGCGCCGGGTCGATGACGATGACTTCGTCGTCGTCACCGATGATCCAGGTGTTGTTCTCGACCTTGTGCTCGGTGCCGTCGATGTCGACGACGCCCTCGGTCACCACTCGCTCGATACGCGCTGTCACGCCTCCGAACTCTAGCCCGTCTGCATCAGAGCGCGAATCAGGAGCGTGAAAGCGGGCCTAATCCTCGAGCCGGGGCGAGAACGCACCGAACGGCACGTCCAGCTCGTGATCGCGGACGTCGAGCAACGACAGCTCGGCGAGCGCGATCATGCAGCCGGCGTCGGCCGGCCACGCGATGGCCCACAGCCAGTTGCCGAGCGCCTCGCCCGCGTAGACGGCCCGGTCGTCGGCGCCGTCCACGCACCACAGCGCGGTGGGATGCCCGAGCACGCCGATCTTGGCGTTCGGCGGCCCCGAGTCGAACCCCTCGCCCGGGTCGGGGCCGTCCAGCCCGGCGAACGCCGCGCCGAGCCCGATGCCCGGCTCCTCCGCGATGACGAGCAGGTCGGCGGGGCCTTCCGTCAGCGACGGCCCCGTCAGCGCGACCACGCTGGCCCGGGCGCCGGTGCGCTCGTCACCGACCTCCCCGAAGCCGGTCACCAGCCAGCCGGCGGGCAACGGCCACGGCAGCCACACGGGCACCACGGCGCTCTTGCGGATGGCCTCCAGCGCCGTACCGGTCGGCGGCAACGGAGGCTGGTAGGGCAGGACATCACCGTGCGCGTCGCATCGGTAGGCGCTCGACCACGCACTCGGCCCGTGAAGCGGGCCAAAGCACCGTGGACAGGTTGGAGCCGCTCTCACAACTACCCACGGTGCTTTCTCCGGCACCGGCCCGTCAAGGCCGCTTCCCGTTGTCCCGTCGTAATCTTGGTCATGTGCGCGTAAATTGTGTCGGCGCGATTATTTTCGACTCCTCTGACCGGTTGCTCCTTATCAAGCGGGGACGTCCGCCGGGCAAGGGGCTGTGGTCCATCCCCGGTGGCCGCCTGGAGGCCGGGGAGACGGACGCCGACGGCGTGCGGCGCGAGGTGCTGGAGGAGACCGGGCTGCGCGTGGAGGTGGGCCGCCTGGCGGGCACGGTGGACCGCCCCGGCCTGGGCGGGGCCACGTACGTGATCCGCGACTACCTCGCCACCGTGACGGGAGGCGTGCCCGTGGCCGGGGACGACGCCGACGACGTGCGCTGGTGCGGCACGGACGAGCTGGCGCGGCTGCCGCTCACCGCCGGCCTCCTGGAGTCGCTGACCGACTGGGGCGTGCTGCCCCGCTGACACGGCCCCATCCGCCCGGCCCCGGCTGGAGCGGCGCCCCAAGTGGCGCCGCTCGGTCCTACCGGTTCGAGGTGAGGCTGGAGGTCCAGAGGATCAGGTGGTCGGCGTTGTACGTGGTGGACCGCCCGAGCGCCACGACCTCCGACCCCGACACTGCCACCGCCGTCAGCCACTGCGCCCCCTGCCCGGCCAGCCGGTCCTTGGTCAGCGCCATGCGGTTCCACGTCAGGCCGTCCTGCGAGGTCCAGGCCGCGCTGTCGCCCTCTCCCGGCACGCCGTGCCAGCCCACGGCCACCAGCCCCTCGTCCGCCGCGGCCAGGTCGTACACCGCCGCCGCCTGGTCCGCGGGCAGCCAGGCCGTCTGCCAGGTCGAGCCGTCGTCGTCCGAGACCGCCGCGAAGGCACGCCGCGAACCTCCCGACACGGCCGTGCCTACGGCCACCAGCTTGTCCTGATAAGTCGTGACCCGTCGTAGCCCGGCCGACGTGGCGTCCGGCGGGACCACGCGCTTGCGCGCGCTCCAGTTCACGCCGTCCGAGGAGTGCCAGACCACGCTGCTCTCCTGGTCGGCCCCGCCCGAGCCGCCCACGGCCACGTAGCCGCCGTCCCCGGTGGCGACGGCGTCGTAGATCCGCACCCCGGAGCCGCCCTGCGGCAGCTTCTTCGACCTGGTGAACTTGCGCAGATCGGGGGTGAACCACATGGCGGCGCTCGCGGTGCCCATCTGGTCCTTGGCCTCGCCGGCCAGCACGTAGCCCTCCTTGCCGGCCGTCACGACGTGGGTCTCCAGGGAGGGGGCGTTCGGGTCGCGGGCCAGGTCGCCGGTGACGTTCACCTTCTTCCAGCTCTCCCCGTCGGCGGAGGTGACGAGGAGCGGGTCGGTGAGGGCCACGTTCGTCTCGGTCGAGCCGACGGCCAGCCAGCCGCGGCTGCCGTGCGCCACGTCCTCCAGCGTCTGCTTGCCCGGGCCGCCGAGGCTCATGGACTTCCAGCTCACCCAGTCCCTGATCGTCCACAGGCCCGCGTCGCCGGAGGCCGAGCCGACGGCGACGTACCGGCCGGCGAAGCCGGCCAGCGCGTTGGTCTCGCGGGCGATCCTGGTCAGGCCCTCGACCTGGCCGAGCTGGACGCGTGAGGCGCCGTCACGCGGGGGCGCGGCCATGAGCACGAGCTGGTTGTCGACGTCGGACACCGCCTGGTCGCCGCCGGCGAACAGGGTGCCGCCGTCGGCGATCGTGAACCCGCGCAGCGTCGCGCCCGGCAGGTTGCCGAGGTCGGTCCGCTTGCTCCACGAGCGCCCGTCGGCGCTGGTCAGCACCGAGTAGCGGCCCAGGCCGGCCTGCGTGATCGCCGCGATGCCCGACGGGTAGGAGATCAACGTCTCCACGCCCGTGCTCTCGCCGCTCAGGCCGCCGATGGAGCCGCACTGCGACCACTGCGCCCCGGTCGGCGAGCAGTAGACGCGCAGGTCACCGGTGAACGTGGGAAAGCGCGTCGGCACCAGCACGAACCTCTTGGGCGACACGGCCACCATCCCGGTGTGCGGCGCGACCTCGGGCAGCTGGAACGCGGTCACCTGCCAGTCCCGCCCGCCGTCCGCCGATCGGAGCACCCGCGATCCCTCGCCGACCGCGGGGTCTCCGATGGCGACGACCGTGTCGCCCTTGGCGACCACCGCCTTGATCTCGCGTACCTCCAGCTCCCGGGTCTCCACCCGCTCCCAGGTCCGGCCGTCGGCGGAGCGCCAGGCCGCGGGGCCCGAACCGCCGTCGTCTCCCGTCGTGCGTCCCACGGCCACGAAACCGGAGGCGGTCCTGGCGATGTCGTTGATCTGGTCACCGGCCCTGAACGCGGCCAGGCCCGCCGCCTCCACGGCCGTCCAGCTGAACCCGTCGGTGCTGGTCCACAGGCCGCGTTCGCCGGACACGCCGTCGCCGCCGCTGGCCAGCCAGCGCCCGCCCCCTCCGACGACCCGCTGGACCGTGGGGGTGGAGGCGCCGTTCACCTGGCCGAGCTGCCAGGTCTTGCCGCCGTCCGGCGAGAACAGGAAGAGCGGGCGCGGGGTCGGGCTCGTCGTGTCGCTGCCGACCGCCACGACCGCGCGGCCCACGGACGTCATGTCGTTGAGCTTCTGGTTGGCGCCCTCGCCCGCGGCCGGCACGGTGAACAGCTCGTCCCCCGAGCGCCCCGTGCCCGCCTCCAGCCGCAGCCCCGGGGCCTCGTCCGAGGTCCACTGCCACACGAGCACGCCGGCGGCCACCAGGATCGCCACGGCCAGGGTCAGGGCGACGGGGGTGGACCTGTTTCGGCGGCGTACGGGACTGGACCTGCGCACGGCGGAGGGTGCCGGGCCTCTGTGGTGCCGGCCGCTCGACCCCTGGCGCGCCCCGTCGGTGGCGACGAGGAGGTCCGGCCTCGTGGGGCGGCCCGCCGGCGGGCGCCCGACGCGCCGCACCTCGGGCTCGCCGTCCTGCTCCGGGGCCTCGGGGACCTCTGGGACCTCTGGGGTCTCGTCGTACTCCGTCGGCTCCTCCGCGGGCGCGGCGGCCTCGGCGGGCTCGGGGACGGGATACACCAGCCGGTACGGCGGCGCGGGCCGGGACGACCGCTCGGGGGCGGGCTCCGCGTCCGGCTCGGCCCGTTCGGGCGCCTCCCGCGGCGGATGGAGCGGGGTGCCCGCGACGAGCTTGTCCGGGCGGTTGACGACGCGGCGGGGGCGGCGGCGCGGCTCGACCTCGGGCTCGGCCGTCGGCGAGCTGTACGGCCGGCGCCCCTTGGGCGGCTCCTGCGGCTCCTCGTCCGGGATGGGGGCGGCGAACGGCGGCATGCCCCAGGGCGAGCTCAGCGGTAAACCCCTGGCCCGATCGTCGGTGGGACCCGGCGGCGAATGGCTGATCCTCGGTTCTGCGGAGGAATGCGGTTCAGAGGCGCCCTCGGGACGAGGTTCGTCGTCTTCCGGCGGTCGCCGTGGCGGTTCGCTGGGGCCGGAGGCCACGCGCCGTACCTCCTATGGGGTCGAACGTCGTACGGGTGGAACCAGGACGCTGGTCCGTTCCACAGGACCAGACCAGCATGACTCAGCCGGAATAGCGAGACCTCTCTAGCGAGATTCCCGGCACCCCAGGACCGATTTATTCCGAGATAGTCTTAATTGACTGTTTTTTGGCTAGATACAACACACCAAACGCATACACCCCGAGCTGCACCACCGTTCCGGACAACGCCTGCCAGGGCACCGGCACTTTCCCCTGGTCCAGCGCGTCGGCCAGATGCCCGGCCGCGGCGGCCTGCCCGAAGGCCAGCAGGTTGTTCAGCACGTGCAGGGAGATCGCCGACTCCAGCCCCCCGGTGCGCACCGTGAGAAAGCCCATCACGACCCCGAACCCGAACACGTCCACGAGCCCCGCCCACGAATAGCCGTGCAGCGACATGAACAGCGCGGAACCGAGCACGATGGACCAGGCCGGATTCCGTATGTGCGCCCCGACGGCCTGCACGAACCAGCCGCGGAAGACGTACTCCTCGGCGGCCGCCTGGAACGGCACCAGCAGCACGATCACGACGAGCGCGGGCAGGAACCCCGACCATCCGCCCCAGCCGAACAGGTCGGCGTCCTCGCCGGCCGCCGTCAGCGCGAGCGCCTGCGCGCCCTGCCCCAGCAGCAGGGCCAGCACCGCCAGGCCCGCGCAGGTCAGCAGCCAGCGCCAGCGCAGCCGCCCGGCCACGGACGAGAGCGTGCCGGGGCGCCTGCGCTGGACGAGCGCCGCGGTGCCGTACACGAGGGGCAGCACGGGCGCGAGCGACAGCAACACCACGACCAGCGAGAACACCGGATCGCCGAACAACTGCCCCTCGGCCTCCAGCGGCGCGGGGATCCCAAGGAGCAGCGACATCACCACGCCGGCCCACACCACCACCGCGCCGATCACGACGAACCCGGTGGCGACGACCAGCGTGCCCACGATCGCCCGCCACGGCCGGGTCGCGGCATTCCGCGCCAGGTGGTCGTAACTCGCACCGATGGGCGTCGGCAGGAACCAGGGCGGCGGCTGATACGGGTGGACCGGCGGCTGCATGCCGTAGACGGGCGGCTGGTGCGCTGGATTCTCCTGCATCTATCCATTCTGTCCGCGCGATGCGCAATAGTTCACAGACGGCCCACCGATTTAGGCGGATGCTCGGAGACGTACGGCATTTCGACCCTGGGAGCAGTCCATGTCAAGGCTGGGACCTGTCATCACCCTCGCGGCGGGAGCAGTGCTCGCTGTGGGGCTGGGTGTCGCCAGCGTCACCGCGACACCGGCGGCCAACGACGAAGCCGCCAACACGGCCGCGGAGGCACCGTCGGCGGGCGAGACCACCGCGGCCCCGTCACGCTCATCGGAGGCCGAGGCGGACGCCACGCCCTCGCCTCAGCGAACAGAACCGAAGAAGATCGCGAAGGCGGACTACGGAGGCTACGTCAAGGGCAACGGCGGCCTCATCGCGATCTCGATCAGAGACGGCAAGGCCGTCGCCTACTTCTGCGACGGCAAGGCCGAGGCCTGGTTCAAGGGCAGCGAGTCCGACGGCGAGCTGCAACTGACCGGCCTCGGCAGCGCCAAGGTCACCGCCGAGCTGGGCGGCGGCCGGGCCAGGGGCTCGGTCGCGTTCGGCGGCAAGAAGTGGACCTTCGTCGCGCCCACGGTGGTCAAGCCGTCGGGCCTCTACCGCGCCACCGCGCTCGTCAGGGGCGCCAAGCTCCGGGCCGGCTGGATCGTGCTGAAGAACCCGGGAGGCGGCTACACCCAGGTCGGCGCCGCGTTCGAGGGCGACACGCAGGTGCCGATCCCCCAGCTGCGGGACGACCAGCCCACAGCGCCCGTGACCGTCGGCGACACCACGATCCAGCCTGAGGACGTGGACGGCTTCATCGAGGAGATGCAATGACCGCCGTACCCCAGCAGTCCCGCGGCCTGACCCCGCTCCTCGTTCCGCTGCTGGCCGGCGGCCTGGCGGCGCTCGCGCTCGGCGTCTACGGGCGCGTGCACACGCCCACCGGGTTCGCCGTGGGCGTGGCCGGGTTCTCCGGCGCGCTGCCGATGAAGGCGTGGCTGACGACGGGGGCGTTCGTGCTCGCGATCGTGCAGGTCGTCTCGGCCCTGTCGATGTGGGGCAGGCTCGGGGTCACGATCCCGCCCGGCGTGCACCGCTGGTCGGGGCGGATCGCGTTCCTGCTCACGATCCCCGTCGCCTTCCACTGCCTCTACGCCCTGGGCCTGCAGTACGACGTGCCGCGGGTGCTCGCGCACTCGCTGCTCGGCTGCTTCTTCTACGGCGTGTTCACGGCGAAGATGCTGGCCCTGCCCAAGCACGACGCGCCCGGCTGGACGCTGCCGGTGCTCGGCGGGCTGGCGTTCACCGCGCTGATCGGGCTCTGGCTGACGTCGTCGTTCTGGTTCTTCACCGCCATCGGCATCAAGGTGTGAAGCTCTTCGTACGCCGCAGCCCGGCGGCCCGCCCCTTGGCCGCCACGACGAGCGCCATCTTGCGCGAGGCCTCGTCGATCATCTCGTCGCCCAGCATGGCCGCGCCGCGCTTCTCGACCGAGGTGTAGTACTCGTACGCCTCCACGATGAGCTCGGCGTGGTCATAGTCGTCCTGCGACGGCGAGAAGACCTCGTTGGCCGCGTCCACCTGGGCGGGATGCAGCACCCACTTCCCGTCGAACCCGAGCGCCGCCGACCTCCTGGCGGCCCGTTTGAAGCCCTCGACGTCCTTGATCTGCAGGTAGGGCCCGTCGATGACCTGCAGGTCGTGCATCCTGGCCGCCATGAGCAGCCGCATGAGGATGTAGTGGTAGGCGTCGCCCTCGACGTAGCCGGGCGGCTGCTCGCCGACGACGAGCGTCCGCATGTTGATCGACGCCATGAAGTCCGCCGGCCCGAAGACGAGCGCCTCCAGGCGCTTGGACGAGCCGGCGATGGCGTCGGCGTTCACCAGGCCGCGGGCGTTCTCGATCTGCGCCTCGATGCCGATGCGGCCCACCTCGTACCCCATGGTCTTCTCGATCTGGGTGAGCAGCGTGTCGAGCCAGACGACCTCGGTCGGGTCCTGCACCTTGGGCAGGATCAGGCAGTCGAGGAACTCCCCCGCCCCCTCGACGACCTCGATCACGTCCCGGTACGTCCAGTGCGTCGTGAGGTCGTTGACCCTGACCACGCGCGTCTTGCCGGACCAGTCGCCCTCGCGGAGCGCGGTCACGATGTTCTTGCGCGCCTCCTCCTTGGCGAGCGGCGCGACCGCGTCCTCGAGGTCGAGGAAGACCTCGTCGACGGGCAGGGTCTGGGCCTTCTCCAGGAACCTGGGGTTGCTGCCTGGCACGGCGAGCACGGAACGGCGTGAGCGCATGCGCACACGCTACTGGCCCGGCCAGGTCGCTCCCATGCGGGCCTCGATCTCGCGGGAAACCTGGGAGATCGGCTCGTTCGACTCGGAGCGGCTCGGGTCCTCGCGCTGAACGGACTACAGTCGAAGCTGTGAGCGACGACACCGCGGCCATCGAGGAGGGCGCCAAGAAGTCCGGCATCCTCTGGCTCACCCTCGACCGCCCCCGCCTGGCCTGGCACACCTGGCACGACGGCGCGATCTACCTGGTGACGGGCGGCGAGGAGCAGGCGCTGCCCGGCATCGACGCGCTCGACCGGGTCCACGTCACGCTGCGCAGCAAGGACAACGGCGCCAGGCTGGTGGAGTTCGAGGCCGCGGTCGCGGTCGTCGACCAGGCCACGGCGGCCGACGCCGTGGCCGCGCTGGCCAAGGAGCGGCTCAACGCCCTCGACAGCGAGCACCTCACCGAGCGCTGGGCCCGCGACTCCACGGTCCTGCGCCTCACCCCCGACCGCCCCTGACGAGGCCGGCTCCTGGCCGCGCCTTGAGGGTCAGCTTCTGACGGCGACGGGCTCCGCCTCGACCTCCGCCGCCGGTGACGGCGAGGGGCTCGCCGTGGCGGTCTGGGCGAGCAGCGCGCCGGACAGCACGAGCAGGCCGCCCACGATCTGGAAGACGCCCAGCGTCTCGCCGACCAGGGCCCAGGCCACCACCGCGCCGCCGATGACCTCGAGCGAGGCGACCGTGGCCCCCACCGCGGCCGACAGCCGCCGCACGGCGTTCACACCCAGGATGTACGCGATCACGGTCGCGACCAGCACCATCCACAGGTACGCGCCCAGCACCGGCAGCGTCCGGCCGCCCTCCGGCGCGACGGTGGCCGTGAAGGCCGCCCACGGGATGTCCCACGGCCGGGCGAACGGGATCAGCACCACGGCCGCCCCCGCCATCCCCCAGGCGATGAGGCCGAGCGGGTCAACGTCGTCGCCGAAGCTATCGTTCATCAGGAAATATCCGGCGCAGCACGCCCCAGCCAGCAGGCCGAGCACCAGGCCCAGCGCGTCCAGCCGCATCCCCTGCCACGCCTCGACCACGATCCCGAGGCCCAGGACCGCGACGACCGCCCCGATGTAGGCCGCCCGCGCGAGCCGTACTTTCCGTACGAACCGCACCCAGGCCACCACCATCACCGGCGCCATGAACTCCAGCAGCAGCGCGATCCCCACCGGCAGCCGCGTGATCGCCACGAAATACAGCGACTGCACCCCGGCCACCGCCATCACCGCGTACAGCCCGAAGAACGGCAGCCTGGACCTGGGGATCCGCAGCGCCTTGGGCTTCACCACGGCCAGCACGGCCAGCAGCAGCAGCCCCGCGCCCGCCATCCGCGTCCAGACGGCCTCGATCGGCGCCAGCCCAGCGGTGATCAGGTACTTGGCCATCGGCCCGGAGAACGCGAAACACCAGGAGGACACGAAGGCGAGCCCGAGCCCCGCGTACCTCATCGCCCACTACCTGGGCAGTAATCACCGTTAAGCACGTTTGATACTGACATGAGAGGCGTCCGGGGCGCAATGGGGCAGCACTGTTAGCCTGGCCACGTGAAGATCTTCGTGGCCCGGCTGCCGGGCACCCCGGTCTTCGACCCCGCGGGCGACCAGATCGGCCGGGTCAGGGACGTGGTGGTCGGCCTGCGCATCGGCCTCCGGCCCAACGTGCACGGCCTGGTGGTGGAGGTGCAGCCGCGCCGCAGGGTGTTCCTGCCCATCACCCGGGTACGCCGCATCGAGACGGGGGCCGTGGTCTTCACCGGGCGGCTCAACATGCGCAGGTTCGAGCAGCGCGCCACCGAGACGCTGGTGATCGGCGAGATGCTGGACCTGGGCGTCACACACGAGGGCGAGCCCATGACCGTCTACGACGTGGCCATGGAGGAGATCAAGCCGTCCCACTGGGAGATCACCCAGGTGGCCCTCTACAAAGGCAGGCGGCGCGACCCGCGGATCGTCGAGTGGGAGGAGGTCTCCGGGTTCGACAGGCTGCAGAAGGACCAGGGGGCGGCCGGGCTGATCTCCGCGTTCGAGTCGCTGCGGGCCGCCGACATGGCCAGCGCGCTGCACGAGCTGCCGAGCAAGCGGCGCATCGAGATCGCCCGAGCCCTGAACGACGTGCGGCTCGCCGACGTGCTCGAAGAGCTTCCGCCCGACGACCAGATCTCCATCCTCGGCACGCTGGAGCCCGAGCGGGCGGCCGACGTGCTGGAGGAGATGGGCCCCGACGACGCGGCCGACCTGCTGCACGACCTCCCGGAGGACCAGGCGGCCAAGCTGCTGGCCCTGATGGAGCCCGGGGAGGCCGCCCCCGTGCGGCGCCTGCTGACCTACCCTGAGACCAGCGCGGGCGGCGTGATGACCAGCGAACCGGTCATCCTGCCCCCCACCGCCACGGTGGCCGAGGCGCTGGCCCACATCAGGCAGCAGGACCTGACGCCCGCCGTGGCGGCGCAGGTCTACGTGGCCCGGCCGCCCACCGAGACGCCGACGGGCACGTACCTGGGTGTCTCGCACTTCCAGCGGCTGCTGCGCGAGCCGCCGTCGACGCTGCTCGGCGGCGTGATCGACCCGTCGATCGACCCGATCAGGCCGGACTTCACGCTGCGCGCGGTCACCCGCTACCTGGCCAACTACAACCTCGTCGCCGCCCCGGTCGTGGACGAGCTGGGCCGGCTCGTCGGCGCGGTGACGGTGGACGACGTGCTCGACCACATCCTGCCCGAGGACTGGCGTGAGGGGACCGACGATCATGACGACCGAACGGCTTGACGAGCCCCGGGCCCTGCGCCGCTCGCTGCGGCCGCACTACGACCCGGAGGCGTTCGGCCGCCTGTCGGAGCAGATCGCCCGCTTCCTCGGCACCGCGCGCTTCATCGTCTACATGACCGTGGTCGTCGCGATCTGGGTCATCTGGAACGCGTTCACGCCGCCGAACCTCAAGTTCGACCCGTATCCGTTCATCTTCCTGACGCTGATGCTGTCGTTGCAGGCCAGCTACGCCGCGCCGCTGATCCTGCTGGCCCAGAACCGCCAGGGCGACCGGGACCGCATCCAGTACGAGCAGGACCGCGAGACCGCCGACCGCAACCAGGCCGAGATCGAGTATCTGACCCGCGAGATCGCGGGGCTGCGCCTGGCGCTGAACGAGCTGGCCACGCGCGACTACCTGCGCGCCGAACTCGGACGCCTCGCCGAGGAGCTCAAGGAGAGTCGCTGAGGTCCAGCTTGGCGACCATCGCCCGGACGCGGGTGATCTCCTCCGCGCCCAGCAGGTCGAGGAACTGGGTCCGGACGCCGCGCAGGTAGGTCGGGGTGGCCTCGGCCAGCCGCTCCGCGCCGGCGTCCGTCAGCACGGCGAACAGCCCGCGGGCGTCATTCGCGCAGGCCTCCCGCGACACCAGCCCGTCCCGCTGCAGCCGGTCGATGAGCCTGGTCAGGCCGCTGCGGGAGAGCAGGACACGGCCCGCGAGATCGTTCATGCGCAGCCGCCGCTCCGGCGCCTCGGCCAGTTGCACGAGCACCTCGTACGAGGCCAGCGGCAGGTCGTGGGCGACGAGCAGCTCCGCCTCCAGATGCCGGGTGATGCGCACCTGGGCGCGCTGCATCATCCGCCAGACCGCCAGCTCCTCGGCGGTCAGGCGCTCGTCGCGCAGAAGAGTCACGGAGTAACCTTAGGACGTTGTTGCACAGACATCTAACAGCACGGATTAACTCAGTGAGGCCGCCGGTTTATACCATGGAGGGGCATCCTCACTGGCGTCCTGCGCCTGTCACACATATACCGACAAAGGAGGGACGGCACTCCCTCGTGCCGAGACTTCGATGGCACCTACCCAGGAACAGGTGACGGCGGCTCTCGCCAACGTCATCGACCCCGAGATCCGTCGCCCGATCACGGACCTCGACATGGTCAAGAGCATCGATATCGCTCCCGACGGCGTGGTGCGCGTGGGCATCTTCCTCACCGTGGCGGGCTGTCCGCTGAAGGACACCATCCGCCGCGACGTCACCAACGCCGTCGCCGAGCTCGACGGCGTGGCGGGCGTCCAGATCGAGCTTGATGTCATGAGCACCGAGCAGCGCAAGCGGCTGCAGACCAAGCTGCGGGGCGACCGGGGGCCGGAGAAGGAGATCCCGTTCAACCAGCCGGGCTCGCTGACCCGCGTGTTCGCGGTGGCCAGCGGCAAGGGCGGGGTCGGCAAGTCGTCCGTGACGGTCAACCTGGCCGCCGCGATGGCCTCCAGCGGCATGAAGGTCGGCATCGTCGACGCCGACATCTACGGCCACAGCATCCCGCGCATGCTGGGTGCCGCCGAGCGGCCCACCAAGGTCGAAGACATGATCATGCCGCCGGTGGCCCACGACATCAAGGTCATCTCGGTCGGGATGTTCAAGCCGGAGGGCAACACGCCGGTGGTCTGGCGCGGGCCGATGCTCGACCGGGCGCTCCACCAGTTCCTGGCCGACGTCTACTGGGGCGACCTCGATGTCCTCCTCCTCGACCTGCCCCCGGGCACGGGCGACATCGCGATCTCGGTGGCGCAGCGGCTGCCGACGGCGGAGATCCTGGTCGTGACGACGCCGCAGATGGCCGCCGCGGAGGTGGCCGAGCGGGCGGGGTCGATCGCCGCGCAGACGCACCAGCAGATCGCCGGCGTCATCGAGAACATGGCCTGGCTGCCGTGCCCCCACTGTGACGAGCGCATCGCCGTGTTCGGGGAGGGCGGCGGCCAGACGGTCGCCGACGCGCTCACCCGCACGCTGGGCGCCCGCGTCCCGCTCCTGGGCCAGGTCCCGATCGACCTCCGGCTCCGCGAGGGCGGCGACGAGGGCAAGCCGCTGGTCCTGACGGAGCCCGACGCACCGGCGGCGGCCGAACTCCGCAATATCGCCTCCACCCTCAGCAAGCGCTCCACCAGCCTCAAGGGCCTCCAACTCGGCCTCTCCCCGAACCGCTGATTTTCGGCGCTTGCCTGATTTCCGGCGCCCGTCCTCTGGGCGGGCGCCGTTTTCAGCGCCCGTCCTTCGGATCCTTTACGGCTGCGACGGCGAACATCATCCGCGCCGCTCTCGGTGCCCGTCCTTCGGGTCCTTTACGGCTGCGCACGGTGGGCGCCACCCGCCGACGTGGGTGACCGGCCTTCCAGGGGAACGCTCACCGGCTTCCCCGGCGCGCCGCCGCAACGGGCAGGCGTGACCGGCTGGGTGGTCAAGAGCGTTGACCAGGCGCGCCCGAGAGGGCGTGGAGGACCCTCAGAGGGCCATATGAGCGCTTGTGGGCGACGCCGGCCCCAGGGGACGGGCGGCGGGTTGTTTGAGCCCTCGTGTGCCGTCCGGGAGGCGGCGGGCCGTATGGACGGCGACGAGCCTTCCCTGGCCCGTCAGGTGGCCTCTGAGTCGTAAGGGGGAATCTCCCCGTAGCCGAGCTCGTCCACCGGCTCGGGCGAGTACGGAGCCGTCGTGGCGGGCTCCAGCTCCCGAGGCCGGTTGTTGTCGTTCCAGTCGTCCTCGAGGTCGTCGAGCAGGTGCTTGCGGACGAAGTTCCTCGGGTTGAGGTCGGCGGGGTCGAAATTGGCGAACTCCGGGCCCAGCCCGGAACGCAGATCGTCACGCGCGTTGTTCGCCATCCGGCGCAGGTTGCGCAGCGTCTTGCCTGCCTGAGATGCGGCCTGAGGCAGCTTGTCGGGACCGAAGACGAGCAGCGCGATGACGATCAGCGCTCCGATCTCCATCCACCCGAGTCCGAACACCGTGAGCTCCTACCGCAGTCCAATCACTCCGAGGACAACCCCGGCCTATCCACAGACTAAGGGCTCCCGGGGGTAGGTCGGTCGTCCCCCCTCGGTCATATCACCAACATTCCCCGCATACACCCCTCCGGCCCTGGTCAACGCGTCTACCACCCAGCCGGTCGCACCGTCCGTTACGGCGGCGCGGCGGGGAAGCCGGTAAGCGTCTCCCTGGAGGGCCGGTCACCCGGGTCGGCGGGTGGTGCCTGCCGTGCGCAGCCGTAAAAACCAGAAGGACGGAAACCAAAGGCGGCGCGGGTGGTGAGCACCCGCGCCGCTGTGAAGAAACGCACAGGGCCGCCGCCAAGGACGGCCGGGCGGATCAGGACGGCGTCGGGGTGGGCTCGTCGTCGGCGACCACGGTGAGGGTGGCGGTGCGTTCTTGGCCGGCGCGCTGGTACTTGATGGTGATCTTGGCGCCCGGCGCCTTGCTGCGGATCAGGGCGATCAGCTCGTTCCCGTCCTGCAGGGTCAGCCCGTCGATCTCCAGGATGACGTCGCCCGCCTTCAGCCCGGCCTTGTCCGCCGGCCCGTTGACGTCAACCGGCTGGCGGCCGCCGCTGGGAGACGACGCGATCTTCACGCCCTGGCCCTTGTAGTCCTTGTCCAGGACGACGCCGATCCTGGGCCGCTTGGCCTTGCCGGTGGTGATCAGCTCTTCGGCCACGCGCCGCGTCTGGTTGACGGGGATCGCGAAGCCCAGGCCGATGCTGCCGCTCTGGCTGTTCACCGAGCGGCCGAGGGTGGCGATGGCCGAGTTCACGCCGACGACCTCGCCCTTGCCGTTCACCAGCGGGCCGCCCGAGTTGCCCGGGTTGATGGCGGCGTCCGTCTGGATGGCGCTGATGTAGGCGGGCTCCTCCGTGCCGGAGCCCGTCTCGTCGCCAGCGATGACCGGGCGGTTGAGCGAGCTGACGATGCCCGTCGTCACCGTGCCCGTGAGGCCCAGCGGGGAGCCGATCGCGATGACCGGGTCGCCGACCACGACCTGGTCGGAGTTGCCGAGGGTGATCTCCGGCGTCCCGAACGTGTCCTCGGGCTTGATCACGGCCAGGTCCGAGCCGGGGTCGCGGCCCACGATCTTGCCCGGGGTGGTCTTGCGGTTGTTGAACATGATCCGGATCTCGCCGCCCTTGGCGGCCAGCGCGACGACGTGGTTGTTGGTCACCACGTAGCCGTTCTTGATCAGGAAGCCGGACCCGGTCGCGCCCTCGGTGGTGGTGCCGGCCTCGATCGAGACCACGCTGGGCAACACCCGCGCGGCCACGCCCGCCACCGATCCGGGCTCCCGGTTACCGGCGCCGCCGGTCGGCAGGGGGCCGAGGCTGTAGCCGGGGTCGTTGCCGTCACTCGGCTTGGTGAGCAGGTAGGTGCCGACGCTGCCGAGCAGCGAGGCCACCAGGGCGATGGCCACGGCGGTCGAGACGAGCAGGACCGTGCTCGGCCCGCGCCTGCCCCCCGAGGAGCCCGCGTCCGCGCCGGGAGGCGGCGGCGCCCAGCCCGCGCCCAGGGGAAGCGCCTGACGGGGCGGTGGCGGCGGAGTGTTGCCGCCGGTGGGACCGGACGGGGACGGGCTTCCGAACAGCGGGCTCTCGTAGGCACGCGTCCCGTTGTCCGGCCCGCCGCCATACGTCGGACCGCTCCCATACGACGGACCGCTCCCGTAGGACGGAGCGCTCCCATACGAGGGGCCGCTCCCGTAGGAGGGGCCGGTGCTCTCGTAGGAAGGGCTTCCGAACGCGGAGCCGCTGTCGTAGGAGGCGCTGAACGACGGGCCGCTGCCCTCGTGACTGTACGAAGGGCTCTCGTAGGAGCTCGGGGAGCCGAACGAGGGACTGGTGAACGTGGGAGCGCCGGAGGTCGGGCCACCGTACGGGGGGACACCCGAAGAGGGGCGACCCGACGGGTCGCCCCAAGAGGTGCCGAACGAGGCGGGCGGCTCCGGCAACCGGCCGGCCTGGTCAGGCGAGTCGTCCGCGGGCAGGAAGTCCGGCCGCCCCTGTGGTTCGGGGTAGTCCGACGGCGTGCGTCCTTCGGTGGGGCGCGTCTCGTCGGTCATCTAAGTCTCACCACTCCTTGGCTCGGCCACCGCAATCCTCGCTCTTGCGGCATACGAGGGTCATAAAGCATTTGTCAGGAATCGCTTGTGACAAATCCCGAACCCAGATCGTATGCCCAGCGCGCTGCCAAGTACGCCAAGTCCAAGTCTCCTAGGCATGACCGGAGGTCAACCCCAGGTCAAGGAGTGGCCGTCGAGGGCGCGCCCGCCGGCGAGGTGCGCGGCTGCTGGAACAGCTCCACCGGCGGCGCCGGGTTGTTCTGTCCGACGCCGGTGGCCGCGAAGAAGGTGCCGAGCGCGACGGCCGCGGAGACCACCCCTACGGCCACGTAGGCCGAACGCCGCCTACCGCCGCGACCAGGGCCCGAGGCCCCACCAGTGGCGTCCCTCCGCGGGCGGTTGTCCAGCGGAGCGATGGTGTGCGGCCCAGGGATGGGCACCCCGCCGAAGGTGCGGGACGGAAAAGGGCGCTCCCTCGGCGGCAGCGGGCCGCCCGGCTCCGCCATCCGGAGCAGGGACATCGTCAGATCGGCCGGCATCGCCGGCCCCTCCAGGGAGCGCAGGCGCGACTTCAGCGCCCGCACCGACTCGACTTCTTGCCGACAGTCGGCACAGAAGGTCAGATGAGCCAGCGCGCGCTCGCGCTCGGTGTGGTTGAGCTCGCCGTCCACGAGCGCGGACACGCGTTCTCCAAGATGAGCCATCAGAATTCCTCCCCACGGATCACGGTCGGGGGGAGTTGAGAATTACGGGGGGCTCGATGATCGAGCGCCTCCCGCAACTGCGCCCGGCCACGGTGAATACGGCTTCGGACCGTACCCAGCTTGACGCCGAGCGTGGCCGCGATCTCCTCGTAAGAAAGGCCCTCGATGTCACACAGCACGATCGCGGCCCGGAACTCGGGGGCGAGCGCGTCGAGGGCGGCCTGGATGTCGGGCTCCAGGTGGGCGTCGTCGAACGCCTGCGCCGGGGACGGCTCACGGCCACGCAGCCGCTCGGCGGCGTCGTCGGCCAGCCCCTCGAACCTGATGCGCTGCTTGCGCCGCGCCATGTCGAGGAACAGGTTCGTCGTGATCCGGTGCAGCCACCCCTCGAACGTGCCCGGGGTGTAGCTCGACAGCGACCTGAAGACGCGGACGAAGACCTCCTGGGTGAGGTCTTCCGCGTCGTGGACATTGCCGGTCAGCCGGTATGCCAGCCGATACACGCGTGCGGAGTGAGTCCGCACCACTTCCTCCCATGTGGGAGGTGTCCAATCAGACGACACGGGAGCATCCGCCTGGTGGTCGCTTTCGTCCACCAGAACTCCTCTCTTTGGGACCACCGCTACCGCCATAGTGCCTGGTTTCGTCCCTTCGTGCGCACTGCCTGCCTTCCGGACCGGCAAAGCCCGTTTAAACCTGCAACGCCTTAGGTCCCTCCTGAGTTCCCGTCCTGGCGTGTCTCCCCTAGGCTGCGATCGGTGCCAATCACGTGGACCAATCGCACGAAAGCGGGGGAGGCGGCCGATGACCAACCCGGTGGAGGCCACTCTGGCCTATGCGGAGCAGTTCCATCAGGAAGATGAGCTCCTGCATACGGCGCGACAGCGCGGGCTGGAGATGGGGGCCACACCCATCCTTCCCGGCGGCGGGGCGGCACTGTGCTTCCTCGCCACCGCCGTCAACGCCAAATCCGTCGTCGAGATCGGCACGGGCTGCGGCGTCTCGGGACTGTGGCTGCTGCGCGGCATGCGTATGGACGGGACGCTCACGAGCGTGGACGTCGAGCCCGAGCACCAGCGGCTGGCCAGACAGGCGTTCGCGGAGGCGGGCTTCTCCGGCGGGCGGGTGCGGCTCATCTCGGGCCGGGCGCTCGACGTGCTGCCGCGGCTGTCGGACGGCGGCTACGACATGGTGTTCGCCGACGGCGCGAGGCAGGAGTACGCCGACTACCTCGCCGAGGCGGTCCGCCTGCTGCGCGTGGGCGGCATCGTGGCCTTCGGCAACATGCTGTGGCACAACCGGGTGGCCGACCCCGCGCAACGCGACACCGACACGGTGGCGCTGCGCGAGGTGGGCAAGCTGGTGCAGTCGGACGACCGCCTGCGCTCGGTGCTCATGCCGCTGGGCGACGGCCTGCTGGCCGCCATCAAGATCGCCGACTAGCCGCGGGCGAGCCACTCGGGCGGAGCGCCGCCTGCGCGAGCCGGCCGGCCCCGGTGGGCCGCCCAGCCGCGAGCGAGCCGGCTGCTAGGCGCGGGTGAGCCACTCCAGCAGGAGGCGGACGCCGAATCCCGTGGCGCCCTTGGTCAGGGTGCCCTCGTCCACCGTGCTGCGCCCGACGCCGGCGATGTCGAGGTGCGCCCACGGCCGCCGCCCCGCGAACTCGCGCAGGAACAGCGCCGCCGTGATCGACCCGGCCCCGAACCTGGACCCGGCCTCGACGTTGGCCAGGTCGGCGATCGACGACTCCAGCGCGGGCGTGTAGTCCTCGATCAGCGGCATCCGCCACAGCCGGTCGTCGCTCACCTGCCCGGCGTCCAGGAGCCGCTTGGCCAGCGCGTCGTCGGAGGCGTAGACGGCGCCGACGTTGCGGCCGAGCGCCACCGTGATCGCCCCGGTGAGGGTGGCGATGTCCACGACCTCGTCGGGGTCGAGGACGGCGTCGGCGTAGGCGAGGGCGTCGGCCAGCACCAGCCGGCCCTCGGCGTCGGTGTTGAGCACCTCGACCGTGCGCCCGCCGTAATGCTTGATCACGTCGCTGGGCCGCTGCGCCGTGCCCGAGGGCATGTTCTCGGCGGAGGCGATCAGCCCGGTGACCCGTACGGGAGCGCCCAGCTCGGCCAGCGCGCCGAGCACGGCGATCACCACCGCGCCGCCCGCCATGTCGGTCTTCTGGGTCTTCATGTTCTCGTTGGGCTTGAGCGACAGCCCGCCCGAGTCGAACGTGATCCCCTTGCCCACCAGCACCACGTGCCGGTCGGTGGGCTCGGCGGGGGTGTAGGAGAGCTGGATGAGCCGGGGCGGGCTGGCCGAGCCCCTGCCGACCGCGAGGATGCCGCCGAACCCGTCGGCCTGTAGCTGCTCCTCGTCCCAGACCCGCGCGGGCACCCCGACCTCGGCGGCCCGCTCGGCCAGCCACGCGGGGTTCTTGACGGAGGAAGGCGTGTTGGCCAGGTCGCGGGCGAGCGCCACCGCCTGCGCCACGACCTGCGCGCGCCGCACCTGCGCCGCGTCCGCGCCCGCGAGGGCCAGCGCCCGCACCGGTTTCTTGCCCCCGTTGCCGATCTTGAACGAGTACGCCGCGAGCAGCGCCGCCTCGGCGAACGCCGCCACGTCGCCGTCGGGCGCGACCACGGTCAGCGTGTCCCTGCCCTTGGCTCTGCGGGCGAGCGCGGCACCGGCCTTGCGCAGGGCACGCGGCGAGCCGTCGCCCACTCCGTAGAGCAGGACGCGGCCGACACCGCCGCCCCTGGCCACGGGAACCTCGACGATCTCCCCCGCCTCCCCCTTGGCCTCGTAGTGGGCCAGCAGGTCGGACACCGGCAGGTGCAGCTCGACCTCGGGGCTGAGGGTGGAGTCAAAGGGAACGGCCAGCAGCTCGGCTCCGTCGGGAACCTGGGCGACCACCGACGCAGTGGTCTCAATGGGCACGGATTCTCTCCTCGAACGTCAGCGACCCTGGCGCCGGATTACGCCAGGGTCGTGGAAAAGGTGGTCTTTCGGGAGCTCTCAGCCGACGACGTTCTTCAACGCCTCGCCGAGCGCCTTCGCCTCGTCGGCGGAAATCTCCACGACGAGCCGGCCGCCACCCTCCAGGGGGACCCGCATGACAATGCCGCGCCCTTCCTTGGTGACCTCGAGCGGACCATCGCCGGTCCGCGGCTTCATCGCCGCCATGCGTGCATCCCTTCCTGCCTTGGGCTCCCGCGGCCCGCGATTTCCGACCGCCCGTGGGGGGTGGTCGGCGCATTCACGTCTTCTGTGATGTCCTATTCTCCCGCATCGAGAGCGCTCATGGGTAACGATCTCCTCCCAGAATGCGTTGTCGAGCCGCGCGATGGCGTCCAAACTGGACTTCGTGCACGCTCGCGCCGCTCTGTTCGATCTCTATGGAGACCACCTGCGCTCGCGCGGTGGACAGGCGTCCGTCGCCTCGCTCGTAAGGCTCATGAAACCCCTGGAAATAGCCCCTCCCGCCGTCCGCACCGCTGTGTCACGAATGGTGCGCCAAGGGTGGCTGCGGCCGGTGAAACTGCCGCAGGGAGCCGGCTACGGGCTGACCCCGAAATGCGGCCGGCGCCTGGACGAGGCCGCGCTCAGAATTTACCGAGCCGGGACGCTGACCTGGCACGGCCGGTGGCACGTGATCGTCTTCGCGCCGGTGAAGGAGCGGCCGCGCAGGGAGCGGCTCAGGGCCGACCTGGCCTTCCTCGGGTACGCGTCCTTGTCCGAGACGACGTGGATCGGTCCACGATCCTCGATCGAGCTGGACAACCTGCTCGACGGCGAGGGGGTGCGGGCCGACAGGTTCGACTCGGCGCTGGAGGGCGACCCGCGGGAGCTGGTGGCCAGGGCGTGGGATCTGACCGCCATCGGCGAGGCGTACGAGCACTGGCTCGCCGAGGCTGTCACGCTGATCAGCACGCTGCCCGAGAGAGCACCGGCGGACCAGGTGTTCGCCACCAGGAGCAGGCTCGTGCACGGCTGGCGCAACTTCCTGTTTCGCGACCCGGGCCTGCCGCCGGAGCTGCTGCCCGCGGGCTGGCCGGGCGAGAAGGCCAGGGCGTACTTCGAGCAGGAGGCCGCCCGGCTGCTGCCCGCGGCCGCCGCGTTCGTCGAGAGGGAGTTACTTTGATCCGCTATGACGTGGCCGACACGGTCGCCACCATCACGCTCGACCGCCCCGACGCCATGAACTCGCTGACCGCCGAGACCAAGGACGCGCTCCTCGACGCGCTGCGCCGCGCGGCGGGCGACGCCGCGATCAGGGCCGTGCTGCTGACCGGCTCGGGCCGGGCCTTCTGCGCGGGCCAGGATCTGCGCGAGCACGCCGGCAACCTGGAGGCGGGCCGCGGCCTGGCCGGCACGGTCCGCGTCCACTACAACCCGATCGTGGAGCTGATCACCACCATGGCCAAGCCGGTGGTGGCCGCGGTCAACGGCGTCGCCGCGGGCGCGGGCGCGTCCCTGGCCTTCGCCTGCGACCTGCGGGTGGCCTCGGAGAAGGCGAAGTTCGCGCTGGCGTTCGCCGGCATCGGCCTGGCGCCCGACTCGGGCGCCTCCTGGACGCTGCAGCGCCTGGTCGGCCGGGGCCGCGCGGCCGAGCTGCTGCTGCTCGGCGAGCCGCTCGACGCGGCCCGCGCGCTGGAGCTGGGCCTGGTCACGCGCGTGGTGCCCGCCGACGACCTCCTGAAGACCGCCCACGAGCTGGCCGTACGCCTCGCGCACGGCCCGACCCTCGCCTACGCCGCCACCAAGCGGGCGCTGGCCTACGCCGCGACCCACTCGCTGCCCGACTCGCTCGCCATGGAGGCCGACCTCCAGGACGAATGCGCCGCCACCCTGGATCACCTGAACGCCACCCGCGCCTTCCTCGCCAAGGAACGCCCGACGTTCCGCGCCGAGTGACGTCCGCACCGGACCCGGCCGCGCAGGAGGCCGCCGCCGGAAGCGTGCCCGCGGCCGCGCAGGTGACCGCCGCCGCCGGAGGCGTGCCCGCGTTCGACGTTCTCCGCGCGGGCGCGCTCGGCCTGCTCACCGGCGGCGGGATCGACGTCTCCGATCCGGTCTACGCCGGGCCGCTGGCCAGGCTGAGCGGGGCCGCCGACGGCCTGCTGGCGTCGATGGCGCCCGGAACCCTCTGGCCGGACCTGCCGCCGGCCGGCGGCCCCGGCAACGTCACGGGCAGCTACGGCCGCCTTCGGCGCATCGCCACGGCCTGGGCCACACCAGGCACCGCGCAGCACGGCGACGACGCCGTCGCGGCCCGGGTGGTGGACGCGCTCGACGTGCTCCACGAGCGCCACTACAACGAGCGGCTCCCCGAGACGGGCAACTGGTGGTTCTGGGAGATCGGCACGCCCGCCCACCTGACCCGGTTGTGCGTGCTGCTCGGCGACCGGCTCGACGGCGCCAGGCTCGACGCCTACCTGACGGCCGTGGACCGGTTCTGCCCGGACGCCGACCGCCGGGCCGGCAACCCGCAGGCGGGCGAGAGCGGCGCCAACCGGGCCGACAAGGCCTCCATCGTCGCCTTCCGCGGTATCGCGGGGCGCAGCGCGGACAAGCTGGCGCTGGCCCGCGACGGCCTGTCGGACGTGCGCGACGGCGGGCTCAGGAGCGTCTTCCGCCACGTCGAGTCCGGCGACGGCTTCTACCGCGACGGGTCGTTCATCCAGCACGAGTGCGTCGCGTACACCGGCTCCTACGGCCTGTCGCTGATCATCGCGGTCGCCGAGGCGCTCGCGCTCCTGGACGGTTCGCCGTGGCAGGTCCGCGATCCGGGCCTGCCCGTGGTCCTGGACGCGGTCGAGCGGTCGTACGCGCCGTTCGTCCATGACGGGCTGCTGATGGACACGGTCAGGGGGCGGGCGGCCACGCGGCAGGCGTTCTCCGACGCCGTGGCCGGCCATGGCCTGATCGGCGCCGTCCTGCTGCTGGCCCAGAGCGCGCCGGAGCCGTACGCCGGCCGCTTCCGGGAGCTGGCCAAGGGGTGGATCGAGCGCGGCAAGGCCCACCCCTACCTGGAGCACGCGGACGTGCCGGAGACCCGGCGGGCGGTCGCGGTGCTGCGCGACGTGAACGTCGAGGCCGCTCCCGGGCCCGTCGGGCACTTCGTGTTCCCCTCGATGGACCGGACCGTGCATCGGCGGCCCACCTGGTCGTTCGCGCTCAGCCTCTCGTCGCGCCGGATCGCCGCGTACGAGGCGATCAACGGCGAGAACCTGCACGGCTGGTACACCGGCGACGGCATGACCTACCTCTACACGAGCGACCTGGGCCAGTTCGGCGAGGGCTTCTGGCCGACGGTGGACCCGTACCGGCTGCCCGGGACCACCGTCGACGACCGCGAGCGCGCGGACCTCTCCTTCCGCGCCCACTGCCCGCCCGGCGCGTGGGCCGGCGGCGCGGTGCTCGACGGCCGGTACGGGGCCGCCGTCATGGAGCTGACGAGCGAGGGCGCGAGCCTGCGGGCGCGCAAGTCGTGGTTCTTCCTCGACGCGGCCGTGGTGGCGCTCGGCAGCGGCATCACCGGCTCGGACGGGCGCAGGGTGGTGACCGTGGTGGAGAACCGGGCCACGGACGCGCGGCCGCACGTCGGCGACGGCTGGGCACACCTGCCCGGAGTCGCGGGCTACGTGCTGGACGGCGCTCAGTGCGCCGTGGAGACGCGTACAGGCAGGTGGCGCGACATCAACGCGGGCGACGACACCGGCGGCGCGGTCGAGCCCGTCACGCGGCGTTACGCGAGCCTCTGGATCGACCACGGCATCGACCCCGTGAACGCCTCCTACGCGTACACGGTGCTGCCGGGTGCGGCGCGCGAGCAGACCCGCAGGTACCGCGGGCGGCGTCCCGTGCGGGTGGCCGCCAACACCGCCGAGCTGCAGGCCGTGCGGGCGCGGGGGCTGCTCGCGGCCGTGTTCTGGACGGCCGGGACCGTCGGGGAGATCGCGGTGGACGCGCCGTGCGTGGTGATCGTGCGGCGCGCCGGCGGGCGGGTGGCCGTGGCGGTGGCCGACCCGAGCCGGACGGTGGACGTCGTGACGATCACGTTCGACCACCCGCTGGGCGGGCTCATCAGGGCCGACGACACCGTCACGGCGCGGGCCGGGGAGACGACCGCCGTGACCGTCGAGCTCGGCGGGTCACTCGGCGCGACCCACACCTTCGAGCTCAGCGCGAACGGGCCACGCAGCCCTCGATGTGATCGTTGACCAGGCCGATGGCCTGCATCAACGCGTAGGCCGTGGTCGGGCCGACGAACCTGAAGCCGTGCTTCTTCAGCTCCTTGGCCAGCGCCTTGGAGCCGGGCGTGGTGGCGGGTACGTCGGCCATGCTCTTCGGCGCGGGGGCCTCCGGGTCGGCGTAGCGCCACACCAGCTCCGACAGGCCCTCGGAAAGGTCCATGGCGGCCCTGGCGTTGCCGACCACGGCCTCGATCTTGGCCCGGTTGCGCACGATGCCCTCGTCGCCGAGCAGGCGCTCCACGTCCTGCTCGGTGTACGCGGCCACCTTGGCGATCGAGAACCGGTCGAAGGCCGCGCGGAAGTTCTCCCGCTTGCGCAGGATCGTCAGCCACGACAGGCCCGACTGGAACGCCTCCAGGGCCACGCGCTCGAAGACCGCGTCGTCACCCGTGAGCGGGCGGCCCCACTCGTCGTCGTGGTAGGCGATGTAGGCCGCGTTGCCCGCCATGCCCGTCCAGGAGCACCGGATCAGCTCGGTCACGGGCGCCCGTCCCCGTCCTTGGCCAGTGGCGCGGCCTGCGTGGTCTCCGCGCCGTCCTTGGACTCGTCCACCGGCTCGGAGACCACGTCGTGCTCGCCGACCTCGACGGTCTCGTCGGGCTTCTCGTCCGGCTTCTCATCGACGGAGGCCTCCATGACGGCGGCGGCCTCCTCGGCCGCTGCGGTCTCGGCCGCTGTGCTTTCGGCCGCTGGGGCCTCGCCGTCGGAAGCCTCCGCCTGGGCCTGCTCGTCCGGAGCGGCCTCCGGGGCCGGCTCGCCGTCGCCCGACGGGATCCGCCACTCCGGGTCCTCCGGCGCCCGCCGCAGGTCCGGCGTGCTGTCCCAGGACACCGTGGCGCCGCTCACCTCCACGGGATCGCCGGACTCCGGCAGCTCGCGCGCCACCGCCGGGGCTTCTGGGGCGTGGTCGGTACGCAGCCCCGCCCCGGGCGCGGCGTAGATCTCCTGGCGCGCGTGCAACCGGCTCGACAGCAGCTCGGAGACCCGCTGCTCCAGCACCGCGATCCGCGTGTCACGCGCGCTGATCGCGTTGGCGGCCCTGCGCAGGGTCTCGTCGACGCTCGCCGTGTGATAGCCGACCAGATTGACCGGAAGTTGGAGCGCCATGAAGTCGACCGCCGTCAACTGTCCGGGCTCGGGCAGGTCGAGAGGCGGCACATCCGGCGGGAACTCGGTCAGCTCACCGCCCCTACCGAGGGAGACCAAGACCACACACGCCAAGATGGCGATGGCGGCGATGGCGAGAATGACCAGCACATTGGCATCGTACTCACACCATCGGGGCATGAGGTCCCGCACTTGCCGCAGTCCGTGCGTCTCCGGGCGGTGAGCGCGCCGGTCAGCCGACCGCCTCGCCGAGTTCGGCGACGCTGGGCCGGACCGGTTGCGGACGCGCCTCCAGGTGGGCGAACGCCTCCTCCACCGTGGAGGTCCACGAGATCGCGTCGAAGACGTCGGGCCGGGTGAAGCCCTCGTCGTACAGGTGGTTCATCAGCTGCTTGAGCGGGTCGTACAGACCCCAGGGGTCGAGGATCACCAGGGGCCGGTCGTGGATGCCGAGCACCCGCGCGGTCCAGATCTCGAAGAGCTCCTCCAGCGTGCCGATGCCGCCGGGCAGCACGAGGAACGCGTCGGAGCGGGCGTCCATGATCCCCTTGCGCTCGCGCATGTCGGTGGTGACGATCAGCTCGTCCGACTCCTCGTCCGCCACCTCGACGTCCACCAGCACCTGCGGGATCACGCCGATCGTGCGGCCACCGCCAGCCCGGACGGCCGAGCCGACCGCGCCCATGCAGGAGACCGTGGCGCCGCCGCTCACCAGGGTGTGACCCCGCTTGGCGAGCTCGGCGCCCACGTGTCCGGCCAGATCGATGTACTTCTTGTCGATGTTCAGGCTGGAGGCGCAGTAGACGCAGATATTCACATCCAGGAAGCCTACTGGGGCTCGGCGTACTGGACCGCGGCGGCTTCCAGCTCCTCTTCGCGCTGCCTGGAGCGGGCCAGGTCGGCGTCCACGATGATGCGCACGGCCTCGTCCACGTCGTCGGTGAGGGTGATCAGGTCGAGGTCCTGGGCGGCGATCTTGCCGGTGCCGAGCAGGGTGCTCTTGATCCAGTCGAGCAGCCCGCCCCAGAACTCCGAGCCCATCAGGACCACGGGGAAGGAGGTGACCTTGTGGGTCTGCACCAGCGTCAGCGCCTCGAACAGCTCATCCAGCGTGCCGAAGCCGCCGGGCAGGGCGATGAAGCCGCACGAGTACTTGACGAACATCGTCTTGCGCACGAAGAAGTAGCGGAACTCGATGCCGAGGTCGACATAGTCGTTCATGCTCTGCTCGAACGGGAGCTCGATGCCGAGCCCGACCGACATCGCGCCGTCCACCTCGCTCGCACCGCGGTTGGCGGCCTCCATGACGCCCGGGCCGCCGCCCGTGATCACCGCGTAGCCCGCCTCGGCCAGCGCCTGGCCGAGCGCGCGGCCCTGCCGGTAGTCGGGCGCCCCGTCCGCGGTGCGCGCCGAGCCGAAGACCGTGACCGCCGGCGGCAGCTCGGCGAGCTGACCGAACCCCTCCACGAACTCGGCCTGGATCCGCAGCACCCGCCACGGGTCCATGTGGACCCAGTCAGAGGACCCCTGGCGGGCGAGCAGGCGCTGGTCGTGCGTGGAGCTGGGCACCAGGCGGCCGCGTACGACCGCCTGGCCCTGACGGCGTTCAGGACGTGACTGTTCCATGTTGGTCACGCTAGCCCTCTTCGGGCGAGATGGGCGTCCTGAGCGCGAACACCGCAGGTCAGACCGGTGAACCCAGGCTCCAAAAAAACTTGGAAAAACCAGGGAACCGTATTTCGACCCCCCTGCGTCTAACTGCACGAGGGTGCTGCTCGGGACTGAAAGTGGTCTTCCCCGCCAAATGGCCGGCGAGGAAGGCCACTTTCATTTTGTGAGCCAGTTGAGCATGGCCCGCTCGCTCTCGACGATCTTCGACAGCGACACGTACTCGCCCTGCTGGTGCGCCAGGTTCGGATCCCCGGGACCGTAGTTCACGGCGGGCACCCCCAGCGCGGAGAAGCGGGCGACGTCCGTCCAGCCCAGCTTGGCGCGCGGCGTGCCGCCGACCGCCTCGGTGAAGGCCGCCGCCACCGGGTGCGTCAGCCCCGGCCTGGCCCCGGGCGCGGCGTCGACGAAGCTCACCTCGAACCCGTCGAAGACCTCGCGTACGTGCTCCTGCGCCTGCTCGATCGTCAGATCGGGAGCGAACCGGTAGTTGACGGACACCACGCACAGGTCGGGGATGACGTTGCCCGCGACCCCGCCCCGGACGCCGACCGCGTTCAGGCCCTCGTGGTATTCGAGGCCGTCGACCACCGGCAGCCGCGCCTCGTACGCGTTCAGCCTGGCCAGGACCGGCTCGATCCCGTGAATGGCGTTGACCCCGAACCACGACCTGGCGCTGTGGGCCCGCTTGCCCCTGACGGTGACCTCGGCGCGCAGCGTGCCCTGGCAGCCGCCCTCGATCGTCCCGTCGGTCGGCTCCATGAGCACCGCGAAGTCGGCCGCCAGCCAGTCGGGGTGGTCCCTGGCCACGCGGTTGAGGCCGTTGCGCTCGGCCTCGACCTCCTCGCAGTCGTAGAAGACGTACGTGACGTCCTGGTTGGGAGCGGGGACGGTGGCCGCCAGCTTGAGCGCGACCGCCACGCCGGCCTTCATGTCGGACGTGCCGCACCCGTAGAGGAGGTCGCCCTCCACCCGGCTGGGCAGGTTGCCGGCGATGGGGACGGTGTCGAGGTGCCCGGCGATCAGCACCCGCTCGGACCGGCCCAGCTCGGTGCGGGCCACGACCGTCTCGCCCGACCTGTCGACCTGCAGGTGCGGCAGCGCGGACAGCGCCCGCTCGACCGCGTCGGCCAGCGCCCGCTCGTCGCTGCTCACCGACTCGATGTCCACGATCGCCGCGGTCAGCGCGCGTACGTCCTGCGTGAGATCAAGCATCAGGTGTTCACTCCGTGTTCGCGCAGCACGTCGTTGAGCGCCGCCTTGTCGTGTCGCTGCCCCGGCTCCAGGCGCTTGAGCACCAGCACGCACGGCAGGCCGAACGTGCCGCCGGGGAACTCCTTCTGCCGGGTGCCGCCGACGGCCACGCACCACGCGGGGACGTGGCCGCGGGCCAGCTCCTCGCCGGTCTGCACGTCGATCACCGGGATCGAGCCGGACAGGATCGTCCCGGCGCCGACGACCGCGCCCTCGCCGACCCGGGCTCCTTCGACGATCATCGAGCGGCTGCCGATCAGCGCGCCGTCCCCGACGACGACCGGCACGGCGTTGGGCGGCTCCAGCACGCCGCCGATGCCCGCCCCGCCCGACAGGTGGACGTTCTTCCCGATCTGCGCGCACGAGCCGACGGTGGCCCAGGTGTCCACCATGGTCCCCTCGTCCACGTACGCGCCGATGTTCGTGAACGACGGCATCAGCACCACCCCGGGCGCCAGGTACGAGCCCCAGCGGGCGATCGCGCCGGGCACCACGCGCACGCCGTCGAGCGAACTCTTGAGCGGGACCCGGTCGTGGTGCTGGAAGTCGCCCACCTGCGAGCGCGCCATGCCGAGCACCTTGAAGCTGAGCAGGATGGCCCGTTTGGCGCGTTCGTCCACGACCACCTCGCCACCCTCCAGGCGCGCGGCCCTGGCCTCGCCCCTGTCGAGCAGGTCGACGGCGCCGACGATCAGCCGGCGCGCCTCGGCGTCGGCCGGCGACAGCTCCGTCCGGCGCTCCCACAACTCGTCCACCACCGGGGAAATCGGTGAGGTGGTGCTCACGTCACTCATGGCCACGGAGCTTATCCGCCACGGGTAGGTTCTTCAGGGTGCGCCTGCGCTTCTCCCGTGGAGTCATCACCATCGCGATCATCGTCGTCGTGCTCGCCGTGGGCATCTCCGTGGGGCTCTTCCACCTGCTGAAGAAGACCAAGCCGCTGGCGGTGGCGCCGGCGCCGCACTGCACCGTGCGCACCCCGCTCGGCGAGCGCGAGCTCGACTTCGAGCAGGCCGAGATCTCCGCCACCATCGCGGCCGTCGCGGCCCGCCGCCGGCTGCCCGAGCGGGCCGTCGTGATCGCGTACGCCACGGCGCTGCAGGAATCCAAGGTCTACAACCTCGACTACGGCGACCGTGACTCGGTGGGCGTGTTCCAGCAGCGGGAGTCGCAGGGCTGGGGCACCAAGAAGCAGCTCATGGACCCCGTCTACGCCACGAACAAGTTCTTCGCCGCGCTGGAGAAGGTCAAGAACTACCGCAAGATCCCGGTGGCCGAAGCGGCCCAGGAGGTGCAGCGCTCGGCGGGCGGCTACGCGTACGCGCAGCACGAGACGGAGGCCAAACTGCTCGCCGCCGCCTTCACCGGGCGTGTCCCGCGCGCCGTCCACTGCTGGTACCCACCGGCCAAGAAGACCCCGGCGCCGCAGCCCCGTACCGCCGAGGCCCGCAAGCAGCTGGCCAGGGCTCTCGGCAGCACGGCCGTCACCTCGGAGCGGCGCGGCTGGCTGATCGCCGCCTGGTCGGTGTCCTTCTCGCAGAAGTACACGCTGCGCCAGGTCGGGTACGCGGGGGCGACGTGGAAGAACGACGTCAAGCTCGAGAACTGGCAGACCGCCGGCAAGGCCGGCACCACCCAGGTCGAGCTCTCCTGAGCAGGGTCAGGAGGCGCGGCGGACGATGGTGATCGAGCCCGGCGGCAGGGGCTGGGCGTAACTGGCCGTCCACGACTGCCCCTGGATGCGTTCGAACGACAGCAGCCGCCCGTCCGAGGCGCGATAGTCCGCGAAGTCCAGCAGGCCCCGGTCAGGATGGCCGGTGTCGCCCTCGCTCCGGAACGCCGCCGTGCCCCGCTCGATCGGGGAGAACTCCACGCCTTCCATCACCAGCGTGCTCTTGGCCGGGACCATCCCCTGCGTGGGCACGTCCGTCCAGAGCTGGACCTCCAGATGGGGCGTATCACCCTCGTGCGCCTCGACGGAGAGCCACTGGAAGCGGCGGGCGCTGTCCCGGAGGAGGTATTCGATCCACTGCTGTCCCTGCCAGGAGACGAACAACGCGCCGAGCACCCGGCGGGGAGATCCATGCACCTCGATCCGGTCGCCGACCCGGATCGTGCGAGGGTCGGTGTAGTCGGTGCCGGCATGCCCGGGCGCGCTCACCGGCGCCGGCAGCGGGGTCTCGATGGGGGCGACCTCGACCGGCGGCGCGCTGGTACGGCCCTTCCTGTCCTGCCGCATGGTGGCCAGAAAAGCCCCAAGCAACAGAAGGACGGTGGCGATGCTCAGCCCGAGTACGACCATGGAGGTCATGCTCATCGATCAGCTCGCTCCACTCGCGGTCTGCCTCGGCAAAAGCCCTTATCAATTTATGCGTGTCAGCCGGATTGCCCGGCTATGACGCGCGATCCTACTGGAGGCGGCGCACCGCCGCACCGATCCGCTCATCAGTCGCGGTAACCGCGATGCGGATGTGCCGCTCACCTGCCGATCCGTAGAACTCGCCGGGCGCGACCAAAATGCCGATTTCGGAAAGCTTCCCGACCTGATCCCAGGCGCTCTGCCCGTTCGACGCCCAGAAGTAGAGACCGGCCGTCGAATGGTCGATGTGCCACCCCGCCCGCTCCAGCGCGGGCCGCAGCAGGGCACGGCGGGCGGCGTACCGTTCGCGCTGCAGGTCGGCGTGCTCGTCGTCGCCGAACGCGACCGTCATGGCGGCCTGTACGGGCTGGGGCATGATCATGCCGGCGTGCTTGCGCGTCTCCAGCAGCCGCTTGACCAGGACGGGATCTCCCGTCACGAACCCGGCGCGGTAGCCGGCCAGGTTGGAGCGCTTGGAGAGCGAGTGGACCGCGAGCAACCCCTCGTGGGAGCCACCGCAGACGTCGGGATGGAGGATCGAGATCGGCTCCTCTTCCCAGCCGAGCTCGATGTAGCACTCGTCGGAGGCCACGACGGCGCCGCGCTCACGGGCCCAGGAGACCACCTTGCGCAGGTGTTCGGCGGGCAGCACCCGGCCCGTGGGGTTACCCGGGGAGTTGACCCAGATGAGGTCGACGCGCTCGGGACCGAGCGCGAGCGTGCTGTCGGAGGCCGTGCCCACCGCCCCGGCCAGCCGGGCGCCCACGTCGTAGGTGGGGTAGGCCAGCTCGGGGAAGACCACCCGCCCGGCGCCCAGGTAGGTGGGCAGCCAGGCGACGAACTCCTTGGAGCCGATCAGCGGGAGCACGTCCTGCTGATCGACGGAGACGCCGTGCCTGCGCCGCAGCCACCCGGCCGCCGCCTCGCGCAGCACCTTGGTGCCGTGCGTGAACGGGTAGCCGGGGCTGTCGGCCGCCTGCGCGAGAGCGTCCTGGACGATCTGCGGCACGGGATCGACCGGCGTGCCGATCGAGAGATCGACGATGCCGTCGGGATGTGCGAGCGCGCGCTCCTTGTACGGCTCCAGCCGGTCCCAGGGGAAGTCGGGCAACTTGTTCACGGTTCTCCAGGGTTGTGCGTGCCGTACTCAAAAAGCGCACGCCGACGGGGCGCATCCGGCCCGGATGCCCCCGTACCCGGCGCGACAGGATCGGCTAGTGGTCCTCACCCTGCGGCGGCAGGGCGGCCACCACCGGGTGGTCCTTGTCGATCTTCCCGACCTTCGAGGCGCCACCGGGCGAGCCGAGGTCTTCGAAGAAGTCCACGTTCGCCTTGTAGAAGTCCTTCCACTGCTCGGGAAGGTCGTCCTCATAGAAAATCGCCTCGACGGGGCATACAGGCTCACACGCGCCGCAGTCCACGCACTCGTCGGGGTGGATGTAAAGCATGCGCTCGCCCTCGTAGATGCAATCGACGGGGCACTCCTCGATGCACGCCTTGTCCAGGACGTCCACGCAAGGCTGCGCGATGACGTAGGTCACCTCGAGCTCCTTCTTCTCCGCACCATGGCATGTCTCTGACCGCGGTTTGCTACGCCCTAGTATTGCCGTGCTTGCCAGCTGGCCGAAACGGAGGGTGGCAAAGTCGTGGCCGCACGTCTCATCATCGCGATCACAAGTCAGGATATAGGGGCACGCATCACCACCCGTAGGCGCGTTCCCGGGGGATTTCGAGATGCGGTGGGCATCCTCGTGTCGTGGGAGAACGGACTACTCAAAGTTCGCAAACGAGACGGCACTGTGGTGGAGATCCCGGAGGAGACGCTGGTGGCCGCCAAGGTCGTTCCGGCCGCGCCTCCTCGACCTGAACGAATGTAACGGTAAGTATTCGTTGTGTGACTGTACGTACCTGCGCCGCCGCAGCAGCCATCCTCGCCAGCGCCGGATGCGGCGCGTCGTCCACCCACTCCACCTCTTCCCAGCCCAAGAACCTGCCGCCGGTCAACGTCCAGGCGAGCTCCATGAAGGCCGGCTTCGCCACCATGGACCGGCTGGTCGAGGCCGCCAAGCGTGAGGGCCGGCTCAACGTGATCGCGCTGCCCCACGACTGGGTGAACTACGGCGAGATCATCGAGACGTTCGCCGACAAGTACGGGCTCAAGGTCAACGAACTGGAGCCGGCCGCCGGCAGCAAGCGCGAGCTCGACGCCGCCGCGCAGCTCAAGCCCGACGTCTTCGACCTGACCCTGGACGTGGCCGTCTCCGGGGCCGACCGGTTCGCCCCGTACAAGGTGCAGGGCTGGCAGGACCTGCCCGACGACGTCAAGGACCCGTCCGGCGCCTGGTACGCCGCCTACGGCGGCTTCATGTCCATCGGGTACGACCCGCGCGAGGTCAAGCCCCCCGCCTCCTTCGCCGACCTGCTCAATCCCGGCTACCGGGTCGCGCTCGACGGCGACCCGCTGCGCTCGGACGGGGCGTTCGACGGCGTGATGGCCGCCTCCATGCGCTCGGGCGTGCCGCAGCCGTCGCAGGGGGTGGCGCTGTTCGCCAAGCTCAAGCAGGCCGGGCGGCTCACCGACCTGGCCAAGGCCAACACGGTCATCGCCTGGGACCACCTGAACGCGGCCCGCAGCGCCGCCCACTCCGACGCGTGGAAGGTCACGATCCCCAAGGACGCGCCGCTCGGCGGCTTCCACATGCAGGCCATCAGCAAGGCGGCCCCGCATCCGGCCGCGGCCCGTCTCTGGCAGGAGTTCCTGTTCTCGAACGAGGGCCAGAACCTCTTCCAGAAGGGTTTCGCCCGCCCGGCGCGCAGCGAGGCGATGCTCATGAAGGGCACGCTCGACGCCGAGCAGGCCGCGAAACTTCCCAAGGCTCCGGGCCCGCCGGTCCTCATGACAATCCCGCAGGCAGACGCGGCGAAGGCGTATCTCAGCCGGGAATGGACGAAGAGTGTCGGATGAGTCCGATGTGACTTGATATGTCGTAGGGACGTTCAGGCTCTAAAGTGAGCAGACAGCACGGCCAGGGGGGCCCGTTGTCTGATCGAATGTGAGCTGATCGTCTTGCGATATGACACACCGAGCTTGGAGCGGTGGAACAGTCGCGCCTACGACAGCAGCTTCGGCTACGTCTCCACTCAGGGCGCGCCGCTGGTCGACCTGCTGGATCCGCGGCCCGGCGAGCGGGTGCTCGACCTCGGCTGCGGCACGGGCGTGCTCACCTCGCAGATCGCCTTCAGGGGCGCGGACGTGCTGGGCATCGACGGCTCCCCCGCGATGATCGAGAAGGCCCTCGCGCAGTACCCGGGGATCAACTTCATCGTCGGCGACGGGCACGACTTCAACGTCGTGAACCCGTACGACGCGGTGTTCTCCAACGCGGCGCTGCACTGGATGAGCCGCGACCCCGGGCTGGTGATCGCGCGCGTGCGCGAGGCGCTGACGCCCGGCGGGCGTTTCGTCGCCGAAATGGGCGGGGCCGGCAACTGCGCCGAGCTGACCGCCGCGATGCTGACGGCCTGGCGCGAGTACGGCCTGCGCGAACCCGATCTTCCGTGGTACTTTCCCTCGCCTGCCGAGTACGCCCGCCGCCTCGAGCGGGAGGGGTTCGTGGTCAGGCTGCTGGAATACTTCGACCGGCCGACCCCCCTGGACGAGTGCCCCGGCGGGGCCGCCGACTGGGTGCGCATGTTCGCCTCGTCGGTGCTCGAAGGACTCCCGCCGGAGATCGTGGAGCCCCTGCTTCATCGTGTGAACGAGTTGGCCGCGCCCGCGCTTCGCAGGGAGACTGGCTGGATGGCCGACTACGTGCGTCTACGCTTTGCCGCCGTTCGGCGTTGATGCGTTGTACATGATGCGTAGGGCTGATTTGCCGGACTATGGTCTGTTCCGTGGGCGGCGAGATTATGGCTGCACCGCTGCGGCGGCGGCGTGAGGGGCTGGTGAACGGAACGGGATGAACTTCTGCCTGAGCGACCTCGTACCACCGTTGAGGTGGAGCGACGCCACGACGATCACGCTGCTCACCGGGCAGCCGGAGCTGCCCGACGCGTGGTGGCGCAGTCTGCCCATACCGCACGTCCTGGCGGCCATCGGCCCCGAGTCGTTGGGCGAGCTGCTGACGGAGATCGCCCTGGAGCACTGGCCCGCTGCGGCGGTGGGTGACGTCCTGCCGGCGCTGTACGTGCTGGACCCGGAGGAGGCCGACGAGCCCGCCGTCGCGATCGCCCTCGACCGGGCCGGATCGTGGGCCGGGCTGCTGAAGCTGACCAGCAGGGAGCTGGTGGACCAGCCCTTCATCCAGGCCCGTCCGGTGCTGAACACGCTGTTCTCGGCGGTCCTGGTACGCCTGGCGCACCCGCGGACGGCCGAGCCCGCGCACCCGGCGCCGGTTCCCGCCGCGAGCGAGCAGGCGGCGTCGGCCGAGCACCCGCCCGCCGCGGTGGCCGAGCCCGCGCTCGTCCCCGCCGACGCGCCGTCGTCGCATTCCGCTGAGGAGCCGGCCCCCGAGCCGGTCGAGGAGCCCGACCCCGTGGTCCGGTTCGCCGCCGTCGGGTCGGTGATCGACGACCCCGAGCCCGTCGCCCACTTCGTCCCCGCAGGGTCCGTCATCGACGACCCCGAACCCGACGAGGACGCGGCCGCTCCCGAGCCCGCGGAGGCCCCGCACGCCGCCGAGGCCGAGCGCCCGGCGGACGAGGAGGCCGTGGCGTCCCACGAGGGCGCACCCGAGGACGTCGCTCCCCAAGATGACGAGCCCCAGGCCGTCGCGCCGCACGAGGGCACGCCGGAGGACGCCGAGGCACACGAGGACGTGCCCGAGACCGCCACTCCGCAGGAGGACGCCTCCGAGGCCGTCGCTTCGCACGAAGGCGCGCCCGAGGCCGACGCTCCCCACCAGGACGAACCCCAGCAGGACGCGCCCGAGGCCGCCTCGCATGAGGAGGCACCCGAGGCCGTCGCCTCGCACGAGAGCGAGCCCGAGGGCGTCGCTTCGGAGCAGGGCGCGGCCGAGGTCGCTGAGCCGGTGCCGGCCGCCGACGCCGAGCCGGTCGCCGACGAGGCGCCCGCCCCTGAGCCGCAACCTGAACCGCAGCCCGAGCCGCAGTCCGTGCTCGACGCCGCCGAGGAGCCCGAGCCCGCTCCCGAACCGGCCGCCCAGGAGGCGCCCGAGCCGGAGCCCGCCCAGGCGATCGCCCCCGAGCAGGAGCCCGCCCCGTCGCAGGGGCAGCTGCCGGACCTCATCGAGGCCGCGTTCGCCGGGCTCGACGACAAGAGCTGGGCCGTGGCCCAGAACCGCGTCTTCACCGACGAGCCCTCCGCCGTGGACCAGCTGGCCAAGCTCTTCGCCGTCCCCCCGGCCGAGATCTCCGCCACCGAGGACGAGCTCCGTACCCGCCTCGACCACTGGCTGACGAGCGAGGAGGCGGCCCCGTACCGGGCCCATCTGGAGGAGTTGCGCAGGACCCTGGGACCGGCCGCCCACAAGGAGCAGCTCATCGGCGCGGCCGAATGGCACAACGTGGAGATCCGCGCTCTGGAGGTCCCGGCCTGGCAGTTCGTGCTGGCGACGCTGTCCCCCCAGCCGCAGCCCCAGTTGCAGCCGCAGTCGGCGTTCGGCTCGCCCCAGATGCCGCCGCCCTCTCCCCCGGGCCCGCCGCAGTTCCAGGCGTTCACCCCGGCCCCCTCGCAGGTGGAGGAGGCCAACGGCGACTCCGGGGAGCACAAGCCGTACCAGCCGCTGAAGGACGTCTCGCAGACCAGGCGCTGCTTCAGGCAGCCGGACGGACGCTGGTGGCTGCGCATCGACGTGACGGCCGAGCAACTGGGCGGCGGCGAGTGCACGCTGCCGACGGGGTTCGCCTCCTACCTGGGCCTGTCCCCCGGTGAGAGCCGGACGGTCAGGAGCGCCGCGGGCGAGCTGACCATGACGTGGCACGGCAAGCCGGTGCTCGAATCCATCGAACGCCTCCTGGTGGACGTGGGCGCGCGAGAGGGCGGGCACCTGTTCCTGACGCTGTCGGACGAGGGCGTGCTCAGGGCCCGGCACCTCCCGGTCGCCGCACAGGGCGCCGAGAAGATCACCAAGGCGCTCCGGCTGGTCGGGTACACGGCCCCCGGCGGCACCCGAGATCAGGCGGCCAGGGTGATCGCCACCAGGATCGGCATGACGGGACCGGTCGCGCTCCCCGACCTGCTCACCAGGCTCCGCGAACGCGGGGACCGCGACCTGCTCGCCCTCCTGGACTGAGCCGGTGCCGCGGCTCGCGATCGGCCCTGAGTTTCCCAGGGAGCTCAGCGCACTGGCCCAGCCGGTGCGCAGGGACGCCGTTGTCGCGCTGCGCCGGTTCCTGCTGAACGTGGCCGGCGCCCCGCACCCCCAGCGGGTCAGGGGCTGCCGGGATCCGCGGGTCGCGACGCTGCGGCTGGCCGAGGGCCATCGCGGGGTGGTGGTGCGGCAGCGGGACGTGTACTGGCTGCGTACGGTGCTGCCCGACCCCGAGGCCTGGTCGTACGCGCGACGCTTCAGGTTCGGGGTCAACCCGGTGATCGGCGTGGTCGAGGAGTGGGACGCCGAGGCGCTCGAACGCGTCGAGCCCGCGTTACGCCGATCGGCCAGGTCGTCCGGACTGTACGACCCGATCTGCGACGGCGACCTGATGGGGCTCGGCCTCGACGTGCACGCGCTGCCGCTGTTCAGGCTGATCACGACCGAGGCCGACGTGGCCGCGCTCGAACCGCTGCTCCCGCCGACCCAGCACGTCCCGCTCGCCGTGCTGGCCCGCGGCGGCACGCTCGCCGAGGCGTGGCGGGAGCTGGACGCCTGGCGCGCCTCCGACGAGGACACCGGGCCGATCGACCCCGAGGACCTGCACGCGGCGCTGCGCCGCAGCCCCGACCGGGCGGCGTTCGTCGCGGACAAGGTGGAGCTGGACCGGGTGCTCGGGCTGCCTGCCTGGTGCACATTTCTCGACCCGCCGCAGCACCGGCTGGCCAGGGCCGCCCGTTTCGAGCAGCCGGTGCTGGTCGTGGGCGGGGCGGGCACCGGCAAGACGGTCGTCGCCCTGCAGCGGGCCGCTCACCTGGCCGCGCACGGGTCGGGGCCCGTGCTGCTCGTGACGTTCTCCCAGGCGCTGGCCGAGGACCTGTCGGCGAAGCTGGACCTGCTGATAGAGGACGAGGTCGTCCGCAAGCGGGTCGAGGTCGGCAACACCGAACGCCTGGCCCTGCGCATCGTGGCCGACGCCGAGGGCCGCCGCCCCGCGCTGGTCGGCCCGGGGGCGCGGACGCTGGCCCAGCTCACGGACGAGGCGCTCCGGCTGCTCTCCCTGGCGACGGGCGACCTGCTCGACGACGTGGACCCGGGGCGCAAGCCGTACCGTCACATCGTCGTGGACGAGGCGCAGGACATCAGCCCGTCGCAGTGGCGGCTGCTGCGCGCGGCGGTGCCGCGGGCTCGCAACGACCTGTTCGTGGTCGGCGACCCGCACCAGCGGATCACCGACACGCGGGTGGCGCTCGGCGCGGTCGGCATCCCCGCCGTCCAGCACACGCTGCGGCTCTCCTACCGGATGTCCCAGGAGCTGCTGTCCTTCGTGGTACGGCTGCGCGGCGGCCCGGCCAGCGGCCTGGTCAAGGGCACGACCAACATGTACGGCTTCCACTCGACGCGTAACGGCGACCGGCCCATCGTGAGGGCGTACGAGACGCCGGAGTCGGAGCTGGCCGGACTGCGGAGCACGGTCGAGTCGTGGCTGGCGGACGGCGTGCCCGCGGACGAGATCGCCGTCGGCGCGCGCAATTCGCGACTCATGCGGGATGCCAGGCGGGCGCTGGACGGGCTGGACGTACGGGCCTCGACGTTCCAACATCTCAAGGGGCTGGAATTCGAGCGGGTGGCGCTCATCGGCGTGGCGGAGGGTGTGGTGCCCGAGCCGCCGCCCGAGGAACCCGACGCTCGGGCTCGTGCCCTGCAACGTGAACGGAGCATACTGTTCGTCGCCTGCACGCGGGCTCGTGCGATGCTCTATATCTCCCATTCCGGAAGAGGCAGCCCGTTTTTGTCACTCTAATCACATAGTCTGAACTGCGGATATATCTTCCCTTTGCCGGTTGGACGTCAATGAACCTCAGCCTGAGCGACCTCGCGCCACCCCTGCGATGGACCTCCCCTGGTCAGATCGCGCCGATCGTGGAGGAGCCACAGCTGCCGGAGGCCTGGTGGCAGGCGATCCCCCTCGATCGCGCGTGCGCCATGGTCGGGACGCAGGCCGTGGCCGGCCGCCTGGCCGACCTCGCCGTGGCCTGCTGGGGTCATCTGATGGTCGGCGACATCCTCCCGTTGCTGCGTTTCTCCGACCCCGCCGAGGCCGAGCGGACGCCGGAGACGCTGGGCAAGGACGTGGTGCAGAAGCTGTTCACCGGCGTGTTCGAGCGGCTGCTCGAACCGGCGCCCGAGGCCGCGCCCGCGCCGTCCAGGCCGGACAGGCCGCTGCCCGAGCTGATCGACGACCTGTTCGGGGCGCTGGACGACCGGCAGCGGGCCATCGCCCGCGACCGGCTCTACGCCGCGCAGCGGGCCACGCTGGACGAGCTGGCCCAGCGTTTCTCGGTCACGCGGGAGCGGATCCGGCAGATCGAACGTGACCTGCGCGACCACGTGGAGGCCTGGCTCGGCAAGCCGGACGCGTCGGCCCTCGTCGCGCACGTCTCCTGGCTGCGCGGCCGGCTCGGCTCCGCGGTCCCGGCCGACGACCTGCAGGCCGCCGTGCCGTGGCACCGGGCCGAGCTGCGCTCGCTGGGGATCCCGGCGTGGCGGTTCGTGCGTACGCTGCTGACCGGCTACGAGCAGTCCGACGGGTGGCTCGTGGCGGGCGGGGCCGACGAGCTCCGGGAGAAGACGCGGCAGCTGTTCGCCGACGGGCCGCGGCCGCTCGGCGAGGCGGTGGCCATGGTCACCCAGCTCGGCGTGCGCGAGGACGTGGCCGAGCGGTGGATCCTGGCGGTGCCGCAGCTGCGCGTGCTGGGCCAGCACGTCGTGCCGTGGCCGCGCAGCATCAACGAGAAGGCCGAGGCGGTGCTGGCGGTGGCGGGCGCGCCGCTGTCACCCGAGGAGATCCAGGAGCGCATCGGCGAGGACTACAGCCTGGTCGGCATCCGCAACCAGCTCACCGCCGACGAACGCTTCCGCCGGGTCGACCGCAACAAGTACGGCCTGACGCGATGGGGCGGCGACGAGTATCTGGGGATCAGGGAGATGATCGCCAGGGAGATCGAGCGGGCCGGGGGCGAGGCCTCGGTGAGCACGATCGTCACCAACCTGACCGCCAAGTACGAGGTCAGCGAGAGCTCGGTGCGGGCGTACTCGGGCGGGCCGGGCTTCGAGCGGACGCAGCGGGGCTGGATCCGGGTGGCCGGCACCTCGCCGACCGGGGAGGCGGAGCCGTACCAGCCGCGCAAGGACGTCTCGGAGACGCGGCGCAGCTTCCGCTCCCGCGACGGCCGCTGGTGGCACCGGGTGGACGTCAACGCCGAGCACCTGCGCGGGTCCGGTTCGCCGCTGCCCACAGGTTTCGCGGCGTACCTGGGGATGGCGCCGGGCGGGCAGCTCACCGCCTCGACCCCATCCGGGGACGTGGTGATCAGCTGGCACAACCAGCCGACCATGGGGTCGATCCGCAACGTGCTGGCCGACTTCAAGGCGAGCGAGGGCGACCACGTGTTCCTGACCGTGTCGGACGGGGGCGAGCTGCTGACCCGCTACCTGCCGGCCGCGCCCGTCGGGATGCCGCCCGTGAACCGCGCCCTCTACCTCATCGGCTACACCGCCCCCGTCAGCTCGGAGCTGGAGGGGCTGCGGCTGATCGGGGCCAGGATGGGGATGCCCGACACGGCCGCGCGCGAGGACGTGCTAGGCAGGCTGCGCGAGCGCGGCGACCGGGACATCCTCGGCTTCCTGGGGGGCTGACGCGGCTGGGCTCGGCTTGCGGGGATTCTGACGCGGCTAGGCTCGGAGAATGCTCCGGATCTACGACACGCGTGCCCGGCAGGTCGAGGAGATCGCCGCGGGGCGGGCGGTGCGCATGTACACGTGCGGGCCGACCGTCTACCGCCACGCGCATGTGGGCAACCTCCGTACGTACCTGCTGTCCGACCTGATCAGGCGGGTGCTCGAACGGCGGCGGGTACGCGTGCTGGCCTGCCAGAACATCACCGACGTGGGCCACCTGACCGACGCCGGCTCCGACAAGGTGCTGGAGCAGGCGCGGGCGGAGGGGCGCTCGGTGGGCGAGCTCGCCCGCTTCTACGAGGACGCCTTCAGGAACGACACCTCGACGCTCAACCTCCGCCCGCCGGAGCACACGCCCCGGGCGAGCGAGACCGTCGACCTGATGATCGAGCTGATCGCCAAGCTGATCGAGCGGGGGCACGCGTACGAGGTGCCGGACGGGTCGGTGTTCTTCGACGTCCAGACCTTCCCCACTTACGGCGAAATTTCGGGAAATCGCCTGGACTCGCTCAAGCCCGCCCACCGCATCGACGCCGTCGACCCGCGCAAGCGCTTCCACGCCGACTGGGCCCTGTGGAAGCCCTCTTCGGGAGACCTCACGTGGGACTCACCCTGGGGCCGCGGCTTCCCCGGGTGGCACGTGGAATGCTCGGCCATGTCGCTCCGCTTCCTCGGCTCCAGCTTCGAGATCCACGTCGGCGGGATCGACCTTCGTTTCCCGCACCACGAGGACGAGCGGGCCCAGTCCAACTCGGCGACCGGGCACGAGGTGGTGCGGCACTGGGTGCACGGGGAGCACCTGCTGTTCGACGGCCGCAAGATGGCCAAGTCCACGGGGAACGTGGTGCTGCTGTCGGACGTGGCCGCGGCCGGGCTCGACCCGCTCGCCGTACGCATGGCGTTCCTGGAGCACCGCTACCGGCAGCAGCTGAACCTGACCTGGGACACCCTGCGAGCCGCCGACCGCACGGTGCGGCGGTGGCGCGCCCGGGTGGCCGAATGGTCGGAGTCGCCCAGCGCGCCGATGGCCGCGGACTACGCGGAACGGGTGGAGGCCGCCTTCTCCGACGACCTGGACACGCCGTCCGCGCTGCGGATCCTCCGGGACCTGGAACGCGACGAGTCCGTCGCGCCCGGGGCCAAGTTCGAGACGTTCCTGCATCTGGACCAGGTGCTGGGGCTCGACCTCTCGACGGAGATCGGCAAGGCGCGGGTGCTGCCTCCCGGGGCCGGGGAGCTCCTGGAGGCGCGGGACCGGGCGCGGGAGGCCCGGGACTGGGAGGAGGCGGATCGGCTGCGGGAGGAGCTGGCGGAGATGGGGGTACGCGTCGCGGACACCCCGGACGGCCAAACCTGGACCTGACCCCCACCCAACGCCGCCCCGCCGGCCACCGCCGCGGATCCCGCTCGGGCGCGATGCGCCATGCACCGGCGGCTCATCGGGAGAAGGCGGCCAGGGCGATGCGCAGCGTTCTGTCGTTCTGGCCCGATGCCTTGGCGTCGGTGGAGTTGACCGAGTAGACGAGAACCCGGCTCAGGTCACGGGTCGCGCCGACGCCGGCGGCGTAGCCGTACCGCGCGCCGGTCTTGCCGTAGGCGACGATCCCGCCCGGCAGCACGAGCCGCGTCATGCCCGAGGTGTAGACGGCCGGCTGGTTGCCGCATTCGTCGTACATCGTCACGTCCGGGACCGTGAACATCGGCTCCAGTTGCGCGGCCGGCACGACCTTCCCCGAGAACAGCGCCTTGACGAACTTCTCCAGGTCCGCGGCGGTGGAGATGAGATCGCCCGAGGCCCAGGTCGAGGTGACGCTGGTCTCGGTCATGTCGACCACGTGGCCCGCTCCGTAGGCGATGGCGCCGTCGAAGCCCGCGGGCACGGACTGGTAGCCCTTGTGGTGCGGGCCGCGGATGCGGGGCGAGGCGCCGGGCAGGTAGCTGTCCCGCATGCCGAGCGGGCGCAGGATCCTGGACGTGACCTCGTGCTCGTACGAGCGTCCGCTGATCTTCTCGATCAGCATGCCCGCCACGAACGTGTTGGTGTTGAGGTAGTGCTGCCTGGTGCCGGGCGCGAACTCGATCGGGTTGCGCACGGCCAGCCCGACGTACTCCTCCGGCGTCCAGGTCTTGAACCGGGTCCGGTAGACCCAGTCGAACGTGCCGGGCAGCTCGGGCGCGGGCAGCCCGCTGGTGTGGTTGAGCAGCTGACCGACGCGGACCTCGGGATAGGAGTCGGGCAGCAGGCCGGGCAGGTAGTCCTGGACGGTTCCGTCGAGTGAGACCTTGCCCTCGGCCACGAGCTGCAGCACGACCGCGGTGGTGAACATCTTGGTCACGCTGCCCGCCCGGAAGCGTACGTGCGCGGAGGCCTTGCGCCGGGTGGTGATGTCGGCCACGCCGGTCACGCCCCGCCATGAGCCCTTCGTACCGCTCACCCGGACGATCGCGGCGGTGGCGTCGGCCGCGGGCAGGTCCTTGATGGACTGCTCCAGCGCGGTGGCGTTGACGGGAGGGACCGGCGCGGCCGGATCGGGCCGGACCACGGCCGGTGGCGGGCAGGCACTCGTCGAGGGGGCCGGGGTGGTGGGGGCCGGGGTGGTGGCGGCCGCTTGAGCGGGCGTCGCCATGAGGAGGGTGGCGAGGGCGAGACCGGCGGCTGACAGCTTCATCGGAGCATCTCCAAGTGAGAGGGGTGCAGGTGGAATGCGCCCATCCTGTCGATCAGCGCTGCCGCCGCGGATCGCCGGTGCGACCGATTTCTCACTCACTCTCACGAGGGAGCGCCGGGGTCGCCCACGCAACGCCCCCGCGCCGTCCTCCGCTCGGCGGACGCGGCGAGTGAGGGAGAGGTGATCGCCCGTAATCAGGCCCCTCAAGTCCTCCTCCCAGGGTTGTGGAAGGCGGCCGGAGTAGTGATCTCGGGCTGACAGACTTAGTGCCAGTTCGGCGGAGATGGAGGTGTCGGTGAGGCCCTACGCGTGGATGCCGCGGCCGTTGCGGTGGTTCGCTCGGGTGCTGTCCATAGTGCTCGCGCTGGTCCTGGTGCTGGCAGGGGTCCTCGTCTACACGGTGCGGAAGTCGTTCCCGCAGGTGGACGGATCGCTGCGGCTGCCGGGCCTAAACGGGAATGTGGAGATTTATCGGGATAAATATGGAATCCCGCACATCTACGCCGACACCGCAGCGGACCTGTTCACGGCTCAGGGGTTCGTCCACGCCCAGGACCGCTTCTACGAGATGGACTTCCGCCGCCACCTGACCTCCGGCCGCCTCTCGGAGCTCTACGGCAAGGCCACCGTCGAGAACGACAAGGCCATCAGGACCATGGGCTGGCGCAAGGTCGCCGAGGAGGAGCTCCCCGACCTGGCCCAGGAAACCCGGGACTACCTGGACGCGTACGCGAGAGGCGTGAACGCCTGGCTCAGCGCCAACCCGAACGCCTCCGACCGCAGCCTCGAATACTCCATCCTGAAGATCCAGAACGGCGGTTACCAGCCGGAGAAGTGGACCGCGGCCGACTCCGTGGCCTGGCTGAAGGCCATGGCCTGGGACCTGCGCTCCAACATGGAGGACGAGATCGACCGGGCGCTGGCGCTCACCAAGCTGCCCAAGGAGCGCGTCGAGCAGCTCTACCCCGGCTACCCGTACGACCGCCACAGCCCGATCGTCACCGAAGGCACCATCGACCAGGGGCGCTTCAACCAGCACGCCGAGCCCCAGCAGCGCGCCGACCGCGCGATCGCCCAGGCCGCCAAGACCCTGGACGCCGTACCGAGCACGATGGGCACGGAGGACCGCGAGGGCATCGGGTCCAACTCGTGGGTGGTCTCCGGCGAGTACACCAAGAGCGGCAAGCCGCTGCTGGCCAACGACCCGCACCTGTCGCCGCAGATGCCCTCCGTCTGGTACCAGGCGGGGCTGCACTGCAGGAAGATCACGGAGGCGTGCCCGTACGACGTGACCGGGTTCACGTTCTCGGGCGTGCCGGGTGTGGTCATCGGGCGCACCGACAAGATCGCGTGGGGCTTCACCAACCTGGGCCCCGACGTGGCCGACCTCTTCCTGGAGCAGGTGCAGGGCGACACGTACCTGTACAAGGGCCAGCAGGTGAAGCTGGAGACCAGGAAGGAACAGATCAAGGTCGCGGGCGGCGCCCCGGTCACGATCACGGTCAGGAGCACCCGGCACGGGCCGCTGATCAACGACGTCATCGGCAGCGCCAAACCCAGCGGCGAGGCCAACGCGGTGGCGCTGCAGTGGACGGCGCTGACGCCGGGCCGGACGGCCGACGCCGTCTTCGCGCTGAACAAGGCGGGCGACTGGCAGGAGTTCAGGGCGGCGGCGGCGCTGTTCGACGTGCCGTCCCAGAACCTGATCTACGCCGACACCACGGGCAAGATCGGCTATCAGGCGCCCGGGCGCATCCCCGTGCGGGCCAAGGGCGACGGCACGTGGCCCGTCCCGGGATGGACGGGCGAGTACGACTGGATGACGGCCCCCATCCCGTACGACCAGTTACCTTCGGTGGAGAACCCGGCCGACGGGTTCATCGTCACGGCCAACAACGCTGTCATCGACCCCAAGCGGTACAAACCCCTGCTGACCAAGGACTGGGCGCACGGCTACCGCTCCGAACGCATCCGCGACCGCATCAAGGAAGCGCTCAAGAAGGGCCCGATCGACGCGGCGACCATGTCGGCGATCCAGCAGGACACGTACAACGGCTTCGCCGAGACGCTGATCCCGGCCCTGATGCGGGTGGACCTGGCGGGGCCCAGCGGCGAGGCCAGGCAGTTGCTGAAGACGTGGGACCGCATGCAGGGCCTCGACTCCACCGCCGCCGCCTACTTCAACGCGGTGTGGCGGCAGGTGCTCACGCTGACGTTCGACGACGACCTGCCGGAGGCGGCGCGGCCGGCCGGAGGGGACCGCTGGTACGAGGTCGTCAGACGCCTGCTCGACGCTCCTGACGACCCCTTCTGGGACGACGTGACCACCAAGAACATCAAGGAGACCCGCGACGACATCCTCCGCCAGGCGCTCGCCTCGGCGTACCAGGAGCTGTCGGACCGGCTCGGGCCCGAGGTCAAGTCCTGGCGCTGGGGCGACCTGCACCAGTTGGAGCTGGTCAACGGCTCGCTGGGGACCTCGGGGATAGCTCCGGTGGAGGCCCTGTTCAACCGCGGGCCGCTGGCCGTGGCGGGGGGCAAGGACGCCGTGAACGCCACGGGGTGGAACGTCCAGAAGGGGTACGAGATCACCGCCGTCCCGTCGATGCGCATGATCGTCGACCTGTCGGACACCGACAAGTCCCGATGGATCAACCTGACGGGCGCCTCCGGACACGCCTTCCACGACAACTACTGGGATCAGGCGGAGGCCTGGGCCAAGGGCGACCTGCTGCCGATGTACGCGAAGCCCGAGTCGATCAAGAAGGCGGCCGTCCACACCCTCAAGCTCACCCCCTGACCGCCCGGGTCGTACGACCGGGGTTGTAGAGGCGATCCAAACCCTGGGCCGACGCGCCGGCCCCCGCCGCCTTGCCACCATGGCGGCATGAATCGCCTCTGGTACCTCATCGGAGTCCTGCTGGTGCTCGCGGGCCTCGTTCACCTGGGCGTGTTCGTCGTGGACGGCGGGCCGTGGGAGGGCGCGGTGTCGTGGCGCAAGCCGTTCACGTTCGGCGTGTCGTTCGGGCTGAGCGTGCTGACCCTCACCTGGGTCTCCCAGTTCGTCCGGCTCCGCGCCCGCCCACTCGTGGTCGGCGCCTTCGCGGTGGCGTCCACGCTGGAGGTGGCCCTGATCACCCTCCAGGCCTGGCGAGGCGTCCCGTCCCACTTCAACATGGAGACCGCCTTCGACACGGCCGTCGCGAGGACCCTGGCGGCAGGCGGCGGCGTCCTCGTCGCCATCGGGATCGTCATGACGATCGCCGCGTTCCGTCCCGATCCGGACCTCGCCCCGAGCATGCGCCTGGCCGTACGCGCGGGCTTCGCCACGCTCCTCGCCGCCATGGCGTTCGGCGCTGTCATGATCGCCCGTGGCGTCGTCGAGGTGGTGACGGGAAGCCAGCAGCTCGCGTACACGGTGGCCACGACCCTGAAGCCCGCGCACGCGATCTTCATGCACGGCGTCCTCCTCCTGCCCGCCCTGTCCTGGCTGCTGTCCCGCACGCTGCCTTCCGAGGGCTCCCGCGTCCGCTGGATCCGCCTGGCCACCTGGCTCTACGTGGCCACCGCCACCGCCGTCTCGGCCCTCGCCCTGGCAGGCGTCGAGCCCGTGTCCCCCTCCACCGCCTCCGTCCTCTGCGCCGGCGCCATCTCCGGCCTGGCCATCGCCTCGCTCATGCTGGGCCGCCTGAAGGGCTCGCCAAGACGCGCTCCCGCACGGCAGGGATCGCCCCATTGAGACCCCTCGGCCTCACTCGCCGCCGCACCGCAGGGACCGCTCCCCTGACACCGGGGGCACGCGCCCCGGCCTCACTCGCCGCCGCTGCGCCGCCGCCACCACAGCCGGGCGCGGGGGTAGCCGCCGTCCTCCAGGTCGGCCAGGCGCTCGAAGAGGTTGTACGTGGCCTGGTTGCCGCAGACCATCACCGACACGAGCATCGACAGCAGGTAGAGCGGCAGCATGGGGAGGCCGACGCACCAGGCCCACTGGGTGGCGTGCCGGCCCTCGTGGCGGACGAGTCGATCGGGGAGCGCGTCCCACCTGGTCAGGACGACGTTTCCCACGGTGAACGCCCCCGCGATGGGGAAGCGGTAGCGGTAGCCGAAGGCCAGGATGAGCCCGTCGGGGCCGGGGTTCCTGGTCGCGCCACCGATGATCGAGATCAGCAGACCGAGCGGCGTGGCGAGGTTCACGTAGTTCGCCACCCGCCGGAACCGGAAGCGCCTGTCCATGCGTCTCAGTCTTGACCAATCTTGACAAGTCGGAATAATGATCCCCGTCCTGAAATCTCCCACAAGAGCAGGATTATGAGATTCTCCATCCTGGGCGCGCTGCTCGGCACCGTCGCACTGGCAGGAGCCGGCGGAGTGGCGATCACCCAGACGTCAGCAACCGATCCCCTACGATCCACTGACAACCGACCAGGCGCTCTCGGCGCAAACGTGGCGTTAACCACCGTCCCGACCACGAGTCCGGCACCCACGGAGACTCCCACGATCGGGGAGTACACCGCCACGACGAAGGTAGTCAAGAGGCGAGGCGTCTCCTACCTGAATGTATCGATCACAGACGCGCAAGCTGCTCTCTTCTCGATCAAGCAGCGGGTTTGCAAGGGCAGATCCTGCAAGACGACCAGCGTCGACTTCCCGGTGACCGAGGGCTCGGGAGAGTCCACGGAGCGGCTCGGCCGGGGCACGTACAAGAAAAAGGGCAAACCGGCAGTCACCATGACGCCCCTTCCGACGGTGACGGTGAAGGAGCAGATCACGGTCACCGAGCCGGGGCCGACGGTCACGCAGACGGTGACGTTCACCTGTCAGCCGAGCGTCGAGCCGAGCGTCGAGCCGACGGAGACCCTGCCACCGCCGACGACCGGCCCGACGGAGACCCCTCCGCCGACGACCGGCCCGACGGACACGGTGACGCCCACCGCCACAGGCACGGAGTCCCCGCCGGTCACCGACCCGCCGACCCCGACCCTGACTGACAGCGCGACCGAAACTCCCACCGGAACTCCGACCGAAACCCCGACCACGACGCCCACCACGGGCCCGACCGAGACATCCACCACGAGCCCGACCGACTCCGTGACACCGACGGAGAGCGCACCGGGGATCCCCACCTGTCCGCCGGCGGAGGAGACGCCGACAGAGCTCCCCTCCGAGACCCCGCCGGACACATTGACGCCGACCGGCACCAGCGTCCCGACGGCGACTGCGACCACCACGCCGTCGGAATCGACCAGCGCTACCACGCAGTAGCCAGCCGGGAAGCGAGCAAGTGAGCGGGCCAGGCCACGTGCCTGGCCCGACTCATGCCCGCCAGAGGGTCTTGTACTGCCCTTCGTGGTACAGAAGCGGCGCCCCGTCCGAAGGCGTGTCCAGGGCCGTCACCTCGCCCACCACGATCGAGTGGTCCCCGCCGTCGTGCACCGCCGTCGTCACGCACTCCACCGTCGCGATGGCCCCGTCGAACAACGCCACCCCCGACTCCCCCAGGTGATGCGGCCACCGCGCGAGCTGCCCGTTCAACGGCCGGCCCCGGTGGGCGAAGAAGCGCGAGGCGTCCTCCATCGAGGCGGGCAGCACGGAGACCCCCCACACCCCCGCCTCCAGCACCGCGTCGTGGAACCGGGCCACCTTCTCCGCGCAGAACAGCACGAGGAGCGGATCAAGGGAGACAGAGGTGAACGAATTCACCGTCATCGCATGATCGACATCGTCCAGCCGGGTGGTGACGATCGCGACTCCAGTGGCGAAGCGACCGACGACCTTGCGGTAAGCCTCAGGGTCCACTGGCCGCTCGATGGAATGCACGAACGCTACTTTATGCCGCTACATAGAGTTCTTCTGAGGGTACCCATGCAAGAGCCACGATCCCCCCTCTGACGAGGGCGAAAGCAGATAGGCCGCCACAATGGCCGTCAACCCTCCGTACAGGTAGACGTACCCGGGCGGACCATCCGCGATCACCAGATCGCCGGCGCTCAGCTTCAGCGTGAACGGCATCGTGACCAGCAGCCATCCGACCGCCGCCATGAAAGCCCCGAGCTTGCCCCGCATCAGCTTGCCCGCCCCCAGGCACACCGCGAACAACGCCAGCACCCACACGACCGCCGCGATCGGCACGGGCCCCATCTGCCGCACCGCATGCGTGAAGCCGCCCACGACGCCCATGACGACGCCGAGCACGAACAGCATGCCGTACGCCGCTCCGCCCAGCGCCGACTCGGCCTGGCTGCGATGTTCCATGTCGCACGAGGTTAGTGGATGCCCGCGAAGAGATCGTTCTCGCGGGTGTGCGGTTCGCCGAGACCGCCCGCCTCGATGGGCGGGCCGGGCACGGCGGGTCCGGGCACGCCGATGGCCAGCCGGTAGTGCTCGACGCCCAGGACCTCCTGGCCGATGTTGTTGGACAGCGCGAACCACGGTTCGTCCACGACGATCTGCGTGGCGTGCGCCCGCATGGCCTCCATCTTGGCGCCGATCCACGGGCGGGCGTCGATCTCGGTGGTGACGTCCTCGTCCGCGTTGCCGAACGGCATGTCCTCCACGTCCTCCACCAGGAAGCCGACGTCCGACCCGCGCAGCGCCTCGGTCGTGCGCCGCATGACGGATCGGGCGAGGGCCGTGTGGTAGAACTTCGCGATCTGCCACGGTTCGCCCTCACCGAAGTCCGGTTTCGCGGCCAGCTCGAACGCTCTGCGCGAAACCCGGTGCGCCTGGATGTGGTCGGGGTGCCCGTAGAAGCCGTTGTCGTCGTACGTGACGAGGACCTGCGGGCGTACCTCCCGGATGACCTTGACGAGCTCCCCCGCCGCCTCGTCGAGGTCGGCGCGCCAGAACGCCTTCGGGTGGTCGTTGGACGCCACCCCCATCATCCCCGAGTCCCGCCAGCGGCCCGGCGCGCCCAGGAAGCGGTGGTCCTCGACGCCGAGCGCCCGGCAGGCGGCGGCGAGCTCGTCGATCCGGTACGGCCCGAGCGCGTCGTCCTGGTCGGCGGCCAGGTGGGCGAGATCGGCGGGAATGACCTCGCCTTCCTCGCCGAGAGTGCAGGTCACGAGCGTGACGTGGGCTCCCTCGGCGGCGTACTTGGCCATCGTCGCCCCGGTGCCGATCGACTCGTCGTCCGGATGGGCGTGTACGAGGAGGAGCCGTCGATCAGTCATAGGAATGAGCGTACCGACGGGCTCCGGACGCCATTGCGCAGGTTCCTCATCGGCGGTGGCAGGATTGGGCCCATGAGCGAGAGCTTCCCGCGACTGTCTGCCAGGACCCGCCGGTTCACCCTCGGAGTGCCCAGGAGCTTCACGATCACTCCGGACGGCGGCCGGGTGGTCTTCCTCCGCACGAAATCGGGCACCGATCCGGTGACGTGCCTGTGGGAACTCGACACCGACACCCACGTCGAGCGCCTGGTCGTCGACCCCCGCGCGCTCGACGCCGACGAGGAGAACCTGCCGCCGGAGGAGCGGGCCAGGCGCGAGCGCAGCCGGGAGGCGGCGGGCGGCGTGGTCGCGTACGCAACCGACACGGACGTCACGCGGGCCTCCTTCGCCCTGTCCGGCGCTCTCTACGTCGTGGACCTCGCGACCGGTCAGGCGCGCCGGCTGGACACGCCGGGCGCGGTCATCGATCCGCGTCTGTCCCCCGACGGGGGACATGTCGCGTACGTCACCGGCGGCGCGCTGCGCGTCCAGGACCTCGCGTCCGGCGAGGACCGCGCGCTGGCCACGCCGGAGTCGGAGACCGTGACGTACGGGCTGGCCGAGTTCATCGCCGCCGAGGAGATGAGCCGGATGCGCGGCTACTGGTGGGCGCCGTCCAGCGACGCGCTGCTGGTCGAACGCTCCGACGAGGCCCCGGTCCACGTCTGGCACATCGCCGACCCGGCCAACCCCGACCGTCCCGCGTCGGCCCAGCGCTATCCGGCCGCCGGCACGCCCAACGCGGTCACCGAGCTGTTCGTGCTGGGGCTCGACGGGTCGCGGGTCGCGGTGCCGTACGAGGAGGAATACCTCACGACGGCGGCCTGGGACTCCCACGCGCTGTCGATCGTGACCCTGACGCGCGACCAGCGCACGATGCGGCTGTTCACGGTCGACCCGGCGACGGGCGCGTCCGCTCTGGTGCGCGAGGACGCCGATCCGGCCTGGGTCGACATCGTGTCCGGCGTGCCCGCGCACCTCGACGACGGGTCGCTGGTGTGGGTGGCCGCTTCGGAGGGCGGCAACCGGCTGTTCGTGGGCGACCGCGCGGTCACCCCGCCCACGCTGCAGGTGCGGGCGGTGCTCGACGTCGATCACGACAGCGTGCTGTTCAGCGCGAGCGGCGATCCGACCGAGGTTCACCTGTGGACGTGGGACGGTCATTCGCTGCTGCCCGTCTCGACCCGTTCCGGGGTGTTCTCGGGGCGGATGTCCGGCGGCGTGGGCGTCCTGACCGAGCAGAGCCTCGACGCCGAGGGCGTCTCGACCACGGTCGTGCGGCGCGACGGCATGGCGGTGCCGATCCCGTCGTTCGCCGAGCGGCCCGGGCTCGACCTGCGCGTCTCGCTCGGCCGTTCCGGCCGTCGCGAGCTGGCCACCGCCGTGGTGCTGCCCTCGTGGCACGAGCAGGGCTCCGGGAAGCTGCCGGTCCTCATGGACCCGTACGGCGGGCCGCACGCGCAGCGCGTGCTCAACCGGCGCGGCGCGTTCCTGGAGAGCCAGTGGTTCGCCGAGCAGGGCTTCGCGGTCATCGTCGCGGACGGGCGCGGCACCCCTGGCCGGGGCCCCGAGTTCGAGCGGTCCGTCCTGAACGACCTGGCGACCCCCGCGCTCGACGACCAGATCGACGCCCTGCAGGGGGTGGCCGAGCAGTATCCCGACGATCTCGACCTGACGAGGGTGGCCATTCGCGGCTGGTCGTTCGGCGGCTTCCTGGCCGCGCTGGCGGTGCTGCGGCGACCGGACGTGTTCCACGCGGCGGTGGCGGGGGCGCCGGTGACCGACTGGCGGCTGTACGACACGTGCTACACCGAGCGATACCTGGGCCATCCGGCCGAGCAGCCCGAGGTGTACGAGAACTCTTCGCTGTTCGCGGACGCGCCCAAGCTCGAACGCCCGCTGCTGCTGATCCACGGCCTGGCCGACGACAACGTGGTGGCCGCTCACACGCTGCGCCTGTCATCCGCCCTGCTCGCGGCGGGCCGGCAGCACAGCGTGCTCCCGCTCTCCGGGGTGACGCACATGACGCCCCAGGAGGTCGTGGCGGAGAACCTGCTGCTGCTCCAGGTCGACTTCCTGAAGAAGTCGCTGGGCTGACCCACTGACGCGGGAGCTTCACCGGCTCGGGACTTCACTGTCGGGGCTACCGACACCGGGCTCTACCGGCGCGGGCTCTACCAGCACAGGGCTTCACCAACGCGAGGCTTCACCAGCACGAGGCGTTGCCGGGACGGCGCCTTACCGGCACGGGGCTTCACAGACGTAAGGCGTCGAGCGCTCGGGACACGGCCAGGCCGGCGATCACGACGCCACCCAGGACGATCATGATGACGTACGTGGGGACCGCCAGCAGGGTGAGCTCACCCTGCACGATCGCCAGGATGAGCACGGCGAGCAGGGTGCCGGCGACGCCCCCACGTCCCCCGTCGGCTACCGCGCTCACCGCGCCGGTGCCGTTCAAAGGGCTCGAAAGGCTCGGAAGGCCCGTGCCTCCCAGGAGAACGGCCGCCAGCGCGAACACCATGGTGAACAGCCCCTGAGAGCCCGGCTGCGCCGCTCCCAGCCGCAACAGCAGCACGAACCCACCCAAAGCGGCGAGCACGCAGGATCCGGCCAGCCCGACGAGAGGGCCGGCCCACCCCTTGGTCAGCCACTGCCGGAACTCCCGCCGGGCCCACAACAGCCCGCCCGCCACCGAGACGACGGCGAACACCGCGAACCCCACCACGGGCGAGAGCGACGGCACCGCCGGCAGGAGGATCGTCCTGGCCTGGGTGAACGCGAGCGACAACGCGTCGCAGACCACGGCGGCGGCGAGCGTGACCGCCCAGGCCGGCGCCTCCAGCAGCACCGTGAACGCCCCCATGACCAGCCCCGAGAGCGCGGCGAGCAGGATGACGAGGAGCACCCCGACGACCAGCGGCATGCCGAGAACGACCACGACGGAGGCGATGAGCACTCCGGACAGCGCGGCGACCGAGCCCACGGCCAGGTTGGGCGTGCCGGCGCGCATCGACAAGGAGAGCGCCACGGCGACCAGGCCGAGCGGCGCGGAGGACGCGAGGATGTTCAGCAGGTGCCCGCCGGGAGCGGTGAACAGGACCATCCCCAGCCCCAGCACCGTGACGACCCCGAGCGCGCCTTCCCAGACCCACTGCCATTTGCCCACGCCGTCGATCGTGACAACGCCACCCCACCACCGCAAGACCCATCCCACCACCGCAAGACCCACCCCACCCAAGAGAGCAGGGCCGGCCCTTTCGGGCGCTCGGGTGGCAACTCGGGGTTTCCACCCGAGCGCTTGCTTGGCCTTAAACCGCGGGCATCAAGGGCCCGTCTTGGCTGCCTTCGGCTCCAGGCCGAGCCCGGCGGGCGCTGGGCCGAGTGTCCCCACAGACCCCCCAACCGGCCGGGGCGTGCAGCGGTCTGACAACCCCTGGTAGGACCCGCACCCCCAAAAGACCAAACCCTGGTCCGACGCGCTTCCACCTCCCCCTCCGGCATCGTGAACGCCATGCTCAAGCCCCTCACCATCACCCTGGCCTTGCTGGGCATGGGGACCTTGCCGACCACCTCGGCGTCCGCGGCGGCCACCGCCGGCGGGCCGCAGCAGTGGCAGACCTGCCCCAATGACAAGATCGGCATGGAGTGCAGCGACCTCCAGGTCCCGGCCGACTGGCAGAAGCCGGACGGCCGCAAGATCACCCTCAAGCTGGGCCGGCTGAAGGCCACCGGCAAGTCCGAAGGCTCGGTCCTGATCGCCTACGGCGGCCCCGGCGGCCCCGGCATCGGCATCACGCAGTCCGCCTCCGACTGGTGGACCAAGCTCCGCGAACGCATGGACATCGTCACGTGGGACACCCGCGGCTACGGCGAGCAGTTCGGGGGCCTCAGCACGGGCCTGCAGTGCGCCTGGACCCGCGTCCCCATCCCCGACTCACCCCGCGACGACGCCGACTTCGGCCGCCTGTCCGACACCAACCGCGGCTACGCCGAGGCCTGCCGGCTCAAGGACCCCGAGCTGTTCGCCAACATGAGCTCGGCAGACCAGGCCAGAGACATGGAGGCCATCAGAAAGGCCCTCGGCGACGACAAGCTCAACTACTACGGCGCCTCCTATGCGGGCTTCTACGGCCAGGACTACGCCCGCCTCTTCCCGGACCGGATCCGCACGATGGTCCTCGACGGCACGTGGAGCCACAGCGCCGCCGACTGGGAGCGTGAGCTGGAGGAGATGGCCAAGTCCAACGAGCAGTTCCTGCGACGCTTCTTCACCTGGTGCGCCTCCAACGACTGCGCGGACGTCCCCGCCCTCTGGCGCACACTGATCGCCCGAGCCGACCGCACCCCCATCCCCACGAAGACCGCCAACGTCGCCTACAAGACCCGCGACCTCCAGAGCTTCGCCCTGGGCCTGGCCCGCCAGGGCACCGCCGCCTGGCCCAAGCTGGCCCAGGCGATCCGCAAGGCCGCCGACGGCGACGCCTCCGACTTCGTCCCGCAACGCGGCGCCCGCTACCCCGACCAGGCCACCGGCGTCACCGAATGCGCCGACTGGCCCCGCTTCGCCAACCGCAAGGAGATGACAGCCGCCATCAAGCGCCTGCAACGCGTGGCCCCCAACACCGGCACGGCCAACACCCTCGCTTCAGCGACCCTGGGCTGCATCGGCTGGCCCCAGCCGGTCACCAACCCGCCCACCCCTCTCCCCAAGGGCCTCCCACCCATGCTGGGAGCAGGAGCCTGGGGCGAGTCCGACGCGGTGACCCGCGTCCTCTCCCAGGTGCCCGGCAGCGCCACCATCCGCCACAACGGCCCCGGCCACACGCTCTACGGCGCCAACCCCTGCGCCCGCGACCACATCAACCGCTACTTCACCGACCGCACCATGCCCCCCACCAAAGCAGAATGCTGACCCCACAACCCTGACCCCCACAATCGGACGCCCTCCCCCACGACGTCCCACACCGCACGCATCGCGCAGCCCTCGCGCGATTCACCGGACTCCGGCTATCGCGCCACCCGCTTACCGCACCACCCGGGTGAGGAGGTCGTTGAGGGCGGCCTGCTCTTCCGAAGTGAGCCGGGCCAAGGGTGAGGCCTCGGTGAGCAGGTCGATCAGCCGCTCGCGGAGCGTGACACCTTCGGAGGTCAGGACGAGTTGCTTGGCCCGGCGGTCACCGGGATGAGGGCGCCGTTCGACGATCCCCTGCTCCTCCAGCCGATCGACGACGAAGGTGGCGTTCGACGGCTCGCAACTCATCCGATCGGCCAGGTCGCGCATGGTCATCGGGCCGGTGAGTTCGCGCAACGCCACCGCCTGGGCCGCCGTCAGGTCCAGCGCGGCCGCCCGCTCCCTGATATGGCCCTCGATCTGCTTGGCCAACGCGCCGACGAGGCCGCACAGGTTCCGCTCGGCAAGGGCACGCTCCGCGCTGCCGGCAGCGCTGCCACTGGTGGCATCCACACGCGTGACATCCGCACCGGTAGCGCCACCGCTCGTAGCGTCACCGCCGGCGGTGGCAAGCCTGGTGGCGTCATCGCTGCCGGCATCACCACTCGTGGCGGCAAGCCTGGTGGCGTCACCGCTGGCGGCGTCACCGCTCGTGGTGGCAGGGCCGGCGGCGTCACCGCTGGTGGTGGCAGGGCTGGCAGTCGTGGCGGGCTCGGGCGACTTCACAGGGACAGGATAGCTCAAGCATGTATATTTGCAGCTTTAATAGTTCTAGTTGTAAGTTTCTCTGCCATGAACAGCTACGAAGAGCGTCTGCGTCGGCCGTCCTCTGTCCGTTCCCTGCAGCTCGGTGAGCTCAAGATCAGCTATGTGCCTGACGGCGCGGTGCAGCTCAAGCCATACGGGTGGTTGCTGGAGACGACAGAGCAGGATTGGAAGGACAACGCCGCCTTCCTCGACCACACGGGGAACCTCGTGGGCAGCATCGGTGCGCTGTTGGTGGAGTACGGCGAGAGGGCCTTGTTGATCGACGCCGGCGTGGGGCCGGTGTCCGTACCCGACGATCCGGAGAACCCGAAGATCGGCTCCATCCGTGGTGGCGAGTTGCTCGGCAACCTCGCCAAGCTGGGTCGGCGGCCCAACGAGATCGAGGCGGTGGCCTTCACTCACCTGCACCTCGACCACCTCGGCTGGGCCTGGCACCCCGCACCCGGCAGCAGCCGTCCCGCGTTCACCGAGGCCGACTACCTGATCTCCGAGCCCGAATGGGAGCAGCGGCAGCTGAGCCTCGAGCAGGGGACGACCGACGAGATGCTCGCCGCGCTGGCGCCCCGGGTCCGTACCGTGCGGGACGACGAGGAGATCTTCCCGGGAGTGCGCGTGGCGCTGGCTCCCGGGCATACGTTCGGGCACGCCACGTACACGATCACGTCCGGCGGCCGGCGGTTGATCGCGTTCGGCGACGCTCTGCACTCCTCAGCCCAGATCCGGCATCCCGACTGGTTCGCCGGTTCGGACCTGGACTCGGTGGAGTCGACGGTGCACCGGCACCGGCTGGTCAACGAGCTGCAACGTCCTGACACGATCGGCTTCGGCGTGCACTTCGCCGACGTGGTGTTCGGCCGCGTCGACCACACCGCCGACGACGACGGCCCGACCTGGGTGCCCGTAGCATGACCCCCCATTTGCCCAGCACCCGTGCGTCGCCGTCTGACGCCTCCGGTGCAGCGCATAGACCACCTCACCGCGCGACGTCCCGGCGCGGCGCATAGCCCCCACTGCCCAACACCCGAGTGCAACGCGAACACCGCCCCACCACCCGACATCCAACGCAGCACCACCCAACGTCCCGGCGAGCGCATGGGCCTAACCACTAAAGTCCCGGCGTCGCGCTCAGACCTTCGCCACACGTGTACGTCGCCGGGAGGGTTATGGCTTCACGAGATGCTCCAGGCTGAGGGCCGGTTGGGCGCAGCAACCGTGCTCTCTGCTCCGTTGGTGTGGCGCGATGGCCCATGTACGCCCGCGTCCTTGAGGGGGCCATACTTGCGCCAAGCGAGGTCGTCGCCTTCGTTGGCCGAATACAGCAGCAGCGTCGGGGCCGCCAGGGATGAGTTTGTCGGCTACCGGGAAACCCACGGACGCTTAGCTCTGCGGTCATCGTGCCTTGAGGGGCTTGAGGGGCTTGAGGGGTGGCGCACACCGTCCGGCTCTCGGTGCGTTCGCTGAGCACCTCCACCGACACACCTTGCCGGCGGGCGACCAGCACCGTTGTCGCGGCGTCCGACGTCTCCCGAACCAGCGGCCCCCACCCGATCAGCCGTCGACGATGAGACAAACGGCGCCGACGCCGGCAGGAACGGAGCCACCAAAGAAAGAATGACCGCTGGGATGCCACGCCGGCGTACGGCATCCGGCGTACGGCATCCGGCATCCGGCATCCGGCATCCGGCATCCGGCAAGGACGCATAACGGCGGCGATGAGATCAGACGAAGTCCGTCATCCCTGATGACCGGCGCCGGCCCCGGACCCGAGGATCTGGGCGAGTACGCCGTCCCCGCACGTCGCGTCGTTCCCTTTGTCTACGAAGTAGCCCGCGCCACCACGCCCCGTTCGATCTCACGTCACCGGCATTGACCGGGGAGAACGAGCGCGCGGTCCTCGAAGGAGTCAGTGCGGGCTTTGCGCGGGCTTTCACCGCTGGACGTGGCGCCATCAACAGAAAGATCCACATCTTGCGGCATTCGCGTTGACAACGGCTTTGTTTCGACCGATGCTTTCTTCGCTGCACGCCCACTTTTTGACCATCACGCCCAATATTTGGGCATCCGGAGAAGCCGACGCCGTGTTCGCGATGCATCGCTTGAAACCCGAGTTCGGACGCGCCGCAGCCGCCTCAAGGCGGCCCATGCAGGGCGGCGTGGGATCGGAAGCGTCCGACGACAGGAACGTCACGCAATGCCCTGGTGGCGTATTGACCTGTCATTTACCGCCAATCACAGCGGGGGCGCCGTGAATGTCGCCACCGAACTTCAGAGCCGGCTGCTCTCCCGCTGGTGCGATCTGCCGCGCTCGCCGATCGCGTCATCCATCGCCCGCCGCTGGGTGTCGACGATGCTCGCCTCCTGGGATCTGCCTCTCTCTCCCGCGCATGAGGCGACGATCGCTGAACTGACCAGCGAGCTGGTCACAAATGCAGTCCAACACGCGGTCCCGCCCGCTTGCGGATCTCCCGACATAAGGATCAACGTTCGAGTGGGGGGCGCCACGATCTGGCTGGCGGTATGCGACCACGATCCGACCCTCCCGACGCGGCGTGCCCCTGACTTCCTCGCCGAAAGCGGGCGTGGGCTGTTCCTGGTTGAGGCGCAGGCCGACCAGTGGGGCACCGTCCAGCATGCAAACGGCAAGTACGTCTGGTTCAGCCTGGACTGCGTCGGCGGCACCGGACGTGCGGGTGAGATGCCGCCCGCCACGGCATCCGGTGACTGCTCCGCATCCGACGCCACGAACGCTAAGGAGAATCCGTCATGTCCCCCGTCGTCCTTCCCCATGACGTCCTCGGTTCCGGGCCCCACCGCGTGATCGCGTTGCATGGCTGGTTCGGAGATCGCGGCTCCTTCGGGAAGATTCAGCCCTACCTGAACGGCGAGGCCTTCACCTACGCCTTCCCCGACTACCGGGGGTACGGCGAGGCTCGCGATCTCACTGGTGAATACACTCTCGCTGAGATCGCCGCCGATGTGACGGCGCTCGCCGACAAGCTGGGGTGGGAGACCTTCTCCTTGATCGGTCACTCGATGGGCGGGACGGCGATGCAGCGGGTGATGCTGGACGCGCCCGGCCGGGTCCGCAAGCTCGTGGGCATCTCTCCGGTGCCGGCCTCGGGCGTGCCGTTCGACAGCGAGGGGTGGGCGCTGTTCTCCGGCTCCGCCGAGGAGCCCGCCAACCGTCGCGCGATCATCGATCTGACCACCGGCAACCGGCTTCCGGATGCCTGGCTCGATGAGATGGTCGACAACTCGCTGCGGAAGTCCACGGTGACCGCTTACCGGGCCTACCTGGACGCCTGGGCCCGCACCGACTTCCACTCCGAGGTGGTCGGAGCCACCACGCCAGTGTTCGTCGTCGCCGGCGAACACGACCCCGCGCTGTCCGCCGATGTCATGCGGGGCACCTGGCTGCAGTGGTACCCGAACGCCGAACTGCTGACATTCGCGGACGCCGGCCACTACGCGATGGACGAGACGCCGTTGGCTCTGGTTTCCGCCATCGAACGCTTCCTGGCCGCCTGACGATCTCTTGGAGGGGCTGCCCGTGACCGGCATGAGTACGACGGCCAACGTGTTCGACCCGCGTATCTACGCACAGGGCATCCCGCACGAGACGTATCGCTGGCTGCGTGACCACGACCCCGTGCGCCGGCAGGAGGAGCACCAGGTTGGGAACTGGCCGGCGGGGCCCGGTTTTTGGGCGGTGACCCGTCACGCGGATGTCGTGCGCGTACTTCGCACGCCGACCGAGTTCAGCTCCTGGCTCGGCGCCACCCAGATCCGCGACCCGGACCCCGCCGACCTGTCGTTCATCCGGCAGATGATGCTCAACCTTGATCCGCCGGACCACGGCTGGCTCCGGCGGATCGTCTCCGGCGTGTTCACCGCCAGGCGCATCGAACGCTTCACCACCGGTATCGCGGCACGAGCACGGCTGCTCATCGACGAGATCGCCGAGCGAGGCGAGTGCGACCTGCCGGCGGACGTGACCGATGACTACCCGATCCACAACCTCGCGGATCTCCTCGGCATCCCGCCCGAGGATCGCGGCCGGATCCTGGAGTGGACGAACCGCGTGATCGGCTACCAGGATCCCGATCACGCTAGCGCCGTCCACGGCCCGGATGGCAAACCGGTCAATCCACGATCCCCCGCCATGCTCACCGACATGTTCGAGTACGCTCACTCACTCGCCGCCTACAAACGCCGGAATCCGGCAAGCGACGTCATGACCGCGCTCGCCACGGCCGAGGTGGACGGGCGGCGTCTCACCGATCCCGAATTGTCGATGTTCTTCTTTCTCCTGGTGATCGCGGGCAACGACACCGTACGTTCGGCTCTGCCAGGCGGGATACTCGCCCTGCTCGACCACCCTGACCAGCATCGTCGCCTGCTGGACCACCCCGAACTCCTCGACTCGGCCATCGAGGAGACGCTGCGCTGGCATCCCCCCGTCCTCAGCTTCCGCCGCACCGCCGTACACGACACAGTCCTGGCCGAACGGCGCATCGCCGCAGGCGACAAGGTCGTCGTCTTCCATGCTGCCGCCAACTTCGACGAGCGCCGCTTCCCCGACCCGACGCGTTTCGACATCGCGCGCTCGCCCAATGACCACGTGTCGTTCGGCGCCGGACCGCACGTGTGCCTCGGCTCCCGTTTCGCCCGGCTGCAACTCCGCGTGTTCTACCGGGAGCTGCTCTGGCGGCTGCCGGACGTGCAACTCGCCGGGCCGCCCGTCCGGCTGGTGTCGAACTTCATCGGCGGCATCAAGCACCTGCCCCTGCGCTACACCCCCGCACCTTCCCTAGGCATCGAATGACCCCTGACCAGCAAGACCCGGCCCCTGACCAGCAAGGCCCGGCTGCCTCCACGACCGGCTCGAAAACGATCGACACCGGCCTGCGACTCCTGGAGATTCTCAAGGACCATCCGGACGGGTTGACGATCACCGAACTCGCCCAGCTCGCCCGGATCCATCGCAACGCCGTCTCCCGTCACTTGACAGCACTCGGCAACCACAGGCTGGCCGCCCGGGTCGGCACCCGCTTCACCCTCGGCCTCGGCATCGTCGAACTCAACGCCGCCGTCCAGCACAGGCTCCGCAGCGCGGCCTCCGCAGCACTCCAGGTGCTCGCCGACGCCTGCAACGCCACCGCTTTCATCACGGTGCTCGACATCGACGAGAGCCAGGCGGTCGTTCTGACCGTGACCGAGCCGCGCGTCTCGCAGATCCACGTCAGCTATCGCGCCGGCACTCGGCATCCGGCGAACCGCGGCGCCTCAGGGATCGCCATCCTGGCCGGCCGCCCGCCCCTCCCCGGGGAGCGCTCGGAGATAACGCAGGCCCGCGCCACCGGCTACTCGGTCACGGCAGGAGAGCTACAGCCTGGGGCATGGGGCATCGCTGCCCCTATCGTCGCAGCAGGGCGCCCGGCCGACGCAAGCGTGGGCGTGGTGACCATCGGGACGCGGGATGAGAACGAGATCGCCCCACGCGTACGGCTCGCCGCAGCCGAGATCGCGCGACTCCTCTGACTTCCTCGCCTGCGGACGCCAAGCCGGGGAGCCCACGTGACGATCCTCGTTCAGGAGCGGGTGGTGGTCGGAGTTCCGTGCCAGCTGGTCCAGAGGGCGGCGTAGGAGCCGCCCTCCGCCACCAGGTCATCGTGGGAGCCCAGCTCGCTGATCCGGCCGTCCTCCACGACCGCCACTCGGTCGGCGTCGTGGGCCGTGTAGAGGCGGTGAGCGATCGCGATCACGGTGCGGCCGTCGAGGACGGCGGCCAGCGAGCGTTCGAGGTGGCGGGCCGCTCGGGGGTCGATGAGGGAGGTGGCCTCGTCCAGGACGAGGGTGTGCGGGTCGGCGAGCACCAGGCGGGCCAGGGCGAGTTGCTGCGCCTGGGCGGGCGACACCGCCAGGCCTCCGGAGCCCACCTCCGTCTCCAGGCCCGCGGGCAGGGCGAGGACCCAGCCCAGGGCGTCCACTGCTTCGAGCGCCTGGCGTACGGCCGCGTCGGAGGCGTCCGGGCGGGCGATCAGCAGGTTGTCGCGCAGCGAGCCCTTGAACACGTGGTGCTCCTGCGTCACCAGCGCCACGTGCCCCCGCAGTTCGTCCAGCGGCAGGTCCACGAGTGGGACACCGCCCACGGACACCGAGCCGGTGCGCGGTCCGTGGATGCCCGCCAGCAGCCGGCCCAGCGTGGACTTTCCGGCCCCCGAAGGGCCCACCATGGCGAGTCGTTCGCCGGGCCGGACGGTCAGGGACACGCCGTGCAGCACGTCCCGGCCCTCCCGGTACGCGTACCGGACGTCGGACGCCTCCAGCAGCTCGCCCGAGGGGCGCGAGGAGCCGGCCGCACGGTCGTCGGGGACGTTGGCCACGCCCAGCAGCCGGGCCATGGAGGCCCCGCCCACCTGCAGCTCGTCGATCCACATCAGGAACCTGTCCAGCGGGTCGATCAGCTGCTGCGCGTAGAGCGTGGCGGTGGCCACCTGGGAGAGCGCCACCCAGCCATTGGTGTAGAACAGGCCCCCGACCAGCAGCGTGGTCACGACGGGGATCACGTAGCCGAGCTCGACGGCGGGGAACCACACCGTGCGGAGCCCGAGCGTGTAGCGCTCGGCGGCGAAGGAGCGGCTGATGTCGTCGTCGGTACGCGATCGGCGGCGCGCCTGCAGGCCGAGCGCCTCCACGGCACGGGCGCCCTCGACGGTTTCGGCCAGCCCTTCCGTCATGTCGGCATAGGCGGCGTTCTCGCGGAGATAGCCGTCTCGTGCCCGCTTCAGGTACCAGCGCGTGGAGACCCAGATCACCGGCCCGGCGATCAGCATCGGCAGCATCAGCAGGGGGCTGACCAGCAGCAGCGCGCCGATCGTGATCAGGAAGGTGACCAGGGCGATCAGCGTCTCCGGGACGGCGTTCCGTACGGTCCGGGACAGTGAGTCCACGTCGCGGGAGGTACGGGTGATCAGATCGCCTGACCCGGCCCGCTCGACGGTGGACAGCGGCAGCCCGAGCACCCGGTCCACGAACTCCTCGCGCAGCTCCGCCAGCACCTTCTCGCCGAGCTTGGCGGAGGCCAGCACCGCGAACCGCATGAGCGTACCCTGCAGCAGCAGGAAGCCTCCGATGGCGGCGGCCACGACGGCGACGTTGACCTCGACGCCGTACTGGACGTCCTCCACCAGCCCGCCGAGCTGCCACGGCACCGCCAGCCCCGCGACGGCCGCCAGGCCGTGCAGGGTCAGCGCGATCGTGAGCTGTCGCGGGTAGCGGAGGGTGAGCCGCCTGGCGTAGGCACGCACCTGTTTTCGATCGGCGACCGGCAAGATCTCGCGGGCCATCCTGCTTCACCTCTTCCGAACGAACGAGCGAGCGAGCGTTCCGAATGTGCACCGTGCCCGTCGGTGGTCCCATCCGTCCCGGAGTCGAGAGCCGAGGGTGGGCAGGGGGCAGCGCGTCCCGTGGGTCCGGGGCATGAGGTCAGTCCTCTCCGCGGGTCACGGTGGCGGCGTAATGTGGCGAGCTGTCCAGCAGCTGCCGGTGCGTGCCCTCGGCGAGCACCCGCCCGTCCTGCACATAGACGACGTGGTCGGTACGGTCGAGCACCAGCGGGCTGGTCGTGCAGATCAGCGTGGTCTTGCCGACCCGGGCCTTGGCGAGGCGTTCGGCGATGCGGGCCTCGCTGTGGGCGTCGACGGCGCTGGTGGGTTCGACCAGGATGAGCACCTCCGGGTCGGCCAGCAGCGCCCGGGCCAGGCGCAGCCGCTGCTGCTGCCCGCCCGAGAACTCCCGCCCCGCCTCGGCCACCGTGGCGGACAGCCCGTCGGGCAGCGCCTCCACGATGTCCTCGGCGCAGGCCGCGTGCAGGGCCTCGCGCAGTCGCGCGTCGGAGGCCTCGCCGCGCACGTCGAGCTCGTCGCGCAGGCGGCCGGTGAACAGCCGGGCGCCGTTGTCGGCGACCAGGATGCGGGCGCGGACCTCGTCGATGGGCAGCGTGGACAGGTCGACCGGGCCGAACGTGACGTCGCCGTCGGCGTAGCGGCCGAGCCGGTCGGCGATGGCGATGGCGTCATCGGGGGTGTCCGCCGCGACCGCCGTGAGGCAGCCGGGCTGGAGGGTCACGCCACTGTACGAGTCGCGCAGGACGCCGCCCGTGCTGGTGCCGGTGCCGCCGGTGACCTCGGGCTGGATGGCCAGGATCCGGATCACGCGTCCGGCCGCCACGTGGCCCTTGGTGAGCTTGTCGGCGGCCTCGGTGAGCGTCCGCATGGGGCCGATCAGGAAGACCGCGTAGAGGTAGAACGCGACGAGCTGCCCGGTGGGGATCTCCCCGGCGACCGCGAACGAGGCGCCGACGCCGGTGACGGCCGCGATGAGCACGCCGGGCAGCACGATCTGGGCGCCTTCGAGCACGGACTCGACCCCGGCCACGCTCACCCCGGCCCGCCGGACCCGCTGCGACTCGGCCCGGTAGCGGTCGGCGAACACCTGCTCCCCGCCGATCCCGCGCAGCACCCGCAGGCCCGCCACGATGTCGGCGGCCCTGGTGGACAGGTCGCCGGACAGCTCGCGCTGCCTGGCCTGGCGCCTGTGCAGAGGCCTGAGCAGCGGCCCCACGGCCGCGGTCATGAGCGGCACGCCGAACAGGACCAGCAGCCCGAGCGGCAGCGAGGTCGAGATGAGGATCACCGTGACGGTGACGATGGCCACGATGGAGCCGGTGCCGCGCAGCAGGATGTCGATGGAGTTGCCGATGTGGGCGATGTCGGAGTTGCCGACGCTGACGATCTCACCGGTCGAGAGCCGCTTCGGCAGCGTGGCGCCCAGCCGGGCGGACTGCCTGGCGGTCAGCTGCACGGTGCGGTACGCGGCGGCCAGCCAGTTGTAGACGGCCATCCGGTGCCGCATGATCCCGGTGAACGCCTGCATCAGCCCCAGGCCGAACAGGACCGACGCCCAGAGCAGCAGCCCCCCGGTGTCCTTGGCGGTGACGGCGTCGATGCCCTTCCCGAGCGCCGCCGGCATCAGCGCCTGCACCAGCCACCACAGGGTGGCGAAGCCGATGCCCACAAGAAGGTGTGCCGACTGCCGCCGCGCGTTCCACCACAGGTAGCGGAACGGGCTGCGAATGTCGGGCACGCCGGGATCGGCTTCAGGAAGGGATCGCATGGCCTGACAAGGTTGACAAGGCGCACCCCGGCTCGGCAAACGGTTTTCGAGCAGCTGGAACGTACGAAAACCCGCCACTAGAGCGTCCGGAATGCCCGGTACGTGTACGTGAGCGCCGCCAACGCAGTCACCGCCAGCAGCAAATACCCCACCGTGTACGCCCCCGTCGCGGTGAAGACGACCCCCATCACCAGCGGCGGGAAGTACCCGCCCAGCCCTCCGGCGGCCCCGACGAGCCCGGTCACCGTCCCCACCCTGGACGCCTCGACCAGCCTGGCCACCAGCGCGAACACGCCGCCGGTCCCGAGGCCCAGGAAGAACGCCATGAGCACGAAGCTCACCCCGGCGGGCACCTCGGGCGGCGGCCGCAGGGCCAGCACCAGCGCCATCACCACGGTCCCGCCGAGCGCGACGAACAGCACCCTGACCGGCCCGATCCGGTCGGAGAGCGCCCCGCCCAGCGGTCTCGACAGCACCGCCGCGATCGAGAACCCGGCTGTACGCAGCCCGGCGTCGGTCTGAGCGAAGCGGTACACGTTCTGCAGCAATGTCGGGAGATAGGTGGAAAAAGCTACGAAGCCGCCAAAAGTCACCGCATAGAGGAATGCGCACTGCCAAGTCGCCTTGATCCGCACCGCCTCCCGCATCCCAGGCAACACGACCGCCCCAGTGGGCGACCTCACGGACGCCCCAGCGGGCGACCCCGCAGGCGACCACGCGGGCGAGTCCCGGCTGCCGCCCAGCATGATCACCCCCATCAGCGCCAGCACCGCCGCCATCAGCACATGAGCCCCCGCCCGCCCGAACTCCTCCACCAGCCGCGGCGTGCAGAACGAGGACAGCGCCGTGCCACCCATGCCCGCCCCGAAGACCCCCGTCGCGAACCCCCGGCGCGCGGGCTCGTACCAGGCGTTCACGAACGGGATGCCGACCGCGAACGACGTCCCCGGAATCCCCAGCAGGAACCCCCAGAACAGCGCCCACCCATACGAACCAGACCACCCGACGAACAGCACCGGCACGATCGACACGAAACAGATGACCGCGAACATCCGCCGCCCGCCGAGCCGGTCGGTGAGCACCCCCACCGGGATCCGCCCCAGCGCCCCCACCACCACCGGGATCGCCACCAGCAGCGAGGTCTGGGTCGGCGACAGCCCCAACTGCCTGCTGTAGCTCCCGGACAGGGGCCCGATGAGGTTCCACGCCCAGAACGTCACCGCGAACGCCGCAGTGGCCAGAGCCAGGTTCGACACCTGACCTTTACGAAGCTCAGACATACACCCTGTGTAACAGAGAGTCACTATGTGTGATGAAGTGGGGGTATGAGTGTGGAGGAGCTCCTGCTGAAGACCGGTCGCTATCTGCGCAGGTCGGTCACCAGCGCCGATCTGCACACCCTCTACCTGAAAGGCGGCGTCGAGGGAGACATCTTCTACCGTGACCGGTGGAGTCACGACAAGGTGGTCCGCTCCACGCACGGCGTGAACTGCACGGGCTCGTGCTCGTGGAAGGTGTTCGTCAAGGACGGCATCATCACCTGGGAGGCGCAGGAGACCGACTACCCGAGCGTGGGCCCCGACCGCCCCGAGTACGAGCCGCGCGGCTGCCCGCGCGGCGCCGCCTTCTCCTGGTACACCTACTCGCCGACCCGGGTCCGCTACCCGTACGCCCGGCGCGTCCTCGTCGAGATGTACCTGGAAGCGAAGAAACGCCTGAACGGCGACCCCGTGGACGCATGGGCATATGTCGTGAAAAACCCGTTGAAAAGGCGTCGCTACCAGTCCGCCCGAGGCACCGGCGGCCTCGTCCGCGTCACCTGGGACCTCGCCACCGAGATGATCGCCGCCGCCCACGTCCACACCATCCAGCGGTACGGCCCCGACCGGATCGCCGGCTTCTCCCCCATCCCCGCCATGTCGATGGTCTCCCAGGCGGTCGGCTCGCGGTTCCTGTCGCTGATCGGCGGCGCCATGCTCTCCTTCTACGACTGGTACGCCGACCTGCCCGTGGCCTCCCCCCAGGTGTTCGGCGACCAGACCGACGTGCCGGAGTCGGCCGACTGGTGGGACGCCGCGTACCTGATCATGTGGGGCGCGAACGTCCCCGTCACCCGCACCCCCGACGCGCACTGGATGGCCGAGGCCCGCTACCGGGGCCAGAAGGTCGTCGTGGTCTCCCCCGACTACAGCGACGCCGCCAAGTTCGCCGACGAGTTCGTCAGCGTGCGGCCCGGCACGGACGGCGCGCTGGCCATGGCCATGGGGCACGTGCTGCTGAAGGAGTTCTTCGTCGAGCGCGGGACACCGTACTTCACCGACTACGTCAAGCGCTTCACCGACCTGCCGTTCCTCGTCCGGCTCGAGGAGCGCGCGGGCGCGTACGTGCCCGGCAGGTTCCTCACCGCCAAGGACCTGGGCTCCCAGGAGGAGGCGGCGGAGTGGAAGACCGTGCTCATGTCGGAGGCCGGCGAGCCCGTCGTGCCGAACGGCTCGGCCGGCTTCCGCTGGACCGAGTCCGGCAAGGGCCGCTGGAACCTCGACCTCGGCACCGACCCCAAGCTCACCCTGTACGGGGGCGAGCCGGCCGAGGTCCTGCTGCCGCGCTTCGACGGCGGCGGTTCGGTACGCAGAGGCGTCCCGGTGACCAGAGTCGGGGAGCACCTGGTGACCACGGTGTTCGACCTGCTGCTGGCCCAGTACGGGGTGGCGCGCGACGGGCTCCCGGGTGTCTGGCCGGCGGGCTACGAGGACGCCGGGGAGCCGTACACGCCGGCCTGGCAGGAGGAGATCACGGGCGTGCCCGCCGGGAGGGCGGTGAAGATCGCCAGAGAGTTCGCGAGGACGGCCGAGTCGACCCGGGGCAGATGCATGATCATCCTCGGGGCGGGCACCACGCAGTGGTTCCACGGCGACACGATCTACCGGGCGTTCCTGTCGCTCCTCCTGCTGACCGGCTGCCAGGGCCGCAACGGCGGCGGCTGGGCGCACTACGTGGGCCAGGAGAAGTGCCGGCCGCTGGGCGGCTGGGGGCTGCTGGCGGGCGCCCTCGACTGGGCGCGGCCGCCGCGGCAGGTCCCGGGCACGCCGTACTGGTACCTGCACACCGACCAGTGGCGCTACGACCACTTCGACGCGGGCGACCTGGCCTCGCCCCTCGGCCCCGGCACGTTCCGCGGCAAGCGCACCGCGGACCTGGTGGCGGAGGCCGTCAGGAACGGCTGGATGCCGATGGCCCCGACGTTCGATCGCAACCCCCTGGAGCTGGGCGACGCCGACGACCCCATCGCGTACACGCGTGAGGAGCTCCGCTCGGGCCGGCTCGGCTACGCCGCCGAACGCCCGGACGACCCGCGCAACTGGCCCCGCGTGCTCACGCTCTGGCGCTCGAACCTCCTCGGCTCCTCCGCCAAGGGCAGCGAGTACTTCCAGCACCACCTGCTCGGCGCCATCTCGAACCTGGAGGACCCCGACAACCGGGCCCCGAGCGGCAAGCTGGACCTCCTGGTCACGCTCGACTTCAGGATGACGTCCTCGACGATCTTCTCCGACATCGTGCTCCCGGCCGCCACCTGGTACGAGAAGCACGACCTGTCATCCACGGACATGCACCCGTTCGTGCACGCGTTCAACCCGGCGATCAGCCCACCCTGGGAGACAAAGACCGATTTTTCGGCCTTTCATGCCATCGCTCGCACCTTCAGCAAGCTCGGCGAGAAACACCTCGGCATCCGCAGGGACGTGGTCGCGACGGCGTACCAGCACGACACCCCGGGCGAGCTCGCGATGGGCGGCGGGCCCGAGCTCAAGGTGGTGGAGCGCGACTACGGCGCCATCGCCGAGAAGCTGGCGGCGCTCGGCCCCCTCACGGAGAAGCTGGGGATCCCGGTCAAGGGCGTGACGTTCATGCCCGACGAGGAGGTGGCCTGGCTGGGCCAGGCGTGCGGCCTGGTGCCGCGCGGCGCGGCCAAGGGCCGGCCCGAGCTCGACACCGACGCCAAGGCGTGCGAGGCGATCCTGGCGCTGTCGGGCGTCAGCAACGGCAGGCTGGCCGCGCAGGGATTCAGGCAGCTCGCCGAGCGTACGGGCACCGACTTCGAGGACCTGGTCAACGTGTGGCACCGGATCGTCTTCTCCGACACCCAGGCCAGACCGGTGCAGGTCGCCGCCAGCCCCGAGTGGTCGGGCAAGGAGTCGCACGAGCGCCGCTACTCCCCCTTCACGATCAACGTCGAGAACGGCAAGCCCTGGCACACGCTCACCGGCCGCATGCACTTCTTCCTCGACCACGACTGGATGCACGAGTACGGCGAGTCGCTGCCGATCTACCGCCCGCCGCTGGACCTGGCGGCGCTGTTCGGCGAGGCGGGCACGCTGCGCTATCTGACCCCGCACAGCAAGTGGTCGATCCACTCCGAGTTCCAGGACAACCTGCTCATGCTGTCGCTGTCGAGGGGCGGCCCGACGATCTGGATGTCGGTCGAGGACGCCGCCGGGCTCGGGATCGCCGACAACGACTGGATCGAGGCGGTCAACCGCAACGGCGTGGTCGTGGCCAGGGCGATCGTCTCGCACCGCATGCCGAAGGGCACGGTGTACATGTACCACGCGCAGGAGCGCCTGATCGACGTGCCCAAGTCGGAGGCGACCGGCCGCCGGGGCGGCATCCACAACGCGCTGACGAGGGTGCTCATCAAGCCCACCCACATGATCGGCGGCTACGCCCAGCTCTCGTACGGCTTCAACTACTTCGGCCCCACCGGCAACCAGCGCGACGAGATCACCACAATCCGCCGCAGATCACAGGAGGTGCGCTTCTGATGGCCACGATCATGGCCCAGATCGCCATGGTGATGAACCTGGACAAGTGCATCGGCTGCCATACCTGCTCGGTCACCTGCAAGCAGACCTGGACCAACCGGGCGGGCGTCGAGTACGTCTGGTTCAACAACGTCGAGACCCGCCCCGGCCAGGGCTACCCGAGGCGCTACGAGGACCAGGAACGCTGGCGCGGCGGCTGGACGCTGGACAGGAGGGGCAGGCTCAAGCTCAGGGCGGGCGGCCGCCTCCGCAAGCTGCTCACCATCTTCGCCAATCCCCTCATGCCCGCGCTCCGGGACTACTACGAGCCCTGGACGTACGACTACGAGAACCTCATCAGGGCGCCCCTCTCCGAGGACGTCCCCGTCGCGCCGCCCAGGTCGCTCATCAGCAACCAGCCCACCAAGATCGAGTGGAGCGCCAACTGGGACGACGACCTCGGCGGCGACCCCTCGCCCGACCCCCTGCTCGCCAAGGTGTCGGACCAGGTCAAGCTCTCCTTCGAGCAGGCGTTCATGTTCTACCTGCCGCGCATCTGCGAGCACTGCCTCAACCCCTCGTGCGTGGCCTCGTGCCCGTCGGGCGCCCTGTACAAGCGGGCCGAGGACGGCATCGTGCTGGTGGACCAGGACAAGTGCCGGGGCTGGCGCATGTGCGTGACGGGCTGCCCGTACAAGAAGATGTACTTCAACCACAAGACCGGCAAAGCGGAGAAGTGCACGTTCTGCTACCCGCGCGTGGAGGTCGGGCTGCCGACGGTCTGCTCGGAGACCTGCGTCGGGCGCCTGCGCTACCTCGGGGTCCTGCTGTACGACGCCGAACGCGTGGCGGCGGCCGCCTCGGTGGCCGACGAGCACGACCTGTACGAGGCCCAGCTGGACCTGTTCGTCGACCCGTACGACCCGGCGGTGGACGCCGCGGACCTGCCCGCCGACTGGGTGGAGGCCGCACGGAGATCCCCGGTATACGACCTGATCAAGAAATACCGGATAGCACTGCCGTTGCACCCGGAGTACCGCACCCTCCCGATGGTCTGGTACGTCCCGCCGCTCTCCCCCGTCGTGGACGCGCTCGCCGAAGGCGGCCACGACGGCGAGGACGCGGTCAACCTGTTCGCCGCCATCGAGTCGCTCCGCATCCCCGTCGGCTACCTGGCCGAACTGTTCTCCGCCGGCGACCCGGCGCCCGTGACCGCCGCGCTGCGCCGGCTGGCGGCGATGCGCTCGTACATGCGCTCGGTCAACCTGGGCGAGCCGCCCGTCCTGGCGGAGACGGGCCTGTCGGAGGAGCAGGTACGCGACATGTACCGGCTGCTGGCGCTGGCCAAGTACGACGAGCGGTACGTGATCCCGACCGCCTACGGGAACATCCCGCCCGGGATCGTGGAGGAGGGCGGCTGCAGCCTCGACTACGACGGCGGGCCCGGGATGCAGGGCCCGTTCGGCGAGGCGTCGGGCCAGCCCGTCCCGGTATCGGTGGAGACCTTCCACGGCCTGAAGCAGCGCCAGACCAGCGACGAGGTCACCCATGACCGGGTGAACCTGCTCAACTGGGACGGCCGCGGCACCCCCGCCGGCCTGTTCCCGACCAAGAGGAGAAGACCATGAGCAGCGCCGTCGTGGGGGCCGTCGTCTGGCAGGCCGCCGCCCACCTCCTCGCCTATCCCGACGAGCGGTTCTGGCACCGGCTCCCGCTCATCAAGGAGGCCGCCGAGCCGCACTTCGGGACGTTCCTGTCGCGCGTCTCCGACCTCGGGCCCGGCGAGCTGGCCGCGCACTACGTGGAGACGTTCGACCTGCACCGGCGCTGCTGCCTCTACCTCACCTACTACACCGACGGCGACACCCGCCGCCGCGGCCGGTCGCTGGCCGCGCTGAAACAGCGCTACCGGGCGGCCGGGTGGGAGCTGATGGACGACGAACTGCCCGACTTCCTGCCGGTGCTGCTGGAGTTCGCCGCGCTCGATCCTTCGGGAGCCGAACTGCTCAGGGAGCACAGGCTGGGGCTGGAGCTGCTGCTCACGGCCCTGACCGACCGTGACTCGCCGTACGCGTACGTGATCGGCGCGGTGTGCGCGGCCCTGCCGCCGATCACCGCCGCCGAGCGGCTCCAGGCCACGCGCCTGGCCCAGGCCGGGCCGCCGGCCGAGACCGTGGGAGGTTACCTGTGAGCTGGGCGGAGAGCACGCTCTGGGTGGTCCTGCCGTACCTGACCCTGCTGGTCTTCGTGGGCGGGCTGATCTGGCGCCACCGGTACGACAAGTTCGGCTGGACGACCCGCTCGTCCCAGCTCTACGAGAGCCCGCTGCTGCGCGTGGCCAGCCCGCTGTTCCACTACGGCCTGGTCTTCGTGATCGTCGGTCACGTGACCGGCCTGCTCATCCCGGCGAGCTGGACCGACGCCATCGGCGTGTCCAACGCCGCCTACCACCTGAACGCCCTCATCTGGGGCGGGCTCGCGGGCCTGGTCACGCTGGTGGGGCTGGCCCTGCTGATCTACCGCCGCCGCGCCACCGGCCCGGTGTTCATGGCGACCACGGCCAACGACAAGGTGATGTACGCGGTGCTGGCCGCCTCGATCGTGGCGGGCGTGGTGACGACGGTCACGGGTTACGTGCCGAGCGACGTCAGCTACCGGACCACGGTCGCGCCCTGGTTCCGCGGCATCTTCATCCTCCAGCCGGACGCCGCCGCGATGCGTCAGGCCGACGTCCTTTACAAGGTGCACACGCTCATCGGGATGGCACTGTTCGTACTTTTCCCGTTCAGCCGCCTGGTGCATGCTCTTTCCGCCCCGTTGGGCTATTTGTTCCGTCCTTACATCGTGTATCGGAGTCGCACGCGATAGCGTGCCGGGGCGTCTGGCAGGGGTCGGAGTAGGCCAGAATCGACCCTTGTGAAGCACGGGTACACCAACAGCACAGTCGGCGACGGCGCCCTGGTCGTGAAGTGTTACCAGGGCCCGGAGGCGGCGTTCCGGCTGGGCACGGAGAGCAGATACCTGCGCCGGTTGCGCGGCCGGCTCCCGGTCCCCCGCGTTCACCAGGTCACCTCGACCAGCCTGACCACCCGCTTCGTCTCCGGCGCCCACGGCCAGGACCTCATCGACGAGGGGCACGGCGCCGAGGTGCTCGCCGAGTGCGGCCGGGTCCTGTCCGGCATCCACCTGCTGGGCATCGTGCACGGCGACTTCGGCCCGCAGAACATGCTGTTCGACCCGGCCACGTTCCGGACGACCGCGATCCTCGACTGGGAGTGGGCCCACCCCGGGCGCCCGGTCGAGGACCTCGCGTGGTGCGAGTGGATCATCCGCAGCCACCACCCGGAGCACGTTCCGCTGCTCTCGCGCTTCTTCGCCGCCTACGACGGGCCCGTCCCCTCGTGGGAGGAGCGGCGGGAGGCCATGGTGGCGCGCTGCCGCGACCTGATCGACTTCTGCGCCCGCTGGGAGCCCGGCGGGGCGGGCGAGAAGCTCTGGTACGAACGCCTCGAAACCACGGCCGCCTGGACGGAGTAACGGCGCCTCACCGCAGGCCGCGGATCAGCTCCACCGCCGCGTCCACCAGCCCGGCCTCCCGCTCGGTGAGCGCCCTGTCGGCGGCCCGGCGCGCCCCGGCCAGGTCGAGCCCTTCACCGAAGTCCATGGCGGAGCCCAGCCCGGCGACCAGCGCGACGAGACCCCTCCGCGCCACCTCGGCGAACTCGACCTCGTCCACGGCCGCCTGCGCGAAGATCACCGCGGACATCGCGCAGTCGAACCCGGGCGGCCCGTCCTGGCTGTTGCACCAGTCGATCACGACCGGGCCCCTGGGCGTCAGCATGACGTTGTCGGGGTGCAGGTCCAGATGCAGCACCCGGTCACCGGGATCGGCGGACGCCAGCGCCGGGATCTCGTGCAGCCGCCGCAGCAGCCCCGCGATGATCCCGCCCGCCTCCTCGGCCGTGATCTCCCCGTCGAACAGCGCCCGCAGCATCGTCGGCCCCGACAGCCGCCCCATCACCAGCTCGGTGGCCGCCCCCGCGTCGGGGTAGAGCTCGGGCACCGGGTATCCGTGGCCGGCCACGTGCGCGATGACTGCCGCCTCCCGCCGCGCGTCGATCGGTATCCGGTAGCGGCGCAGGACCCGCTCGTCGTCGATCGCGTACACGTCCGCGGTGCGCCCGGACCCCAACAGCTCGCCGACCTCCATGCGGCGCAGCCTACCGACGCTGGCCGTAGACGTGGACCGGCTGGCCCCGGTACTCGGTATCGCGCAGGTGGGAGTGGCCGATGCGTTCGGCGACGGAGACGGACCGCGCGTTGCCGGGCAGGATGAGCGAGATCACTTCCGTCGCGCCGAGCGTGCCGAAGCAGTAGTCGAGGGCCGCCCGTGCCGCCTCGGTGGCATAGCCCTTGCCCCAGTGGTCGCGGGCCAGGCACCAGCCGACTCCCAGCCCCGGGAAGCCGTAGGGTCGCCAGGGCCCCGCCCGCCCGGCGAACCGGCCCGTGGCCTTCTCGACCAGCGCCCAATGCGAGTAGCCGCGGATCTCCCTGTGCCCGATGAACGTGGCGAGGCTCCGCCAGGCGTCGGCCCGGGAGGTCCCCACGCTCTCCGCCAGCCCGTCCGCGACCTCGGGATCGGCGAGCATCCTGGCGTAGTCGTCGAAGTCATCGCCCGTCAGCGGCCTCATGACAAGTCGTTCCGTCTCGAGCACGACCATGGCCAGGAGTATGCCAAAAAACCCGTGGCCCGCCCGCGGGGAGCCGGGCTACTTTCCGTCCATGGCCGAGATCCATGGTGTGTGCGAGGACCGCTTCGGCGAGGTGCGCGAGCTGCTGGCCGCCTCCCTGGACAAGGACGACGTCGGCGCCTCGGTGGCCGTCCACGTGGACGGCGAGCCGGTGGTGGACATCTGGGGCGGGTACGCCGACGCGGCCCGTACCGTCCCCTGGGAGCGCGACACCATCACCAACGTCTGGTCCACCACCAAGCCGATGACGGCGCTGTGCGCGCTGATCCTCGCCGACCGGGGCGAGCTCGACCTGGCCGCGCCGGTCGCCGCCTACTGGCCGGAGTTCGCCGCCGCGGGCAAGGAGCGGGTGCTCGTACGCCACCTGCTCTCCCACACCGCCGGCCTGCCCAGCTGGGACGAGCCGATGACGGTCGAGGACCTCTACGACTGGCGGCTGGCCACGACGCGGCTGGCCGGGCAGGCGCCGCGCTGGGAGCCGGGCGCCGAGGCCGGATACCACGCGATCACCCAGGGTTTCCTGGTCGGGGAGGTCGTCCGCCGCGTCACCGGGCGTAGCCTGGGCGCCTTCTTCGCCGAGGAGGTGGCCGGGCCGCTGGGGGCGGACTTCCACATCGGCCTCGCCGCCGGGCACGACCCCAGGGTCGCGCCCGTCATCCCGCCCCCGACGCCCATGGAAGCCCCGCCCGACCTGCCCGCCAATCCCGTGCTGCGGCCCGAGGAGGCCAACACCACCCCCTGGCGGCGCGCCGAAATCCCGGCCGGCAACGGGCACGGCAACGCCCGCTCGGTCGGCCTCGTACAGTCGGTCCTGGCCTGTGGCGGGACGCTGCGCGGCGTGCGGCTGCTGTCGGAGGAGGGCTGCGCGCGGGCCGTCGAGGAGCAGTTCCGGGGCTTCGACCGGGTCCTGGGCACGCGGATGTGGTACGGCATGGGCTACGGGCTGCTCGAGCCGCGTACGTGCTTCTGGGGCGGGATGGGCGGCTCGCTGGTCGTGATCGACCTCGACGCCCGCATGACGGTGGCGTACGTGATGAACCGGATGCTCAGCCAGGGCGACGACCGCGGCATGGGTTTCCTGCTGGCCGCCTACCAGGCGCTGTCCTCCTGACGCATTTGTGGCCGCTCTATAGCGGTCTTGTAGGGCTGTCCATGATCGTTGTATGCGGAACCCCCCGGAGGAAGGGAAGATCACGCATGCGCGTTCGTGCAGGTATCATCGCCGCTGGTATCGCGGCGCTGGCCGCCATCGGCATCGCCGCCCCCGCCCAGGCGGCCAGCTGGACATACATCGGCGAATACACCAGCTACAGCAAGTGTGTGGACATGGGCCAGTCGTACCAGCGTGAGGGCTGGAACGAGTACAAGTGCTCGCTCAACGGCACCGGCTGGTACTACCTCTGGGTCAGGTAGTCCCCGTTTCCCGGCGGCGCCTCCTCGCGAGAGGGGGCGCCGTTCGCGTGCCGGGACGACGCTCTAGGAGACCTGGCGGGACTCGTCGTTCGCGCTGCTGCGGATCTGCTGGATGCGCTGCTTGGTCAGACCGAGCAGCTCGCCGATGTCCCCGTCCGACAGGCCGAGCTCGTGCATGTGCTTGACGCGCTTCTTGAGCGTGCGCGTGTAGTCCTCGGCGATCGCGGCGGCCTGGCGCTGGAGGGCGGCGAAGTCGTCGAGGTCCTGCTCCGACAGGCCGGGCAGCGCGTAGTGGAAGACCGGCTTGGGCGCCTGCGGGCGGTCGGCGAAGAGGAACGGCAGCCCCTCGGCGACGTCCCCGTGCAGCTCCTTCAACGTGCGGGCGGACATGCCGCCGGCCACGCCGTCCACCTGGGCCAGCCACAGGCTGCCCGCCAGGGTGATGTGAACGTCAACGCGGTCCGCGGTCATGGATCCTCCAGCCAGTCGTCACCGAACAGGTGCGCGAGCCCCCGTTCGAGGGAGTCCACCAGGTGCGGGGTCTCCCCAGGGTAGAGCGGGACGATCGCGCGGGCCGCGACCCGGCCCTCGGCGTCCCACAGCAGGAGGAATCGCTGGCGTTTCGTCGTTTCCGCCCAGTCGCAGCGCAAGCCATGGGTGTGGGAGAGCCCGATGATCCGATCGCGGATGGCCGCATAGTCGTCTCGTTCCACCACACGCGGCAGACTATATAGCTTGCCCGCTACCGACAAGGGACCTTGTCGGCGAGATTAGTCAGCACCCCAGGCGTCGAGGAACGCCCGGACCGCGGCGCGGGCCAGCTCTCGCAGCTCGCCCTCCGGGATCGTACGGGTGCCCATCTGGGAACGGGCCTCCAGCGGCCCGACGAGCAGAGCCATGAACTGCTCGGCCGCGATGTCGGGATCGGCGGCGCGCAGGCGCCCCGCGAGCGCGAGCCGGGCCATCCGATCGGCGAGGGCCTGGTTGAGGCGGTCCGGGCCGCTCTCCTTGACGATGTCGAGGATGTCGGGAAAGCGAAGGATCTCCGAGTAGAGCAGCCGGCGCAGCGCGCACGAGCGGCCGTCGGTGTGCAGGCGCAGCAGCTCGTCGGCGACACCCTCCAACGTGGCACGCAGGTCCTCGCCCGGGTCGGCCAGCGGCTCCAGGGCTGCCAGGCGGGCGTTCAGCGTCATCTGCGCGGCAGCCTCGATGGCGCTCCTGAACAGGGTGGCCTTGTCCGTCATGTGGTTGTAGACCGTCGGCTTGGCCACGCCCGCCTCGTCCGCGATGTCCTGCACGCACGCCTGCGCATAGCCGAGCCGGGAGAACACGGCGAACGCGCCCTCCAGGATCGCCTGCCGCTTGTCGATGCGCCCGCGCGTGGTGGTGGCCATGCCTCCGAATTGTACCCGTCGGTTCAACTTCATGGACGTACGGGTTGCGAGCGAACGCATGAGGTAACTAGTTTGAACCCATGAGTTCAAATCCGCCGGACGACCGGCTGGACGCACGGCTGCTGGGCATGATCGGCGTGATCCTGCTCGGCGGCCTGCTGGGCATCCTCAACAGCACGATGGCCGCCGTAGCCATCGACACCCTGGCCGCGACCTTCGAGACCTCGCTGAGCACGATCGGCTGGACGTCCACCGGGTTCCTGCTGGCCGTGACGGCCACCATCCCGTTCACCACCTGGGCCGTCGACCGCTTCGGCGGCAAGCGGCTGTGGCTGGCCGGGCTGGCGCTGTTCCTCGCCGGATCGCTCGGGGCCGGGGTGGCCTGGGACGTGGGCGCCCTGATCGTGTTCCGCGTGGTGCAGGGGTTCGGGGCCGGGCTGCTCGACCCCCTCGTGCTGATCCTGCTGGCCCGCGCCGCCGGGCCGCGCCGGGCCGGGCGGGTGATGGGCCTGATGGGCGTGGTCCTGTCCCTGGGACCCGTGCTCGGGCCGATCGCGGGCGGCGCCGTGCTGGCCGGCCTGTCGTGGCGGTGGATGTTCCTGCTCAGCGTGCCCGTCGGCCTGGTGGCGCTACTGCTCGCGCTGCGCGTGATCCCCGCCGACGAGCCGTCCGAGGAGTCGTCGGCGCGGCTCGACGTCGTGGGGCTGGCGCTGCTCGGGCCCGGGTTCGCGGCCGTCGTCCTGGCCCTGTCGCAGACGGCCGAACAGGGGGCGTTCACCGCCTGGCAGGCGCTGCTCCCGCTGGGCGCGGGCCTGGCACTGCTGCTCGCCTACGCCGTACATGCGCTGTGGCGCCGCACCTCGCCCTTGATCGACCTGCGGCTGTTCACCAAGCGGGGCTTCACAGCCAGCGTCGCGATCATGGGCCTCGGCGGGCTGGCCCTCTTCGCCGCCCTGTTCGCCCTGCCCCTGTACTACCAGCAGGCCCACGGGCACGGCGTGCTCGCCGCCGGGCTGCTGATGGCGCCACTGGGGCTCGGCGGCGCGCTCGCCATGCCGCTGGCCGGACAGCTCTCGGACCGGCTCGGCGCCCGCGGCCTGGCCACCGGCGGCGCGCTCCTGGCCGGGCTCAGCGCGCTGGCCTTCACCCGGATCGGCGCGGACACGCCCGAGGTCTGGCCGGCGCTGGCGGCGTTCACGATCGGGCTGGGCAGCGGGTGCTTCAGCGCGCCCACGATGGGCTCCCTCTACCGGGCCCTGCCGCCGCCCATGGTGGCGCAGGGCAGCTCGGTGCTCTACATGCTCAACCAGCTCGGCGCGGCGCTCGGCGTCGCCGTGGTCACGCTCATCCTCCAGACCTCCGGAGACGTGATCACCGGCTTCCACGGCATCTTCTGGCTCGTCGTGGCGGTGATCGTGATCATCCTGGCCGCCGTCCCGCTGCTGCCGGGCCGGCCCCGTACGGAGGCCGTACCGGAAGCGGAGCCCGCGAGGAGCGCGTCATGAGGACACTGGTGATCAGCGGCGGAACGGACGGCATGGGACGGGCTCTCGCCCGCACCTACCTCGAACGGGGCGACACCGTGGCCGTCATCGGGCGCGACAGGTCCAAGGCGCTGCCCGGAGCGGTGTTCATCCCGGCGGACCTGAGCCTGATCAGCGAGAACCGGCGGGTGATCGCCGAAATCAACGCCGAATTCCCGGCCGTGGACGCGCTCGTGCTGTGCGCGCGCTACTTCCGCACGCACCGGTTCGTGACGGCGGAGGGCCTGGAGGGAACGTTCGCGCTGGACTACCTGAGCCGCTTCCTCCTCAGCCACGGCCTCACCGCGCCCCGCCTCGTCGTGAACGTCTCAGGCCCCGGCCAGCCGACCGGCCTCATCCGCTGGCACGACCTCATGCTCGAACGCGGGTACGACGGCATGGCCGCCCAGTTCCAGGCCGGCAAGGCGAACGACCTGCTGGGCGTGGCCTTCGCCGCCCGGCACGGCAGCCGTACCCGCTACGTCCTCATGCATCCCGGAGGCGTCTCGACGAGCGTCGCCGGCGAGTACGACGCGGCGACCGCCGCGCACGTGGAGGCGCTCAAGAAGCACGGGCTGCCGGTCGAGGAGGGCATCAAACCGATCGTCGCCCGCATCGACGACCCGCCCGCCGAGCCGCTCAGCGCCTTCATGCGAGAGCGCCGGATCGCCCTGGACCCCGGGTCCTTCGACCCGGCCGCCGCGGAACGACTCCACGAGCTCACGCTGAAGATGATCGGCTCGGCGGGGAACCGAGTGTCCTACCCCTTGTAGTTGAAGATCTGGCGGAGCGTGTGCTGGACCTCCACGAGATCCTGCTGGTCCGCCATCACCTGGTCGATCGACTTGTACGCCTCGGGGTGCTCGTCCACCAGCGCGGCGGCCCGATCCGCGTTCCAGGTGCGGCCGCCCATCGCCGCCTTGAGCGAAGCCGCGGACAGCTCCCGCTTCGCCTTGGTACGCGACATCCGGCGGCCCGCGCCGTGGGAGCACGAGTTGTACGACTCGGGGTTACCGCGACCGCGCACGATGTACGAGCGCGTGCCCATCGAGCCCGGGATCACGCCCTCGTCACCGGTGTCGGCCTTGATCGCGCCCTTGCGGGTGATCCACAACGTCTTGCCGTAGTGGGTCTCCTGCTGGGTGAAGTTGTGGTGACAATTGATAGTGCGGACCCGCTCGCCCTTGCCGACGACCCTGAACAGGGCGTTGATCAGGACCCGGTCCATCCGCGCCCGCGAGGCCATGGCGTAGTGCTGCGCCCACAGCATGTCCTCGATGTACGCGGTGAACTCCGGCGTGCTCTGCACGAGATACGCCAGGTCCGGGTCCTCCAGGCCGGCGGCCTGCTCCTTCATCAGCTTCTTCGCGCCAATGATGTGCATCTGGGCGAGCTGGTTGCCGATGCCGCGCGACCCCGAGTGCAGCACCGTCCAGACGTGGGCCCGCTCGTCCAGGCAGACCTCGACGAAGTGGTTGCCCGAGCCGAGCGTGCCGAACTGGTCGCTCACCTTCTTGGTCTGCTTGGGGGTGAGGTCGGTGTGCGGGAGCCCGAGGTCGCTGAGCGCACGGTCAACGGCCGGGTCTTCGTGCCCCTTGCCGACGCCGGCGGGGATGCGGTGCTCCACCATCGGCATCAGGGCGGCGAGGGTCTCGGGCAGGTCGGCGGCCGTGAGCGTCGTCTCGGTGGCCACCATGCCGCAGCCGATGTCCACGCCGACGGCGGCCGGGATGATCGCGTTTTCCGTGGGGATCACCGAGCCGACCGTCGCACCGATGCCGACGTGCGCGTCGGGCATGAGAGCGACGTGGCCGGAGACGAACGGCAGGCGGGCGGTGCGCGCGGCCTGCGTGATCGCGCCTTCGTCGATCTCGCTGGCCCACGACAGCAGGTTCGGTGCGGGCTGGTTAGGCATGGGTGAAATCTCCTCACTGGTTCTTGATCAGTGTGGCGTGACCAGCAAAGATTTCCCAGCCATTTTATCGAAGCCGGGTTTGACGGGCGGCGAATGTCAATCGCCTGAATACATGCGGTTCAGGTCCACGAGCTCAACGTCCGCGCGCCCGCGTGCCGCCTCCACCAGATCGCCGGTGAATCCGGAGCGTGCGAACAGCAGCAGTTTGGGCTGCGTGCCGATCCGGGCGTCGGGAAGCAGCGCGCGCAGGTGATCCAGCCGCTGAAGCTGGGAGACGTCCATGGGCGTGAGCGTGGCCTTGGCCTCGCCGATCGCGATGATCCGATCGGTGGCGAAGGAGTTTGTCTCGGTCACCACGATGTCGAGCCCATGTCCTTTGTGGTGCGCTCGGCAGGGGATTTCGCTCGGGCGTACGGCACTGGCCATTCCACCGAGCGTGTCGCTGGAGGCATGAAGGAAGCACCATTCCCGGGCGAGGTCTTCGAAATGGGGGCCGTAAATCTTCGAGGCCACCGTGTCGGCATTGGCACGCCAGACGCGGGCGGCCTGACCGCTGACGAGCTCGGGCTCGCGGCGCTGCGTGATCAACTGGTGCAGGCGGACGATCGGCTCGGCGATCCGGAAAACGCTTCGCTTGTCACGCAACGCGTCGTCGGCCTGCTCGACGAGGCCGATGCTCCGCAGACCGTTGAGCAAATGTGCCAGCGCGCTCACGGGACGGCCGAGGGCGGCGGCGATCTCCGAGCGGCGCCGGTTGCCCGCGCTGATGGCGCTCAGCGTGGCCGCGTACGAGGTGGGATCGGAGATCGAGGGCTCCTCCCGGAGCAGCAGCCCGCCTTCGCGAAACATCGCCGAGGCGGGATTCAGCAACCGCCGCTGCACCCATCGATCGAACCCGTCCAGGTCGGCCGGACCTGAGCCGCCACACATCTCCAGGTAGGCAGGGGTACCGCCGACGAGGGCATGCACCCGGAAAGCCAGCTCCGGGTCGCCGGTCAGGCCCCAGAAAGCAGCGGCATCGCGGAACCCGAAGGGCCGCACGATCAGCTCGAGCACCGCTCGGCCTCGTAGCGGCGCGCCTCCGCCCAGCAGCTGAGCCATCGTGGTCAACGCGCTGCCGCAGAGGATCAAACGGGTACGAGTGTGCTCCTTCGCGTGCCCCGTCGGGCTCAATGCCTGCTGCAGGTACGACGGCAGCGCCGGGGTCGCGGAGACCAGGTAGGGAAATTCGTCGACGATCACCGGCGTCGCCCGCTCCTCGCCGAGCCGGAGCAGTTCGTCGAGCCCTTCCCGCCAGTTGCCGAACGAGACCGGCTGCCGCAGCCCGCGATAGGCAGCGTAGGCGGCGCCGAGATCGGCCAGGTTCTGTGCCTCTGTCTGCTGGGTGGCGGCGAAAAGCAGGCCGCCGGTTTCCTGGGCGAGCAGTTCGAGCATGAGGGTCTTGCCCTGACGCCGACGCCCGTAGACCAGCCCCAAGGTGGCACCGTTCGCGGGGGCACTGGCGAAATCAGCCAGTTCCTCCCACTCCGTTTCACGCCCGAACAGGCGCTCCGGCTTACGAAGCATGGCCGTCACCTCCGGCAGATAATGATAGCCAGGATTATGATAGCCATACCTATCATTGTTCCCGTCACTGACTTGGCGGGCCGACCCGGCGCCGCCCTGGAAGAGCGGCTCGCCAAAGCACCCCCCGGGGACTCGCGATCGCCTCGCACGTCACCCTGGCGGCCACAGGCTGAGGCCGTCGCGAGCATCGCCCAGCACGAGGACAGCCGCCTGGAAACTGCCGATCCACAGGTCTTGATCATCGCTTCGTTCGGACAAGTACCGCCGGTTTGGCGGCGCTCAACGCCACGCCGTAGATCAGCGTTCCCCTTGTCCCGACGGCCTTCTGCAGAGCCCTCATCCGCCCAAGCGGGCGAAAAGCGGACAATTCATTGAGGGGTATGCGTGATCTCTCACTACTGCGCATGCCGCAGAAAGCAAAGTTATCCCCAGGATGCCGGCGGTCCATGTACGCGCATCATTCGATGTGCGATTATCGCACCATGAGCACGCTCGACTGGAACGAGATCGGAGAGCGAGTCCGCGAAGCGCGACTAGCCATGCAGCTGTCGCAGGACCAGCTGGCCCAGAAGACCGATCTCGACAGAACCATGATCAGCAAGATCGAGGCCGGTTCGAGGCGGCTCGACGCACTGGAGCTTGCCAGGGTGGCCCGCGCGCTGGACATGCCCATCGGCCACTTCCTCAACGCGCCGCCGGCGGTCATGTCGCACCGCACACCTTTGGCCGAGGACACAGCGAGCAATGCCGCCCAGGCCTCTTATCGCATCGACAGTGCGCTGGCGACGTGGATCCGCGAGATTCGCATGCTGATGTCGTTGGACGTACTTCAGCCAAAGCCGATCAAGCAGTATCCGGGTAAGGTCAACGGCGTTCCCGCAGCCATTGAGGCCGCCAAATGGTTGAGAGGCGAACTCCACCTGGGAATGGCTGCCATCGAATCGATGGCAGACTTTTGCGAGCAGTGCGGCCAGTACATTCTGGTGATCGACCTCCCAGGAGACGGCGCGTCTGCCGTGGACGGCGCTGTGGCGGCGGCGGTGGTGAGTCTCAACGGCGACCCCGGCCGGCGGCGAAGCACCGCGGCGCACGAACTCGGGCATCTCATACTCGGTGACGAGTACTCAACCGATGTGGGAGTCAGCGCTTCGCGTATGGAACGCGAAGAAGTGATCGACGCTTTCGCGGCAGAACTGCTCTTGCCGCTGGAGGCTATTCGGCGCGCCAAGAGAACAGCGCAGCCGATCCGATCCACACTTGTCGGGCTGGCGGCTCAATACCGCACATCCTGGAGCCTGGCACTACGGCAGGCCCGAGCGGCCGAGCTGATAAATCCGTCCGAAGAAAAGCGCCTGCGCGCATGCCCGCCGACCTATGCGGAATTCAGGGACTCAGTGGGATGGACACCACAACCAGATCTCAACTCCATCCGCGTGCCACCGAGTTTCGCGCACGCCGTCATGACGGCCTACCGGCGCGGCCGGATCACCAGCAGTCGCGCCCTGGAGTTGATGCATGGGCAGCTCGAAACGGAGTCAGACCTGCCGCCGAGGTCCGATGAGGACGAGGCCCCATGACGACCGCGACGCCGGGCGACCGATTGCCCCCGCTCGTGCCGACGCCATGGTGATCCACCATTTCGCCAAATCGGACCGCCTCGACGTTCTTGGGGCCAGCGTCTCCGAGCTGTCGACCACGCACATCGTCGCCGGGGAGGTGGACAAGTACTGCCATCTGTATCCAACCCTTAGATCGATCAGAGAGCTCGAGTGGTTGCGCGTTCTACCTCAGGACACCGATGCGGAACTGATCGCATTCGAACGCTGGGTCAATCTGCTGGGCGCCGGCGAGCACGACCTAGGTGAAGCCAGCGTTTTCACTGCTGCCGAGATCCACCGGCTGGTTGCCATCACGGATGACCGGGATGCCACCAAGGTCGGACGTGCATGGGGGCTTGACGTCCACGGAACAGTGTGGCTGCTGACGCGACTTCACGGAATGGGCAAGATGACGCTTGTAGAAATCTGCGGACATGTGGATGCGCTGAGGGATACCGGCATGCGTCTGCCTTGTACTGGACGCGAACTTCCGCGGTGGGCACGCGAACGCCGACTTCTCTGAACCGACGACCCGCCGCGCCGAGCTGCTCGACGCCACGATGCGCTATGCGGCCGAACACGGGGGCCAGGCGGTCGCAGCGGCGACCCGATATCCCCGCTCTGTTCGCCGAGCGGCAGCGAACCGGTCACTCGCCTGCGGAGACCGTCACCGCTCTGTGGCGCGATCTGACGACCGGTGGCGAGCAGAAGCCCCGTACCCGCCTGCTGCTCGAGGTGCTGGCGTTCGCCGTCGCCGGGCCCGGCTTCACGCACTGCTCCCAAGCCGAGCGATACAGCGGCGCAGCGGGCGTCTCCTTCGACAGGGGATGAGCCTGCGCCCGAAAGATGACCAGTTCGTGCCCCAACCAGGCAAGGTCCTCTGCGGAATTCCTGAAAATCGGCTACCGCTCGTACAGCCGAAGACCAGGCCAATGCGTTGTCGAATTGCTGCAAGGGTATGCCCCGGCCAGGCGAAGACTTCGGTCCGGGGTGGGCTCCAGCAGGCCCAGCCGGTAACCAGGCAACGGGCGGGCCCGGCCAGCCGCCGAAGGCGTGGGGTGCGCCGATAGGCGCCTTTATGGAAACAGCCTGAGCCCCGAGCGCGAAGCGCTCCCTTGGGGAAGCCCTTTTTGCTCGGGGCGGGCATCAGACGGCCCACTGTCCAGAGGGGTAACGGGTGGGTGGAGCCGCGCAACCTACTACTTGGCGTTGGCCTTCAGGTAGTCGGTGTTCATGCGGGCGATGGTGTCCAGAGGGATGCCCTTGGGGCACACCGCCGTGCACTCTCCCGTGTTCGTGCAGCCGCCGAACCCCTCCGCGTCCATCTGGTCCACCATGGCCTTGGCGCGGGACAGGCGCTCCGGCTGGCCCTGGGGCAGCAGGCTCAGGTGGGTGATCTTGGCGGCGGTGAACAGGGAGGCGGAGCCGTTCGGGCAGGCCGCCACGCACGCGCCGCACCCGATGCAGGTCGCCGCGTCGAAGGCCGAGTCCGCGTCCTCCTTGCGTACGGGGATGCTGTGGGCGTCCGGGGCCGAGCCGGCCGGGACCGAGACGAAGCCGCCCGCCTGGATGATCCGGTCGAAGGCGCTGCGGTCCACGACCAGGTCCTTGACGACGGGGAAGGGGGCGGCGCGCCACGGCTCGATGGTGATCGTGGCGTCGTCCTCGAAGTGGCGCATGTGCAGCTGGCACGTCGTCGTCGCGCGCTGTTCGCCGTGCGCGACGCCGTTGATGACCATGCCGCACATGCCGCAGATGCCCTCGCGGCAGTCGTGGTCGAAGGCGATCGGGTCGTCGCCCTCCAGGATGAGACGCTCGTTGAGGACGTCCAGCATCTCCAGGAAGGACATGTCCGGGGAGACGTCCTCGACTCGGTAGGTCACCATCCGGCCGGCATCGGTAGGGCCGCTCTGGCGCCAGACCTTGAGGGTCAGGTTCACTTGTAGCTCCGCTGGCTCATCTTGACGTACTCGTACTCGAGCGCTTCCTTGTGCAGCACCGGCCCGTCGGGCGTGGACTCCCAGGCCGACACGTGCGCGAAGTGCTCGTCGTCGCGCAGCGCCTCGCCGTCGGCGTCCTGGGACTCGGCGCGGAAGTGGCCGCCGCAGGACTCCGTGCGGACCAGGGCGTCCAGGCACATGAGCTCGGCCAGGTCGAAGAAGTCGGCGACGCGGCCGGCCTTCTCCAGGACCTGGTTCAGCTCCTCCGCCGTGCCGCTCACCTTGACGTTCTGCCAGAACTCCGCGCGGAGCTCGGGGATGCGCTCCAGCGCCTTGCGCAGCGACTCCTCGGTGCGCTCCATGCCGCAGTAGTCCCACATGAGCTTGCCCAGCTCGCGGTGGAAGGAGTCGGGGGTACGGGTGCCGTTCACGGCCAGGAGCCGGTCGATCTTGTTCCGAACCTTGATCTCGGCCTCCGCCACGGCCTCCTCGTCCACGTCGCCGAACGGACCGGCGGCCAGGTAGTCGCCGAGGGTGGTCGGCAGGACGAAGTAGCCGTCGGCCAGGCCCTGCATCAGCGCCGAGGCGCCGAGGCGGTTCGCGCCGTGGTCGGAGAAGTTGGCCTCGCCGACGACGAACAGGCCCGGGATCGTGGACTGCAGGTCGTAGTCCACCCACAGCCCGCCCATCGTGTAGTGGACGGCCGGGTAGATGCGCATCGGCACGTCGTACGGGTTCTCGCCGGTGATGCGCTCGTACATCTCGAAGAGGTTGCCGTACTTCTTCTCCACGGCGTCGCGCCCGAGACGCCCGATGGCGTCGCGGAAGTCCAGGTAGACGCCCAGGCCGCCGGGGCCGACGCCGCGGCCCTCGTCGCAGACGTTCTTGGCGGCGCGGGAGGCGATGTCACGCGGGACCAGGTTGCCGAAGGCGGGGTAGATCCGCTCCAGGTAGTAGTCGCGCTCCTCGTCCGGGATGTCCCCGGGGGCGCGGGTGTCGTTCTTGCGCAGCGGCACCCAGACGCGGCCGTCGTTGCGCAGCGACTCCGACATCAGCGTCAGCTTCGACTGGTACTCGCCGGAGACGGGGATGCAGGTCGGGTGGATCTGCGTGTAGCAGGGGTTGGCGAAGTACGCGCCGCGCTCGTGCGCCCGCCAGATCGCCGTCGTGTTGCAGCCCTTGGCGTTCGTGGACAGGAAGAACACGTTCCCGTAGCCGCCCGTGGCCAGCACCACGGCGTCGGCGAGGTGGCGCTCGATCTCGCCGGTCACCATGTCGCGCACGATGACGCCGCGCGCCCGGCCGTCGGAGACGATCACGTCGAGCATCTCGTGCCGGGTGTGCATGGTCACGGTCCCGGCCGCGATCTGCCGCTCCAGCGCCTGGTACGCGCCCAGCAGGAGCTGCTGGCCCGTCTGGCCGCGGGCGTAGAACGTACGGGAGACCTGGGCGCCGCCGAAGGAGCGGGTGTCGAGGAGGCCGCCGTACTCGCGGGCGAAGGGGACGCCCTGGGCCACGGCCTGGTCGATGATGTTCACCGAGACCTGGGCCAGGCGGTAGACGTTCGACTCGCGGGCGCGGAAGTCGCCGCCCTTGACCGTGTCGTAGAAGAGCCGGTAGATGCTGTCGCCGTCGCCGCGGTAGTTCTTGGCGGCGTTGATCCCGCCCTGCGCCGCGATGGAGTGCGCGCGGCGCGGCGTGTCCTGGTAGCAGAACGACGTGACGTTGTAGCCCAGCTCACCCAGCGTCGCCGCGGCCGAGCCGCCCGCCAGGCCGGTGCCGACCACGATCACGTTGAGCTTGCGCTTGTTGGCGGGGTTGACCAGCTTCGCGCCGAACTTCCGCTTCTCCCACCGCTCCTCGATGGGCCCGGCCGGAGCCTTGGTGTCCCGGATCTCCGGGCCTTCCGTGAACTTCATTACTTCACAACTCCGAAGGTGATCGCGAGCGGCGGCGCCAGGAACCCGATGACCAGTACGGCGGACACCAGCCCGGCGACCGGCCGGAGGGCCTTGTTCCGCGTGCGGTTGGCCCAGCCGAGGGTCTGGAAGGCGCTCCAGATGCCGTGCCGCAGGTGCAGGCCGACCATGACGACGGCGACCACGTAGATCAGGGTCACCCACCACCGGGACGCGTCGAAGCCGGCGATCATCCGGTCGGCGGGCGCGGAGTCGAAGCCCTTGGGGTTCACGACGCCGAAGGTCAGGTCCAGCAGGTGCCAGACGAGGAAGAGCAGGATCGTGAGGCCGCCGAACCGCATGATGTGCGTCGCGTAGCCGTTCGCCTGCGACTTCTTGGCGACGTACTTGACCGGCCTGGCCTGGCGGGCGCGGCGGGCCAGCGAGATCGCGGCCCACATGTGCAGGACGACCGACACGACGAGGCCGACCTCGAGGATGGTCAGCACCGTCCGATAGGGCGCGATCGGCTCCAGGAGCGTACGCAGCGCGTGGGCGTACTCGTTGAACGAGTCCTTGCCCAGGAAGATCTTGAGGTTGCCGAGCATGTGGAGGACGAGGAAGAGCACCATCACGGCCCCGGTGACGGCCATGACGGCTTTCTTGCCGTTCGACGAGCGCAGGAACCCGCCGGGCCTCCTGCTCGTTGGAGCGTTCTTGGGAGCGGTAACAGGCGCGGTGGCTGCGCCGCGCTCTATCGTGGCAGTCACGCCTTCAGACGCTAGGTATCCAGCAATCATCCGTCCAAGTCATCACGGGCCTGGTTTCGATAGCCACCGGCTATGATGTCTGGTTTGTACGGTCGCCCCACGGAAACGACGCCGCTCGGTGCGAGGAAAATCACATGCAGTTGCAGCAGCTCGCGTACTTCGTGGCGGTCGCGGAGGCCAGGCACTTCACCCAGGCGGCCGAGCGCATGAGGGTCGCGCAGCCGTCGCTCAGCAAGCAGATCAAGGCCCTGGAGGCCGATCTGGGCGCCCCGCTGTTCTCCCGGGCCCGCGGCAACGTCACGCTGACGCCGGCCGGTGAGGCGCTGCTGCCGCTCGCCCGCAGGATCCTCGCCGACGCCGACACCGCCAGGCAGGAGGTGGCCCAGCTCGCCGGGCTCCGCCGGGGCCGGGTGCGGCTCGGCGCCACGCCGTCGCTCTGCGCGGGGCTGATGGCCGACGCGCTGGCGCGCTTCCACCGCGCGTACCCGGGGATCGAGCTCCTGGTGGAGGAGGGCGGCTCGCGTGACCTCGTCAGGGCGCTCGCGCGGGGGCAGCTCGACCTGTCGCTGATCATCATGCCGCTGCAGAGTGACGACCCCTCGCTGGTGACCGAGGAGATCCTGCGGGAGAACCTGGTGGTGGCCGCGCCCTCCCACGAGCGGCCGAAGGGCTCGTACATGGAGATCGAGGCCCTGCGCGGGCGCCAGATGGTGATGTTCAGGCGCGGCTACGACCTGCGGGAGGCCACGCTGGCGGCCTGCCGGCAGGCCGGGTTCGAGCCCAGGTTCGCGGTGCAGGGCGGCGAGATGGACGCCGTGCTGCGGTTCGTGGAGGCGGGGCTGGGCGTGGCCGTGGTGCCCTCGATGGTGCTCGACGGGCGCCCCGGGCTGTCCGGCACGCCGCTCGCGCCGCCGGGGCTCAGCCGTACGATCGCGCTGGCCCAGCGTAAGGACGTCGAGCCGACCAGGGCCGCCCAGGCGTTCAGGGAGACCCTGCTTTCGTTCGTCGTGGAGGCCGGTCACGAGGGTACGCTTCCGCAAGGGGTAGATCTCATCGCAGAATGACCTGGACGGACCGACCCCCCTGGCGAGGCGTTTTGACGGCACATCTTTCGGAGACGCTGACGTTGCTCCTGATCGAGGACGACGACGGTGACGCCTTCCTCGTGGAGGAGCTGCTCAAGCAGGCCCCCGCGCCGCCGAAGATCTTCTGGGCGCGCAGCCTGCAGGAGGCCAGGGCCAAGCTGACGCCCCGGATCCAGTGCGTGCTGGTCGATCTCTCGCTGCCCGACGCGAGCGGCCTGGAAGCCCTGGAGGAGGTGCTCGCGCTGGCGCCGCACACCGCCGTGCTGGTGCTTACCGGGCTCAGGGACTCGCACGTGGGCGTGGCCGCCGTCCAGGCCGGCGCGCAGGACTACCTGGTCAAGGGCGACGTCGACGCGCGGCTGCTGGCCAGGGCGATCCACTACTCGATGGAGCGCAAGCGGGCCGACCTGGCCCAGATCAGGCTCGTGCAGGCGGAGCTCACGGCCAAGGAGAACGCCAGGCTGCAGGGCGCGCTGCTCCCCGGCCCCCTGCTGCGTACCGAGGCGATCGAGCACGTCACCCGCTACCTGCCGGGCAGCGGCGGCACGCTGGCCGGCGACTTCTTCGACACCGTGCAGGCGCCGGACGGCTCGGTGCACATCGTGGTCGGCGACGTGTGCGGGCACGGCCCCGACGAGGCGGCGCTCGGCGTGGCGCTGCGCATCGCCTGGCGCACGCTGGTCCTCGCCGGTCAGACGGAAGACACGCTGCTGCGCACGATGGACGCCGTGCTGCGGGCCGAGCGCAAAACCCCCGAGATCTTCACCACGCTGTGCATGGCCACGATCAGCCCCGACCTGCGGCACGCCAGGATGCGCGTGGTCGGGCACCCGCCGCCGGTGCTGGTGCGCGACGGCGCCGTCCAGGTGGTCGACGGCACGCCCTCCGGGCCGCCGCTCGGGATCTTCTCGGACGCGGAGTGGTCGGTGATCGACGTGCCGCTGGGCGACGAGTGGTCCATGATGCTCTACACCGACGGCCTGATCGAGGCCGCGGTGGGCGAGGGCCAAGAGCTGCTCGGCGTGGAGGGCCTGCTCGATCTCGTACGCGAGCACGGCGCCATCGACCTCGACCGGCTCATCAAGCACGTGGGCACGCTGAGCGACGACCTCGCCGTGGTCCTGGTCCGGAGGAGGAGACCATGAGCATCAACCCGCTGCCTCCCCCCAAGGAGCCGACCGGGCTGGGCAGGCTGCCCGTGGCCCGCTGGTTCCTGGTCATGGGGCTGGTGGCCGGCGTCGTGCTCCTGGCCGGGATCGTGGTCGCGATGATGTTCAGCGCGCGGGCCCGCGCGCTGGCCCAGGCGCCCGCCGTCGAGCAGCAGCTCGACCAGCTCAATCTGGCGCTGATCGTGCTCTTCGCGGCGATGCTCGCCTTCGGCCTGGCGCTGGCCTTCATCATCCGGTATGTCGTGCTGAAGCCCATCGACCAGCTCACCCAGCAGGTCCGCACCGTGGCGGCCGGCGACTTCGACCACGCCCTGCACGTCGACAGGCCGGCGGAGCTGGCCGAGCTGTCCAGCCACGTCGACTCCATGCGCGGCCGCATCGTGTCGGCCTGGCGGACGGCCGACGACCAGGCCGAGGAGTTGCGCAGGTCCAACGGGGAGCTGGAGCAGTTCGCGTACGTGGCCAGCCACGACCTGCAGGAGCCGCTGCGCAAGGTCGCCAGCTTCACGCAGATGCTGGAGCAGCGCTACGGCTCCCAGCTCGACGATCGGGCCAAGCAGTACATCCACTACGCCGTCGACGGCGCCAAGCGCATGCAGCTGCTGATCAACGACCTGCTCGACTTCTCCAGGGTGGGCCGGGTGACCGGCGGGCGGACCACGGTCGACGCGGGGAAGGCGCTCGACACGGCGCTGGAGAACCTGTCGGCCACGATCGAGGACACCGAGGCCACGGTCACCAGGGACGAGCTGCCCGCGGTCAGGGGCAACCGGGTGCAGCTCACGCAGCTGTTCCAGAACCTGATCGAGAACGCGATCAAGTTCCGCTCCGAGGCGTCCCCGCGCATCCACATCGGGGCCACCAGGTCCGGCGACCTGTGGGAGTTCAGCTGTTCCGACAACGGCATCGGGGTCGAGCCCAAGTACGCCGACCGCATCTTCCTGATCTTCCAGCGACTCCACCCCCGCGACGTGTATCCGGGTACTGGCATCGGGCTGGCACTTTGCCGCAAGATCGTTGAGTACCACGGCGGACAGCTCTGGCTCGACGGCGATGCCGAGGGCCAGGGCACGACGTTCCGCTGGACACTGCCGGCCGCGGGAGACGACGATGAATGAGGGGCGCCCCATCGAGGTGCTTCTGGTGGAGGACGACCAGGGTGACATCCTGCTCACCAAGGAGGCCTTCGACTTCAACAAGGTGCGAAACCGGCTCAACGTGGTCAACGACGGTGAGCAGGCGATGGCGTACCTGCGTAACGAGGACGGATACACCGACGCGCCGCGGCCCGACCTCATCCTGCTCGACCTCAATCTGCCGAGGATGAGCGGCATGGAGGTGCTGGCAGAGGTCAAGGCCGACGCCGGGTTGCGGACGATCCCGGTGGTGATCCTGACGACCTCTGAGGCGGAGGAGGACATCCTGCACAGTTACCGGTTGCATGCCAACGCGTATGTGTCCAAACCGGTGGACTTTGAGCAATTTATCCGGGTTGTCCGGCAGATAGACGATTTTTTCGTGACTGTGGTTAAGTTGCCCGCCCAAGGGCAGCGCCCCTGACGGGCGTACGTGACAGGAATCACAGCTAAGCATCGAAATTGTGAGTGACCCCGCTCACAAATTCGCATGCTGTCGTCGTAACGTATCCCCCACCAACGCGCGCCTGAGCCGTCGCTCGCCGCCGCGCGCCCAGCGAATACGAAAACCACGGACCCCCTGCGCGACACGGGTCCGCGGGAGGTGGAGAGGTCCGCGATGACCCAGACTACGCCCGACGCTCCGGTCAGAAGGCAGCGAGCGCAAGTCAAGGTGCGCACCCTGCGTACCGACAGATGGTGGCTTGTTCCGCTGCTGACGTTCCTCGGGCTCAGCTCATTCCTTGTCTACGGCGTGTGGGCGATCATCGACAACAGCTACTTCGTCGATCCCTACATAGCGCCGTTCTCGTCGCCCTGTCTGGCGACGTCGTGTCCCGAGGGGGCCCGGCTGTTCGGCCTGGCGCCGTTCGGCGACTGGTACGCACTGCCGCCGGGGCTGCTCATTCTCGGCCTGCCGGGCGGTTTCCGGCTTACCTGCTACTACTACCGCAAGTCCTACTATCGCTCCTTCTGGCTCTCGCCTCCGGCGTGCGCCGTCCAGGAGCCGCACGGCAAGTACACCGGTGAGCGGCGCTTCCCGCTGATCCTGCAGAACGTGCACCGCTACTTCTTCTACGCGGCCATCGTGATCGGCCTCATCCTGGCCTACGACGCCGTCCTGGCGCTCGTCCACAAGCCGATCGGCCTGGGCACCTGGATCCTGGTCGTCAACGCCGTCCTGATCAACGCCTACACGCTGTCGTGCCACTCCTGCAGGCACATCACCGCGGGCAGGCTCAACCACTTCTCTCGCCACCCGCTGCGCTACCGGGCCTGGACGTTCGTGTCCAAGCTCAACGCCAAGCACCAACCCCTCGCGTGGGCCTCGATGTTCTCCGTCATGGGCGCCGACCTGTACGTCCGCCTGGTGGCCAAGGGCATCATCGCCTTCCCGTACGCGTAAGGACCAGCTTCAGTGGATAACTCGCTTAACACAGAGCGTCACGAATACGACGTCGTCGTCATCGGCGCGGGCGGCGCCGGCCTGCGAGCCGCGATCGAGGCCCGCCAGCAGGGCAAGAAGACGGCGATCGTGTGCAAGTCGCTGTTCGGCAAGGCGCACACCGTCATGGCCGAGGGCGGCGCGGCCGCCGCGATGGGCAACGTCAACCCGGCCGACAACTGGCAGGTGCACTTCCGCGACACCATGCGCGGCGGCAAGTTCCTCAACAACTGGCGGATGGCCGAGCTGCACGCCAAGGAGGCGCCCGACCGCGTCTGGGAGCTGGAGGCCTGGGGCGCGCTGTTCGACCGCACCAAGGACGGCAAGATCAGCCAGCGGAACTTCGGCGGGCACGAGTACCCGCGGCTCGCACACGTGGGCGACCGTACCGGCCTGGAGCTGATCCGCACGCTGCAGCAGCGCGTCGTCGCCCTCCAACAGGAGGACTACGAGAAGCACGGCGACTACGAGGCCTACATCAAGGTCTTCGCCGAGTGCACGATCACGCGGCTGCTCAAGGACGAGGAGCGGATCTCGGGCGCGTTCGGCTACTGGCGCGAGACCGGGAACTTCGTGCTTTTCGATGCGCCCACCGTGATCCTGGCCACCGGCGGCATCGGCAAGTCGTACGTCGTCACGTCCAACTCCTGGGAGTACACCGGCGACGGCCACGCCCTGGCCCTGCTCGCCGGCGCGAACCTGATCAACATGGAGTTCATCCAGTTCCACCCCACCGGGATGGTCTGGCCGCCCTCCGTGCGCGGCATCCTCGTCACCGAGTCCGTCCGCGGTGACGGCGGCGTGCTGCGCAACTCCGAGGGCAAGCGCTTCATGTTCGACTACATCCCGGACGTCTTCAAGGACAAGTACGCGACCACGGAGGAGGAGGGCGACCGCTGGTACACCGACCAGGCCAACAACCGGCGCCCGCCGGAGCTCCTGCCGCGTGACGAGGTGGCCCGCGCGATCAACGCCGAGGTGAAGGCCGGCCGCGGCTCACCCCAGGGCGGCGTCTTCCTCGACGTCTCGACCCGGCTGCCCGCCGAGGAGATCAAGAAGCGGCTGCCGTCGATGCACCACCAGTTCAAGGAGCTGGCCGACGTCGACATCACCGCCGAGCCCATGCAGGTGGGCCCGACCTGCCACTACATCATGGGCGGCGTCGAGGTGGACGCCGACACCGGCGCGGCGGCCGTGCCGGGGCTCTTCGCCGCGGGCGAGGTGTCCGGCGGCATGCACGGCTCCAACCGGCTGGGCGGCAACTCGCTGTCCGACCTGCTGGTGTTCGGGCGCCGGGCGGGCGCGGGCGCGGCGGCGTACGTGGACTCGCTGGAGGCCAGGCCCCGGGTCCTGCCCGAGCTCGTGGAGGAGGCCCGGCAGGAGGCGCTGGAGCCGCTGGGGCGCGACGGCGAGAACCCGTACGAGGTCCACCACGAGCTCCAGAGGACGATGAACGACCTGGTCGGCATCATCCGCAAGGCCGAGGAGGTCGCCGAGGCGCTCCAGGTCGTGGAGAAGCTCAAGGAGCGCGCCCAGGTGGTCGGCGCGGCCGGGTCCCGCATCTACAACCCCGGCTGGCACCTCGCGATCGACCTTCGCAACATGGTGCTGGTCTCGCAGTGCGTGGCGCGCGCCGCGCTGCTGCGCGAGGAGAGCCGCGGCGGGCACACCCGCGACGACTTCCCCGGGATGAGCCCGGATTGGCGCCGCAAGCTGCTCGTCTGCTCCACCGAGGACGGCTCCACGGTCAAGGTCGAGGAGAAGCTCCAGTCGAGCATGCGCGACGACCTGATCACCCTGTTCGACCGGGACGAGCTGAAGAAGTACCTCACCGACGAAGAGATGACCGAGTTCGACGGGATTTCGAAATGAGCTACAAGGCGAAGTTCAAGGTCTGGCGCGGTGAGGGCGGTGAGGGCAAGCTCGAGGACTTCACCGTCGAGGTGAACGAGGGCGAGGTCGTCCTCGACATCATCCACCGGCTGCAGGCCACGCAGGCGCCCGACCTGGCGGTGCGCTGGAACTGCAAGGCCGGCAAGTGCGGCTCCTGCAGCATGGAGATCAACGGCAAGCCGCGGCTGGGCTGCATGACCCGGATGTCCACCTTCGAGGAGGACGAGACCATCACGGTCACGCCGATGCGGACGTTCCCGGTCATCAAGGACCTGGTGACGGACGTGTCGTTCAACTACCAGAAGGCGCGGGAGATCCCGTCCTTCACGCCGCCGGCCGGCGTCCGGCCCGGCGAGTACCGGATGCAGCAGGTCGATGTCGAGCGGTCCCAGGAGTTCCGCAAGTGCATCGAGTGCTTCATGTGCAACAACGTCTGCCACGTCATCCGCGACCACGAGGAGAACAAGGCCGACTTCTCCGGCCCCCGGTTCCTCATGCGGATCGCCGAGCTGGACATGCACCCGTACGACGTGGCCGACCGCCAGGAGGCGGCGCAGGACCAGCACGGGCTCGGCTACTGCAACATCACCAAGTGCTGCACCGAGGTCTGCCCCGAACACATCAAGATCACCGACAACGCGCTGATCCCGATGAAGGAGCGCGTGGCGGACCGCAAGTACGACCCGCTGGTGTGGCTCGGCAACAAGATCTTCAGGCGCGCCAAGTAGGCACGTACGAATGAGGGGGGCTGGATCTCCAGCCCCCCTCATTTCGTTTCCCGGCTACTTCTTGCGGCCCCAGCGCCTGCGCTTGGGGTCCGGCATCTCCTTGGTCTGCTCCGGCTGCCCGGGCTCCGGCGGCAGCGGCTGGATGACGGTCGCCTCCGCGTCGGGCGCCAGGTAGGGCGGCGGGTCGTACGCCTGCTGCTCCTGGTTCCGGTCCGGCGGGTCGAACAGGGACTGGCCGCCCTGCCACGGCTCCGCGTCGCCGGACTCCGACGCCGAGACCGGCCCGAGCGGGCGCTCCTGGCCGGGGACCTCGTACGGGTCGCCGCCGCCCGGCGGGATGTCCGCCGGCGGCGGGTCCGCCGGGACCAGCGGCTCGAACGGGTCGCGGAACTCCTTGGGCTTGGGCGGTTCGTGGTTGAAGGAGTCGAACTCGTCCGGGTGCAGCACCATGGGCTCCGCCACCGGCGGCGGCGGGGGCTCCTGCGCGTAGTCCTGGGGCGGGTATTGGTGCTCCTCGTAGCCGGGGACCGGGCCGCTCGGATACGTCTGCACAGGGACGAAGCTGATGATCGGCGCGTACGCCGTGCCGCCCGGGTAGCCGGGCGCGGGGAAGCCCGCCGTGGCGTAGTAACCGGGCCCCGCGGGATACCCGCCGCCCGGAGGAGGCGGAGGCATGTCCGGCCGGCCCATCGGCGGCCCGGCCTTGCGCACGGCCGCCGCGTGGGCCATCCGGCGGAGGCGTCCCTCGAAGATCAGGACCGCGAAGAGCGCGAGCAGGACCAGCACCAGCGCGGGGATGCTGAGCTTCTGCGTCAGCGACTTCTGGTCGAACTCCGGCGCCGCGTTCCGCAGCTCCAGCGGCACCTCCTCGGAGGAGGCGGGCTGCGTGTCGCTCGGCTGCACCGACGGCGCCGTGACCGGCTCGGAGGACGCGACCTCCGGAATGTCGATGGACTGTTCGGGGGTGCTCTGCGCGGAGGTCGGGGGCGTCTCGACCGTCTGGGTGGGCAGCGGCTGGGGGTTCTGGTTCTGCGGCGGCGGTGCGCTGGTGGTCGCCGGAGGCGTCGTGCTCTTGGTCGGCTTGGGGGTCTTGCTCGCCTTCGTCGGAGTCGAGGTGACGGTCTTGGTGATCGTCGTCTCCGGCTCCTCGGGCTCCGGCGTGCCCGCCGTCTCGGTGACCGTGACGGTGGTCTCCGGGGTCGTGTCGCACACCTCGCCGATGTCACAGGGCTCGACCGGCTGGTACGCCGACACGGACGCACTCGCGCTCTGTACGATGAACGGTGTCGCTCCGACGCCGGCCAGGCCCAGCGCCAGGACGACAGCGGACGCGGCCGTCGCTCGCGTGCGTGCCACCGGTGCCCTCCGCGTATCCCGGAACCTTGGTCAAGGGAATACTAGTCGGGTCAAAGTAACAGTAAAGCCCGAATTAACCTACGTTTTGCTTTTTCGGCGTCTTTGCACCGTGCCAATCAACCACAGGGCTCCCAGCAACGCTCCGATGCCTCCGGCGACCACCGGCAGCCCCTTCGGACCGTCCAGCGGGCTCGCCCACGCGACAGGGCGGGCGTGCTTCCGCGCCGCGGCCACGTTCCACGGCAGCGGCACCACGCCTTCGGCGCCGCGCGCGGGCTGCCCGGCCGCTCCTGGAGCGGCTTGCGGCGCCGCCATGCCGGGCAGGAGAGGCGCGCCCCCGAGCGGGGGCGCCGCGCCGGGCAGGACCAGCGCGGGCGGAGCGCCGGGCACCGGCTGCGGCACGGCCTCCGGCAGCCGCTGCAGGCCCTGAGGAGCCTGCGGCAGACCTTGGGGCAACTGCGGCACCTGCGGCAGCCCCTGAGGCAGCTGCGGGAGGCCTTGAGGTAGCTGCGGCGCGGCCTGAGGCCGCTGCAGGCCCTGGGGCAACTGCGGCGCGGCCTGAGGCAGCCGCTGCAGGCCCTGGGGCAGTTGCGGCACGGCCTGAGCCAGCCCGGGCGCCTGCGGCGCGGCTTGGGGCAGCTCAAGGCCCGGCACGCCCTGGGGCCACTGCGGCATCATCTGGGGCTGCCGGGGCGCCTGCGGCACGCCGCCCCTCAGCCGGCGCGCGGTCCCTCCGGCCGCCTCACGCCGCGGCGCGGCCGCTTCGGCGGGCCACTGCCCCTCGAGCAGCACGCCGGCCCCGGCCAGCAACCGGCGTCTGGCCTGCGCCCCGGCGACCTCTGGCGCCTCCGCGTCGGCTTGCACCTTCGCCCAGGCCCGTGCGGGCGGGGCGGGCTGTTGCAGTTGAGCGAGGAGTCGTTCCTTCGCCTCGGCGTACTCGCGGTTCTTCCCCGGAGCCGCGCCGGGCACGCCGGGCAGAGGCTCTTCGGGGCTCACGCGGACCGCCGGGCCGCTGAAGCCCGCCTCCTCGTCCATGACGCGTGTGGCGGCCGTCTTGGTCTTGGTCGTCAGCGGGCCGCCCGCGTCGGCCCGCATCCCGGCCACCGCCGCGAGCACCACCTGCTTCGCCCCCGACGGCGTGGTGAGCGTCACGTCCACTTCCCGCTCACCGGCGAGGTCGCCCAGCTCGCACACCCGCGTCCCGGGCGGGACCGCGCTCGGCAGCACCGAGCCGCCCGTGACGCTCAGCGCCTGGGCCGCCAGCGCCCGCGCGGCCCGCACGCCGCCCCGGGCCGCCCCCAGGCTCGCCTCCGCGGCGGGCGCGGACGCGAACGGCGTGCCCGGCGCCGCCGAGGCGCAGGACACCTGCGTCAGCGCCGCCGCCGGGCTGGCCGCGATCGCCACCTTGACCCCGTCGGCCATCCCGTTCAGCCGCACCCGGAACCGCTGGACGTCGCCCGTCCTGATCCACACCCCAGGCGTGCTCACGCGCTCCAGCACCAGCGACACCCGCGAGGCCGCCAAAGGCACGGAGGGCACAGCCGCAAGGATCAGTGCACCCGCAATGATCCAGCCACGCCGCATCACTCCCAACTCCCCCGTTGCGACAGATGTCACTCTTGGTAGTCATTCTGTCACACAGGGGAAGCACCTAATCCCGCGAAAGGAGCAGATTCTCCACAGTCTTCATAACGGGCAGATCCGCCCCGAGCCACTCGACCGAGTAGTACTCGCCGGGCCCCAGCCACCGCAGCGCCAGGTGCTCCCGAGCCTCCGGGACCCCCGAGGCCAGCGAGCACAGCCACACGCGCAGCACGTACCCCTCGGAAAGCTCCCAGTCCCCGCCCACCTGCTCACCCACCGTGACCTCCACGCCGAGCTCCTCGCGGCACTCGCGGACGAGCGCCGCCGTCTCGCTCTCGCCGGGATCCACCTTCCCGCCAGGGAACTCCCAGCCACCCGCGAGCGCCGGAGGCTCGGCGCGCTGGGCGGCCAGCACCCGAGCGCCCGGAGCGACGATCACCGCGGCCACCACGACCGTGTCGAAATCATTCACAGGGTAGGATTCTGCAGCTTCTTCAACTGCTCGAGCACGTCGGCGTTCTGCAGGGGGCGGGTGAAACCGAGGCGGTTGTCCCGGGCCTTGTAGCTGGTGACCTTGATCGGCCCGCACAGCCGGCACCGGGCCTCCAGCATCTTGCCCTTCGACACGACGAGCCCGACGTGGCCGGGGTTGTCGGCGGACGTGCCCGGACCGGCGTTGAAGAACACCAGGTCACCGGGCTGTTCCTGACCGTCTAAAACCTTCACGCCGAACGGCCACTGCCCGAACGTCGTACGCGGGATCATCAGCCCCGCCTCCCGATACGCCGCGAAGATGACGCCCGAGCAGTCGAACGCGTCGGGCCCCGTCCCGCCCCACAGATACGGCTTGCCGCGCTGCGCCAGCGCGTATTCCAAAATCTTGGCCACGATGTCGCTCGGCGCGGCCTCCACCAGCGAGTCGTCGCATTCCTCCGAAGCCTGCGGCGGCACCTTGACGTCGCCCGACTTGGCGTACTTCCTGGCGATCGCCTCGACCTGGTCCACGTACCACCAGGCCCGGTTGTAGACGAACAGCGCCTGCCGTACATTCTCCGGGGCTCCGTTGCGCTTGAGCATCCGCGCGGCGCCGAGGATCGCGTCGGCCGGGTTGTAGATGTCGCCCACCCCGTCGCCGTCACCGTCGGAGGCGTACCCGGTGAACTTCGACGACATCGCGACCCTGGCCTTGCCGCCCCACGTGGAGATCAGGAACTGCATCGGCCCGGCCGCGCCCGCGTAGTTGGTGCCGCTCTTGACGCCCGGCAGGTTGGAGCGGCCGTGGTCGGTCTCGCGCTTGCCCACGGCGGCCAGGATGTTCCACTGGACGCCGATCTTCTTGCCGTACTGCTTGTAGAACTCCAGGTATTCGGAAGGGATGTCCGACGTCGCCGAGTCGGACACCTCCTCCACCTGCGTGTTGTCGTTGCAGTCGGGCGAGGTGCCGCCGTCGCTGAGGAACGACGGCATCGAGATCAGCAGCATCGGCGACACGACGACCGCCACCAGGAGCAGCACGCCGGCGGCGCCGATGATCAGCGCCAGCCGGGTACGTGAGAGCTTCACCCCGAGGTGTCCCCCTCCTGGCCCTCCGTGGCAGGCCGGATGTCGAAGATCCGCCAGTCGGCTCCCGACTGGGTCACCGTGACCGCGTACTCCTCCTGAGCCGTCTGGTTACCGCTCTTGGCGGTGACCTGCCTCGCCGAGGCGACCACGAAGATGATGGAGTTCTTCTCGATCTGCCTGATCTCCTTCAGCCTGGCCGTGGCCTTGGAGACGATCTGATCGTTGCGGTTCTGCTCGACGGTGCCCGCCGACGTCATGGTCCTGGTCAGCTCGTTGCCGAGCTCGGCCGTCGTGTACGCCTTCACGCGGGTCGCGTACGCCGCCGGGTCCTCGTCGTACCTGAAGGTGCCGTAGTCGGCGGTGAACCGCTCGGCCAGGTCCGCCGTCGCGGCCAGCTGCTCCTTCTTCATCGGCAGGAACGAGTAGATGTCGAACGGGGCGGCGCTCGCGGTCGCCAGCGGCGTGCTCGACGGAGCCGGCGCGCTGACGACCCTCGCCGGCTCCTGACCGGGCCCGGCCTGCTCCTCCGGGTCGGGCCACATGGTCAGGTAGATGCCGACCGCGGCGATGACCACGACGACGACGGCGAAGGCCACCCCCCGCCTGTCACCTCCCTGCACCATGTTCGTTCAGTCCTTGTCGGGGTTGTTCGGCTTGAGCCAGAACGGCACATCCGGGCTGTCGCCTCCGGAACCGCCGTTGCGGCTGCCGCGCAGCCAGAGGGGAGGAGCCTCGGAGGTGCGGGACGAGGGCTCGTCCGAGCCGAAGATCCGGGAGCCGGACGAGCCTCCGGACGGCCTGGAGCCGCCGCCCGACCGGGTGGCGCCGTTGGACCTCGAACCGCCGCCGCCGAACAGCCCGCCGCCCGAACCGCCACGCGAACCACCGCCCGAACCGCCACGCGATCCGCCGCCGGAACCACCGGAGCCACCTGAGCCGCCGCCGAACAGCCCGCCGCCGCTCCCGCGCGAACGCGTGCCGCCCGAGCCGCCGAACCGGGAGCCGCGCGACCCGCCGGACGAACTACGCGACCCCGACGCCGAACCGCCGCGGGACGCCCAGCCGCCGCCGGACCGGCCGCCGAACCAGCCGCCGCCCGAGCCACCTGAGCCGCTGGAGCCGCTGGAGGCCGTGCCACCGGCCGCGCCGGCCACCCGGGGGCCGCCCGCCGCGGGACCGCGCGTGCGTGTGGGCGTCGTGCCCAGGTTGAGCGGCGGCGCCGTACCTCTGCGCGGCTCCATCGGAGCCCTGGCGCCCGCCTTGCCGCCCTGCTGGTCGGTGTCCAGCGGCGCGGCCGTGGCCGGTACGCGGGTGCCCAAGGGAACGCCCTCGCCCTCCTCGGCGCGTACCCGGGCCTGCCCCGCGGTGGCCGCCGCCGTGGCCGCGGCGCCCGCCGCGTTGGCGGCGCCGGCCGCCCTGATGAGCGGCTCGGCCTTGCGCAGCCCCCAGCGGCCGATCCTGGCCGAGGCGACCGGCGGCAGCGCGCCCGCGGACCGCTCGAGGACCGACGAGCTCGCCGCCTCGCCCAGCATGCGGGTGGTGACCGTGTGGCCGTTCATCGAGGCGAACAGGTGCTGGAACGGCCTGCGGTAGAAGAACACCGCGATCGTCAGCAGGGCCATGAACAGCACCTGCAGACCCCATGGCATGGCCGTGGAGATGATCAGCGCGTACCCGTAGACGAGGACGCTGAGCACGAGCGTGAGCACGGCCTGCCTGAGCAGCGTGCCGACGAGCATCTCCACCCAGCGCATGGCGACGATCCGGCCGCTGCCCGGATGGACGCCGATCAGCAGGAACACGGGCCCGAGGATCAGCAGCAGGAGGAAGCCCACCTTCAGCACCAGCAGCGAGACCGCCACCAGGAAGATGAGCAGGCCGGCCACGATCGCCGCGATGAACGCGCCGACCGCCACGCCGAGCCGGTTGGACCAGTCACGGCCGGAGAAGACGGTGTAGACGGGGTCGTTCTTGAGCTTGTCGGCCAGCGAGGCGTACTCCGACTGGCGGGCGCCCACGTCGGGCGCCGGCTGGCCGGCCACGGCCCGGGGGACCGACTGCATCTCCAGCACCTTGCGGCCCCAGTCGCGCACGATCGGCTGCTGCGGGTCGGCGGTGCCGAACAGGCCCACCAGCCACGGCTTGCAGACCAGCGTGGACCACAGCGCGTCGGCGTTCTGGTCGACGCCCGGCGTGCCGGTCTGGGCGTAGCCGCCGGCCTGGACCTTCGCGTCGGCGCCGCCGGGCGGCGGCAGGCAGGAGGCGCCGCCCGCGCCCGGCAGGCCGGAGAAGGCCGAGTTGACGACCTCGCCGGTCTTGTCGGTCACGACCTTGCCCAGGCCCGTGAAGTCGCCGGGACGGCTGAGGAACCAGACCGCCACGGTGACCGCGAGCACCATCCAGATCACGCCCTCGGCGGTCGTGGTGGCGCGCTTGCGGATCAGCCCGTACCAGGCCAGCCAGATGGCGCCGAGGATGACGATCGGCTGGAGGAAGGGCCAGTACATGGCCTTGGAGAGGTTCGTGATGATGTCGTCGACCACGTCCTTGATCGCCTGGAGCGGTCCCTCCGTCGCCGCCGCCTGGTACGTGGTGATTGTCAGCCGGTCGATGGCCTTGGCCGCGGTGAAGATGCCGTTGGCCCACATGTTGCCGAGCACGGCCACGTAGTCGGAGCAGCCCAGGTCGTGGGTGTGCCAGAACTGGCCGCTCATGCCGAACTGGGAGTAGTTGGTGGTCGGCGTCTGCGGCGCGCCTTCGACGGCCGGCGCCTGGATCAGGCCGTCGGTGCCGCCGCCGACCATCTCCGGGTTGAGCGGGCCCGACAGGTCACAGGGCGCCGCCGCGGCCGGGGCCGACAGCCCGCCCACCACGATCGGCATCACGAGAATGCTCGTGACGAGCGCCAGTGCCAGTGCGAGCCGTCGAGACAGCCGGATCTTCATGACCGTACCTCCTGCGCCCTGCCCACGCCCCCCTGAAGATCATCATGCCCGCTGCCGTCGGGTTTGTCGTGCGTCGGGTTCGTGTCGAGCCAACGGAGAAGATCCTCGGAGATCAGGTCTACTCCGATCCGCCCCGCCCTGCCATCCAGATCGCGGAATACGCATTCGCCGTTGCCGAGCGAGCGCAGCACGGCCTTGTGCTCCTCCGACGGCTCCACCCCGAGCAGGGACATGACGTGGTCCACCTCCACCCGTTCGGTGGACCTGAACGCGAAGACGGACGACAGGCAGTTGGTCACCTGCTCGTTGAGCAGGTCGCCCGCGTTCTGGGAGACCAGCACGAGGGCGGTGTTGCGGGAGCGGCCCATCCGGCTGACCTCGGGCACCAGCTTGGCGCCCTCGGGCGTGGAGGTGATCGCCCACGCCTCGTCCAGGAAGATCGCCTTGGGGGCGCGCCGGTCGAGGCCGTTCATCAGCCTGCGCGCGAACTGGGAGACCAGGTAGAGCAGCGCCACCGACAGCCGCTGCTCGTAGGAGTAGTCGTCCCTGGTCGTGGCCACGTCGGGCAGGGTCAGCCCACCCAGCGTGAACACCGTCGTCCAGCCCTCGCTGTCGATCTGGTCGCCGCCCGAAGGGTCGAAGCAGAGCCTGGCCAGGTGCATCTCCGACATGGAGCGCAGCACCGCGCCCAGGTTCTTCGAGGCGGGGTCGTCGGCCTGCTCCAGGAAGTCGACGACCTTGCCCAGCGACGGGTCGGGCGCGTTGGAGACCGCGGCCACCGCCTGGATCATGGCCGACTCGCGCTCCTCCGACATGCGGGGCAGCAGCAGCCTCAGCGTCTCGGTGGCCATGGTCTTCTTCGCCGCGATGTCGTCGCCGAACGAGAACGGGTCGAGCAGCCCCGGCGCCGCCGACCCCAGCGGGATGATGCGGGCCTTGCGACCCCGCTTCTCCAGCAGCCGCACCAGCGACTCGGCGTCGCCCTTCGGGTCGATCACCGCGACCGTCACGCCCCTGAGCGCCATCTGGTAGATCATCAGCAGCGCGAGCGTGGTCTTGCCGCCGCCGGGCTCGCCGGTGATCGCGATGGCGGTCGGCCGGTTGCGGGAGGCCGCCAGCAACGGGTCGAAGTGCACGATGCTGCGGGCCCTGCCGACGGTCTCGCCGATGTACGGGCCGAGCCAGCCCTCGGTGCCGTCGCCCAGCCGGTCGCCGAGGTCGACGGTGGCGGTGGCCATGCCGCCCGCGATGGTGCGCAACGGCTGCCGCTGCGCGTAGGCGTTGACGCGTACCTTCTCGCCCGGCAGCGTCTCGCTGAACAGCGAGAACTGGTCACCCGTCGAGTTGACCACGTCGATGCCCATGTCGCGGTAGTGCTCGACGACCGCCTCGACGCGCTGCACGCAGATGTCCTCGGTGGGGGCCGACACGATCAGGCGGTGCCAGCCGTACACGAAGGGCAGGCGTTCCTTCGTGATGCCGTGCTCCAGCATGCGGGCCGCGTCGATCTGCTCGGCCAGCGCCAGCGGCGCCTCCGCGCCGGCCTCGCGGATGTGGTGGTCCATGTCGCGGGCGTGCGCGAGCTTGCGCGCGACGTCCTTGGACGCCTTGACCGGCGGGATCAGCCGCATCCGCGACGAGATCTCCACGGGGAAGGCGAGCTGGTCCGCGAAGTGCATCCACGGCTCACCGTCCGGGAACGGCATGAGGTCGGGGAACCTCGCGAACGACAGGTAGGCCACGTACGAGTCGCCCTGCGGCTGCACGATGCGCAGCAGCGACCTGCCGTTGTGGATCTCCCCCTCGACCAGCGACTCGATCTCGCCCTTGCCCCAGCGCCGCTTCGGGCTGGCCGACGGCGGCGGATCGCCGAGCGCGCCGGAGGCCGCGTGCTGGAACAGCCACGCCACCTCGACGGAGGTGGCGTGCCTGGCGTAGAGGGCACTCGACGTGAGCGCCCTGCCGAGGCGTTCGGCCTGCTCGGTCCAGCGCCCGATCTCGCTGTCGGGGACGTGGTCGTCCTCCATGCCGAGCGCCTTCTCGGTCTTCTGGTAGAAGCCGAAGAGCTGGGACAGCACGCCGGCGCCGAGCTGCTTGCCGCGCGGGCCGAGCCGCACGCCGAGGAAGACCTCCTTGGACCAGAAGTCCTTCGCCCAGACGTGCCGGTACATCTCCTCCAGGTAGTCGCGCCAGCCGGGCCCCTCGTCGGAGGTGGCGTTGAGCGCCATGGCCCACTCGGCGGCGGGGTACGTGCGGTGCGCGACCCTCAGGTGGACCTCGGCGTCGGGCATCCTGATCGCGGCCAGCGCGATCGTGATGTTGGTGGCCAGGGCCTCGCGTTCGTCGGGTGTGACGAACTCGTAGCTGACCGTCGGAAGGCGGAAGTACGCCCATGCGGAGGTGTCCGTGAGCAGGATGCGGTCGTCGAAATACCGGACCGCCAGGCGCTGGTGCGCTCGTGCCGCCCTGCTCATGCCGCCCCCTCGGCGCATGAACGGGCCAGACCTGCTCGCTTGTTCACTTATCGCTCACCGATTCTCGTGCCCGGGGGGTCACTCGCCAACTCCTCTTCGCTCGGTCGGACGGTCTGTGCCTGTGCCGCGAAGCCCGCGATCACGACGCCGGCAAGAGCGAGATAGGCCCGTTTGCCGGCCGTGCGCAACTGCCCCGGGTCGACGACCTCCGCGCCCTCGGGCGCCAGACCGTCCTCCCAGGGGACCCTGACGATGGCCCGGCACCTGCCCCTGGCCACCGACTCCGCCTGCTCGACGTCGGTCATCGAACGCCTGCTCACGCCGTTGACCACCATGACCGCACGCCTGCGCAGCTCCGCGCAGCCGTGCCCGTCGAGCCACTCGTACGTCATCGCCACCGCCTCCGACGCCTCCTCGCTCGCGGGGACCACCAGGACGAGCTGGTCCGCGTACGGCAGGAGCCTGGCCGCCAGCGCGGCGGCCGGGTCGATGACGGCGAGCTTGTAGTGGCGGTCCAGAAGGCGCATGGACTCGCCCAACCGATGGTCGGAGAAGAACGACCGGTCCGCCAGCCGCTGTTCGGCGCCCGCGTCGCTGTCCGCGCTGATCACCTCGAGCCCCGAGGCGGTCCTCGTGGTGTACCCACGCATGGTGAGATACCCGCTGACGCGGTCGAGCCCGGACAGCAGCGAGGTGAGAGTTTCGGGCGTCTCCGGCTGGATCTTGCTCGTCAGGGTGCCGCCGCCGGTGTTGGCGTCGACGGCCACGACCCTGTCATCGCGGTATCTGGCGAAGGTGTGGCCCAGCATGAGCGCCGTCGTGCTCTGACCGGCGCCGCCGGTGCAGCCCAGGACCACGATCCTGCGGCTGCCGCCGAACACGCCCCTGGCCCTGGCCTCGTCGATCTCGGACCCGTCGGTCCGGACCCCGCCTCCGCCGACGACCACCTGCGCGATCCTCCGCCACCCGCCGGAGTCCCGCCCCACCACGGACTCGACCCGCCGCACCCGGCCTTCACCTGGGCGGGGGACGGGCACGGGAGCGACGAACTCGCCCCCACGCTCCTGCGCCGCCCCGACACCCCGACCGTCACCGGCACTCGCCGCACCCCGGCCATCTCCGGCCTTCGCCGCCGCGCTCCGGGAGTCACCGGCATTCGCCGCCGCAACCCGACCGTCCTCGGCGCTCGCCGCCACCCGCCGATCACCGGCCGCCGGACCGCGCGCGTCGGGCACACCCGCACCCCGGTCACCACGCGTGCCGGGGAAGGACCCGCTCCGGTCACCACGTGTGCCAGGGACCGCCGCACCTCGGTCACCACGCGTGCCGGGCACGCCCGCGCCGGGCGTATCGCCCTTCGGCGCCGCGACCCGCGCACTCGGCGCACTTACGCCGTCGCGCATCTCGGCAGCATCGCCAGCCGTAACGTCGTCGGCCTTCTCCCGTGCGTCGGCCTTCTTCGGTGCGTCGGCCTTCTTCGGCGCGTCGCCCTTCAGCCCGTCATCCGCCGTAGCCGGCGCGTCCACGCCACCGCGCTCATCCGTGACCTCGGCCACCGGCTGCGGCACGCCCGCGTCCGGCGTGTCACCGACCGCGCCCGGCATGTCGCCCGATGCGTCGGGCACGTCAGCCGTCGTGCTCGGCGCACCCGGAGCGTCGGCCGTCGTGCTCGGACCCGAAGTTCTGGCCGTCGCGCTCGGCGCACTCTGCGCGTCGGCCGTCGTGCTGGGCTCATCGCTCGGTGCACCCGGCGTGTCGGCCATTGTGATCGGTGCCGTGTCCTGCTGGGGCGGGGCGGTGGATGTGGTGTCGGGGGACTCTGTGCCGGGCCTGGTGGCGGCGGGGCGGGGCAACGGCTTGGCGTCGGGGTTGAGCGGCGGCCAGACGCGCTGCGGGCCGGACAGCACCAGCGACGGGCCCAGCCGCGGCGGCTGCCCCTTCCGGTGCTGGTCCCGCGCGACCTCGTCCTCGCGCCGTTCCCCGCGGCCTTCTCCACGTCCTTCCTCGCGCCGTTCCCCGCGACCCTCCCCGCGTCGTTCCTCGTCCCGCTCCCGGTCCCGCCGCTCGCCCTCCGCAGGACCCGAAGGTTCGGCGGGGGCGTCGGCGCTCGCCGCGAGCCGGCGCAGCCGCCGCAGCGCCTCGGTGTCGATGGGCTTCCCCGCGCCGGGCTTGTGGGTCTCCGTCTCGCTGACCGCCCCGGCCGCCTCACGGTCGGCACGCGACTCGTCGGGCGATCCGGAGCCGAGCCCCTGAACGTCCCCGTTCCGGCCCGCGACCTCCTGGCCCCGGACCCCGGCCGCGGCTTCGCGGCCCCGCGTCTCGACAGCGGGCTCCTGGGTCCCGACGTCGGCCAGAGCGGCGGCGGCCTCTCCCCGCCCCGTGCGTTCACGGCCGGCGGCATCCCGCGCGTCCCCACGATCCCAAGCCGCAGCGTCCCGGGCGTCCCCGCGATCCCGAGTCGCAACATCCCGCGCGTCCACGAATTCCCGGGTGGGAGGCTCGGAGCTCTCGTGGCCGCCGGGCGGCAGGGCGTCCTGGCGGCGTCCAGGGCCGCCTGGAAGGGCCTCCTCGCGCCGCAACGCACCGACCCCGGACCTCGGTGCCGAAGGCGGGGCCGTCTCGCGTACCCGGGCCTTGAGGGCGGGCGCGGTGCCGCGGCGGGTGCCCCAGCGGCCGGTGGTCGGCTCCGCCACGGGAGCCTGGGAAGCGGCGGCGGCAGCGGCCGCGACGGCCGGGCGGACCTGGCGCGGACCGGCGATCCGCTGGCCCTCGCGCCGCCGCTGCGGCTGGCGGGCCTTGCGGGGCGCCTTCGACTTGGCCCGCGCGGGGGTGGTGCGCCAGACGCGGCCGGAGAACGTGATCGTCTCGGGCTCCGACATGGGCGCGAGGCGGTACCACGCCTTCGGCTGGCCCAGGTAGCGGAGCTGGGACTCGAGGAGCTCGGTGAGCCGCTTACCCTCGATGACGGGACGGGTGGACAACCACGTCACGATCCCGGGCGGCACGAGGTACAGCACGTGCCACGGCATCTCCACCGGCACGCCCACCAGGACCAGCAGGAGCGACCACGGAACGAACACCCCGACGAAAACGCCGATCCAGACGATCGGCAGCGGCATCGGCAGCCGTAGGTCGTACAGCTTGTAGAGCCGCTTCTCGATCCGCCAGATGTTCGTATATGTGGGCAGGTCCACGCCGGTCCTCCTCTCCACCCGCTCGTACATGACCGCCGCGGAGCGGTCTCAACCCTCTACTTGATGCCCAGAGCGCCCGCGATCGCCTTCGCCGTCACCTCGATGATGTTGGGAACGTAGAAGATCACGCCGATGGCCACAGCCAGTATCAGGAACTGCACGAAACGTGTGATCTCGCGGGTGAAGAGGAAGAAGAGCGCGACCACCGAGACGACGACGAGGAACAGCGGGGCGAAGAACCCGCGCAGGAAGTTGGCGAGACCTCCGGTGTCCGGGCCGGTCGCCGGGGGTGTCGGCGTCAGTTCGATCAGGTGGAGCAGAACGGTCTTCAGGGTCACTTCTTGTCCTCCCGGGGGGGTACCGATGAGCGGCGTGGCCGTGCCTCTATCCAACGACCCGGCCGGCGCCGCGAATGTCGGCGACGAACCACTTGTCGCCCTGCTTCTCGACGGTCAGCCGGTAGGCCATCTCCAGCGTGCCGCCCACAGCCGCGGGATCGGTGGCGTCGGGGGTGGCGGGTGTCTCGCTGTTCGGCACGACCCACACCACGACCGCCTGGATCTCTCGGGTGGCACCCCCCACAGGCACCACGACCTTCTTCAGCTCCCTGAACGTGAACGTGCCGCCGAAGCTCGGCAGCGTCCGGCCCGCGGCGACGTAACGCTGCAGCCCGGCCGCGTCGCCGGAGGCGTAGTCGGTGAAGAAACCCTTCAGTTGCTCTTTGAGCTCGCTCGCGGTGGCCTCGTCGGTCTCCGGCGCGGCGACCTGCGGCACGTCGGCCGGGCCCGGGGCGGGCAGCACCGCGGGACGGCCGACCACGGCGAACCTGCCGCCGGCCTCGTCGCCCGAGTAGTAGAGCGGGACCGACAGCATCAACCTGCGCGGGCCTGACTGGAAGGCCACGCTGACCAGGGCGTTGTGGGCGTCGCTCGCCTCGATGTCGTACGGCTGGATGGCGACGGCCGCGAACTTGCCGTAGCCGTCCCAGCCCATTTGCGGATCCATGCCCTCGGCCAGGAAAGCGCCCAGCTTGCGCGACCTGCTCGCGGCGTCGTCCGGGCTGAAATTGAGATAGACCCCGGCGAACTGGGCGGCGAAAGCCATGCCCCGGTCGGCCGGAAAACCATGGTGAGCAGGCGCGACGCTATTGGGCGTCGCGCTCGTTTGTTGGGTAAATCGCTCAAATGGGGCACGAACCCCATTCACGACGACAACCACGATAACTGCCCAGAGAATGACACGGCCGGTCCATACGAGCCACCGCCCGCCTCCGCCCGACCAGCCGCCGCGCCGCGGCCTGCGAGGCGGCGGCGCGTCGAAGTCAGCCGTGTCAAGGCGCGCGGAAAGCTCGGGGTCGCCAGCGATCCGAGGATCGTGCTGGACGGTAGACCTACGAGCCATCACGCCTCCGCTCGCGCCGATCCCCCCGGCTGGCGCGGTGTCGTCCGTTGCCGATCCCCATCATCCGCGGTGAAGTAGTCACCCTATCCGGTCTCCGCCATTGTTCCAGGAAAGCCACGCCCATGCTGCGGCATGACCGTCCTGACGGCAAACCGGGTCGGCGGGCAGGCCTCATTGCCGATTCCTGAGACTTCCCGGTGGAAACAGCTTTTGACCAGCCCAGATACCTAAATTGGCATAGCGCGACAGCCACGGATTCCTGTCCTACCGGGCATGGACTCTCGCCAGGCGGATTCGGTATGGATCGCGGAGCGGAGTCAGGGCCGTCAGGCGGGCTCCGGATCCTGGGTGGGGCGCGGCTGACGCCTGCTGTGCAGGTCCACGACCGTCTGCTGGGCCGACCGGTCCAGGGACACGACGGTCGGCTGCACCGCCCGCTCCAGGGAGCCGCGCAGGTCCGCCAGCATCTCGGCGGCGTCCCGCTCGCGCATCCGCGTCGCCATCTCGTTGCGCTCGTCGACCTTCCTGCGGAGGTACGCCTCGCGGTTGACGCGCAGGCCGTACATGAGCTCGACCCTGATCAGGGCGAGCTCCTCCTCAAGGCTGATGCCGGCCAGAGTGGGCGTGGGACGTCGTTTCCGGATGATGCGGCGGATCATTGAGGGCCTCCCGAGTCAGCGTGAACGCCGTGACGATTCGACGCGCGGGGGCCCAAAGTGGTTGACGCATCAGTTGTCCCGGCATCAGACGTCCTACCGATTCCCGGGATGAGACGTCTGAGGGGGCATCGCCGCCGTCACCATCGGTAACGTACCGTAACGAACGGCGGCTTTCCGTGATTTCCCACGGGACACCCCGGCCCGGGCCGTGCTCAGACGTTGAAGCGGAACTCCACCACGTCGCCGTCGCGCATGATGTATTCCTTGCCCTCGACGCGGGCCTTGCCCGCCGCGCGGGCGTTGGCGATGGAGCCGACCTCGACCAGGTCGTCGAAGGAGACGACCTCGGCCTTGATGAAGCCGCGCTGGAAGTCGGTGTGGATCACGCCGGCCGCCTCGGGCGCGGTGGCGCCCTTGGGGATCGTCCAGGCCCTGGTCTCCTTCGGCCCGGCCGTGAGGTACGTCTGCAGGCCGAGCGTGTCGAAGCCGACCCTGGCGAGCTGCCGCAGCCCCGACTCCTCCTGGCCGACCGACTGGAGGAGCTCCAGCGCCTCCTCCTCGTCGAGCTCGACCAGCTCCGACTCGATCTTGGCGTCCATGAAGACCGCCTCGGCGGGCGCGACCAGCGTCGCCAGCTGCTCCCGGAGCGCGGAGTCGCCCAGCTCGTCGGCGTCGAGGTTGAACACGTACAGGAACGGCTTGGCCGTCAGCAGGTGGAGCTCGCGCAGCTCCTCGCGGTCGAGACCGCTCTCGAAGATGGTCTTGCCGGTCTCCAGCACGCTCAGCGCGGCCTCGGCGGCCTCCAGCGCGGACTTCTTGTCCTTGTTGTTGCGCGCCTCCTTCTGCAGGCGCGGGATGGCCTTCTCGACCGTCTGCAGGTCGGCCATGATCAGCTCGGTGTTGATGGTCTCGATGTCGCGCTTGGGCGAGATGTCGCCGTCCACGTGCGTGACGTCGGGGTCGCTGAAGACGCGGACCACCTGGCAGATCGCGTCGGTGTCGCGGATGTTGGCGAGGAACTGGTTGCCCCTGCCCTGCCCCTCCGAGGCCCCCTTGACCAGGCCCGCGACGTCGACGAACTCGACCTTGGCGGGCAGGATGCGGGCCGAGCTGAAGATCTCGGCCAGCTTGGGCAGCCGGTCGTCGGGCACGCCCACGATGCCCACGTTGGGCTCGATGGTGGCGAACGGGTAGTTCGCGGCGAGCGCGTTGCCGGACTTCGTCAGCGCGTTGAAGAGCGTGGACTTGCCGACGTTGGGCAGACCGACGATACCGATAGAGAGACTCATGCTGCCGACTCCGTCGTCACCATGAGTCTTTGACTGCTGTGTTTGATGGTTCTCTCGCTGCGCTCGCTCACGAACGCCAAGTTTACGTGCTGAGCGTAACGAGCGTGTCGGGCCGGATCGGCGCGCCGGAGTCCTGCATCATCGATCAAGTGGATGTCGTCTCGCTTCTCGTAGGTCTGGCCGCCGGGCTCGTCATCGGTTTCCTGGTGGCCAGGACGCGGGCCGCGGTGCGGGTGGCCGAGGCGGACGCGCGGGCCAAGTCGGCCGCCGACAAGCTGGTCTACGTCGAGGAGCAGCTCGCCGAGCGCTTCCAGGCCCTGTCCACGCGCGCCCTCGACGTCAACAACATCCGCTTCCTCGAGCTGGCCGAGACCAGGCTGGCCGCCAGCCGCGCCGAGGCCACGGGCGATCTGGACCAGCGCAAGCAGGCCGTCGAGCACCTGGTGGAGCCGCTGAAGGACGCGCTCGCCCGGGTCGAGTCGCAGCTGCGCGACACCGAGTCCGGCCAGCGCGCGGCCCGCGCCGAGCTGGCCAAGCAGATGGAGTTCGTACGGCAGAGCAACGAGCAGTTGCGCTCCCAGACCACGGCCCTGGTCAGGGCCCTGCAGCGGCCCGAGGCGCGGGGCAGGTGGGGCGAGCTCCAGCTGCGCAGGGTCGCCGAGATCGCCGGCATGCAGCACCACTGCGACTTCGACGAGCAGGTCACCGAGGGCCCCATGCGCCCCGACATGGTCGTCAGGCTCGCCGGCGGCAAGAACATCGTGGTCGACTCCAAAGTCTCGCTGGCGGCCTATCTGGAGGCCGCCGAGGCGTCCGACGAGAGCCTCGCCACGGTCCGGCTCGACGCTCACGCCCGGCATGTCCGCGAGCACATCGACCGGCTGGCGGCCAAGTCCTACTGGCAGGGGTTCAACCCGTCGCCGGAGTTCGTGGTGCTGTTCATCCCGGGCGAGGCGTTCCTGGCCCCGGCGCTGGAGCGCGATCCCGGGCTGCTGGAATACGCGATGACGCGGCGGGTCCACATCGCCACGCCGACGACGCTGATCACGATGCTGCGCACCGCGCATTACGCCTGGCAGCAGGCCGCGCTGAGCGAGAACGCGCGGGCGGTGTTCGAGCTGGGCAAGGAGCTGTACGAACGGCTCTCGTCCCTCGGCAGGAACGTCGACTCGCTCGGCAGGGCGCTGACGCGGGCCGTGGAGGCGTACAACAAGTCGGTCGGATCGCTCGAAAGCCGCGTCCTGGTCACCGCGCGCAAGCTGCACGATCTGGGCGTCGTGGACGGCGATCTCGACTCTCCTGAGATGCTCGAAGGCCTGCCCAGACCCCTGGCATCCCCCGAACTGCTGGAAACCTCGCCTCTGCTTTCCCACTCGAACGGTAAGTTGGCCAACGGGTCGCAATAAATCGGGGGTGGGGCATTGGGTGAGAAGAGGCGTCCCGCGGTCAGGCTGACCGCTCGCGGCGCCATCGCGCTCGCCCTGGTCGCCACCTTGGCGGGCTACGTGCTGGCGACCCTGCTCGACATCCAGTACGTCGTGGGCGCGACCTTCGTGCTGTCGAGCTTGCTGGGCGTGCTCCTGGTCAACCGGCGCGAGCTGCTGTCGCTGGTGGTGACGCCGCCGCTGGTGTTCTTCTGCGCCACGCTCTTCGTCGAGCTGGGGCGCGCGTTCGGCTCGGTGTCCATCGTGCAGTCGCTGGCGCTGGGGCTCTACACGTCGCTGACGCAGGGCGCGCCGTGGCTGTTCGCGGGCTCGGCCGTCGTGCTGGGCGTCGCGTGGCGGCGCGGGCTCCGCGACAACGTACGCGAGCTGCGGGAGGAGCTGAAGGCGGGCGCGGAGATGCCGCGCCCGCGCCAGCCGTTCGTGCCCGAGCCGGAGGGCTACTTCGAGCCCAAGGTCTACGGGACGCCGCGCGGGGACGACTAGGAGACCCGCAGGTCCTTGCGCAGCTCGTGGGGCAGGGCGAAGCGCATGCTCTCCTGCACCGACTCGACCTGGGTCACGTCGTCGAACCCATGCTTGGCCAGCCGCGCCAGCACCTCGTCGACCAGCTCCTCCGGAACGGACGCGCCGCTGGTCACGCCGACCGTGGTGACGCCCTCGAGCCACTCGTCGCGGATGAAGGTGGCGTTGTCGACGAGGTAAGAAGCCTCGGCCCCGTAGTCCTTGGCCACCTCGACCAGGCGCTTGGAGTTGGAGGAGTTTTCCGAGCCGACCACGATGACCAGCTGCGCCTCGGCGGCGATCTCCTTGACCGCGACCTGCCGGTTTTGCGTGGCGTAGCAGATGTCGTCGCTCGGCGGGTCGATCAGCGTGGGGAAGCGCTCCTTGAGCCGGGTGACCGTCTCGGTGGTCTCGTCGACCGACAGCGTGGTCTGCGACAGCCAGACCAGCTTGCTCGGATCCTTGACCTGCACTTTGTCGACCGCGTCGAGCCCGTCCACGAGCTGGATGTGGTCGGGGGCCTCACCGGAGGTGCCCTCGACCTCCTCGTGACCCTCGTGCCCGATCAGGAGGATGTCGTAGTCCTGGCTCGCGAACCGCCTCGCCTCGTTGTGCACCTTGGTGACCAGCGGGCAGGTGGCGTCGATGGTGCGCAGGCTGCGCCGGCGCGCCTCGTCGTGCACCGCCGGGGACACCCCGTGGGCCGAGAACACCACGATCTCGCCCTCGGGCACCTCCTCGGTCTCGTCGACGAAGATGGCGCCCCTGGCCTCCAAAGTCTTGACGACGTGGGTGTTGTGAACGATCTGCTTGCGTACGTAGATCGGCGCACCGTACTGCTCCAGGGCCTTCTCGACCGCTACCACGGCTCGATCGACTCCGGCACAGTAGCCGCGTGGCTTGGCTACGAGTACTCGGCGGGAAGTGGGGGTCTGCGGCTCCATACTTTCTATGCTACGTGGAGCGGCCATCAGGCCTGCGCGTGCGTGGTTGCCCGCGGTTTGCCAAACTGGCCGTCCATTACTGACCTCCCAGGGAGACGTCATGTCCCTCAGCGACGTGATACGCAACATCGCCAAGACCGTCACCAACAAGGACGAGCTGAAGGAGAAGGCCAAGGACCTTCCGCTCCTGTTCATCCAGACCACACTCAGCGCGGCCGGGCAGGCCCTGCTGGTCGTCGACCGGGTGAAGAACTCCATCAAGGGCCTTGGCAACAAGGAGGAAGAGGAGTCGAAGGACTCGCGCCCCTCCGCCGCCGAGCAGGTGGCCGCGGCTCCGGCCGCGGAGGAGGAGAAGCCGGCCCGCAAGGAGCCGGTGATCTTCGCGCCGCGGCCCAGCGCCGCCGAACCCAACGGTGTCGCCAAGACCAAGCCCGACCCCGTCATCTTCGCTCCGGCGGGCAAGTCCGAGTCGGCGGCCACCGCCAACCCCGAGACCGCCGCCCCGGCCGCCGAGCCCAAGCCCGCCGCGGCGGAGGCGCCCAAGCCCATGGTCGCGGAGGAGCCCGCCGCGACCTCGAAGGCCGCCGAGCCCGCCGTCGCGGAGCCCGCGGTCGCGGAGAAGCCCGCCGAGCCCGAGCCCAAGGCCACCGTCACGGACGAGCCCGCCGAGGTCGCCGAGCCGAAGGCCGCCGCTGTGGAGGCCGAGCCGAAGGCGGCAGTCGCGGAGGAGATCGAGCCCAAGGCCGCCGTCGCGGAGGCCGAGCCCAAGGCCGCCGTCGCGGAGGAAGCCGTCAAGGAAGAGGTCGTCAAGGACGAGGCCGCCAAGGTGGAGGCTGCCGCGGAGGAGGCCGTCGAGGCCAAGCCGAAGCGCACCCGCAGGACCACCAAGAAGCCCGCCGCGGCCCCCGAGGCGACCGTGGCCCCGGAGCCCACGGCCGCGCCGGAGCCCGCCCGCGCCCCCGAGCCCGCCGCCGCGCCCGAGCCGGTCGCCGCCGCCCCCGTGGACCTGGCCGAGCCGCTGCCCGGCTACTCCGAGCTCACCGTCGCGTCCCTGCGTGCCAGGATGCGCGGCAAGACCGCCGAGCAGATCAGCGACTTCCTCACCTTCGAGAAGGCCACGAAGTCCCGGCCCGAGGTGATCAAGATGTTCGAGAACCGCCTGGCGAAGCTGCAGGCCGGAGAGTAGGTCGTACCGACCCCGTAGTCTTCCGGCATGAGCGAGAAGACCTCACCCGAGTCTCCCCTGCCGATCCGTACGGTCCTGCAGATGGTGGGCGGTTGGATCGGCAGACTCGGCACGGTCTGGGTCGAGGGCCAGATCACCGACCTGAGCGCTCGTGGCGGCACGGTGTTCATGACCCTGCGCGACCCGGTCGCCAACGTGTCGGCCAAGGTCACCACCCCGCGCGGGGTCTACGAGGCCGCCGTGCCGAGGCCGGCCGACGGCGCCAGGGTCGTGATGCAGGTCAAGCCCGACTTCTGGGTCAACAGGGGCTCGTTCGCCTTCACCGCGCTGGAGATCCGCCCGGTCGGCGTGGGCGAGCTGCTGGCCCGGCTGGAGCGGCTCAGGCAGCTGCTGGCCACCGAGGGGCTGTTCAACGCCGACAGGAAGCGGCGGCTGCCGTTCCTGCCCGGCACGATCGGGCTCATCTGCGGCCGCGACTCCGCGGCCGAGCGCGACGTGCTGGAAAACTCCCGCAGGCGCTGGCCGGCCGTGCGGTTCAAGGTCGAGGAGGTGGCCGTCCAGGGGCCCTACGCGGTGGGCGAGGTGACCGAGGCGCTGCGCAAGCTCGACGCCGACTCCTCGGTCGACGTGATCGTCATCGCCCGCGGCGGCGGCTCCCTGGAGGACCTCCTGCCGTTCTCCGACGAGACGCTCGTACGCTCGGTGGCCGCCTGCCGCACCCCCGTGGTGAGCGCGATCGGCCACGAGCAGGACAGCCCGCTGCTCGACCTGGTGGCCGACGTGCGCGCGTCCACCCCGACCGACGCGGCCAAGAAGGTCGTGCCCGACGTCGGCGAGCAGCTCTCGATGGTGCGCCAGCTCCGCGACCGGGGCCGCAGGGTGGTGAGCGGCTGGCTCGACCGCGAGATGTCCTGGCTGACGTCGGTGCGCTCGCGCCCCTCGCTGGCCGACCCGGTGCGCGAGCTGGAGCGCCGGGCCGAGCAGGTCGAGTCGCTGCGCGACCGGACCAGGCGCTCGCTGTCCGGCTCGCTCGACCGGGCCTCCGACGACCTGACCCACCTGCGGGCCCGCCTGATCACGCTGTCCCCCGCGGCCACGCTGGAGCGCGGATACGCCATCGTCCAGCACCCGTCGGGCGAGGTCGTACGCCTGGCCAAGGACGTCTCCCCCGGCTCGCTGCTGACGATCCGCCTGAGCGACGACCGCCTGACCGTACGTGCGGAGGAGCCGGACGAAACCGCGGACGCGTGAGCGATCCGGGGTCTACGTTCGGCACATGAGAGGACTCGTGCAGGTCGCCCAGCACGCCGATGACCTCGACAGGGCCACCGCCTTCTACCGCGACGTGCTGGGCCTGCGGCACATCGCCACCTACCGGCCGCCCGGCCTGGCCTTCTTCGACCTCGACGGCGTCCGCCTGCTGATCGAGCAAGGCGCGCCCTCCACGGTGCTCTACCTGGCCTCCGAAGACCTGGAGGCGGACGTGGCCCGGCTGCGTTCGCACGGCGTCGCGATGGTCGAGGAGCCGCATCTGATCTTCACCGACGACGGCACGTTCGGCGCACGGGGCCGGGAGATCCGGATGGCCGCGTTCAGGGACTCCGAGGGGAACCTGCTCTGCCTGATGACCTAGCGTGGGGGGTGTGAAGCTAACAAAGTTCACGCATGCCTGCGTCAGGGTGGAACTCGACGGCCGCGTGCTGGTCATCGACCCGGGGATCTGGAGCGAGCCGTCCGCGCTGGACGGGGCCGACGCGGTGCTCGTCACCCACGAACACAGCGATCACGTGGACGTGTTGCGGCTGCTCGGGGCCGGGGTCCCGGTGTTCGCGCCGGCGGGGGCGGGGCTGGACGGGCTGCCGTACACGCCGGTGGGCGCGGGCGAGGAGTTCTCGGCGGCGGGCTTCCGGGTGCGGGCGCACGGCGGGCGGCACGCGCTGATCTACGGCGGCCTGCCGGACTGCCCGAACCTCGGCTATCTGGTCGACGGCGCCCTCTATCACCCGGGCGACTCGGTGCACGTGCCGGACGAGCCGGTGGAGACGCTGCTGGTGCCGCTGCAGGGGTCGTGGCTGAAGACCGTCGAGGCGATCGACTTCGTACGGGCGGTGGGGCCACGGCGGGCGTACGGGATCCACGACGCGCAGCTCAACGATCGCGGGCTGAGCACCACGAATGCCTGGCTGGCGCGGACGACCGACCACGGCTACCGCTGGCTGGCCCCCCGCGAGACCGCCTGACCCCTCCAGGGGCGTCAGAAGGGGGCGTCGTCGGAGTTGCCCCCCGAGGGCTCTGAGCGGCGCGCCATGGCGGCGGCGAGCTTGACCCTGGCCCCCTGGAGCCACTCCTCGCAGACCGCAGCCAGCTTCTCGCCGCGCTCCCACAGCTCGATGGACTGCTCCAGGGTGAGCCCGCCGGTCTCCAGTCGGCGCACCACCTCGGTCAGCTCCTCGCGGGCCTGCTCGTATGAGGGTGCCTTCTCGTCTCCTGCCACGACCACCACCCTAGACGGGGCGACCGACATCCGCAGACCAGGCGGCTCCGTCAGCCCTTGGGGCGCTGCTGCAGGACGGAGGCGAGTTCGGCGAGCTCCGGCCAGTCGGCGGTGCCGGAGATCACGAGCGTCACCTCCGGCAGCACGCGGACGAGCGAGCGCTGCTTCTTGTCCTCGCGGAAGCGCTGCTCCCACTGCACCCCGTCCACCTGCTGCGTGCCGACGGCCTTGTCGGAGTTGGCCATGCGGCTGGCGAACCCGGCCGCCGGCTGCTCGTTGCTCTGCGTGAACATCGCGTGCTCGCGCTTGGCGGTGGCGTAGCCGAGGAAGAGGACCTGGGCGCCGTTCTCACCCTTGGCGATCTTGTTGCTGTTGGGGATCCAGCCCGCCGGGTCCTTCTGCGGCGCCCACACGCCGTACGGCACCGAGTGGCCGAAGTTGGCGACGGTGATCGAGTATTCGAGCCGCGGTATGTGCTGCTCCCGGCTCTGCGGGGCGACCAGCAGGAACAGCCCGACCGCCGCGAGGCAGACGAACAGCGCTACCGCGTAACCGTAGAAACCCTGGGTGAACCGCACACTTGGCGAGGTTACCCGTTGGAGGAGGCGGTCGCCGACGTGGCCGGGTGGATCTGGCCGATGATCGCCAGCACCTCCTCGGCCAGGCCGCGATCACCCGTGCGGACGACCTCGGACACGGCCGCGGCCAGAGCGCCCGTGACGACGACGACCAGCGCGCTCTCGTCCTCGAACAGCGCCGCGTTGAGCTGCGCCCACTTGCGCAGCCGGTCGCGCATGACCACGTCGAAGCCGGGCGGCCCGTCGCCGCGCAGGAACAGGTCGGCCAGCTCCCGCTCCTCCAGGCACCCGTCGAGGTAGGCGCGGGCGGCGCTGATGAACACGCGCATCGGGTCGCTCTCGCCGGCGGCGCGGGCCGAGCGGGCGGCCTGCTTCGTCCGCTGGGTCTGCCTGGCCTGGAACTCCTCGAACAGCGTCAGGTAGAGGTCGGCCTTGCCGGAGAAGTGGTGGTAGAGGCTGCCCACGCTGGCGTCGGCCCTGGCCACCACGTCGGTCACGCCCGCCTCGGCGAACCCGTTGGAGACGAAGACCTCCCTCGCGGCGGCGAGCAGCGAGCTGCGGGTGGCGGCGCCGCGCTCGGACGTCCGCGGCTGGGCGGCCACGTTTTCCACTTCGCTCATGCGATCTCCTCCAGGCTCCATGGTGGAGGCAAGATCTTTGGCGCGCACAGCGTATGGCGCAAAAATCGTTCTCCGTGATGGCAGGGCAACCCTGTCGAAGCTTACCGATGTCACCCCCGACCCGTCCCTGCTGCGAGGAAGCGGTCATCTCGGGCAGGAGATGGGCAGATTATCCGCCTCTGGGCGGGAAGAGGGGGACAACTACGATCGACGTAGATTCCCCTTAGGAGGCTGCCCATCATGTCCGATCAGACATCCGTACCGCCCGCGCTCGCCACGGGCGAGCACGCCCCCGACCGCAACCTGGCGTTGGAACTGGTGCGCGTCACGGAGGCGGCCGCGATGGCGGCGGCCCGGTGGGTCGGCCGGGGCGACAAGAACGGCGCCGACGGCGCGGCGGTGAACGCCATGCGCCAGCTGATCAACACGGTTTCTATGAACGGCGTGGTGGTCATCGGCGAGGGCGAGAAGGACCACGCCCCGATGCTGTTCAACGGCGAGCAGGTGGGCGACGGCAGCGGCCCCGACTGCGACGTGGCCGTGGACCCCATCGACGGCACCCGGCTGACGGCTTTGGGCATGCCGGACGCGGTGTCGGTGATCGCGGTGAGCGAGCGCGGCTCTATGTACGACCCGTCGGCCGTGTTCTACATGGAGAAGCTGGTCACGGGCCCCGAGGCGGCCGACGTGGTCGACATCGAGGCCCCCGTGTCCGCGAACATCAACGCGGTCGCCAGGGCCAAGCACTGCTCGCCCTCCGACGTGACCGTGGTCGTGCTGGACCGGCCCAGGCACGAGGGGCTGGTCAAGGAGATCCGCGAGGCGGGCGCGCGGATCAAGTTCATCACGGACGGCGACGTGGCCGGCGCGATCATGGCGGCCCGCGGGGGCACCGGCATCGACCTGCTGCTGGGCATCGGCGGCACGCCCGAGGGCATCGTGGCCGCGTGCGCGCTCAAGTGCCTGGGCGGCGTGATCCAGGGCAAGCTCTGGCCGCGCGACGACGCCGAGCGCTCCAAGGCCGTGAACGCCGGGCACGACCTCGACCAGGTGCTCACGACGAACGACCTGGTCAAGTCCGACGACGTGTTCTTCGCGGCGACCGGCATCACGCACGGTGAGCTCATGCAGGGCGTACGGTTCCGCGCCGGCGCGGCGGTGACGGAGTCGCTGGTGATGCGCGGCCGGTCGGGCACCATCCGCAAGATCGAGAGCGAGCACCAGCTCTGGAAGCTGCGCGCGTACAGCGCGATCAACTTCTATACGGCCGGCTGAGGACTCAGCGGCGGCGCTTGCGGCGGGGTGGCTCCTTGATCTTCACGTCTCCCGCGAAGTTCGTGGTGCGCACCTCGACGACGGGCGCGCCGGGCTCGGTCGGCTGCTTGGTCAGCCGTACGGACTTGCCCTTGGCGACCCTGATGACCTCGAGCCCCTCCGGCACGTGGATCTCCAGCCCGCCGAAGACGAGGGTGGCGTTGATGATGATCTGCCGGTTCTGCAGGATCGCGTCGCGGAAGTCCAGCTTGGTGGTGCCGAACATGGCCGTCACGTCCAGCTCGGCGGGCACGACCCAGCGCCCGCCGCGCTGCTCCTGCTTGAAGATGGCCGACACGGGGCGGCCGTCCAGGTTGAGCGGCTGCTGGTCGGCGGGCAGCAGATCCTCGGTGAGCGCGGCCAGCTCGCCCAGCGTGCGCGCGGAGTAGAGCACGCCGAGCCGTTCCTCGAGCTCGTCGAGGGTGATCCGGCCGTCGGCGTGCGCGTCCTGCAGCACCTGGGCGATGCGTTCGCGATCGGCGTCGGACGCGCGGAGCTCGTGGGGCTGCGGCGCGTCGCTCGCCGCGTGCGGCCGCCGGGCCGACACCCACTCCTCGGCCAGCCGCTCTCCGACTTCCTGCAGCTTCGGCAGCCACGATTGCGCGCGTTCGTTCACACATCCGACGATAACCGGCGCCCGCGATAATCGCTCGTGCCAAATCAGCAGATGCGCTCCGTAAGTCGCAAGAATCAGTTGATGCGCGCCAGAAGTCCGGCGATTTCCTCGGCCAGTTCCTGATTCACTTCGGCGTGGCGGTTGAGCAGCCGGTACCACATCGCGCCGAAGACGAGATCGACGGCCAGTTCCAGGTCCACGTCATCCGGCACGGCGCCGCGCGCCAGGACCGCGCGCAGGGCGGCGCGGCGGGGATCGATGAGCTTCGCCCGCAGCTCGGCGGCCAGCTCCGCGTCGGACTGGGCGTCGGCCATCAGCCCCACGACGACCTGCCCCGCGACCCCCCGCGCCAGCGCGAACGTCTGCTCCAGGAACGTCACCAGATCGGCCCGCGCTTCCCCGGTGTCCGGCAGCCCCTGCACCTCCTCGGCCAGGACGTCGGTCAGGGCCTCCAGCAGGACCTGCGCCCTGGTCTGCCACCAGCGGTAGACGGTCTGCCTGCCGCTGCCCGCGATCTGGGCGATGCCCTTCATGGTCACGTTCTGGTATCCGTCGCGGGCGCACAGGTCGAGGGCCGCCCGGAGGATCGCCTTCCTGGCCGCTTCGCTGCGTGGTCTGCCAACCATGCGCCCACTTTACAAGACACGGTGCCTCGTTTTATATTCGAGGCAAGATGTCTCGTAATGAGAGGACGACGAAGATGCGAGTAGTGATCGTCGGCGGCACGTCCGGCATCGGCCTTGCGGCGGCGGCCCGGCTGGCCGCGGGCGGCGCCGAGGTGGTCGTCACGGGCCGCTCGGAGGAGCGTCTGCGTTCGGCGTTGAAGCAGCTCGGAGACCAGGCGCGGGGCCCAGTGAGTGGGCAGGTCGTGGACGCGCGCGACACCGGGGCGATGCGGGCGCTGTTCGAGGGCCTGGGCACCGTCGACCACCTGATCGTCACCGTGACGGGCCGCGGCGGCGCGGGCCCGCTGAGCTCACTGACCGGCGAGGGGCTGACCGAGGCGGTGCGGAACAAGCTGGTCCCCCATCTGCTGACCGCGCAGGCCGCGCTGGGCGTGCTGAACCCGGAGGGCTCGATCACCTTCGTGACCGCGGCCTCGGCCGGCGCGGCCCTGCCCGGCATCGCCACGCTGGCGGCGGTGAACGGCGCGATCGAGGCCGCGGTGCCCGGCCTGGCCGTCGAACTGGCGCCCATCAGGGTGAACGCGGTCTCCCCCGGCGTGATCGACACCGACTGGTGGTCGGAGATCGGCGACGAGGCGCGGGCCGCGTTCATGGAAGGCGCCGCCGAGAGCCTGCCGGTCCGGCGCGTGGGCCGGCCCGAGGACGTGGCGGCCACGATCGAGTACGTGGTGCGCAACGCGTACACGACCGGCATCGTCCTGACCGTCGACGGAGGGGCGCGGCTCAAGGCCTGAGGAATCCCAGGCCCTTCCACGCCGTTGATCCCGGCAAAAGGGAGGTGTGTGCGTGCATCAACCGGCGCGATGGGGTCTAGGTGTGGCGGGCGCGGGCATAGTGGTCATCCTGGGCCTGGAGCTGACCAGCCTCGACGAGATGAACCCGATCAGGCGGACCATCAGCGAGCACGGCCTCGGCCCTGACGGCTGGATCTTCGGGCTGGCGGTGGGGCTGCTCGCGGTCGGATCGGCGGCCATCGGGGTGTCGCTGGCACGCCAGCGGCTGGCGGGGGTCTTCGGCACCGTCGCGCTCATGGGGTGGAGCGTGGGGCTGTTCATGACGGCGTGGTTCGAGAAGCACGACTGGTCGGTCGGCCCGAGCCTGAGCGGGAGCATCCACCGGGTGGGCAGCTTCGTCGCCTTCCTCAGCCTGCCGCTGGCCGCGGTGATCATCGCCAGGCCCTGGCGGCACCGCGAGCGGTCGCGGGCCACGCTGGTGGCCTTCGGGCTCGGGATCTGCTCGGTGCTGTGGGTGGCGGGCATCGCGGCGGCCATGTTCATCGGGGCGCGCAACGGGCTGGCGTGGTGGCGCGTCATGCCGCTCGGCCTGGTGGAGCGCGGGATGGCCGTCACGGAGGTGGGCGCCCTGCTCGCGCTCGGCGTCTGGGCCGCCGCCAAGCGGCTGGACACGACAGAGCAAACCGGACGCCTGCCCGAAAAGCAGGTCGATGCCAGGGTTTGTGGGCTGGCGGAACGGAGTGGCGGGCCGCTAACCTGACCCAGCCTCACGTTTGATTCCCCCCATCAGGAGGCCGTCGTGCCGTCCTCGCGTGATCGTCAGGCCCGCATCGCCACGTACGTCGTCTATGCCGTACAGGGCCTGTCCTTCGCCTCGCTGCTCGTCCAGGTCGCGAACCTGCAGGCCAAGCACGGCCTCGACGAGGGCGCGCTGACACTCCTGCTGCTGATCGTGCCCGTGTTCGCGGGCGTCGGCAGCGTGGCGGCGGGCACGTTCGCCGCCCGGTTCGGCAGCAGGCTGCTCCTGCGCGTCGCCCAGCCCGTGGTCGCGCTCGCCGTGGTGCTCGTCGGGCTCGCGCCCAGCGTGCCGCTGCTGGTGCCGGTGCTCCTGGTGTTCGGCGTGGCGTTGGGCGCGGTGGACGCGGGCATGAACATGCAGGGCGTGGCGGTCGAGCGCAGGTACGGCGTGCAGGTCCTGAACGGCTTCCACTGCCTGTGGAGCGTGTTCAGCATGCTCGCGGCGGGATGGGCGTCGGTGGCCGCCACCCTGCCGCTCCCGGTGATCATGTCGGTCCCGATGGTGTTCGCGCTGGCGGGCTCGCTCGTGTTCGGACGCGGCCTGTGCTCGCCGGAGGAGGAGAAGGTCGAGGACGCCCCCGCCGACGCCGCCGCGGGCGGATTCCCCTGGCGGCCGATCATCCCGCTCTGCCTGGCCATGGGGTTCCTGTACATCGGCGACTCCGCCGTGTCGAGCTTCAACACCCTGTTCATGAAGAACGTGCTCTCGGCGGGTCCGCAGGTGGTCCCGCTGGCCTACGCCGCGTACCAGGCGACCACGCTGGCCGTCCGGCTCGGCGGCGACCTCGCGGTCCGGCGGTACGGGCCCGCGGCCATCGTCAGGATCGGCGGCCTGATCGCCACCCTGGGGTTCCTCGGCGTCGTCGCGGCCCCGACCCAGCCGCTGGCCATCGTCGCGTTCGGCCTGACCGGGGTGGGGCTGTCGGTGGTGGCGCCGCAGTCGTTCTCGGCGGCGGGCAAGCTCGACCCGGCCGGGACCGGGGTGGCCATCGCCCGGGTGAACCTCTTCAACTACATCGGCTTCGTCGTGGGCACGGCCCTGGTGGGCGGGATCGCGGACGCGGCGGGCCTGCGGTGGGCGTTCGCCGCGCCGCTCGTGCTGGCCGCCGTCATCATCGCCCTCGCCCCGGGCTTCGAGCCCAGGCGCCAGACCCCCAACCCCTCCGCCGCCTGAGCGGCTTCACCGCCGCACTTCGGCGACCTCGACGGTACGGCGCTCGCGGAGCGACAGGTCGGCGGCCTCGGCCACGTACAGCGCCTCCAGGGCGTCCTCGATCGTGCAGAGGCTCTGCTCGCTGGTCAGGAAGCCGTCGATCTCGTTGCGGTAGGCCGTCTCGAAACGGGTGACGAAATCGGGCCAGGGATCTTGCGGACTCGGCGTGCCCTCTGCCGAGTGCAGCGGGGCGCGTGGGCTCAGGCCGACGGCCTGGGTGCGCCTGGTGCCGGCCAGCTCCATGCGCACGTCGTACCCGCCGCCGTTGTAGCGGGAGCCCTGCAGGGTGGCCAGCGTGCCGTCGTCCAGGGCGAGCAGCGCGGCGCTGTTGTCGACGTCGCCCGCCTCCGCGAAGAACGCGGCGCCGCGGTTGGCCCCGGTCGCGTACACGGAGGTGACCTCGCGGCCGGTCACCCAGCGCAGGATGTCGAAGTCGTGGATGTGGCAGTCGCGGAAGATGCCGCCGGAGGTCGCGATGTACGCGGCGGGCGGCGGCGCGGGATCGGCGGTGATCAGGTGAACGCGGTGCAGCTCCCCCAGCTCACCGGCGCGCAGCGCGACCGCCGCCGCCGCGTAACCGGGGTCGAACCTGCGCTGGAACCCGATCTGCACCCGGTTGCCCGCGCTCGCCTCCAGCACCTTGACGGTCTCGTCCACGGTGCCCGCGACCGGCTTCTCGCAGAAGACCGGGATGCCCTTCTCGCACGCCTTGATGATGAGCTCGGCGTGGGTGCCGGTCGGGGTCGCGATGACCACGGCGTCCGACTCGAACGGGTCCCCCGGCCTGCCGTACGGCGACGTGCGCACGGGATCGGCCACGATCAGCTCGTCCACCAGCGGATGCGCGGCCAGGGTCGCGGCGTGAAAGGCTCCGATTCTGCCCAGACCCAGCAGTCCCACACGCATGACGCCTCCAATCAGGACCAGGCTTTCTTTCTAAGCGAGCCCTTCTGCCTCAGTCAACATTTTGTCCTGACATTCTGACCTTCAAGCCTCGTACGGCGTCCAGCGCCTTGTGCGCCGGCAGCCGCGCGAACCCCACCACCATGGCCGCGGGCCCCGCCGACTCGCGCATCGGCCCCACGGGCTCGGCGGACAGGCCGAGCTCCTGCCCGACGCGCGCGGCCCTCAGCTCGTCCCAGCCGGCCGGCAGCTCCAGGTAGACGTGCAGGCCCGCGTCGATGCCCTTGACCCGCACCTCCGGCAGCTCCTCGGCCAGCGCCCTGACCAGGGCGTCCCTGCGGCGGCGGTATTCGCGGCGCATCCTGCGCAGGTGCTTGTCGTAGCCGCCGGTACGCAGGAAGTGCGCCAGCGCGTACTGCTCGACGACCGGCGAGCCCAGGTCCAGCTCGCCCCGCGCCCGGCGGACGGCCTCCGCCAGGTCGGGAGGCGCGGCCACCCAGCCGAGCCGCAGCCCCGGCGCCAGGGCCTTGCTGACGCTGCCCGAGAGGACCACCCGGTCGGGGGCCAGGCCCTGGAGGCAGCCGACGGGGTCGCGGTCGAAGCGGAACTCGGCGTCGTAGTCGTCCTCCAGGATCACCCGGTTGCCCGCGTACGCCCACTCCATGAGGGCGGCCCGGCGCGGCGGCGAGAGCACCACGCCGGTCGGATATTGGTGCGCCGGGGTGACCAGGACGGCGTCGCCGCTCAGTTTCCGCACGTCCAGGCCCTCCTCGTCCACGGGCACCGGCACCAGGTGCGCGCCCGCGCGCCGCAGCAGCGGGGCCTGGCGGTGACTCGTCGGGTCCTCGACGGCGAGCCGGATCGGCCGCTGCCGGCTCAGCACGTGCAGCACCAGGCTCAGGCCCTGCGCCACGCCGCCGACGATGACGAGATTCTGGGGGCGCACGTCCGCCGCCCTGACCCGCCGGAGATAGCCGGCCAGCTCTTCTCGCAGCTCAGGCACCCCGCCAGGGTCCCCGTAATCGAAGGCTTCCGAGGGTACGGTGGTCAGGACGTGCCTGACGGCAGCAAGCCAGCGCTCGCGGGGGAAGTGGCTGAGGTCGGGAGAGGTGGGGCGATGACCGTAGTACGGCCCGCACACGGGGGCGCTCGACGCGCGGCGCACCGGCTTGGGCCGGGGAGGCGTCTTCTGCCGCGGGGCGGCCCGGGGTGCGGTCTTGGGGGTGACCTGGGTGCCGACGCCCACCCGGGAGACCAGGAAGCCCTCGGCGACGAGCTGCTCGTACGCCTCCACCACCACGCCTCTGGAGACCTGGAGGTCGGTGGCGAGGTCGCGGGTCGCGGGCAGGCGGGTGCCCGGCGTCAGCCGGCCGCCCCTGATGGAGTCGCGCAGCTCGGAGGCGATCTGCCCGGCGATTCCCCCCTTATCGCGATTTATCTGGATATGGAGGTCAGCCATATTGGTCCTGTCTTCTGGCGGGACATTGGACTGTTTACGCGAACCATTGTCTCCCTAGCATCCTTCGCATGAGAAACGGCATCGTGGGTGCGGCCTCGGCCATGTTCCTCGTCGGGACGCTGGCCGGGGTGTCGGGACTGGTGGACGGCTATCCCATATACGGCGGACAGGCCGTTCGGTATCTCGTGGCGTCGGTCATCCTGCTTGTCATAACGCGAGCGCTCGGCCTGCGGTTCGTCCGCCTCACGCCGCGCGAGCTGCTCTGCCTCGCCGGGCTCACCCTGTTCGGCCTGGTCATCTTCAACGTCTGCGTGATCGAGTCGACCAGCGCCGCCGGGCCGGCCCTGGTCGGGACCGTGCTCGGCACCGTGCCGCTGGCCCTCGCGCTGGCCGGCGGGCGGCCCGCGCCGCGGCTGCTGGCCGGGGCCTGCGTGGTGGTGGCCGGGGCGACGCTGGCCACGGGGCTCGGCAGCGGCAACCTGACCGGCCTGCTGTGGGCGCTGGGGGCGCTCGTGGGCGAGGTGTGCTTCTCCATGCTGGCCATTCCGCTGCTGCCGCGGCTGGGGGCGATCAGGGTGTCGGCCTACTCGACGGCGCTGGCCGTGCCGCTGCTGGCCGTGATCGGGCTGGCGCACGAGGGCGCCGGGATGTTCCGGCCGCCGACGTGGGCGGAGGCGCTCGGGTTCGCGTACCTGGCGACCGTGGTCACCGTGGTGGCGTTCTTCCTCTGGTACAGCTCGCTGCCCAAGCTGGGCCCCGGCCGGGCCGGGCTCTTCGCGGGGATCATCCCGGTCGGCGCGATCGTGACGGGGGCGGTGCTCGGCGTGGCGATGCCGACCGCGTACGACCTGCTGGGCGCGGGCCTGGTGATCGCCGGCATCCTGGTCGGCCTGACCGCCGGACGGTCGCAGGCGGTCAGCGAAGTGGGATCTCCCGGAGGCGCGTAATCTCTTGGGGGACCGAAAGGATGGACATGGGCGAGTTCGACTACACCGACCTGCTGCCGCTGGGAGCCGATGAGACCGAGTATCGGCTGATCACGTCGGAGGGGGTGCGGAAGGTCGAGGCGGCCGGGCGTACGTTCCTCGAGGTCGAGCCGGAGGCGCTGCGGCTGCTGACCGAGACGGCCATCCACGACATCTCCCACTTCCTGCGGGCCTCGCACCTCGCCCAGCTCCGGAAGATCGTCGACGACCCCGAGTCGAGCGGCAACGACCGCTTCGTGGCGCTCGACCTGCTCAAGAACGCCTCCATCTCCGCCGGTGGCGTCCTGCCCATGTGCCAGGACACCGGCACCGCGATCGTCATGGGCAAGCGCGGGCGTCACGTGCTGACCGACGGGCTCGACTCCGAGCACATCTCCCGGGGCGTCTACGACGCGTACACCAAGCTCAACCTGCGTTACTCGCAGATGGCGCCCCTGAACATGTGGGACGAGAAGAACACCGGCAACAACCTCCCCGCCCAGATCGAGCTGTACGCCGAGGACCCGCACGGCCACCCGGACGAGTACAAGCTGCTGTTCATGGCCAAGGGCGGCGGCTCGGCCAACAAGTCGTTCCTGTACCAGGAGACCAAGGCCGTGCTCAACGAGAAGCGCATGATGGCCTTCCTGGAGGAGAAGATCCGCTCGCTCGGCACCGCGGCCTGCCCGCCGTATCACCTGGCCGTCGTGGTGGGCGGCACCTCCGCCGAGTACGCGCTGAAGACCGCCAAGTACGCCAGCGCCCGCTACCTCGACTCGATCCCCACGGAGGGGTCGGCGTCCGGGCACGGGTTCCGCGACCTGGAGATGGAGGCCAAGGTCTTCGAGCTGACGCAGAAGCTGGGGATCGGGGCGCAGTTCGGCGGCAAGTACTTCTGCCACGACGTACGCGTCATCCGCCTGCCCCGGCACGGGGCCTCCTGCCCGGTGGCCATCGCGGTCTCCTGCTCGGCCGACCGCCAGGCGCTGGCCAAGATCACCCCTGAGGGCGTCTTCCTCGAGAAGCTGGAGACGGACCCGGCGCGGTTCCTTCCGGAGACGACGGACGAGCACCTCTCGGACGACGTCGTCCAGATCAACCTCAACCGCCCCATGCCCGAGATCCTCGCCGAGCTCACGAAATATCCCGTCAAGACCCGCCTCTCCCTCACCGGCCCCCTCGTGGTCGCCCGCGACATCGCCCACGCCAAGATCGCCGAGCTGCTCGACAACGGCGGCGAGATGCCTCAATACCTGAAGGACCACGCCGTCTACTACGCCGGGCCGGCCAAGACCCCTTCGGGGTACGCGTCGGGCTCGTTCGGGCCGACGACCGCCGGGCGGATGGACTCGTACGTGGGGCGCTTTCAGGCGGCCGGCGGCTCCATGGTCATGCTGGCCAAGGGCAACCGGTCGAAGCAGGTCACGGAGGCCTGCCAGCAGCACGGCGGGTTCTACCTCGGCTCCATCGGCGGGCCCGCGGCCCGGCTGGCGCAGGACTGCATCAAGAAGGTCGAGGTGCTGGAGTATCCCGAGCTGGGGATGGAGGCGGTGTGGAAGATCGAGGTCGTGGACTTCCCGGCGTTCATCGTGGTGGACGACAAGGGCGACGACTTCTTCACCGACCGCACCGGCCCCGTGCTGACGATCGGCCGCCGCTGACCGCCTGATCCCTTGAGGCTCCACCCACCGGCGCGGCCGACCGCCGGTGGGGCGGGGCTTGGGGGCGGGCGGGCGAGCCAGGCGCGAGAGTCGCCGGCCCCGGGGGCGGTGTCACCCCGGAAGGCCGGGTCGCCGCGGAGGCGGGAGCTGAGGGTGGCGGCGAGTGAGCCGGATACGCCCCTGGCGCGGGCGAGGTGCGGCTCAGGCGGCCACCGGGGCCCGGTGCGGCGCCACGACGGTGCCGTCGGGCAGCAGCAGACCGGTGTCGTCGAACAGCACGACGCCGTTGCAGAGCAGGCTCCAGCCCTGGTCGGGGTGGGCCGCGATCACGTGCGAGGCCTCACGGTCGGGTGAGTCGGCACTCGGGCAAGCGGGGTAGTGACAGCACATCGCGCACCTCTCAGATTGCGCTCCTGATTCATGGCTTTCAAAAGGGCAGCTTGCGCCCCGACGGCGTGCGAAGGTCCAGAGCGATCCCGCTCGGTTTCTTCGGCCGGGTGCGAACCTGGGTCTGGCGCATCTTCATCACGTCCTTCAACGACCTGTCGTTAGTGGTGGAGCCTTGGTGTTCGCCCTCATTCTGACGCCGGGCACCGACACTTTGCGGGCCTGTGGGAGAACTCCCTCTCTCATGGCTGTACCATGCCCCCGCCCCCTTACGGGACCCTTACAACTCGCTGACGGGGCCCCTCAGTTCCTGTCCGTCAGCCTGCCGTACACCTGAAAGTCCCCTGCCTTGCATCATGCACATTTAACGGGCCCGCGAGTGTGCCGCACGACACACATCGCCGCCGAGCTGCGCAAACGCGTTCAGGAAAGCCGGTGCGGCAGGCCCGTGCGGGCCGTGGGTAAGGCCGTCCGCGAGGCTGGACCAATCTGACTCCCTCGACATTGCCAAGAGACGGCAGGACCCCGCGGCCACGCCTCGCCGGCGCCGGCCCGGGAGCCTCCCCGGCTACCCTCTGTATCGGAACGCGCGCCCGGACTGCGCCGAGAATCCGCGGGGCCTCATCAACTGGGCCGATCTGGCCAGGAGGTTTGCTGACGTCACGAGTCAGGCGGGTTGACTTAAGTTCGCAACAATTTATCGGCCGCGCCTCTACTGGTCGGTTTACACAAATAGGTAAGCTGCCAGGCATGCGTGCGCCCTCCGGTTACCTACTCGCCGCGCGCTACCGGCTTATGGAGCCGGTCGGACGCGGCGGCATGGGCACCGTTTGGCGGGCACATGACGAGTTGCTCGACCGCGACGTGGCGGTCAAGGAAGTGCGCCTGCCCAACGTGCTCGACGAGGAGCTGCGTGCCGAGCTGTGCGCGCGCACCGAGCGCGAGGGCCGGGCGACCGCGATGGTCGCGCACCCTTCGGTCATCACCGTCTTCGACGTGGTCACCGAGGACGACCGGCCGTGGATCGTGATGGAGCTGCTGCGGGCCAAGTCCCTGGAGCAGCTCATCCAGGAGCAGGGACCGCTCCACCCGCGCAGGGCCGCCGAGATCGGCCGGCAGATCCTCGGGGCGCTGCGCGCCGTGCACGCCAAGGGGATCCTCCACCGCGACGTCAAGCCGAGCAACGTGCTGGTGACCGAGGACCGCGCGGTGCTCACCGACTTCGGTCTGGCCGCACTGGAAGGTGACGTTTCCATCACCCAGGCGGGCATCGTCCTGGGGTCCGCGGGATACATCGCTCCAGAGCGGGTGCTGGGCTCGAAGGCCAGCCCGGCGGGCGATCTGTGGTCGCTCGGCGCGACCCTCTACACCGCCGTCGAGGGCAGGGGCCTGCACGGGCGCCGTACGGCCGCCGCCGCGCTCGCGGCGCTGACCAGTGGCGAGCCGATCCCGATGACCAAGGCCGGGCCGCTGGCCCCCGTGCTTGACGCGCTGCTCAGGATCGACCCCGCGACCAGGCTCGACTCCGTACGGGCCTCGCTCATGCTGGCCAGGGTGGCCGCCGGAGGCTCGGCCGAGGAGCCGCTGGCCCCGCGCAAGCCCGTACGTTCCGGGCCGACCATCAACCCGCCGTCTTTCACACGCAGGCCCACGCATCGTGGGCTTCACAGGGCCGACGTCTCCACGACAGCGCTGTCTGTCCCGGTGCCCAGGCAGGAGCGCAAGCCCGGTGAGGGCGTGCACAGGAAGCGCGTCGAAGCGCGGCCGACGCCGTCCGCTTATGCCCGTTTCAAAGCGACGGTGATAAAGTTGTGCCTTCCTCGGCGGTTCTGGCCAAGAGAACTTCGCAAGCGAGGGTAAAGCACTTCCCAAGCGAGAATCGATATCTTCTTCTCATGCCGGAACAGCAGACACGCCTGCTCGCGGAGCGCTACGAGCTCATAGCCCCGCTCGGCCGGGGCACGATGGGCACCGTGTGGCGCGCCCGCGACCGCGCGCTCGGGCGCGAGGTGGCGGTCAAGGAAATCCGCCAGGACCCGGGACTCACTGACGACCAGCGGGCCGAGCTGCGCGAACGCATGGTCCGCGAGGGCCGCATCGCCGCGCGGATCAACCATCCCTCGGTGGCGTCCATCCACGACGTCCTGATCCAGGACGACAGCCCGTGGATCATCATGGAGCTCATCGAGGCCCGATCGCTGGAGCAGGTGATCGACGAGGAGGGGCCGCTGCCGCCACGGCTCGTGGCGGAGATCGGCGTGGACCTGCTCGGGGCGCTGCGCGCCGCGCACGCCCAGGGGATCACCCACCGCGACGTCAAGCCGGGCAACGTGCTCATCACCGAGAGCGGGCGCGTGGTGCTCACCGACTTCGGCATCGCCAAGGCCGAGGGCGACTCGCGGCTGACGAAAACGGGCATGGTGATCGGTTCGCCCGGCTACACGGCCCCGGAACGTGCCAGGGGCGAGTACACCGGCCCCGAGTCGGACATCTGGTCGCTCGGGGCGACGCTCTACTTCGCCGTCGAGGGGCGCCCGGCCTACGAGCGGGCCACGATCGCGGAGACGCTGGCGGCGCTGCTCACCGAGAGCGCCGACCCGCCCACGCAGGCAGGTCAGCTGCGGCCCGTGCTGAACGGGCTGCTGAACAAGGACTACCGGCAGCGCCTCAACGCTGCCAAGGCGGAGACCCTGCTGCGCATGGTCGCCGACACCCCCACGAGCGACATGCCGGCGATCACGGCTGAGGCTCTCATGGCGCAGGAGGCCGCTTTGCCCGACCCGTTCGCCGGCAAGAACCCAGCCCAAAAGAATCCGGCCCAGCAGAATCCGGGCCAGCAGAATCCGGGCCAGGCCCAGACGAACCCTGTGCAGAAACCCCCGGTCCCCCAGGCCGGGCCCGCCGGCCCCGCGCCGTACGGGCCCGGAGGCGCGGGCGCTCCCGGCGGCCAGCCGCCCTGGGGCCCGGGTCCCGCCGGCCGGGGTCAGGGTCCAGGCCAGGGCCCAGGTCAGGGTCCTGGCTCGCAGGCGCCCAGAGGGCCCGTCGGCGCGCCAGGCGGCCCGGTGCCCGGTGGCCCGGGCCGGGGGCCGGCGTCAGGGCCGCATGGGCCGATGACGAGCCCCGGCACGCCCACCGTGCCGCGCAACGCCGCGCCTCAGCGCCAGCCGCAATCCGGCCCTCAAGGAGCCGCAGCCTCTCCTGAAGCGGGGTTCGACCCCGAGCGGACGGTCAGCGTCCAGCGCCCCAAGGGCCCGTTCCCGCCGGCTCCGGAGCAGAGCAGGCCGCCGCAGGGGCCCGGCGACGAGGGCGCGGTCGTCACCACGCGCATCCAGCTCCCGCCCGCGCCCGGCCAGCAGGTCTATCCGCCCACCACGCCGCCCGCGGGCCGGCAGCCCGCCCCCCGGCAGCCGGGCCCCCAGCAGCAGCCGCCCCCGCCTGGGGGCCAGCAGGTCCCGCAGCAGGGCAAGGGCCTGGGGACCGACCTGTTCGCCATCGCCGGGCAGCCGGAGCAGCCCTCGGGCAACCGCAACGGGATGCTGGTGCTCATGGCGGTGGCCGCCGCGGCCGCCGTGGTGATCGCCGTACTCATCGTCGCGCTCTTCTCCAGCTGACCCGCGCCGCGGCCGTAAGGCGGTCGTGGGTCAGACTGGAAGTCATGAGCGAGTTCAGAATCGAGCATGACTCGATGGGCGAGGTGCGCGTGCCCTCAGGCGCCAGGTGGCGCGCGCAGACCCAGCGGGCAGTGGAGAATTTCCCGGTTTCCGGACGCCCTCTCGAGCCGTCCCACATAGCCGCGCTCGGCCTGATCAAGGCGGTGGCCGCCGAGGTGAACGGCGAGCTGGGCGTGATCGACAAGGACCTGGCCGAGGCCGTCGCCCAGGCGGCGGCCGACGTCGCCGAGAATGAGCACGACGCCCACTTCCCGATCGACGTCTTCCAGACCGGCTCCGGCACCTCGTCCAACATGAACGCCAACGAGGTGATCGCGACGCTGGCCGAGGAGCGCCTCGGCCGTCCCGTGCACCCGAACGACCACGTGAACGCCTCCCAGTCGTCCAACGACGTCTTCCCCACCTCGATCCATGTGGCGGCGGCGACGGAGGTGACCTTCCACCTGCTGCCCTCGCTCAGGCATCTGGCGGCGGTGCTGCGGGAGAAGGCGATCGAGTTCGACGGGGTGGTGAAGTCGGGGCGCACCCATCTGATGGACGCGACCCCGGTGAGGCTCGGCCAGGAGTTCGGCGGGTACGCCACCCAGGTCGAGAACGGCGTCCTGCGCGTCGCGACAGCCCTTGAGCGCGTGCTCGAGCTGCCCCTGGGCGGGACGGCCGTGGGCACCGGCATCAACACCCCGCCGGGCTTCGCTCAGGCGACCATCGCCAAGCTGGCCGAGGCCACCGGCATCCCGTTCGTCGAGGCCGGTGACCATTTCGAGGCCCAGAGCGCGCAGGACTCGATCGTCGAGCTGTCGGGCCAGCTCAAGGTGGTGGCCGTCTCTCTCACCAAGATCGCCAACGACCTCCGCTGGATGGGCTCGGGCCCGCGCGCCGGGCTGGCCGAGATCAACCTGCCCGACCTGCAGCCCGGCTCGTCCATCATGCCCGGCAAGGTCAACCCGGTGCTCCCCGAGGCCACGGCCATGGTCGCGGCCCAGGTCATCGGCAACGACACGGCGATCACGTTCGCCGGCGCGTCCGGCAACTTCGAGCTGAACGTGCAGCTGCCGATCATCGCGCGCAACATCCTGGAGTCGATCAGGCTGCTGGCGAACGTGTCGCGGCTGCTCGCCGACCGCTGCGTCGCCGGCATCACGGCGAACGTCGAGCGCCTGCGCGAGTACGCCGAGTCGTCCCCGTCGATCGTCACCCCGCTGAACAGGTACGTCGGCTACGAGGAGGCCGCGAAGATCGCCAAGCAGGCCCTGGCCGAGCGCAAGACCATCCGCGAGGTGGTCATCGAGCGCGGCCACGTGGCCGACGGCACCCTCACTGAGGAGCAGCTCGACGCCGCGCTCGATGTGTTGTCGATGACCCGGCCTCAGTGACCGGCCTCAGTGACCCGCTGACGCCTGGGCCTGCGTGGCGTGCGCCCACAGGGTGAGCAGGGACAGCGCGGCGCCGGAGTCGACCGCCTCCGCGGCCCGCTTGTAGGCCATGCCCAGGGCGGGCGTGAGGTCGGGTGCGGGCGGCGTGCCCTCGGCGGCCACCACGGCGGCGGCCGCGTTGAGCAGGACGACGTCCCGCACCGGGCCCCGCTCGCCCGCGAGCACGGCCCGTGCCACGGCCGCGTTGTGCCGGGCGTCGCCGCCGCGCAGGTCGTCCTGGCGCGACCGCGGGATCGACAGGTCGGCCGGGTCGAAGGCGGTGGGCGTGACCGTGCCCCGGCGTACGACCCAGATCGTGGAGGGGCCCGTGGTGGTGAGCTCGTCGAGCCCGTCGTCGCCCCTGAAGACCAGCGAGGAGCAGCCGCGCTGGGCCAGCACGCCCGCGATGACCGGCGCCATCCCCTGGTGGAAGACGCCGACCGCCTGGGCGGCCGGCAGGGCCGGGTTGGTGAGCGGGCCCAGGAAGTTGAAGACCGTGGGCACGCCCAGCTCGCGGCGCGGCCCGGCGGTGCGTCTCAGCCCGGAGTTGAACGCGGGCGCGAAGCAGAACGTGATGCCGACCTCGTCCGCGACCCTGACCACCGCGGCCGGCGGCAGGTCGATGACCACGCCCAGCTCCTCCAGCACGTCCGCCGCGCCCGCCAGCGAGGAAGCGGCCCGGCCGCCGTGCTTGACGACCTTGACGCCCGCGGCGGCGGCGACGATGGCGGCCATGGTGGAGATGTTCACGGTGTGGGCGCGGTCGCCGCCGGTGCCGACCAGGTCCACGGGGTCGCCGGAGACCCTGATCGCGGCCGATTTCAGGAGCATGCCGTCGGCCAGCCCGGACACCTCGGCCACGCTCTCGCCCTTGGCCCGGAGCGCGATCGCGAACGCGGCGATCTGGGCGTCCGTGGCCGTCTCGCCGATGATCTGCTCCATGGCCCACTTGGCCTGGAGCGAGGTGAGTGACCTGCCGTCGAGCAGCGTGGAGAGCAGTGCTGGCCAGGTGGTGGTCATGGTGAGCGCCCTTTCGTCAGTGCTCGACGGGGGCGCGTATGACATGCGATCGGCCGCCTCGTCGAGGCGGCCGGTGCGTATGCGCTGGGAGGTCCGCCTAGGAGGCGGGCCACCACTGGGACGAATACGCGGTCATGCGTTCAAGATAGCAGACGCCGTGATCCACATAGGGCGGAGCGGATCTATGTCGCCGGCACCCATGCGTCGGGGCGCGGCCACCGCCTAGGGTTCGGGGTATGGCGAAGGAGCTGACGGGGCGGACCGCGCTTGTGACGGGGGCGGGGGGCGGCATCGGGGCGGCCTGCGCCCGGCGCCTGGCCGCCGACGGGGCGAAAGTACTGGTCGTCGACCTGCGGGCCGAGCCCGCCGAGAAGGTCGCCGCCGAGATCGGCGGGGTGGCGGTGGTGGCCGATCTGAGCGATCCCGGGTTCGTGGCGGCGCTGCCTGACGAGCCGGTCGACATCGTGGTGAACAACGCCGGGTTCCAGCACGTCTCGCCGATCGAGGACTTCCCGCCCGAGGTGTTCTCGGCGATCCTGCGGGTGATGGTCGAGGCGCCGTTCCTGATCGCCCGGCAGGTGCTGCCCGGCATGTACGCCAGGGGCTGGGGGCGGTTCGTGAACATCTCGTCCGTGCACGGGCTGCGTGCCTCGCCGTTCAAGTCGGCGTACACGACGGCCAAGCACGGGCTGGAGGGCTTCTCCAAGGTCGTCGCGCTCGAAGGGGCGCCGCACGGGGTCACCTCCACCTGCGTCTGCCCCGCCTACGTACGGACGGGGCTGGTCGAGGCGCAGATCGCCGACCAGGCTAAAGTGCACGGCATCGAGCCGGACGAGGTCGTCGAGAACATCATGCTGCAGCCCGCCGCGATCAAGCGGCTGATCGAGCCCGAGGAGGTGGCCGAGCTGGTCGCCTACCTCTGCGGCCCCGCCGGGTCGTTCATCACCGGCGTCTCCCTTCCCATGGACGGCGGCTGGACGGCGCACTAGTGCGAGGGAGCGCCGTCGCCTGGACTGAGGAGCGGCGGGAGCGAAGCGACCAGAGCGACGAGGGAAGGCGACGGCTCCAAGGCGACCGAGCCCGCCGAACGGAGTGAGGCCATGAGCACGCAGTTCCTGGAGTTGCTCGCGCGGGAGGCGTCGGCGGTCGAGTTCGAGGGGCCGATCATCGAGGCCAGGGCGCGGGGCGCGGACCCGGCCACGATCGAGGAGCTGGAGCAGGCCAAGGTCGAGGCGCTCAAGGTGCGTGACCTGCTCAAGCGGCGCGCCAGGCGCGAGGCCGAGCTGTCGGCCCTCTACGACACGGCCGGCGACCTGGCCGCGCTGCGCGACCTCGACGCCGTGCTGGAGGCCATCGTGCACCGGGCCAGGCAGCTGCTGGCCACCGACGTCGCGTACATGACGCTGCACGACCCCGAGCAGGGCGACACGTACATGCGGGTCACCGACGGGTCGATCTCGGCCAAGTTCAGGGCGTTGCGGCTGGCCATGGGGGCGGGGCTGGGCGGCCTGGTCGCGCAGACGGCCACCCCGTACTCGACGGCCGACTACTTCGCCGACGCCAGGTTCCGTCACAAGCACCACATCGACGAGGCCGTCACGGAGGAGGGCCTGGTCGCGATCCTGGGCGTGCCGCTGCGGCTGGGGCAGCGGGTGATCGGCGTGCTGATGGCGGCCAACCGCAGCGCGCGGCCGTTCCACCAGGAGGAGGTGTCGCTGCTGGCCAGCCTGGCCGCGCACGCCGCCGTCGCGATCGACAACGCCAGACTGCTGCAGGAGACCAGGAACGCGCTGGAGGAGCTCTCCCAGGCCCACAGGACCGCCAGGGCGCACGGGGAGGCCGTGGAGCGGGCCGCGCTGGCCCACGACCGGATGACCTCGCTGGTGCTGCGCGGTGGCGGGATCGAGGACGTGGCGGCCGTGGTGACCGACGTGCTCGGCGGCTCACTGGCCGTGCTGGACGATCTGGGGCGGCCGCTCACGGGTGACGTGGGCGAGCTGGACGCCGGGGTGTTCGAGTCGGCGCAGGCGTCCAGGGCGCTGGGGCGTACCGTGCGGCGGGGCGACCTGCTGATCGCGTCGGTGGACGTCGGCGGGGAGCCGCTGTGCACGCTGATCCTGCGCAGCGACGACGCCGACGGGCGCATCCTGGAGCGGGCGGCGCTGGTGTGCGCGCTGCTGCTGCTGTTCCGCCGGAGCGTGGCGGAGGCCGAGGGCCGGGTCAGGGGCGAGCTGCTCGACGACCTGATCTCGCGGCCCGGCTCCCCCGGCCTGGCCGACCGGGCCCGGCGGCTGGGTGTCGATCTCTCGGCGCCGCACGTCGTGGTCGTGGTGCGGCATGAGGGCCAGCGGGAACGGGCCGCGTTCTGGGCCTCGTCGCAGGCCACGCTGCGGCGCGGGCTCGCGGCCGGCCGGGCGGGCGAGGTGGTGCTGCTGCTGCCGGGGGCCAACGCGGGCGGCATCGCGCAGCGCGTCGCCGCCGAGCTGAGCGCGTCGCTGCAGGTGCCCGCCACGGCGGGCGCGTCGAAAGTCTGCCTCCCCGGTGCGCCGGCCCGGCCGCCGGGCGGCGGCGAGCCCGGAGCGGGTGCCGTGGTGGGCGACGTGGCGGGCGACGTAGCGGTGGCCTACCAGGAGGCACGCAGGTGCGCCGAGGCGCTGATCGCGCTCGGACGGGCGGGTGACGGCGCGAGCGCGGCCGAGCTGGGGTTCGTCGGGCTGCTCGTGGGCGACGGCCGTGACGTGCGCGGCTTCGTCGGGCGGGTGCTCGGCGCCGTGATCGACTACGACGCCCGCAGGGGCACCGCGCTGGCCGACACGCTGGCCGCCTACTTCGGCTCGGGCGGCTCGCCCTCCCGTACGGCCGAGGCCATGCACATCCACGTCAACACCGTCACGCAGCGGCTCGACCGGATCGGCAAGCTGCTCGGCGACGGCTGGCTGGAGCCGGAACGCGCGCTCGAGATCCAGCTCGCGCTCCGCCTGCACCGGCTCGGCCACACATCCACCCCATAGACTGTGGGCCCTGGCCCCATATAAGTGACGCCGGTCACTCCTTACCGTGACCGGCATGGCCACTTCCATCAAGAAGATCGTCGCCGCGAGCCTGATCGGCACCACCATCGAGTGGTACGACTTCTTCCTGTACGGCTCGGCAGCCGCCCTCGTCTTCAACAAGCTCTTCTTCCCCGAGTCCGACCCGCTCACCGGCACGCTGCTGGCGTTCCTCACCTACGCCGTCGGATTCGTCGCCCGTCCGCTCGGCGGCCTGGTCTTCGGCCACTTCGGCGACCGGATCGGCCGCAAGACGCTGCTGGTCGTCAGCCTGCTGACGATGGGCGCGGCCACGTTCCTGATCGGCTGCCTGCCGACGTACGAGACCCTGGGCCCGTCCGCGGCGCTGCTGCTGACCTCGCTCCGGCTCGTGCAGGGCTTCGCGCTCGGCGGCGAGTGGGGCGGCGCGGTGCTGATCGTCTCCGAGCACGGCGACACGGCCCGCCGCGGCTTCTGGGCCTCCTGGCCGCAGGCCGGCGCTCCCGGCGGCAACCTGCTGGCCACCGGCGTGCTGGCGGCCCTGGCCGCCTGGCAGTCGGACGAGGCGTTCCTGGCGTGGGGCTGGCGGGTGCCGTTCCTGCTGTCGGGCGTGCTGGTGCTGATCGGCCTCTGGATCCGCCTGACGATCACCGAGTCGCCGGTGTTCCAGGAGGCGCCGCCGGAGAAGGCGCCGCCCATCGTGGGCGTGCTGCGGCACCACTGGAAGGACGTGCTCACCGCGATCGGCGCGCGCCTCGCGGAGAACATCTCCTTCTACCTGCTCACCGTCTTCGTCATCACGTACGCCAAGTCAGTCAAGATCGAGAACTCCACCGTGCTGAGCGCGGTGCTGATCGCCTCGGCCATCCACTTCGTCACGATCCCCATGTGGGGCGCGCTGTCGGACCGGATCGGCCGCCGCCCGATCTACCTGGCGGGCGCCGCCGGCATCGGGGTGTGGATCTTCGCGTTCTTCCCGCTCGTGGACACCGGCAACTTCCTGGTGATCACCCTCGCCATCACCGTCGGCCTGCTCTTCCACGGCATGATGTACGGCCCGCAGGCGGCCTTCTTCTCCGAGCTCTTCGGCACGAGGATGCGCTACACCGGCGTCTCCATCGGCGCGCAGCTGTCGGCGATCGTGGCCGGCGCGCTGGCCCCGATCATCGCGGTCGCGCTGCTGAAGTCGTACTCGAGCAGCCTGCCCATCTCGGTCTACCTTGGTCTGGCGGCGCTGCTCACGCTGGGCGCGGTCTACGCCGCCCGCGAGACCCAGGGCAGCGACCTGGCCGAAAGGATCCACGCGCGATGAAGGTCACCACGCCCAGACTCACCCAGAACGTCCTGACCGTCGAGGGCAGGGACACCGGCGAGCCGGTGCTGTTCGTGCACGGGAACGTCTCCTCGGCCGCCTTCTGGCGCGACAGCATGGCGGCGCTGCCCGGCGGCTACCGCCCGCTCGCGGTCGACCTGCGCGGGTTCGGTGACAGCGACCCCGCGCCCGTGGACGCCACGAGGGGCCTGCGCGACTGGTCCGACGACCTGATCGAGCTGGTCGAGGCGCTAGGCCTGGACGGGGTGCACCTGGTCGGCTGGAGCCTGGGCGGCGGCATCGTGCTGCAGCTCCTGCGCGACCGGCCGGCCGTCGTCAGGAGCGTCACCCTGGTCAACCCGATCTCCCCGTACGGCTTCGGCGGCACGGAGGGCCCGGACGGCCGACTCACGCACCCCGACGGCACGGGAGCGGGTGCCGGCGCCGCCAACCCCGACTTCGTGGCCCGGCTCAAGGCAGGCGACATGTCGGACGAATCCCCCACGTCGCCGCGCAGCGTCTTCCGCTCCTCGTACGTCAAGCATCCCGAGATCGCCGACGAGGACTTCTACGTACGCTCGATGCTCACCACCCGCGTGGGCGAGGCCAACTACCCGGGCGACGCCGCCGCCTCGGAGCAGTGGCCCGGCGTGGCCCCCGGCAAGCTCGGCATCCTCAACGCCATCGCCCCCACCCACTTCCGCCTGGACGACCTCCACGAGATCGACCCCAAGCCGCCCGTCCTGTGGATCAGGGGCGCCGACGACGTGATCGTCTCCGACACGTCGTTCTTCGACCTGGCCCACCTGGGCGCGCTCGGCGTCGTGCCCGGCTCCCCCGGCACCCCGGCCCAGCCCATGGTGGCCCAGACCAGGGCCGTGCTGGAGCGCTACGGCCCGTACCGCGAGGCCGTCGTCGACGACTGCGGCCACAGCCCGCACCTGGAGCACCCCGAGGAGTTCCAGCGCCTGCTGACCGCCCATCTCGGGGGGTCGTGATGTTAGTCGCGCTCACCCTGGTCGCGAGCCTGCTCACCCCTGCCCCGCAGCTCACGGTGCCGGGTGCGGAGCAGGCCGTGGTGGCCACGCTGGACGACCTGACCACGGCGGGCACCGCGAAGACCGGCCACACCGACCCGGCCGACTGGGCCGGGCTGCACTCGGCCGCCACGGTCAACCCGACGGGCGTGCCCGGCATCCAGATCGACGGCTACTTCCCCGATACCTCCACCACCAATGCCACCCACGGCTGGAACCACGACTCCCAGTTCGTGATCAGGCTCCCCGAGCGCTGGAACGGCGGCCTGGTCGTCGGCGGCACCCCCGGCAACAGGGAGCAGTACGCCAACGACTACACGATCTCCGACTGGGTGCTGGCCAAGGGCTACGCCTTCGCCGCCACCGACAAGGGCAACGTCGGCGTGAACTTCCACGAGGACGGCCGCGATCCCGGCGACGCCATCGCCGAGTGGAACCACCGGGTCACCCAGCTCACGGTGGCCGCCAAGGCCGTCGTCAGGCAGCGGTACGGCAAGAAGCCCCAGCGCACGTTCGTGGCGGGCATCTCCAACGGCGGCTACCTGGTCAGATGGCAGCTGGAGAACCGCGGCTGGCTCTACGACGGCGGCGTGGACTGGGAGGGCACGCTCTGGCGGGTCAAGGGCGACAACCTGCTGAACTTCCTGCCGCCCGCGCTGAAGGCGTACCCGGACGAGGCCGGGGTGCGGGCGGCCGGGTTCGCGGCGGGCTCGGAGTTCCTGTGGCCGTTCCACCGGCAGTACTACTGGGAGCTCACCCAGCAGCTCTACCAGAAGGAGCTGGACCCGTCCTACCAGGGCGCGGCGGCGGACTACGACTACGACCGGCGCAAGCCGTACGCGGCCGTGGCGAAGATCGCGCTGACCGGCCGGATCACCAAGCCGCTGATCACGATCCACGGGACGCTCGACACGCTGCTGCCGATCTCCCGCGACTCCGACGTCTACGCGAAGATGGTAGGCCCGCACCGGCCGTTCCGCTACTACCGCGTCGAAGGCGGCAACCACCTGGACAGCCTGGTGGACGTCTACCCCGACCGCCTCAAGCCCATGCTGCCGGCCTTCAGGAGCGCCTTCGAGGAGCTGGAGGGCTGGGTCAGTCCTTGAGGTAGCGGTGCCTGCCCGCGCGCGCCAGGCGCACCATGTGACGCGCGCCGGGCAGCCGCCTGCCGATGCGGTGCAGGACGGTGTCCCTGCCCATGGGCGAGCGCCGCCCCGGATCGACCGCGGCGGCGGGCCGTACCAGGATCTTGCCCCTGCGCACCTCCAGCGCGAACCTGAGCCCGATCTCCTCCTCCGCCGTGCGCAGCGACGTCAGCCAGGCGCCGGGGCCGAGCTGGTCGGGTGGCGGCATCATCCGCTTGACCGGCACCTTGGCCACGAGCTGTCCCGCGAGCCGGCCCGGCACCCCGGCCTCGACCAGGGCGGGCGCGCACACCTCGCGGCCGCGCCGCCCGGTGCTGCGCAGCACCAGCTCCAGCGGGGGTCCCCCGCTCGGCGGCACGTACGGCACCGGCAGCACGACGTACGCGTGCCCGTCGAGCCGCTTGACCTCCACCCCGCGCGACACCAGGGCGATCGACTCGGAGAACGAGCGCGGCTCGACCGCCAGGCCCAGATCGCCGTGGTCGGTCCAGCACGGCACCACCAGGCGCGTCCTGGGCCGCTGGGCCAGCACGCCCAGGCAGTTGAGCGGGCCCGCCGAGCTGCCGACCCGGCTCCTGGCCTGGTTGGCGCCGCCGAACATGCGGACGTGCACCTCCCACTGGCCCGGCCTGAGCGGCTCGCCGACCGCGGCGGCGGTCACGTCCAGCTGGGCCTCGCCCCTGATCTGCACGCGCATCCGGCGGCGGCCGTCCTGGACGCGCTCCACATGCTGGGTCAGGGGCAGGAAGTGGATCACTCCCGTCTCGGCGTGGCGCACGTACAGCTCGACGCGGGCCCGCTCGACCGCCTCGGTGACGTCGGTGACGCTCTCGTCCAGGGCCTTGGTCTCCAGCGAGCGCGGCGGGATCCAGTGCAGGCGCTCGCCGTCCTCCCGGTACCTGTCGGGCGTGCCGTCGCCCGCCAGGACCTCCACGGTCAGCGCGAGCACCAGTACGTGGGCGTCCCAGCGCATCTCGGTCAGGTCGGCGCGGAGCCCGGCGCGCTTGGAGGAGTTCGACAGGAGCACGATCTGGTCCAGGCGCCCCATGCGCACGTACGCGGCCACCACGCGCAGCTGCACGGGCAGGTAGCGGTCGAGCCGCTCCGGGAACCGCTCCTCGACCAGCTCCTGCACCACCCGGAAGTGCAGGCCCCGGTCCACCGACGAGTCGGCGAACCTGGCGGTCAGCAGCGGGCGCAGGACGGCGTATCGGAACCAGTGGGCCTGCATGCGGTCGCGCTGGCGGCCCTCGCCCACGCAGGTCTCGATGTCGGTGAGCAGCGCGTCGAGCTCCTTGACCATGGCCCGCGGCTCGTCCTCGGCCCCGAGCCGGTCGCCGAGGTGGCAGCAGACGTGCTCGGCCAGCACGGCGATGACCTTGGCGTGCAGGTAGGCCCGCATCACGAACGCCTGCTCGGCCATCCTGCCGCCGGGCACGGTGAACCCCAGCTCGTGCTCCTCCAGGAAGGCGCGGCGGTAGAGCTGCTGCGGCACGAGCAGCTGGAGGAGGCGGTCGCGCAGGATGTCGGCGCGGGCCGTGCCGCGCTCGAAGGCGGCCATCGGCGGCCCGAAGTCGCGGATCAGGCGGCCGACCAGCACGTCGGCGTCGGTCTCCACGGCGCGCTCGTGCATGCGGGCGACCGCGTCCTTCTCCAGGCGGTCGCCCTGGTCGAGGAAGTAGACGTAGTCGCCGGCGGCGGCCGCCAGGCCCACGTTGCGGCCGCGCATGGGCGTCCCGGTGTGCGGCAGGTGCAGGACGCTCACGTTGTCACGGGTCGTGGCGATGGTGTCGAGGCGTTCGCCGATCCCGTCCGTGGAGCCGTCGTCCACGAAGATCACTTCGTACGCGTCCGGGGGCATCGTCTGCTCCAGGGCGGAGCGGATGCACGCGTCGGCGGTGGCCCCCGGATTGTGGACATTGACGATCACGCTGACCTTGACACCCATGCGGCCAGAGTGGGCCCGCATGCACGTTCGGGCGCGGCGGCTTGCCGATTAAAGAGGGAAAGTTGACCCTCTAATACCAACCCACCGACTGCGAGTGTCCCCAGGCGCCACAGGGCGTGCCGTAGCGGCCCTTGATGTAGCCGAGGCCCCACTTGATCTGGGTCGCGGGGTTGGTCTGCCAGTCGGCGCCCGCGCTGGCCATCTTGCTGCCGGGAAGGGACTGCGGGATGCCGTACGCGCCTGAGTAGCGGTTCATCGCCCGCGAGTTCCAGCCGCTCTCCTTCTGCCAGAGCCGCTCCAGGCAACCCCACTGGTCGTCGCCCCAGCCCATGGAGGCGAGCATGGTCTTGGCGGTGGCCTTGCTGCTGCCCGGCGAGGGGATGCTGCCCGGCGGGAAGTTCATGGAGGGGAACCCGTCACCGCCCGGCGCCTTCTTCGGCACCACCCAGTCGATCTCGGGGTTCTTGCCCGCGGAGGCCCGGCCGTCCTTGAGCTTGTCCGCCTTGTACGCCTGCTCGGCGGCGTTCTTGAGCGCGTCGTTCTGGGGGTCGGGCGTGTAGAAGCTGCCGCTCGCGATGGCGCCCAGCTGCTCGGGCGTGAAGGGCGTGACGGCCGGCCTCTTGGCGTTCTCCATGGCGCGGTAGGCGACGAAACCGCCACCGCCGACCACGACCACCAGCGAGACGGTGGTGATCACCACCGCTTTCACGCTCAGGCGCTTCTTGGGCCGGCGCGCCGGGGGAAGGTCTTCCTTCGGCGGGCGCTCACTCAACTGCGGACCAGGGCTCACGAACCATGAGCTTGCCCTGTACTGGGGGGTGGTTCGCAACCGAAACGCGGGAATCGCTTGGGACCCCGTTGGCTAACTTGCTGGTAACCGTGGCGTTTCCGAAATAGTGTGATATTGCTCACACAAAGGACGGCTCGCCCTCGGACGCCCGCAAACCGAAGGGGGCCGCTTCCAGGCTGCCTCGACCACTTCCGTGTCCCATCTGTGACACGTCACAGTTTGGTGACTTAGTTCGGGCATTCGGGACATGGAATAATAATTTGTGCGTGGCAGGCATCCTCCTGGTTGAAGACGACCCCTCGGTGCGTACGGCTCTCGAGCTGGCGCTGACCCGTCAGGGGCATTCCGTCACCTCGTACGCGACGGGCGAGGAGGCACTCGAGCACATCAGGGCCCGCCGCCCGGAGATCGCGATCCTCGACGTGATGCTCCCCGGGATCGACGGGATCGAGGTCTGCCGCCGCGTACGCAAGCTCGACCAGCTCCCCGTCATCCTGCTCACGGCCCGCGGCGACGACCTGGACGTGGTGGTCGGGCTGGAGGCCGGCGCGGACGACTACGTGGTCAAGCCGGTCGAGCCCCGGGTCCTGGACGCGCGCATCCGCGCCATCCTGCGCAGGGCCGAGTCCGCCGCCTCCGATCGCATCACCTTCGGCGACCTCGTGATCGACCGGGGCGCGCTCAAGGTCATGCTGGCCAACAAGGAGATCCACCTGACGCCGACCGAGCTGCGGCTGCTGCTGGAGCTCGTACGGCACCCGGGCCAGGTGCTCAACCGCCGCTACCTGCTGCGCGAGGTCTGGGACCACACGCACATCGCCGACTCGCGGCTGGTGGACGCCTGCGTGCAGCGGATCCGGGCCAAGATCGAGCCGAGGCCGGCCGAGCCCGTGTTCATCCACACGGTGCGCGGGTTCGGCTACCGCTTCAGCCCTCCGTGATCCCCCTGCCCACGGGACTGCGCGCCCGCCTCGTCATCACGTTCACCCTCGTCGCCGTCACCGCCTCGCTGCTGGTCGCCACCATCGGCTTCGAGCTGGCCAAGACGGCCCTGGTGACCCGCGAGGAGAACACCTCTCTCGACCTCGTGATCAGAGAGCTGGGCAGCATCACGTTCCCCATCGGCAAGCTCGCGCCCGGCGAGGCCGCGCCGACCATCAAGGAGCTGGACCGGGTCGCCGCCGCGCTGAGCGGGCCGGGCCGCAGCGTGATCGTCGAGTACGGCACGTTGGTCTCCACCGAGGGGCCCATGACCCTGAGCGACGTGCCCAACGAGCTCTACGGCCGGGCCAAGCAGAGCGTGGTCACCCAGCGCAAGGTCATCCGCAACCAGCTCTGGCTCATCGTCGGCGCCGAGGTCTACCGCGACGTCGACGGCGCTCCCCAGGCCACCGGGCTGCGCGCGTTCGCGTTCTTCCCGATGCGGGGCGACGAGAACCAGCTCAACACGCTCAGGGCCACGCTCGCCCAGGCCGGCGCCGCCATCGTGCTGATCGCGCTGGTCGTGGCGCTGCTGTCGGCCAGGCAGGTGCTGCTGCCGGTCAGGCGGCTGAGCGCGGCCGCGCAGGCGCTCGGCCAGGGCAGGCTGGACACGCGCCTGCCCGTCCACGGGCAGGACGAGCTGGCCGAGCTGACCTCCAGGTTCAACGACGCGGCCGCGGCACTGGAGCTGAGCGTGTCCGAGCTGCGCTCGCTGGAGGCCATGTCACGCAGGTTCGTGGCGGACGTCTCGCACGAGCTGCGCACGCCCCTGACCGCCATGACCGCCGTGGCCGACATGCTCTCCGAGGAGGCGGGCCGGCTGCCGGATGCGCCGGCGGAGGCCGTCCGGCTGGTCCTCAGGGAGATCGAGCGCCTGCGCGAGCTGGTCGAGCACCTCATCGAGATCAGCCGCTTCGACGCGGGCACGGCCACGCTCAACGTCGAGCCGGTGAACGTGGCCGACGCCATCGCCGACTGCCTGGAGGTGCGCGGCTGGACCGATCAGGTGGAGGTGAAGGCGTCCCAGGGCTTGACGGTGAACCTCGACCCGAGGAGGTTCGACGTCATCGTGGCCAACCTGGTCGGCAACGCGCTCAAGCACGGGCAGCGACCCGTCATGGTGAGCGCCAGAGGCACGGAGAACGGCCTGGAGGTGAAGGTGCGCGACCACGGCAAGGGCATCCCGCGCGAGGCGCTGGCGCACGTCTTCGACCGCTTCTTCAAGGCCGGCGCGGGCCGGGCCCGCAGCCAGGGCAGCGGACTCGGCCTCGCGATCGCCAGGGCCAACGTCCACCTCCACGGCGGCACGATCTCCGTACGCCTGCAGAATCCCGGCACGCTCTTCACGGTCTGGCTACCGCACTCATGACCCGCGCTCTGGTCCTCGCTCTCCTGCTCGCCCTGACGGCCTGCGGCATCTCGCCCACGGACGTCCAGGACCGGGGAAACGCGCCCACCATCAAGATCCCGCCGCCGTCCAAGACGATCTTCCTGATCAGGAACGGCAAGCTCGCCCTGGAGGCGGCCGACGTCGAGAACGACACCGTCGCCAGCCTGCTCGGCGCGCTCTTCGCGGCCTCCTCGCAACCTCTGGACGGCGGCCGGGACACCGCGCTGCGCGGGTTCACGTACCTGGGGATCAAGGACTCGCTGAACCCCGTGCAGCGCGACGAGGTCCAGCTGCCCCGCACCTCGACGCTGACCGTCTACGTCAGGGGCGACGGCACGCTCACCAGGCTCGGCATGGCGCAGATCGTCTGCACGGCCCAGCAGGACGCGGCGTACGAGATGGTGAAGATCGTCCGGGAGAACGTGAACCGCCCCTCCAAGTCGGAGGGGCAGCACACCTGCGGCGAGCTCAAGTGATCACATCGTGATGTCCTCGAGCATCTCCGTCACCAGCGCCGCGATCGGAGAGCGCTCCGACCTGGTCAGCGTGACGTGCGCGAAGAGCGGGTGGCCCTTCAGCTTCTCCACCACCGCGACCACGCCGTCGTGCCGGCCGACGCGGAGGTTGTCGCGCTGGGCCACGTCGTGGGTGAGCACGACCCGCGAGTTGGCGCCGATCCGGCTCAGCACGGTCAGCAGCACCCCGCGCTCCAGCGACTGGGCCTCGTCCACGATCACGAACGCGTCGTGCAGCGACCGGCCTCGGATGTGCGTCAGCGGGAGCACCTCCAGCATGCCCCTGTCGAGCACCTCCTCGATCACCTCGGGCGAGGTGATCGCGCCGAGCGTGTCGTAGACCGCCTGCGCCCACGGGCCCATCTTCTCGCCCTCGGTGCCCGGCAGGTAGCCGAGCTCCTGGCCGCCCACGGCGTACAGGGGGCGGAAGACGACCACCTTGCGGTGCTGGCGGCGCTCCAGGACCGCCTCCAGGCCCGCGCAGAGCGCGAGCGCCGACTTGCCGGTGCCGGCCCGGCCGCCCAGCGAGACGATGCCGATCTCCGGGTCCATCAGCAGGTCGAGCGCGATGCGCTGCTCGGCGGAGCGGCCGTGCAGGCCGAACACCTCGCGGTCGCCGCGTACGAGCTTCACCGACTTGTCCGGCTGCACCCTGCCGAGCGCCGAGCCCTTGGCCGACAGCAGCCGCAGGCCGGTGTGCGCCGGTAGGTCCCTGGCCTCCTCGAGGTCGGCGCTGCCCTGGTCGAAGAGCACCTCGACGTCCTCCGCGGTCACCTGGACCTCGGCCATCCCCGTCCAGCCCGACTCGTGTACGAGCTCGGCGCGGTATTCCTCGGCCGCCAGGCCGATCGAGGCCGCCTTGACCCGCAGCGGCAGGTCCTTGGACACCAGGACCACGTCGCAGCCCTCGGCGGCCAGCGAGCGGGCCACGGTCAGGATGCGGGTGTCGTTGTCGCCCAGGCGGAACCCGACGGGCAGAATCGACGGATCGCTGTGATTGAGCTCAACCCTGATCGTGCCGTCCCCCGTGGGCATCGCCTCATCGAGCCTGCCGTACTGGATGCGCAGGTCGTCGAGGTAGCGCAGGGCCTTCCTGGCGAAGTAGCCGAGCTCGGGATGATGGCGCTTCCCCTCCAGCTCGGTGATGACCACGATCGGAAGAACCACGTCGTGCTCGGCGAAGCGTGTCATTGCCGCCGGGTCGGCCAGCAGGACCGACGTGTCCAGCACATACGTGCGCTTGGCCGACAGGTGAGTAGGGTTGCTCGAGGACACTGCCACACGTTCTCCCCCGGGCGCCCATAAGCGCGAGCGCCCTGCAGACGAGGCGGGATTCGGACCGGTCCCACATCCCCGACCGCGAGCTGCCGTCGGCGCCGGGTACCGGCCCCCCTCGGCAGATCTTGGTGCAAAGGCGGGCCCTCTCCGAAATGTCCGGCCTGCGGTCGGACATTTACTACGTTACGTTCTGAATGCCCCGTTGTCGCGTCATGAACCGTAACGTCGGTGTCTCGCAGCGTAGTCGCGCAGCGCCCGCAGGAAATCCACCCTGCGGAAGTCAGGCCAGTAGGCCTCGTGGAAGTAGAACTCAGAGTGAGCGCTCTGCCAGAGCATGAAGCCGGACAGGCGCTGCTCGCCCGAGGTCCGGATGAGAAGATCCGGGTCGGGTTGGCCGCGAGTGTAGAGATGCTCCGCGATGTGCTCCACATCGAGAACCTCGACGAGGTCCTCGATGCTTGCCCCTTTGCTCGCTTGCTCCTGGAGGAGTGAGCGCACCGCATCGGCAATCTCACGCCTTCCTCCATACCCAACTGCAACGTTCACAATCAGGCCTGGACGGTGTGATGATGCTTCCTTTGCGTTTTTCAGGACATTCGCCGTCCGGTCCGGCAGCAGATCCAGCGCGCCGACCGGGCTGATCCGCCAGCCCTCGTCCACCAGCTCCTGCGTCACGTCCTCGATGATGCGCAGCAGCGGCTCCAGCTCCTCCTTCGGCCGGTTGAGGTTGTCATTGGACAGCATCCAGACGGTGACGACCTCGACGCCCGTCTCACGGCACCAGTTGAGCAGCTCCGAGATCTTGTCCGCGCCCTTGCGGTGGCCGCTGGCGACGTCACGCATGCCCATCGCGCGTGCCCAGCGGCGGTTGCCGTCGATGATCACCCCGACGTGCCGGGGGATGATGTCCTTCGACAGCTTGGACTCCAGCCTGTGCTCATACAGCCGGTAGACCAGATCGCGCAGGCCCACGGAGTGCCTCCCCAGCGGTTGCCTTCGGTCGCATGACCCAACAGGCAATTATCACCGCGAATCGCCCGTGCCTGCTCCGTCTAGCGGATTCCTCGCCAGATCTCTACCTTCCAGACATCCTTCCGCCTCATCCACGAGGCTCCGGACGAACACCGACAGCTCCGACGACGTCAGCACCGCCCGCATGCCCACGCCCGTCGAGCCCCACGCCTCCACGTACGCCCTTCTGGTCAACCGCCACTCGCCCTCGGTGGCCTGCCACACGGGGATGGTCCTGAGCTGGCAGCGCAGCTCCCCACCGCCCACCAGGCCCGCTCTGGTGCGGTAGCGGAAGGAGAACAGCTCGCTGTCCGGGTCCTCGTCAGGGAACCTGTCGTCGGGGTCGGTCCACCGCCTGGCCGCTCCGCGTCCCTGCCGGGCCTCGTCCACGCCGCGTGCCAGGCGCGCGAGCAGCCAGCCGCACCGCTCCCCGACGCTCCCGTACGGCGTGCCGTCGCGACGCAGTTCGAGGGTGACCTCGTACGGCGTGCCGATGCTGTCCTTGCATGCCACTGGCGTGACGGTCAGATAAGAGCCGTCGACACAACGCAATCCCCCCATTCTCTGACGGTTTCCGGACGAATGCCTGCTAAACCGGCTATCCCTGATCCAACCCTGGCCGGTTGCGGCCACGCTCAGGGCAGGAATCGCGACCACCAGCGGGGTTTGGGCGGCGGATCGGGCATGCGGCCGCGCTCGCGCAGCCAGGCGGCGAAGTCGTCCGCGTCGGTGCGGTAGTTGGGCGGCGGCGCGCTGCGGGACCGCGCGTAGGCGGCGAACTCCGCGGGCAGGTCGGAGCCGGCCGCGGCGGCGGCGTCGGGCCGGATCCTGGCCACGATGCCGCGCCGCTTGGCGACCAGGCTCGACGCCTGCACCCGCATCCGCTCCGGGTCGAACCCCTGGGGCAGCTCCGCGCCGGCGACGAGCGCCGCCACGACCTGCCCCTGCGCCTCGGCCAGCCGCCGCCGCGCCGCCCCCAGCCCCTCGGCGCCCGCCACCGCCGAGGGGACGTCAGCCGTCACCGCGGCCGGGGCTTCGGGGGCCGGGGAGCGGCGCCGGTCCGTCATCCGGGCTCCCCGGCCGCGGACATCGCCGTGCGGATCCTGGCCAGCTCGTTCCCCAGGGCGGCGTCGCTCGGGTACTCGTCGTCCCACTCCAGCAGCACTCCCGGCGGGGTGGCGCGGGCGCACAGCTCCGTGAGCAGGTCGAGCACCGCCTCCGGCGCGGAGGTGGTGTGCGTGTCGTGCCAGATGCCGTGGTGCTCGTACCCGCCGGCCACGTGGACGTACGCGAGGTGCTCCAGCGGCAGCGCGTCGAGCGCGTCCGTGGCCGACAACCCCAGGTTGAACTGATTGGTGTAAAGGTTGGCCACGTCGATCAGCAGCCCGACCCCGGTGCGCTCGACCAGTTCGGCGAGGAACTGGGCCTCGGTCAGCTCGTCGTCCGGCCAGCCGAAGATGGCGGCGACGTTCTCCAGGGCGAGCGGCACCGGCAGCGCGTCCTGGGCCCTGCGCACGTTCGCGGTGATGACCCGCAGGGATTCGCGGGTGCGCGGCACGGGCAGCAGGTGCCCGGCCTCGATGCCGCCGCCCCGTACGAACGCCAGATGCTCGCTGACCAGCGGCGCGTCCAGCGCCTCCGCGCAGGCGGCCAGGTGGGCGAGCCGGGCCGGGGAGGGCGGCTCGGCGCCGCCGACGCCGAGCGACACCCCGTGCGGGACCACCGGCAGCCCCCTGGCGCGCAGCACGCGTAACGACTCGGGGAGGTCGGCGGGCTTGAGGTTCTCGGCGACGACCTCGAGGAAGTCGACGCCGGGCATCCGCTCGATGGACAGGTCCAGCTCGGCCCGCCAGCCGATCCCCACCCCCAGCTCGACCCCGGTACGCTGCCGTGCTCCCGGCTCGGCCATGTCAGCTCCCTCCTCCCCCGCAACCGCCGCCGCCGCAGCCGCTCGCGCCACCGCAGCTCGACGAGCCGCCGCCGCAGCCTCCTCCACTGCTACTGCATCCACTGGATCCGCTGTATCCGCTGTATCCGCCACCGTACGTCGCCCGCCGCCTGGGCCGGCGGGCCGCCCTGGCCGCGCGCAGGTCGGCCTTCACCTGCGCGCCCGGACCGTACAGCGCGGTGTGCACCCGCCCGCCGCCCGAGCCCAGCGGGTGCGTCTTCCTGGCGTTGCCGAGCCGCTCCACCCCGTGGGCGGTCAGCTTGTGCCGACGGGACTTCCGGCGGTTGGCGATCACGGCGGCCGCGCCGGCGCCGGTGATCGCCAGGGCGATCAGCGAGAACGCCAGGAGCGGCTTCGTGCCCTCGGTGAGCACGGTGACCACGGCCGCCACGACCCCCGCGAAGGCCAGCGCCGACACCACCTGAAGGCCGGCGGCCAGCCGGTCGAGCCGCCTGGCGCGGTCGCCGGGCAGGACCAGGCCGGCGTCCGTGAGGTGGCGCTTGAGCTCGTCCATCGCCAGGCTCCTGCGCACCTCGGTCTTGAGCGCGGACGCCGGGAGCCCGGAACGGTCGGCGACGGTGGCCAGCACCACCTGCTCGACGGGGTCCCGCGACACCGACCGCGCGTGGACGCTGTGCACGTGCCCCCCGCGTGCCACGCGCAGATCTCCCGAGCCGGTCAGGAGAGCGATGGCCGTGCCGGCCACCTGCTCCGGGCCGCCCGCCAGATAGGCGATCTCGTAGTGGCTCAGTTTCCGGCCCATGGCGCGAGTACGGGACGTCGTCGGGACGGCGCGCTCGCGTTTGAATGCGGAGGCGGTGGTTAAGGCAGTCGCGGCCAGAGCCACCGAAAGGATCAGCAGGAACAGGTCCATTTAGGCCTCCCTCCGTACAGCCGAATAAGGCTGGTTATCGGAAGGACGCGTAAGGCAGCGGTAAAGGTTTCGTTCTGCTCATTTAGATTATTCGAATTTCGTCGGCGGCTCCGTCGGGTCGGACGGAGCCGCCGTACCGCACGAGGGGATCAGCCGAGGCGGTCCAGCAGGGCGTTGTACTCGTCCCACAGCTCCTTCGGCAGATGCGAGCCGAACTTGTCGAAGTGGGCCGGGATCAGCGACGCCTCCTCGCGCCACACTTCCTTGTCGACCGACAGGAGCGTGCGCAGGTCCTCCTCGGTCAGGTCCAGGCCCTTGGTGTCGAGGTCGGCCGGCAGCAGGCCGATCGCCGTCGGCACGGCCTTGGCCTCGCCGTTGAGCCGGTCGACGATCCACTTGAGCACGCGGCTGTTCTCGCCGAAGCCCGGCCAGATGAACTTGCCCTCGGCGTTCTTGCGGAACCAGTTGACGTAGTAGATCCGCGGCAGCTTGGCGCCCTTGCGGCGGCCGATCTCCAGCCAGTGGTCGAAGTAGTCGCCCATGTTGTAGCCGCAGAACGGCAGCATGGCGAACGGGTCGTGGCGCAGCTCGCCGACCTTGCCCTCGGCCGCGGCGGTCTTCTCGGAGGCGACGTTGGCTCCGAGGAAGACGCCGTGCTCCCAGCTCAGCGACTCTGTGACCAGAGGCACGGCGGTGGCGCGGCGACCGCCGAACAAGATCGCTGAGATGGGCACACCCTTGGGGTCCTGCCATTCGGGTGCGATGGTCGGACACTGGGCGGCGGGAGTGGTGAAGCGGGCGTTCGGGTGGGCGGCCGGCTCGTCGCCGCCGGGCGTCCAGGAACGGCCCTTCCAGTCGGTCAGGTGCGCCGGCGGCTCCTCGGTCAGCCCCTCCCACCACACGTCGCCGTCGTCGGTGAGCGCGACGTTGGTGAAGATGCTGTTGCCCCAGAGCGTCTTGACCGCGTTGGCGTTGGTCACCTGGCCGGTGCCGGGCGCGACGCCGAAGAAGCCGGCCTCCGGGTTGATCGCGTAGAGGCGGCCGTCGTCGCCGAAGCGCATCCAGGCGATGTCGTCGCCGATCGTCTCGACCTTCCAGCCCGGGATCGTGGGCTGGAGCATGGCGAGGTTGGTCTTGCCGCAGGCGCTCGGGAAGGCGGCCGCGACGTAGCGGGTCTCGCCGGACGGCGGCGTGAGCTTGAGGATCAGCATGTGCTCGGCCATCCAGCCCTCGTCGCGGGCCATGGCGCTGGCGATGCGCAGGGCGTAGCACTTCTTGCCGAGCAGGGCGTTGCCGCCGTAGCCGGACCCGTACGACCAGATCTCGCGGGTCTCGGGGAAGTGGCTGATGTACTTCGTCGAGCTGCACGGCCAGGGCACGTCCTGCTGGCCGTGCTCCAGCGGCGCCCCGACGGAGTGGACCGCCTTGACGAACTCGCCCCTCTGCTCGATCAGGCGGAGCGCCCTGTCCCCCATCCTGGTCATGATCCGCATGGAGACGGCGACGTACGGAGAGTCGGTGATCTCGACGCCGAGCTGCGAGATCTCGCCGCCGAGCGGGCCCATGCAGAACGGCACGACGTACATCGTCCGGCCGCGCATGGAGCCCTTGAAGAGCTGCCGGAACGTCCGGCGCATCTCGTCGGGCGCGATCCAGTTGTTGGTCGGGCCCGCGTCCTCCTCGCGCTCGGAGCAGATGAAGGTACGGTCCTCGACCCTGGCCACGTCGCTGGGGTCGGACTTGGCGTAGAAGCTGTTGGGCCGGGCGGCGAGTCGCGTGAACGTCCCCTGATCCACGAGCAGGTTGGTCAGGCGCGTCCACTCCTCTTCGGACCCGTCGCACCACTCGATCCGGTCTGGCTGGGTCAGGGCGGCGATCTCGTTCACCCACGCGGCCAATTCGCCATTGCTGGTCGGTGCGGGCACTTCCACGGAAACGGACACGACTGCGACTCCTCCACTGTCTCAGGGCCCAGTCATCATTAACGACGAAGCGGCATGAAAGCCAATTGGCATAGACCTGTTGGCTTGACCGTCGCCGCAGGCAGCGGCCCTGACGATTGGTGGAGCCTACCCAGCCCGAGCAGATTTAAAAGAGAATTAACATGCAGTGGTCCAGTCCAATTCCGATGGTCTAAACCAATTTCCTCAGTGGTTTAGTCCATTTCCGCGCCCGTTTCCGCTGCGTGGTCTCAGGAATTGACGTCGGGTCCCTCGGAGCGAACGCGGTCGACGTGCTGGAGCGCGTCCCGCAGGTCGGCGAGCCATGTGTCAGTGTGCCTGCCGACCAGACGTACGCACCAGGCGAGCGCGTCGCTGCGACTCCTGGCCACTCCCGCGGCCACGAGCGTGTCCAGAACCTGCCGCTCCGTCTGACGCAGCCGGGTCATCACGGGCACGGAGAGTGTGGTGAACATCACAGTCTCGCCGCCGCAGACCACCCCCCAGGACACCTTCTGCCGGAACTTGCGCTCGGCCTCCCGGGCGATCTCGATCCGCCGCTCGCGCGTCTCCTCCCTGAACCTCCTGGCCAGCCCTTCGACCAGAGCGGCCCGCTCGGCCTCCGGCACGTCGTCCGGGGGGTCGGGGAGGGTGCCGAGCACCGCGATCTCCTCGCGGTCCCTGACGATCTCGGGCGCACCGGTGAACCAGCCCTCGGGCAGCCGTCCGGTGAACCAGCCGTGAATCTGCGCGGTGTCGTCGTCTGTTGCCATGTAATCACCATTACACAGTTGCACGCGAAATGCACGCCTCCGGGACCGCGTTTACGCACCCCACCGCCCCCTCCCCCCTCATGCCCACCCCCCGCCCCACTCGCCCCGGAAGGGCTACGCCGCGAGGTGCTCACGGGGGCCTGATCATGCGCACCCCACCCACCCATAGAGCGACAGGCGCGGGGGCGGGGGCACGACGCGGGCGGACCGTCGTCTTGCGGGCCTCGCGGGTGGGCCTAGGGATGCACGGCGCGGCGCGGCACGGGTGCGCGCACCGGGGCGGGCCCGTCGGTCGCTGGCCGAGCGCGTCATGCCACCACCCGCCCGCAGCATCGTGGCGCGGCCTCACGTGGTGCGACGCCGTGCGCGCGTCGGCGGCGTGCGGCGCCGGGCGGCCGGGGCCGGGCTGGTCGGGGCCGGGCTGGTCAGGGACGGGGGCGGGCTGGCCGGAGCCGGGCTGGTCGGGGGAGGGGCGGGGTTAGCGGACCTTGGCGGCGGCGACTGGGCTTACGCGGACGACGCCTGCCAGGTTGCGGGTGTGCACGGGCGAGATCTTGACGACATCACCGGTGCGCGGCGCCTGGATCATCTTCCCGTTACCCCAATAAATCGCTACATGGGAGATGTAGTCGGGATTGGTCGGGTCAAGGCGCCAGAAGATCAGATCGCCCGGCTGCGCCTGCGACAGCGGAACCTGCGGCCCGGTCACCCACTGCTGGTGCGTCACCCGGGGCATCCGTACCCCCGCCTGGGCGAAGGCCCACTGGACCAGGCCGGAGCAGTCGAAGGTGTCTGGCCCCTCGGCGCCCCACACGTACGGCCGGCCGAGCTTGGAGGCGGCGGCCTTCAGCGCCACGGTGATCTGCTCGCCCGTCATGAACGACCCGGAAGGCCAGGTACGGGTCGGGGTCTGCGGCTGCGGGAGGACCGGGTTGACCATGGCCACCTGCGTGCCCTTGGGCAGCCGCTTGAGGATGGCCCTGCGCAGCGTCTCGGAGTTGGTGTCGGGGGCGCTCACGATGAGGGCGTTGTCGCGCGGGAGTCCTAAGGTCCGCCCCACGTTCTTGGACACGACGGCGTCCACCGCGCCGAACCCGGTGGTGGCGTACGCGCCGATCCGCAGCGTCCCGGCCGGGCTCGCCACGCGCCGGTGCAGCGCGAGCCCGCCGTCGTTGCCGAGCACGAACGAGACCGCCACGTCACCCGCCGCGACGTTCTGCCAGAGCGCGTCGGACGAAGCGGTCACCTTGGGCGTGTACGAGCGGAACGTGGACGGATTGACCGCCAGCGTCTGCACCCGCTTGTCGTCGAGCATGACGGACGCCGCGTCGGCCAGCTCCAGGGCCCGCACCCCGCGCAGCTTGGCCACCTTCCGTAACAGCTCGTTGGTGAACGGCTTGCTGGTCAGCACGAACAGGTTGGGCTTGTGCAGCTTCTTCAGCGGCTCCACCGGCTGGACGGTGGTGACTGGTGGCGGTTGCTGCTGCCCCTGCTGCTGTTGCGGCCGGCGCTGCGCCAGCGGCGTCTGCTTGAGCGTGGCCTGCGCGCGTACGGGACCGACGTCCTGCCCGGATCGCGCGAGCAGCAGCACGTCGGCGGTCAGCACCGCGACCAGCGCCACCACGATGAACGGCACCAGCTTGTACGTGTTGCTCCGCTTACGAGAGTTGACCAGGAAGCTGAGATCCTGCCGGATCCCTGACGCACGCGAAAAATCCGCCGGGCCAGCGTGGGCCCGGCGGTCGTCCTGCGGGGGTGTCAGTTGCCGATGTACGGCACTGCCTCAAGGATCTCGACCGTGTTCTGGCGGCCGTTGGGCATGGAGTAGGTCGCCTTCTCCCCGATCTTCTTGCCGTTGATCGCCGCCCCCAGCGGGGACTTCGGCGAGTAGACGTCGATCGGCGCTCCGCTCTCTTCGCGGGAGGCGAGCAGGAAGGTGACCTCGTCGTCGTCGCCGACGAAGCGGATGGTCACGGTCATGCCGGGGCCCACCACGCCCTCGGCCTTGGGGGCCTCTCCCACCTGGGCGTTGTCGAGGATCTGCCGGAGGTGGAAGATCCGGGCTTCCATCTTGCCCTGCTCGTCCTTGGCGGCGTGGTAGCCACCGTTCTCACGCAGGTCGCCCTCTTCGCGGGCGGCTTCGATCTTCTTGGCGATGTCGACGCGCCCGGGGCCAGAGAGATATTCGTACTCCGCCTTCAGGCGGTCGTACGCCTCCTGCGTCAGCCATGTGACGTTCTCATCGCGAGAGTCGGCCACGGGTTCTCCTTGCTTGCCTAGGGGGCCCTGAGATCACTTGAGGTTACGTGTGGTTGAATTGCGAAAGGCTAACAAGTCAACCGCTCCACCGCTTCCCCAAACGTCTCACTATACGAGATTGCAGTACTGGATGTGGACGGAAGTGGCCTCACCACTGGTGTCGAGGCTTTCCTTGATCTGCTTACTACCCCCGCCAGCCGGGATTCTTACTTCCTTGCTGCCCACTTCCGCGTGATAGACGTCCAGCGCCCTGATCCGGCAGACAGCCACCCTATCGTCTGGCTTGTACACCTCAAAGGTGATCTCCGCGCGATTCGCGCTGACGACGTTGAACGTCACCACCTGCGACGGCGCCTCCGAACCGCCCGCCGTCATCGACCACATCACGTAACCCCAGCCACCCGCGATGATGGCCACCAGCACGCCGATCACGACGTGGACGACCAGCCGCCCGCCTCGTTTGGGGCGGTCGGGGAAGTCGTCGGGTGTGCCGAGAACTGGTTGGTTCTCGACATCTCTGGTCGCCATGGCGGAATCTCCCTGCACTCCCTGAGCGTTATCCGAGACAATTGTCGCCCGCGGGGGGTGTGCCCTCGCGACCGCCCAGCAGAAACTAACCTCTCTGGGTGAGTGACCGGTCCCTACTGAGGAGACATCGAGCCCGTGAGTGCACCGCTGAGGCTGATGGCCGTCCACGCCCACCCCGATGACGAGTCGAGCAAGGGCGCCGCCACGATGGCGCGTTACGTGCGCGAAGGTGTGGAAGTGCTGGTCTGTACGCTCACGGGCGGTGAGCGGGGCTCCGTGCTCAATCCGAAGATGGATCGGCCCGAGATCGTGGCGAACATCGCCGCGGTGCGCAAGGCCGAGATGGACCGGGCCCGCGAGATCCTTGGCGTGCAGCAGCGTTTCATGGGCTTCGTCGACTCCGGGCTGCCGGAGAACGAGGACGAGGCGCTGCCCGAGGGCTCCTTCGCCACGCAGAAGCTGGAGGACGCCTCGGCGCCGCTGGTGGCGGCCGTGCGGGAGTTCAGGCCGCACGTGATCATCACGTACGACGACGACGGCGGCTACCCCCACCCCGACCACATCATGACCAACAAGGTCTCGGTGGAGGCCTTCGAGGCCGCCGGCGACCCCGACCGCTACCCGGGCACGGGCGACCCGTGGCAGCCGCTGAAGCTCTACTACCAGATGGGCTTCACCAAGGAGCGGTTCGAGGCGCTGCACGAGGCGATGACCGAGCGTGGCCTCGGCTCCCCGTACGCCGACTGGATCTCCCGCTGGGAGGACCGCCCGGCCAAGTGGCCGGTCACCACGCGGGTGCCGTGCGGCGACTACTTCGAGATCCGCGACCAGGCCCTGATCGCCCACGCCACCCAGATCGACCCCGACAGCTGGTGGTTCGTCTGCCCGCGCGAGCTGCAGCAGGAGATCTGGCCGACCGAGGACTACCACCTGGCGCGCTCGCTGGTGGACACGGAGCTGCCGGAGGACGACCTGTTCGCGGGCATCCACGCCGAGGACGTCTCCCCCGCCTGCCACTGACGGGACCACGCTCCCCCAGTGGCAGACTGGAACTGTGAACGTTCTAGCAGCAGGTGATGTGAGTCCGGGCCTGCTCGGCTTCCTCGTCGTGGCTTTCCTCGGCTTTGCCCTGTACTTCCTGGTCAAGTCGATGAACAAGCAGATGTCGAAGATCCAGGTCCCCCACGAGGGCGACGTGGACGACAAGAAGGCCGAGTAGATGCCGATCGAAGTTGTCGACAACTCGACGGAGAGCCGGTTCGAGGTGCTCGTGGACGGCAAGGTCGCCGGGTTCGCCGACTACCGCCTGCTGCCCACCAAGATCGTCTTCACGCACACCGAGGTCCTGCCCGCGTACGAGGGGCAGGGGCTGGCGAGCAGGCTGGTCGCGTTCGCGCTCCAGGCGAGCGCCGACACCGGCCTGCGCGTCGTGCCGCTCTGCCCCTACGTGGCGAAGTACATCAAGCGTCACCCCGAGTTCCAGCACCTGGTCGACAGCTCATTCGGCAGCGCGTGACCAGGCCCGTTCCAGCGCCTTGGGCAGACCCCACCAGCCCAGCGGAGTGAGCACCTCGTCCTTGTCCACGATGCCGAGATAGCCCCACAGGCTCACCACCGAGCCGAACAGGCTCTCGGTCGCGTTGAGATCGTCGACGTCCTGCTCGTCGACGTCGATGTCCTCCGACTCGGCGATGAGCCGCGCCATCCGCTCGGGCGAGGCCAGCACCCCCGGGCCCAGCCTCGCCAGCGCCGCCACCCCGGCCAGCCAGTCGGCGTGCTGGATCGCGCAGAGGTTGGCCAGCGTCGCGTCCTCCAGGGTGAGCTCCCCGTCCAGGTCGACGAACTCCTCCAGCAGGTCCCCGCTCTCCGACAGGTCCGAGATCGGCCCCGCGATGCCCGCCGCCACCGCCAGCCACAGCTCACCGTCGTCGTCCGGCATTGGGCCTTCCTCGAACCCGGCGCAGGCCCGCAGCACGTTGGCGGGGTAGCCGGGCAGGGTGAGGAGCGTGCGCAGGCGCGCCGCCGCCGCGTCCAGCTCGCCGGCGGGCAGCTCGGGCTGCGCGGGCAGGCCGGCGACGATCCGCCGCAGCTCCGACAGCGCGAACGCCTCCTCCTCGTCCCAGATCGCGAACGACTCCTCGTCCAGCTCGTCGCTCACCGCGAACCCGGGCACCCTGCCGTCGGCCAGCGGCGTGCCGAGCCAGCGCTCCTGCAGCTCCTCGTACGCGCCGCGGGCCGCCCGATCGCCTTCCGCCAGCGCGTCGGGGTCGATCTCACCGGCCTCGACCCGTTCCTCCAGGTACGCGACCAGCCGGCCGAACATCTCCACCGCCACGGGCCCGCGCTCGTCCTCCTCCGGCCAGACGAAGTAGCTGGGCGTCATGAGGATCGGCTCGGTGCCGGTGGACTCGACCCAGCGCTGCACGTCGCCGACCGTGGCGACACCCGCCTCGATCGAGCTGAGCGTGGCCTTGGCGGACTCCCAGAACGGGCGGGAGAGCGGATTGCCCGCCGCCATCATCGCGCGCCGCAGGTCGGGCAGCGCCACCAGCGCCACCCCTGAGGGAACGGCCAGCAGGGCGCGTGCCACGTCCCTGCGGGTGACGGCGCCGACCGGGCGGCCGGCGTGTGCGCAGACGAAGTCCATATCCACGCCCCGTAACCTAGCCCGTCCCGGCCTCCCCAGTCAGCCGCCCCCGGCTCTCGTTCGGCGAGCGCCCCCTCCGAGCACCGGAGCAGCGGGCGGGCCGTGCGGCGGGAGAGGCCCGGGGCGGGGGCGGACTAGGCTGATCAGTGGAGGTCCTGATGAACCGCTTGAAAGACGCCACGAGCCCCTACCTGCTGCAGCACGCGGACAACCCCGTGGACTGGCACCCCTGGGGTGAGGAGGCGTTCGCGGAGGCCAGACGGCGGGACGTGCCGCTGCTGATCAGCGTCGGTTACTCAGCGTGTCACTGGTGTCACGTGATGGCACACGAGAGTTTCGAGGACCCCGGCACCGCGCGCCTGATGAACGAGCACTTCGTCAACATCAAGGTCGACCGCGAGGAGCGGCCGGACGTGGACGCTGTCTACATGGGCGCCACCCAGGCCATGACGCGCCAGGGCGGCTGGCCGATGACGGTGTTCGCCACTCCCGAGGGCCACCCGTTCTACTGCGGCACCTACTTCCCGCGCCCCCACTTCCAGCGCCTGCTCACCGAGGTCCACAACGTGTGGGTCGGCGACCGGCAGTCCGTGCTGCAGCAGGGCGCCAAGGTGGTGGAGGCGCTCACCACGAACACCGCGCTGCCCAGCGGGGCCGTGCCCAAGGAGGAGACGCTGGCGCTCGCCATGCGCAACCTGGGCCAGGAGTTCGACGGCGTCAACGGCGGCTTCGGCAGGGCGCCGAAGTTCCCGCCGTCCATGGTGCTGGAGTTCCTGCTGCGCTCGGGCGAGCGCGAGATGAGCGGCGAGACGCTCGGGTCGATGGCCCGCGGCGGCCTGTACGACCAGCTCGGCGGCGGGTTCGCCCGCTACAGCGTCGACGCGGAATGGGTCGTGCCGCACTTCGAGAAGATGCTCTACGACAACGCGCTCCTGCTGCGCGTCTACACGCACTGGTGGAAGGCGGGCGGCGGCGAGCTCGCGCGGCGGGTGGCGCTGGAGACGGCCGACTGGCTGCTGCGGGAGATGCGCACCGAGGAGGGCGGGTTCGCCTCCGCGCTCGACGCCGACAGCGAGGGCGTGGAGGGCAAGTTCTACGTCTGGACGCCCGAGGAGCTGCGTGAGGTGCTCGGCGAGGACGACGGGCGCTGGGCGCAGGAGCTCTTCGAGGTGACCGGCACGTTCGAGCACGGCACGTCCGTCCTGCAGCTCCCGCGCGATCCCGACGACCCGGCGCGCTACGCGAGCGTCCGCGAGCGGCTGCTGGCCGCCAGGGAGCAGCGCGTACGCCCGGGGCGCGACGACAAGGTCGTGGCCTCGTGGAACGGCCTGGCCATCGCGGCCCTGGCGGAGACCGGCGTGGTGTTCGAGCGCCCCGACCTCGTGGCGGCGGCCACGGCCGCGGCCGGCCTGCTCGCGAGCACCCACGTGGCGGACGGCAGGCTGCTCCGGACGTCCAAGGACGGCCGGGCGGGCACCAACGCCGGGGTGCTCGAGGACTACGCCAACCTGGCCGAGGGCCTGATCTCCCTGTACGGCGTGACCGGCGAGGCCAGGTGGCTCCGGCTGGCGGGCTCGCTGCTGGACACGGTGCTCGACAGGTTCGCCGACGACACGGGCGGCTTCTACGACACGGCCGACGACTCCGAACGCCTCTTCCAGCGGCCGCAGGACCCCACGGACAACGCCACCCCGTCGGGCCAGTTCGCGGCCGCGGGCGCGCTGCTCTCCTACGGCGCCCTGACCGGCTCCACGCGGCACAGGGAGGCCGCCCAGGCCGCGCTCGGCGCGGTGTCCGTGCTGGCCACGGGGCACGCCAGGTTCGCGGGCTGGGGCCTCGCCGTGGCGCGGGCGGCGCTGGACGGGCCCGTGGAGGTGGCCGTGATCGGCCCGGCCGACGACCCGCGCACGGCGGAGCTGCACAGAGAGGCGCTGCTGGCCGACGTGCCGGGGCTGGTGGTCGCCCGCGGCCCCGGCGACTTCCCCGAGCTGCTGGAGGGGCGCGGGCTGGTCGGCGGGGCGCCTGCCGCGTACGTGTGCAAGGGGTTCACCTGCCGCCTGCCCGTGACGACGGTCGATGACCTGCGGGCGGAGCTGGGCGCGGCGCGCTAACCCGACTGGGGGCGGCCCGTGGTGGCGTCGTTGATCGTGTCGCCCCCGGTCGTGGGCTGGTCGGGCGTCTGCTGCTGCGTGGACGGCGGGCCGGTCTGCTCGTCGGGCTGCTGCTGGTCCTGCTGCGGCCCGTTGTCGCTCGGCTGATCCGTCACCGGCGGGCCGTCCGTGGACGGGGGCGCGGTGATGTCGGGCTCGGGCGTGTTGTCGAACCAGTCGTTCGGGTCGGACGGCGGCGTGTACTCCTGCTGGGGACCGTCCTGGTTCTGGTCGGGCGACGAGTAGTCGGGGCCCCAGCCGTAGTCGGACGGCTCGGGGAACTCCTCGACCGGCTTGCCCGCCATCGCCTCGGTCATGAACGCCCGCCAGATCTGCGCCGGGAGCTGGCCGCCGAACTGCGTGCCGTACCCGGGGATCGTGACGGTGGCGTTGTCCTCCCTGAACATGTCGACGGCGACGGCCAGTTGCGGCGTGAACCCGTTGAACCAGACGCTCTTCGACTTGTCCGTGGTGCCCGTCTTGCCGGCCACCGGGCGGTCGTAGAGCCGGGCGCCGGTGCCGGTGCCGTACTTGACGACCTGCTGCATCGCGTACGTGGCGTCCCCGGCGGCCTGCTCGCCGACCACTCGCGTCGAGACCGGCTCGACGGTCTTCTTCTTGCCCTCGGCGTCTGTGACCGACATCACCACGTGGGCCTCCATGTGCACGCCCTTGTTGGCGAACGTGGAGAAGCCCGAGGCGTTCTGGACGGCGCTGACCGAGGAGACGCCGAGCGGGAAGGACGCGTAGCTCTGCTGCTTCTCGAGCTGCGTCTTGGGGATGCCCGCCTTCTCGGCGACGGCGGCGACCTTGTCCAGGCCGACCTTCTGGCCGAGGTCCACGAACGCGGTGTTGACCGAGTTCTGGGTGGCCTGCACCAGGTCGATCTCGCCGTAGGAGCGGTCGCTGTCGTTGGGGATCGGCTTCGGGTCGGACGCCACGCGCATCGGCGAGTTGCCGTCGACCCTGGTGGACAGGTCGAGGCCGTTTTCGAGCGCCGCCGCCAGCGTGTACGGCTTGAACGTCGAGCCGGCCTGGACCTTGGCCGAGAACGCGCTGTCGTACTGGGACTGCGCGGGGCTGCCGCCGTAGAACGCGACGATCTCACCGGTGGCCGGATCGACGGCCGCCAGCCCCGTGTGGACCTTCTTGGGCGTGGCGTCGGGCAGCACGTCCTTGACGGCCCGCTGGGCGGCCTGCATGAGCTTCTTGTCGAACGTCGTGACGATCTTCAGCCCGCCGCCGTTGATGTCCTCGTCGGAGTAGCCGCGCCGGTTGAGCTCGGCCGTGACCTGTTCCAGCATGTACTGGGCCTGCCCCTTGAGCTCGAACGGCTTCTTCGGCGCCGTGAGCTTGGGGAAGCGCTGGGCGGCGACCTGGGCGGGCGTCAGCATGCCGGTCTGGCCCATCGCGTCGATCACGGACTTCCAGCGCTCCTGGGCCGCCGCCAGGTCGGGGCCCTTGGGGTCGGCGAAGCGGCTGGGCTGCTGGATCACCGTCGCGAGGTAGGCGCCCTCGGCCACGCTGAGCTGGCCGACGTCCTTGCCGAAGTAGGCGCGGGCGGCCGACTGGACGCCGTTGGCGCCACGGCCGAAGTAGATCGTGTTGAGGTACTGCTCGAGCACCCAGTCCTTCGACTTGGACTGGTCCACCTTGATCGCGATGAGGATCTCTTTGAACTTCCGGGTGACGGAACGTTCCTGGCTGAGGCCGCTGTAGTAGTTGCGCACGAGCTGCTGGGTGATCGTCGAACCGCCCTGGAGCTGCTGCCCGGTGACGGTGGACCAGACGGCCCGCGCGGTGCCCTTGACCGAGACGCCGCCGTCCTCGTAGAAGGAGCGGTTCTCGGCCGCGATGACCGCCTCTTGCACGTGCTTGGGCACCTTGGCCAGCTCGACGCTCTTGCGGTCGATGCCCTGGCGGGCGAGCACGGTCTTGCCGTCGCGGTAATAGATCACCGAACCCTGCGCGGTGGCCTGCTTCTGCGTGGAATCGGGAATAGGCGTCAGCGCCCATGCGACGGCGAAAAGCCCGACGAGTACGAGGATTCCCGCGCCAAATGAAATCAGTAGAAGTCGGAGTACTCGTCGTTTTCGCATCCCGTTGCCACCGCCGCTCCGCACCCTCGACCCCCCTTGTCACCCCTCATGCGCTGGGCGAATGTCAAGGCTAAACGATCGATAACGGTGCCTCGTCCCCTAGCGATAGTACGGCTACCGGTCACCGCGGCGCGGAACATCGGCGACCAACGGCAGCACTCGATAGGGAACCGGGGTGTCCAGGGCGATGATCGAATTAGTCCGGAGCACACCCTGTACATCAACGATTCGGTCGATAACCCGCTGCAAATCGGCATTTGTCCGCGCCACCACGCGGCAGAGAAGATCGCTGTCGCCGGTGATCGTGTACACCTCCAGCACCTCCGGGATGGCGGCCAGCCGGTCGGCCACCGGGTCGTGCCCGGCGACCTGTCTAATCTCCATGCTGACAAACGCGGTGACGTCATAGCCGAGCGCCTCCGGCGACACGTCCGGCCCGAACCCGGTGATCACGCCCCTGGCGATCAACCGGTCCATCCGGGCCTGTACGGTGCCGCGGGCCACGCCGAGCCGGCGCGAGAACTCGAGCACCCCCAGGCGGGGCTCCTCCGTCATGAGGGCGATCAACCTGGCGTCCAGCTCATCGATCGTCATACTGTACAGATTTACCGGATATCTCGGAGCGCCGCTAGGCAGGTTGTCCACCGATTGAAGTAACTCTTGCGCACTGAGCTCAGGGATATCGAGAGTTGCCAGTATGAATGATGTCTTTCCGGTCAACGGCATGGACGCCGTCGTGTTCGCCGTGGGCAATGCCAAGCAGGCCGCCCACTACTACTCGACCGCGTTCGGCATGAGGTTGGTGGCCTACCGCGGGCCCGAGAACGGCAGCCGGGACGAGGTCGCGTACGTGCTGGTCTCGGGCGGTGCCACGTTCGAGTTCCGGGCCGCGGTCCGCCCGGGCACGGACCTGGCCAGGCACGTGGCCGAGCACGGCGACGGGGTGATCGACCTGGCGATCCAGGTGCCCGACGTGGAGGCGGCGTACGCGTACGCGGTCGCCCACGGGGCCGAGGGGCTGGCGGAGCCGTACACGATGGAGGACGAGCACGGCAAGGTGCAGGTCGCGGCCATCGCCACCTACGGTGAGACGCGCCACACGCTGATCGACAGGTCCAACTACGGCGGCCCCCACCTGCCCGGTTACGTGGCCGCCGAGCCGCTGGTGGCGCCGCCGGCGACGAAGGGCGGGCGGCTCTTCCAGGCGATCGACCACTGCGTCGGCAACGTCGAGCTGGGCAAGATGGACGAGTGGGTGGAGTTCTACCGGAAGGTGATGGGCTTCACGAACATGGCGGAGTTCGTCGGTGACGACATCGCCACCGAGTACTCGGCGCTCATGTCCAAGGTCGTCGCCGACGGCACGCGCAAGGTCAAGTTCCCGCTGAACGAGCCGGCCGTCAGCCGCAGGAAGTCGCAGATCGACGAGTTCCTGGAGTTCTACGGCGGCCCCGGGGTGCAGCACATCGCCCTGGCCACCAACGACATCCTGACCACGGTCGACCACATGCGGGCGGCCGGCGTGCAGTTCCTGGACACGCCCGACTCGTACTACGACGACCCCGAGCTGCGGGAGCGCATCGGCAAGGTGCGGGCGCCGATCGAGGAGCTGAAGCGGCGGAAGATCCTCGTGGACCGCGACGAGGACGGCTACCTGCTGCAGATCTTCACCAAGCCGGTGCAGGACAGGCCCACGGTCTTCTTCGAGTTGATCGAACGGCACGGCTCGCTGGGATTCGGTAAGGGCAACTTCAAGGCGCTGTTCGAAGCGATCGAGCGGGAACAGGAACGAAGGGGCAACCTTTAGTTTGTCCCGACTTAGTGGTGGTCATCAGGACATCATGGGATCACCACCGGGGCTGGCGGGACGCTGGCGACGGTTGTTCGCCGGCGTCCTCGACTGGCTCATAGTCAACGTCATCTCCGCCCCCTTCACCTGGTCGAGCTGGGAGTACGTCTGGGACCGGAGCAGAGGGGCCTGGGACCGCTACCCGGTGGAGCACACCTTCCTGGCCGGACTCGTGGCCTTCCTGTACTTCTGGCTCCTGCACGCCTTCTGGAACGGCCAGACCCTCGGCAAAAGGCTGTTCGGCATGCGGGTCGTGCAGGAGAACGGCGCGCGGATCACCGTGGCGCAGGCCGCGGTGAGACAGATCGTCGAGACCGCGCTCGCCTGGGTCTGCTGCGTAGGCTCGCTCATAGACCTCGGCTGGATTCTCTTCGACGCTCGCAAACAGGCGGTACATGACAAGGCCGCCAGGACGGTCGTGGTGAATGCCTGACTCAGCGTAAGATTTTGGTCACGATCCGAAGGGGCGTGTTGCCAATGCGTTTCGACAGACGCGGGGTGGCACTGCTGGCCACGCTGAGTGTGCTGGCCTGTGCGCCCACCGACGGCCGAGCGGCGAGCGCGGACGACCCGCCCGCCGTCACCGACTACCGACCGGGCGCCGCCGGCATCGGCGACCCCGACTTCCCCGAGGACGGCAACGGCGGCTACGACGTGTCCCACTACGACCTGGCCGTCGACTACACCCCGAAGACCAAACAGCTCGAAGGGCGGACCACCATCCAGGCCGCCGCCACTCAAAACCTGTCGAGCTTCAACCTCGACCTGGCCGGCTACGACGTGCGCCAGGTCACCGTCGACAACGCGGCGGCGAGGTTCAGGCGGAAGGGCGACGAGCTCACCGTGACCCCCTCCCGCCCGCTCGGCAACCGGTCCCGCTTCACCGTCAAGGTCGTCTACGCGGGGCGTCCCAAGGCCGCCGAGGACAGCGACAACCTGGGCACGTACGGGTTCATCCCGACCCCGGACGGCGCCTTCGTGGCCTCCGAGCCCAACGGCTCCAAGACCTGGTTCCCCAACAACGACCACCCTGCCGACAAGGCCACGTTCGACTTCGCGATCACCGTGCCCGCCGGGCTGACCGCCGTGTCCAACGGGGAGCTCCAGGGCCGGCCCACGACCGCCGGCGGCAAGACCACCTACCGGTGGCGCGAGCTCCACCCGATGGCGACCTACCTGGCGACCGCCACGCTCGGCAAGTTCGACCTGCGCCAGGGCCGCACCCCCGGCGGCATCCCGGAGTTCGCCGCCGTCGATCCCAAGTTCAAGAGCTCGCTCGGCAAGCTCTACCAGCTCTCCGGCGAGATCACCGACTACTGGTCGACGGTCTTCGGCCCCTACCCGTTCTCCTCGACCGGCGGCGTCATCGACGACTACATGGCCGGCTACGCGCTGGAAAACCAGACCAAGCCGCTCTACGGAGGCTTCGAGCCCGACGCGACCATCATCGCGCACGAGCTGGCCCACCAGTGGTTCGGCGACAGCCTCACCCTCAAGCGCTGGAAGGACCTCTGGCTCAACGAGGGCTTCGCCACGTACGCGGAGTGGCTGTGGCAGGAGCACAAGGGCACGAAGACCGCGGAAGCCATCTTCAAGGACCTCCACGCCCGCCCGGCCGACGACCCGATGTGGACCTACCCGCCGGGGCGGGCCAAGCCCTCCGACCTGTTCAACGCGTCGGTCTACACGCGCGGCGCCATGACGCTGCAGGCCCTGCGCGACGCGATCGGCGACGACACCTTCTTCAGGCTGCTCAAGACGTGGACCGCCGACCACCGCTACGGTCACGTCACGACGGAGGAGTTCATCGCCCTCTCCGAGCAGTTGTCGGGCAAAAACCTCCGCCCGCTCTTCGACGCCTGGCTCTTCCAGCCCCGCCGCCCCAGCTGACCTGCGGGGAAACGCTTCTCGTCGCTCGGTCCAAGTACGGATGTAAGGCGAACGACGAAGGGAGCGAGGCCAGTGCGCCTCAACGAAGACCCTGCGGCCTTTGAGGCCTTCTATCGCCGCCACGTGGATGCCGTCATGCGTTTCGTGGTCCGGCGGGTGAGCGACCCTCACCTCGCCGCCGACCTGACGGCGGACATCTTCCTGGCGGTGCTTGACTCGGCGCACACCTACGCGCCCGGCCGGGGCACCGAGATCGCCTGGCTGTACGGCGTCGCGCGCAACGTCGTGTCGGCCCGGCATCGGCAGGCCGCCCGGGAGGCGCGGGCGACCGGCCGCGTCGCCGGCCGGCGGCTGATGGACGACGACGACCTCGTGCGGATGGAGGAGCGGATCGACGCCGAGCGCCGGATGCGCGGCTCCCTGGAGGCCATGCGCGGCCTGCCGGAGGGCGAGCGCGCGGTGCTGGAGCTCGTCGCGATCGACCAGCTCACCGTCGCCGAGGTCGCCGAGGTCCTGGGCATCCGGCAGGTGACCGTACGAGTCAGGTTGCACCGGGCAAGACGGGCTCTTGAACGCGTCGCTTCGCCGTCGGCACCTGTGTACGTGGAGGGACAGGCATGAGCAATTTCGAGGAGCGCCTTCTCAGTGCACTCAAGGAAGAGATCACGACGAGAACGGCGGAGGACGACGTGACGACGACTGTGACACCGGCCAGGCGTGGCGGCTCCCGGCGGCGCTACGTGGGGCTGTCCGCCGCGCTGGCGGGGGTCGCGGCGGCCGCCACCGCGACGGTGGTGGTGCTGTCCGGGCTCGGCGGCAGCCCGGCGTACGCGGTGACCACGGGGGCCAACGGGGTGATCACCGTGCGGATCAACAAGTTCAACGACCCGGAGGGGCTGCAGGCCGACCTGGCCGACGCCGGGGTCAAGGCGATCGTCGACTACCTGCCCGAGGGGCAGACCTGCAAGATGCCGCGTGGCGCGAACGGGAACGGTCCGGGCGAGTTCGCGGTGAGCTTCGGCCGGTCGGACAACGTGACCTCGTTCATGATCGAGAAGGGGGAGGTGCCGGAGGGTTCGACGCTGGTGATGGCCGTCTCGAAGAGCAAGGCCGGCGACGACCAGCCGCCGTTCGGGATGTCGCTCACCATAGTGAAGGGGCCGGTCTCGCCCTGCGAGCCGACCGCGATGCCCGATCCCGACGCCCAGGACGGCGGGGGCGGCTTCCACACCGGCACCGGGGACGAGGGCCAGGGGCCCAGCACCGACTCGGCGACCGAGTAACCCACCCGCGCCAGGGGCCGGCCCTGTCCAGGCCCGGCGCCTCCTGGAGGCCGCCCCGGGCGGCTTGAGGCCCGGTGGCCCTCCCGAGCAGACGGGGCCGCCGGGCCTTCAGGCGTGTGTCACGGGCCTGGGCTGGAGAAAACCAGGACGGACGCCGTGAACCCGTGCACATGGTTGTGACCCGCTACCGGCCCGACCTCGCCGGCGGCGAAGAAGCCGGCCATGCCGATGGGCCCCAGCGTGTCACGCAGGGCGACCGGGTCGTGGTCGGCCGTGCCGAACATGGCCGAGCCCCGTCCGTTGCACGAGAACAGCAGCGCCCCGTCCACCTTGCCGAGCTGCTCCCGATGGGCGTCCAGCAGGTCGTACAGGTCCTCGTCGGCGGTGGCCGCGTCGCGTACCTGGAAGCGCACGGTCCTGCCGATCTCCACGATGTCGCCGATGGCCACGGCCTCGCGTTCGGGATCGATGCCGATGACTCCCCTGATGAGGAAGTCGCCGCGTTCGTGGCGCTCGGCGTACTCGTCCATGGCCACGCCGATCTGCAGGCCGGAGGCGACCAGCTCGCGGTCGTCCTCGTCCAGCTCGCTGACGATGTCCTCCAGCCGGGCCAGCGCGGGCTGTCCGGCCAGCTCCAGCAGCAGGTTGTCCTCCGACGCGGTGACGACCATGCTGGGCCCGATCGGGCGGCAGCCCTGGCTGACAACGGTGCTGATCCTGACCGGGCCGCTGATCAGCACGCCGATCGCGCCCTCGGTGTAGACCTCGCCGTCGGCGAACAGCCGTACGGAGCCCCGTCCCTGCAACCCGTTGGCCAGCCCGCCGATCAACGGCAGGTCGCCGAGCACATCGACGGAGCGCTCGACGAAGGCGTCGGTCGGAAACGTGTACGGGTCGGCCAGCAGGATCGCCACATGATCATCGGCGCCCCGCTCGGGCAGCCCGACCACCACGAACCTGTCCTCGGCCGCCAGCGTCTCCAGCTGGAAGGTCGTCAGCCGGGCGCCGTCCAAGGTCGCCGCCCACGCGCTCACCGCGGGCAGCAGTTCGACCCCTTGTCCGTCGCCGATCACCCCCGTGGCACTGCATCCGACCACGTGCGCGTCGGGCGCGAGCCTCATAGCGGCCTCACCGGCCCGCGCGACGTCCTCGGGATCATCGCCGCAGATGAAGAAACAGACCAGGTCGGCCCGGCCACTGAGCCTCGACAGGGCCTGGCCCACGGCGGTCTCCGCGGCCCCCACCAGGTCGGAACCCACGGCGAGGCCGTCGGCGAAGCGGCTAGTCATAACGGCCACGAGTCTCGCCTCCCTCGACATGTCAAAGTTCCCTAGGCCCGATTCTCCCCACTAAAAGGACAAGCACGCGCACGAAACGTCACGCAATGGTCGAGATCCGAAATCTGCGCCAGATGCGAAACTCTCTGCCGCATTGCTCGCGGGGGACGTAGTCTCGTTCCCGTGCATCAGCCACGTATTCTCCGCGAGTTGCGAGAGAGCGGCCACGTTCATCGCACCGTCAAAGCCGAAGTCCGGGAGAACCTGCTGGCCAAGCTGCGGGCAGGCGAGCCACGATTCCCCGGCATCGTGGGCTTCGACGACTCCGTCCTGCCACACCTGGAGCGGGCCCTGCTCGCCGGGCACGACCTGGTCCTCCTCGGTGAGCGCGGCCAGGGCAAGACCCGGCTCATCCGCACCATCACCGGTCTGCTGGACGAATGGACCCCAGTCGTCGAAGGTTGCGAGATCAACGACCATCCGTACGCGCCGGCCTGCACGCGCTGTCAGGCCCTCGCGCGGGAGCTGGGGGACGAGCTGCCGGTCGCGTGGAAGCACCGCGACGAGCGCTACGGCGAGAAACTCGCCACGCCCGACACCTCCGTGGGCGACCTGATCGGCGACGTCGACCCGATCAAGATCGCCGAGGGTCGCACCCTGGGTGACCCCGAGACCGTCCACTACGGCCTCGTCCCCCGTACCAACCGCGGTGTCTTCTCCGTCAACGAGCTGCCCGACCTGGCCGAGCGCATCCAGGTGTCACTGCTCAACGTGCTGGAGGAGCGCGACATCCAGGTACGCGGCTACAACCTGCGGCTCCCGCTCGACATCCTGCTCATCGCCAGCGCCAACCCCGAGGACTACACCAACAGGGGCCGGATCATCACCCCGCTGAAGGACCGCTTCGGCGCCGAGATCCGCACCCACTACCCGCTGACCGTCGAGGACGAGCTGACGCTCATCCGCCAGGAGTCCGTGCCGGACATCGGGGCCGACGTCCCCGAACACCTGATCGAGGTCATCGCCAGGTTCACCCGGCTCGTACGCGAGTCCACGGCGGTGGACGCCCGTTCCGGCGTGTCGGCGCGCTTCTCGATCGCCGCCGCCGAGACCGCCGCGGCCTCGGCCGTGCGCAGGGCGGCGCTGCAGGGCGAGGAGCAGGCCGTCACGCGCGTGGTCGACCTGGCCTCGGTGGTCCACAGCCTGCGGGGCAAGGTGGAGTTCGAGGTGAGCGAGGAGGGCAGGGAGACCGAGATCCTCGCCCACCTGCTGCGCCGGGCCACGGCGGAGACGTTCAGGACCCGGCTGGGCGGCATGGACCTGTCGGCGATCATCGACAAGTTCTCCGAGGGCACCCAGGTGGAGTCGGGCGAGCTGGTCCCCGCCGGCGAGCTGCTCCACCGGATGGGCCCGGTCACGGGCCTGGCGAAGGTCATGTCCAGGCTCGGCATGGGCGCGGGCGAGGAGTCGCCGGGGCACGCGGCAGCAGCCCTGGAGTTCGCGCTGGAGGGTCTTTACCTCATGCGGCGCCTGTCCAAGGAAGACCTTGACGGAGTGAGCGTCTACCGCACATGAACATATCGGCGGTCTTCCGCGTCATAGTGGATAGCTGATCACGCCGACCGGGAGGCCGCCCATGCGCCTGCTTGCCTGTGCCACCGCTCTTGCCATGGGTTTCATCGCCGTGCCCGCCTCCGCCGAGGCCACGGCGGCCAAGGTCGTGTACGGGTACGCCTGGGCCGACGGGAAGGGGCACCTGCGGATCGTCCCCAAGTCAGCCACTTTCGTGCGGAAGGGCGAGTTCCGGAGCTACCGGCTCAAGCCGGTGGCCGGGGCACAGGAGGTGCGGCTCGACTACACCGGCGCCTCCTTCGGCCGGGTCACGGTGGCGTGCGACCTGAAGGAGACCGAGGGCCAGGTGGCCCTCGACGCCAAGGGGCTGGGCCGGACGGCCTGCGAACCCGGGGATCTGACCGACGGGCTGGCCCGCGGGCCCGTTCCGCTCCGCGTCGAATACCGGGGCACGGACGCCGTCAAGATCAACGAGTTCCTGGTCACCGAGTGGCCGGGCACGCGTACCGCCCGCGGCACGCTCAAGCGCGTCAACGACACGACGGTCCTGTTCACGACCGGCGGAAAGACCGTCAAGCTCGGGTACACGCACGCCACGAGCTTCTACCGGGCCACCGCGCGCTGCCGGGACGGGTGGCTGGCGGGCAAGCCGGTCAACGCCGACAAGCAGGGGCTCGGCAAGAAGTCGTGCACCTCGGCGGACCTGACCAAGGCGCTCAAGACGGTCGAGCACCCCGTACTGGTGAAGATCGACTACACGCCCGAGGCGGGCGGCGTCAACGAGGTGTGGGAGGTCTTCGGGGACGCGTAAACGGGCGGATCGGGTTAGCGTGGGTGCGTGATGGCCTTTCGCTATGGTGAGTACCACGACGGCCCCGATCCCCTCGCCCCGCCCTACGACGTGCGGGCGGCCCTCGACGAGATGGGCGACGCGATCCTGTCCGGTTCGACGCCGGTCCACGCCCTGCGCGACCTGCTCAAGCGCGGCCTGCCCGGCGCGCAGGACCGCCGCGGGCTGGACGACATGCTCAGGGAGGTGCGCCGGCGCCGGCGCGACCTGCGCGAGCGCGGACGGCTCGACGGCACGCTGGAGAAGGCGCGGGCGCTGCTCGACAAGGCCATCGGGCAGGAGCGGGCCGAGCTGTTCCCCGACCCGTCCGACGACGCGCGGCTGCGGGAGGCCGAGCTCGACGCGCTGCCCGAGGACACGGCCAGCGCGATCCAGGAGCTGAGCACGTACGAGTGGCGCTCTTCGGCGGCGCGCCAGACGTTCGAGGAGCTGCGCGACCTGCTGCGGCGCGAGGTCCTGGACAGCCAGTTCAGGGGCCTGCGGGACGCTCTCGCCAACCCCGACCCCGAGGCGATGGAACGCGTCCGCCAGATGATGGCGGACCTGAACGAGATGCTGGACAAGGACTCCCGCGGCCAGCACACCCAGGCCGATTTTGACGACTTTATGGGGAAATATGGCGATTTGTTCCCCGAAAAGCCGCGCAACCTCGAGGAGCTCGTCGACATCCTGGCCCGCCGCGCCGCCGCCACGCAGCGCATGCTGGCCTCGATGACCCCGCGCCAGCGCGAGGAGCTCGCCGGCCTGATCAACCAGACCCTCGACCAGGCCGGGCTCTCCGATGAGATGCGCCGCCTCGGCGAGGCCCTCTACGCCCGCCGCCCCGACCTGGCGTGGAACGCCCCCGAACGCCTCACCGGCGAGGAACCCCTGGGCATGGGCGACGCGGTCACGGCCCTGGAGGAGCTGGCCGACCTCACCCAGCTGGAGACCGCCCTGCGGCAGGACTACCCGGGCGCCAGGCTGGACGACATCGACGAGTCCGCCGTACGCCGTGCGCTCGGCCGCTCGGCCGTGGACGACCTGGAGGCGCTCAAGCGCATCGAACGCGAACTGGAGGAGCAGGGCTACCTCCTGCGCCGCCGGGGCAAGCTGGAGCTCACCCCCAAGGCGGTCCGCCGCCTGGGCGAGACGGCGCTGCGCCGCGTGTTCTCCTCCCTCGACGCGGGCCGCCGCGGCGACCACGACCAGCACGACGCGGGTTCGGCCGGGGAGCTGACGGGTTCGACCCGGCCGTGGCGCTTCGGCGACGAACAGCCCATCGACGTGGTCCGCACGCTGGTGAACGGCGTGCGCAGCGGCGGCGTCGCCACCCCGGGCACCGGCCGTTCCGGTGGGCGCGTCGGGGTCCGCCTCTCGGTGGACGACTTCGAGGTGGCCGAGACCGAGCGCCGCACCGCCGCGGCCGTCTGCCTCCTCGTGGACCTGTCGTACTCGATGGCCCTGCGGGGCACCTGGGCCGCCGCCAAGCAGACGGCGCTGGCGCTCCAGGCCCTGGTGGCGTCCAAGTTCCCGCAGGACGCGGTCCAGATCATCGGCTTCTCCAACTACGCCAGGGTGCTGCAGCCCGACGAGCTGGCGGGCCTCGACTGGGACATGGTCCAGGGCACCAACCTGCACCACGCCCTCCTGATCGCCGGCCGCCACCTCGACCGCCACCCCGACTTCGAGCCGGTGGTGCTGGTGGTCACGGACGGCGAGCCCACGGCCCACCTCATGCGCAACGGCAGGTCGGCGTTCGAGTGGCCGCCGTCGCACGAGACGCTGGAGCTCACGCTGGCCGAGGTCGACAAGATGACCCGGCGGCGGGCGACGATCAACGTCTTCATGCTGGCCGCCGACGACCGGCTGAAGGAGTTCGTGGACGAGGTGGCCCGCAGGAACGGCGGCCGCGTCTTCTCGCCGAGTGCCGAGCGCCTGGGCGAGTACGTGGTCAGCGACTTCCTCCGCCTGCGCCGCGCCCGCTGAGTTTGTCGGTGCCGTATGCCAGACTCGCTCGCCATGAGCGATGATGTGCGGTTGCGGGACGTGGTGGAGGCCGATCTGGAGGTCTTCCTGGCACAGGAGCACGACCCGGAGGCGGCCCGGAGGTCCAGGTTCCCGCCCCGCCCCCGGGAGCGCTTCCTCCACCACTGGGCCACCCGGATCCTGGCCGACCCCACCGTCTTCGTGCAGGCGGTCCTCGTCGACGGCGAGCTGGCCGGAAACATCGTGGCCTGGTGGGAGGAGGAGCGGCGCTTCATCGGCTACTGGTTCGGCCGCGAGTTCTGGGGCCGCGGCGTCGGCACCCGGGCCCTGACGCTCTTCCTCCAGCAGGAGAAGGCCCGTCCCCTCTACGCCGACCCGTACGAAGGCAACACCGGCTCGGTCCGGCTCCTGGAGAAGGTCGGCTTCCAGCGGTCCGGCACGGTGCGGCACGGCGAGGACCAGCACATCCTGCTGACCCTCCACGCCCCGGCCCCACCCTCTCCCACGACCTGAGGGGCGCCGGCGTGCCCGTGCCGACCGCCTCGTCACGTCGTGCAGTACGCGTGAAGCACACCTCGCCTGTAGAAGAGGGCGTCATCGTTGCGCCAGCTGGCGGAGGCACCAGGACTTCCCGGAGTGTCCGAGAGTCCCACATTCACCAGCCCGGGCTCATGGATCTCTATGGCGTTCCTGAGCTTGGGATGACTCGGCGGGCACAGGATGAAGGTTCCCAGTGTTCCGAGGGGGTTCACATCCACCCGCTGCTTGACCATCGGCACAGGCGGCTGCGCCGGTTTCTCGTTCGAGCAGGCCAGGGTGACCGTGAGCGAGACATCGATCGGGTGGTGGGCCGCATCCTCGAATGACTGCGTATTGGAGAAGTAGACCTTCACCGACCGATTGGCGTCGTCGATTTCGAATTTGTTGAGGCTCGTGTGCTGCGCGTCCACCTCTGAGCTGATCGTCGTCTCGCCGGCGACACCGACGATGTACGGCAGCGTGGACGGGCACTTCACCGGCACGTACCCACTGGTCTGCGCGCCGAGGCTCTTACCGCTCTGGAACTCTCCGTAGGCCGCGCCGGCCCAGGCCGGACCGGTGACGCTCACCAATCCCGCCGTGGCCAGCGTGACCGCCGCGACGATCTGCGCGGATTTAGCGATTCGCATGTTTCTCCTTGCCGTGGTCGAGTCTCTGCGCCGAGTTGCCGGCGCGACGCGTTCCGTTCGAAACGGCACGTCGTCCGTCGTGGTCGCATGGACGAACCTAGGAATTCGTTCTTGGAGAGCGCTTGACCCCGGCCTTGGTGAGGGCTTGGTGGCAGCTTGGCCCCGCACCACGGCCATGGCCCTGGCCGGCTGATCTCCAGCGGGGCGATCCCCGGCTGCTGATTGACGCCCGCGGCGCCGCCACCGTCGCAAGCCGTCCAAGGCAGGCGATGCGCCGACCGCCCGAGGTACGCCCGCCGGGCTCGCTACGAATGATCCGCCCGCAGGCGGACTTTCGGCACCGGCTGGGCGCGGCGGGCGGCCTCGGCCCGGAGCCGGCGCCGCAGCTGCTTGCCGCGGCCGAGAAAGGAGCGGGTCCGCAGGCGGCGGTCCTCGGGCAGGCTCCAGTCGGGCAGCGCGCGGTCGATCGCGACGGTGAGCCGGCCGTCGCCGTGGACGGCGGCGGTGCCGAGCAGCACGACGTTCTCCTGCCAGCGCATGCCGAGATCGTGCCGGTGGAAGGTCAGGCAGACCGGCCCGGGCACGGCGGCCACGCCGGCGGGCAGATCCAGCTCGTACCCGGTCGTGGTGCGGGAGAAGGCACGCGCGGGCACGGTCACGGGCCGGCCGTCCGCCACCGTGGACACGATCGGCCGGCCCAGGTCGCGGGCCCGGCGGGCATACGGGCGCCAGTCGGCGGGCGACGCGGAGCGGCCGGGCAGGCGGGAACCCGACGGGGCCGGGTCCGAGGCGGGGGCCGTGGTGCCGGGCGGGCAGGTCCAGGTCAGCGGGTCGCGGGTCAGGTCGCCGCCCGGCCACCAGGTGATCCGCTCAGGGGTCACCTCGATGTAGATCCGCGCGAAGTACCAGGTCAGGCGCTTGACCAGGAACCACGGCAGCCCAGCGAAGGCGTCCGGGATCTTGGCCTGGGACTCGCGGACGTACCGGTCGGTGTTGGCCTGCAGGTCGGCGTCGCGGACGGTGGCGCGGCCCTGCACCAGCACCACCGGATCGCCCTCGAACAGCAGCGCGACACGCGGATCGCAGCGCGCCCGCTCGGCTTTGTCGGGATAGGTCAGGCCGGTGCTGACGTCGATGGTGCCGCGGGACCCGGTGTACGGGGTGACGGGCCAGGTGATGGGCCGCCCGTCGCGGGTGAGCGAGGTGTAGGCGCACACCACGGAGCTCCGGAACGTCGTGGTGGGGAGCGTGAGGGTCATGCCCGCGCACGCTAATGACGGTGTCTTGGGCCGTTCTTGGAGTCGGTTCTCAAGAACCGCCCAAGACCGGGAGGCCACGATGACGGCACCCTGACAAACCAGAAGGAGCACGACAATGCGCACCGCCGCACACCCGAACGTGCCGCAGATCACGCTGCCCGGTCAGGCCGCCGCCGCGCCGGGGCCGCTCGACATGACCAACATGTACCTGGCGCACTACGGCTTCCGCCGCGACCTCGGCCACCTGATCACCGCGATCGGCCGGGTCCGCCTCGGCGACCGCCGGCGCATCACCGCCCTGCGCGAGCACCACGCGTGGGTGCTGTTCGTGCTGCACCACCACCACACCGCCGAGGACGAGACGGTCTGGCCGCGGCTGCGGGAGCGGGCGCCGCAGGCGGTCGGCACGATCGACGCGCTGGAGGCCGAGCACGAGGCCTGCGACCACTGGATCCGCGAGAGCACCGACGCCTTCCAGGCGTTCGACGCCGACCCGTCCGAGGAGCGGCGCGAGCGGCTCATGACCGTTCTGCGCGCGCTGGCCGACACGCTCGGCGCGCACCTGGCGCACGAGGAGACCGACGGGATCCCGCTGATGATGGCCCACATCACCCCGGAGGAGGACGCGGAGGGGCACAAGACGATCATGAAGCAGTACGGTTTCCGCAAGCTGATCACGCTGGTCGGCTGGATCACCTCCGAGCTGCCGCCCGATGTCGAGGCCCATCTGCGCAGGACCTCGCCCCGGCCGATGGTGCTGCTCAACACCCTGGCCGGCGGTAGCTACCGGCGGCGCACGGCCTACCTGTGGGGGTGAGCCAGCTCGCGCTCCACGCTCTCGGCGTGCTCGGCATGCCGCCGCGCCGCCTCAGCATCGCCCAGTGCCTCGGCCAGTTGCGCCAGCGACCGGCTGACCGGCCACATCAGCAGGCTCAGCCCGGCGATCCCCATGCGGTCGGCGTACGGGGACGCCTCCTCGTACAGGTCGGCGCAGGCCTGCCGGTCGCCCAGCCCCGCCCAGGTCTCGCAGCGGATGACCAGCCAGAACAGGTAGACGAACGTGCGTGGGATCGGCGCTTGCCGCTCCCACGGCCCGAGCACCCGCCGCGCCTCCTCCAGGCGGCCGCTGACCACCAGGTAGTGGGCGTACCCGTCCAGGTTGAACTGGTCGAGCTGGTCGTGTGAGATCTCCTGCGGCGGCTGCATCGCATCCGCCTCCCCGCGGCGCAGGCGCATGAGCGCGACCTGGTAGGTGGCGCCGGCCGCGGTGCTCTCCGGACCCCACATCGAGGTGGCGCGCTGCTCGGCGGCGGTGGCCGCGAGCAGCGACTCGGCCGCCTCCAGGTCACCGCGGTGGACGATGGCGCCGAGCCGCAGCCAGTCGAGGATGATCCGCAGGTACGGCATGTGCGTACGGCCGATCAGCCGCTCCGCCTCGGCCAGCACGTCCAGGGCCTCCGGCACCCGGCACAGCTCCAGCAGCGTGCCGCCCTGGCAGGTGAGCCCGATCGTGCGCAGCTCGTCGTCGCCCGCCTCCAGCCCGGCGCGGGCCATCTCCTCCCCCGCCTCCAGCCGCTGACGCACCGAATCCGGGTCGAGCAGCGCGTAGTAGCGGGCGAACAGCACCCGGCCCAGCAGCGTCGCGTCGTTCTCCTGGCGGGCCAGCCGCGCCGCCTCGGCGCTCAACCGGTCCCGCTCCACGGGGTCGCACCCCGGCTGGTAGTACGCCTGGAGCGCCAGGCAGGCCAGCACCCGGGCCCGGGCCGACGGTTCCAGCCCTTCGTCGGCGGCCAGCTCCGTCAGGTCCGCCAGCAGATCGGCGTCGTAGTCGCCGTAGACCTTCCAGGGTTGCAGGATGCGGCCGCCGTACCCGGTCGCGGCCTCGATCCAGCGCCGCCGGTCGCCCTCCTGCTTGGCCAGGCGGCGCAGCCGCGTCAGCTCGGCCTCCTGCCCCATCGAGTCGCCCGCCCCGAACCTGGCCTCGGCCAGCGCGAACAGCAGGTCCATCCGCTCGGCCGGGCCCAGCTCGGGGTCGTCCTCGGCCACCTGGCCGGCCCGCTCCAGCAGCTCGACGGCCACGTCGTACGCGCGCAGCCGTTTGGCCTCCTCCGCCGCCCGCCACGCCGCCCGCCAGGCACGCGCGGTGTGGCCCGCGGGAATCGCCTGGAACCAGTGGTGGGCGGCGGCGGCCAGCCGGTCGGAGGCGGAGCCGCCGGTACGCGACTCGATCGCGGCGGCCACGGCGGCGTGCAGCCGGGCCCGCCGCAGCACCGGCACCACCTCGGTGAGCGCCTCCTGCACCAGCGCGTGCACGAACCGGAACCGGCCGGGCCGCCCCTCCGCGACCAGGGCGGCGGCCATGGCGGGCTCCAGCCGGTCCAGCGCCGCGTCCAGGTCGAGCCCGGCGGCCTCGGCCACGATCGTCACGTCGAACTCCCGCCCGGCCACCGCCGCCACCCGCAACAACTCGGCGGACGGCTCGGGCAGCCGGTTCACCCGGCCGAGCACGACGTCCCGCACGCCCAGCGGCAGCGTGCCGCGGCCCGGCGATCCGGCTTCCAGGTAACGCATCAGCTCCGTGACGAAGAACGGGTTGCCGTTCGTACGGTCCCTGATCGCCCACACGTCCGTGCCCGCCGGGGTCAGCTCGGCCAGGTCGGACGGCGAAAGGCCGGACAGCGGCAGCCGTACCGCCTGCCGGCGCGACAGCGCCTCGAACGCCTCGGCCAGCGCGCCCTCCGGCGGCGGCCAGTCGCGTACCGTGCCCACCACGGCCAGCCTGCCGTCCAGCACGTACTCGGCCAGGTAGCTCAGCAGCCGCAGCGAGGACCGGTCCGCCCAGTGCAGGTCGTCCAGCACCACCAGCACCGGCCGCCGGCCCGCGGTCAGCGCCTGTGCCGCCGCTCCGTAGGTGCGGAACCTCGCGCCCTCGGGATCGGTCCCGGTCGCGGAGCCGACTCCGGGCAGGTTCGCGCGTACGTCGGCGGGCAGTGGCGGCAGCGTGTCGGCCAGCCGCTCCAGCACCGTCACCCACGGCCAGAACGCCGGCGCGCCCTCCGTCGCCGCGCACCGCCCCACCGCGACCGTGAAACCCCTGGCACGGGCCCGGCTCACCAGCTCTTCGGCCAGCCGCGTCTTGCCGATCCCCGGCTCCCCGGTGATCAGCGAGAACCCCGTCCGGCCCGCCGCCGCCGCTTCCAGCAGCCCGTCCAGCGCGGCCAGCTCCTCCTGCCGGCCTGTGATCCCTCTCTCGGCCACCTGCGGCTCGGGCGGCTGCGGCGGCCGGTGGGGGAACAGGGCCGGGGCTTGGTCGAGGATGTCGCGTTCCAGAGCGCGCAACTCCTCGCCCGGGTCGATGCCGAGCTCCTCGGCCAGGATCCGGCGGGCCGTGCGCAGCGTCTCCAGTGCCTCGCCCTGGCGGCGGCTCCGGTAGAGCGCCAGCGCCCGCAACGCCCACAGCCGTTCGCGCAGCGGGTGCTCGTAGGTCAGGGCCTCCAGCTCGCCCAGCAACTCGCCGTGGCGGTCCTGCTGGATGACCGCGCTCACCCGCAGCTCGCGGGCCCGCTCCCGGGCCTCGGTGAGCCGCGCCCTGACGGCGGTCACATACGCCTGGTCGTCCAGCTCCTGGTACGGCTCGCCGCGCCACAGCGCCAGCGCCTCGCCCGCCAGCCGCTCCGCCTCGGCGGGCTCGGCCGCCTGCTCGGCCTGCCCGACCAGGCGCAGGAACCGCGTCGAGTCCACCTGCTCCGGATCGATCGCCAGCGTGTAACCCACCGGCCCGAACGTCAGCAACCGGCTCTGCGCCCTGGCCCGGCGTCCGGGCTCCAGCAGGCGGCGCAGGTTGGACACGTACGAGTGCAGCGACGCCATCGCCTCGGCCGGCGGCTCCTCGCCCCACAACCGGTCGATCAACGCACTCGGGGCCACCGGCCGGCCCTCCGCCAGCACCAGCCCGCACACCAGCGCCCGCATCTTCAGCGAGCCGATCTGACACGACCGCCCGTCGTCGCCGACGACCTCCAGCGGGCCCAGCACACGGATGTCCACAGCCCTACCACCCTCATGAAGTCGCCTGATCTTACGACAAGGAGGGCTGGTGTGGTTCACCACGGCGCTGCCTCGGGCCCCGGGGGCGGCTCCGTCGTGGCGTGCCCAGGCCCGGGAACGGCACGGGTCCTTGGCATCCGATCCGGCACGGTGGCGATGCCGATGCCGATCGTGGTGCGGGCGTTGGCTACGACCTGGGCGATCTGCCTGCGCGCCCACCCTAACCGGGCAATCGCCTCGACCCGCTCGTGAAGCTCACCCTCGGCGGCCCGCCGACCTGGCCTGGCCCGACCTTGCACGGATGGACGACCTGGTCCGCAGTCCGCCCTCGCCGTTGTCCAGACGGCCGGCGACGTGCCTGCTCAGCCGCTAGGGCGGGCTCCAGCAGGTCAACCACCCAATCGGTCAACGGGTGGGACAGCCCACCGGACGGTAACCGGCCGACCGCCGGGGGTCCGGGGTCGGGAAACCCCCGGCAAGGGGGCCCGGGGGAGCTTGGCTCCCCCGTAAGAGGAGCCCGCATCCGCGCGAAGCGCGCCACCTGGCGAAGGCCCGTGCAGTTGGGGGTCAGGCGTCGATGAGGCGGGAGTAGAAGTCGAGGGCCACGTCGAAGCCGTCGTGGCAGTTGCGGTGGGATCGGTAGCAGGGCCGCCAGGCCGAGCTGGCGCCGACTCCCGCCCTGGCGTCGCTGAGGGCCGAGGGGACGCGTTCCGGTTTGGGGAGGAGGCCGTGGCCCAGGTAGCGGATGCCGGTCAGCTCGGTGTGGGCCCCACGGCCGCCCGAGACGAACGTGCCCAGCCGCCAGCCGCTCTCCTCGTCCCAGACCAGGACGGCCCCGTCCGCGAGCTTCAGCGTCGCGTCACGCGGATCGCAGGGGCCCTCCCACCAGTCCGCCACCTCAGGTCCCAGTACGCCGATGACCTGCCGCACATAGCTCGTCGGCTGCTGCAGCCACTCGTCGGAGTACGGCTTGACGTGCCTGATGGCCACGGACGGCACCCCCTTGTGCCCTAACAGTAAGAAAAAATGACAGTGACCAACCATACCCGCGCCGAACTTATTCCGTTGCACAGCCGTCTAGTCATTACGGACGATATTTACGTCGGATACGGGGAAGGAGGGGTGCCCATGATAGCCACGGTTCTGCTCATCGTCCTGATGGTCGTCGCCGTCGCGGCCACAGAAATGATCATGTGGTGCTCCGAAAAGAGCAAAGAGAGTGTCGAGTCCGCTGCCGAGATCACCGGGGACTAGTCTCTCGGGCATGTCGTCCCTGCTTCTCTGGCTGCACATCGCCTTCGCGATCTTCACCATCGGCCCGGTCACCGCCGCGACGATGACCGCGCCGCGCGTCATCCGCAACAAGAACGTGCCCGCGCTGCAGATCATCCAGCGCATGACGAGGATCTACAGCCTCGGCACCCTGGGCGTGTTCGCGTTCGGGGTGGCGCTCGGCGCGGTGCTCGGCGGCGGACTGCTCGGCAAGTGGTACATGACGGCCTCGATGACGCTGTTCATCGTGGCCGCCGTGCTGCTCGTCATCATCGACCGCGACCTGCGCACCGCCCTGCGGGCGCTCTCCAGCGAGAGCCCCGAGGACGACGCGAAGGTGCAGATCGGGAGGATCGCCGCGATCAGCGGGCTCGTGTCCGTGATCTGGCTGGTGATCCTTTTCCTGATGGTGGTGCCTGGCTAGAGGCCGGGCAGCCGTTCAGGCGAGCGGGTGCCTGGCCAGAGGCCCGGGCAGCCGCTCAGGCGAGCGCCTGGGTGAGGTCGGCGAGCAGGTCGTCGATGGTCTCGATGCCGACCGACAGCCGCACCAGGTCGGCGGGCACCTCCAGCGGTGATCCGGCCACCGAGGCGTGCGTCATCCTGCCCGGGTGCTCGATCAGCGACTCCACCCCGCCCAGGGACTCCCCCAGCGTGAAGAGCTTCGCCCGGTTGCACACCTCCACGGCCTCCGCCTCGCCCCCGGCGACGCGGAACGACACCATGCCCCCGAACCGCCGCATCTGCTTGGCCGCCACCTCGTGCCCCGTGTGCTCGGACAGCCCCGGGTAGAGGACCTGGGTCACCCGCGGGTGCGCGAGCAGCAGGTCGACGACGCGTTCGGCGTTGTCGCAGTGGCGGTCCATGCGTACGCCCAGGGTCTTGAGCCCGCGCAGCGTCAGCCACGCGTCGAACGGCCCGGCCACCGCGCCCATCGCGTTCTGGTGGTAGGCCAGCTCCTCCCCGAGGCCGCGGTCGACGGTCACCAGCGCCCCGCCGACCACGTCGGAGTGGCCGCCCACGTACTTGGTGGTCGAGTGCACGACGACGTCCGCGCCCAGCTGGAGCGGCTGCTGCAGGTACGGCGACGCGAACGTGTTGTCCACCACCAGCAGCGCCCCGTTGTCGTGGGCCAGCTGCGCCAGCCCGGCGATGTCGGCGATGCCGAGCAGCGGGTTGGTGGGCGTCTCGACCCATACGATCTTGGTCTTCTGCGTCATCGCCGCGGCGACGGCGTCGAGGTCGTGCAGCGGGACCGGGTCGTAGTGCAGGTCCCAGCGCTGGTGAACCTTGGCGAACAGCCGGTACGTCCCGCCGTACGCGTCGTTCGGGATGACGACGTGATCCTGCGGCTTGCACACCGTGCGCAGCAGGGTGTCCTCGGCGGCCAGCCCAGAGGCGAACGCGAGCCCGCGCACGCCGCTCTCCACCGCCGCCAGCGCCTCTTCGAGCGCGGTCCTGGTGGGGTTGGCCGAACGGCTGTACTCATATCCGGAACGCAGACCGCCCACGCCGTCCTGCTTGTAGGTGGAGGTCGCGTAAATCGGCGGCACCACCGCACCCGTCGTGGGGTCGGGCTCCTGACCTGCGTGGATGGCCAGCGTCTCAAAACCGTTGCTCATACCCGCCACGTTAATGGAAGTCGGCCCGCGATCCGTCCCCTCCGGATCGCGGGCCGCTCGCGGGCACCGTCCCCCAACGGCCCCGCGATGGCTCGCGCACCATGCCCGCGCGAGCCAGGTCCTCAGGCCGCCCTGGACTCGTGGCCCTCTGAGCGAGGCCGGAGCCGTACGACATCCGCCTCGATGAACCGGCCGCTGCCGCCTTCCGCGGGCTCCCCGTTGATGCGGGAGAGCAGCACCGGGTCGGCCAGCGCGAGCAGCACCCCCACCAGCAGCCCGAGACCCAGCAGCACGAATCCGATGGCAACCATTTCCTGTCCCCTTCCGACATCTCCCAGCATCGGCGACACCCCATGGCTCCCGCCTCCGCTGAAGGACTGGTCTCCGGCCACCCGTCTCGGCCGAACGGCTGATACGAGATGTCCGACTTCCGGCCTAGGCTCGAGGCCGTGGTGGAGAGCAAGCGCATCGTGTACTGGATCCGGCGGCTGAGCGAGATCGCGATGATCGGCTGGCTGGGCATGATGCTGCTGCTCGACCTCGTGCTGGCCGGCGTCACCGGAGGCGTCCAGTGGCTCGTGCCGTTCTGCGGCGCGGCCGGCATCGCGGCCGTGGTGCTGCGGCGCCGCTACCGGATCGAGGGGTTCAGCATCATGCTGGCCCTGTCGTTCAGCGTGTCGATCGTCATCGGCAGCACCGAACTGCGGGGTGTGCCCGGCATGGCGGAGACGGGATCGCTGCTCATCCTGATCATCGGCGTGCTGCGGCACGTGGAGCCGGTGCGGCGGGCGGCCGTGCTCGCGTGCGTGGGCCTGATCGTGCTGCTGGCCGAGGCCGTCGGGCGCAAGTACAACGACTCGGGGCTGGCGTTCTCGTTCCTGCTGTTCGCGGGGTGGTCGACGGCGGCCGGGGTCGGCGGTTACCTCCGCTTCCAGCAGGAGCGCCGCACGGAGGCCGTCTATTCGGTACGGCGGGCCGAACGCCTCGAACTCGCCAGGGAGCTGCACGACCTGGTCGCCCACTACATCACGGGCATCGTGGTCCAGGCCCAGGCCGCGCGCACGGTCGCCGAGACCAAGCCCGAGGCGGTGGCGCCCGCGCTCGACGCGATCGCCACGGCCGGGTCGGAGGCGCTGACCTCGATGCGGCGCATGGTCACGGTGCTGCGCACCGAGGACGACGCGGCCCGCAAACCCGGCGTCACTCTGGCCGACCTGCGGATGCTGACCGAGCGGTTCTCCGCCGAAGGGCCGAAGGTGGCGTTCGAGATCGGGCAGGGGCTGGACGATCGCACGCTGCCGCCCGAGGTCATGACGACCCTGCACCGGGTGCTCCAGGAGTCGCTGACCAACATCCGCAAGCACGCCTCCCGTACCGCCTGGGTCGAGGCGGGTCTGCGGCGCTTCGAGAGGGTGGTGGTGCTGCGGGTGCGGAACTTCGGGTCGGGGTCAGATCCGAAGGTGTCGCGCCTCGGCGGCGGGTTCGGGCTGGTCGGGATGGCCGAGCGGGTGGAGGCGCTGGGCGGCAGGCTCTACGCGGGCCCGTCCGCCGAGGGCGCCTGGGAGGTGGTCGCCGAGTTCCCCCTCCCGTAGGGCCCGCTCGAACGCCTCGCCGCCCAGGACGGCCCGCAGCCGCCCGCCGATCCGCTCCACGTCCAGCCGCTCGCCCACCGGCAGGGGCGCCCCCGCCGCCGCCCGCATGGCCGTGGCCGCCCCGATCAGCCTGGCCGCCTCCACGGGCCTGCCCCCTTGGTCGAGCGACAGGTCGAGCGACAGGGCTCCCGCCAGGCCCTCGAGCGCCAGCGCGACCGCCCGGGGATCGCCGCTCGCCCGCGCGGCCTCGTACCCCTCGCGATGCCTGGCCAGCGCGAGCGCGGCGGCTCCGCGCTGCTCGGCCGCGAAGCCCAGCTCCGCCATGACGAACGCGATCCCGGGCGTCCCCCGCACCTGCCGCAGCCAGTCGAGCAGGGACAGCAGGTACGACTCCGCCTCCTCGTACCTGCCCTGCCGCCGGGCGCTCAGGGCCAGGCCGAGCACGGCGTTCTCCTCGGCGGACTTGTACGACTGCTCGACCGCCAGCCGCCTGGCGCGCTCGTGGTGGTCGTCGGCCCGCCCGTAGTCGCCGGACAACATCGCGATCCGGCCCAGCGCGGCCACCCTGAACGACACCTCGAACCCCAGCTCCTCCGCCAGCCGCAGCGCCTCCTCCCGCAGCCGGGCGGCCCTGGCGTAGTCGCCGCGGATCTCCGCCGCCCGGTCGAGCACGTCCATGGCCTCGATCTGCCCCCACTCGTCCCCGAGTTCCCTGAAGAGCGCCAGGCCCCGCTCGCCGTCGCGTTCCATCGCCGCCAGGTCGGCCCGGCCGACGGCGAGCTTCCCGCGCAGGCAGAGCGCCGCCGCCACACCCCACTGATCGCCCAGCTCCCGGTAGGCCGCCAGCGCTCGCTCCGCCGCCACCTCGTGCGCCCGCCGGTCGCCGTAGGCCCACCGGACGTGGCTCAGGAACCAGTCGGCCAGCGCCGCCCCCGCCGGGTCGAGCTCGGCCCGCCGGACCGGGGAGGCGGGCTCGCCGATCAGCAGCTCGATCCCGGCCAGCCAGACCGACGCCCGCGCCGCCTCCGCCCCGGAGGCGGCGTGCGTCCCCAGGGCCGCCGACAGGGAGCGGCGGGCCTCGCGCAGGCGGCCGCGCAGGAACCAGTACCAGGCCAGGGCGTTGGCCAGGCGCAGCGGCTCCGGTCCCGCGAGGGCGAGCCGGAGGTTGGCGCTCTCGGCGTCGAGCCGGGCGAGCCATTCCCGCTGCCCGGGGCCCTTGAGGTCCGCCCGTTCGGCCAAGGCCGTGTAGTGGCGGGCGTGGCGCTCCCTGATCGCGTCGTACTCGCCCGCCTCGCGCAGCCGCTCCACGCAGTACGCCGTCACGGACTCCAGCAGGCGGTAGCGCGGCCCGGCCACGCGCACCACCAGCGACCGGTCGACCAGCCTAGCCACCGTGTCGAGCACGTCCACGCCGGGCTCGGCGCACACTTCCTCGGCCGCGTCCAGCGTGCACCCGTCGGCGTGCACGGCCAGGCGCCGCAGCACGACGCGCTCGGGTTCGCTCAGCAGCTCCCAGCTCCAGTCGATCATCGCCCGGAGCGTGCGCTGCCGCGCCGGCGCGTCCCGCATGCCCGCGCTGAGCAGCCTGAACCGGTCGTCCAGCCGGTCGGCCAGCTCCCGCACCCCGAGGGCGCGTACGCGGGTGGCGGCCAGTTCGAGCGCCAGCGGGATGCCGTCGAGGCGCCGGCAGATGGTGGCCACGGTCTCGCTCGGCGGGACGTTCGCCCGGGCCGTGAAGAGCCGTACGGCCTCGGGTTCGGGCAGGGGCGGCACCACCCGTACGGACTCGCCCGTCACGCCCAGCGGCTCCTGGCTCGTGGCCAGCACGCGCAGCCCCGGGGCGGTGCGCAGGAGGGCGGCGGCCAGCTCGGCCGCCTGCTCCACCAGGTGCTCGCAGTTGTCGAGGACGAGCAGCATGCGCTTGCCCGCCAGCGCTCCTGCCAGCCTGGGCGCGAGCGGGGCGGCGTCGTCGTCCCGCACGCCGAGCACGGCCGCGACCGCCTCGGCGGGCTCGGCCGCCCCCGCCAGCTCGGCCAGCCACACTCCGTCGGGGAAGTCGGGCCCCGCGTCGGCGGCGGCGGCCAGGGCGAGCCTGGTCTTGCCGACGCCGCCCGGCCCGGTGAGGGTCACCAGGCGGGAGGCGGCGAGCAGCGCACGGACGTCGGCCAGCTCCCCCTCCCGGCCGACCAGGTCGGTGAGCGGCGCGGGCAGGTTGGTGGCGGGCGCCACCGAGGAGGCCGGCGTCAGGCCGGGGTCCTGGCGCAGGATGGCCTGGTGGAGGTCGGCCAGCGCGGGTGACGGGTCGAGCCCCAGGTCCTCCCCCAGCCGCCTGCGCAGGCCCTCGTAGGCGGCCAGGGCCTCGCTCTGCCGCCCGCCCCGGTAGAGCGCCGTCATGTGGGCGGCGACCAGCCGTTCGCGCAGCGGGTGGCGGGCCACCAGGTCGCCCAGGTCCACGGGCCGGCCCAGCTCCAGGCGTACCTCCGCCTGCTCCTCCAGGGCCGCGAGGCGCGTCTCCTCCAGGCGCGCGGCCTCCGGGAGCGCGAAGGCGGCGTCGGCGAAGTCGGCGTACGCGGGCCCGCGCCACAGCGCCAGCGCCTGCTCCAGCTCGGCCGCGCGCGTGCGCGGATCAGGGGACCGGCGCTCCACGAGGGAGCGGAATCGCCCGGCGTCGCAATCGTGGGCGGCCAGCCGGTATCCGGCGGGCCCGTGCACGACCAGGCCGGGGTCGCCGAGGGCCCGGCGCAGCTGGGAGACGCGGGCCTGGAGGGTGCCGACCGGGTTGCGGCCGGTCGCGGCGCCCCAGAGGTCGTCGATCAGCCGGTCCGCCGAGACCGGCCCGCCCCCGTGCGCCAGCAGGTCGGCCAGGAGCGCGCGTACTTTGGGCTCGGCCACCGGGACGGGCCTGCCGTCCTCGGCCCGGACCTCCAGCGGTCCCAGCACCCCGAATCGCACCACGTCAGTACTCAACCCGTGGCGGGGCCGAAGGATTTCCGTAGCGGCGTGTCCGAGGGTGTCGGGCATGAGTCAAGTGACAGTCGTGGGAATGGGCCCGATGGGCTCGAAGATGGCCGAGACGTTCCTGGCCGCCGGACACGAGGTGGCGGTCTGGAACCGTACGGCGAGCAGGACGGCACCGCTGGTCGCCCAGGGCGCCAGGCAGGCGGCGAGCGCGGCGGACGGCGAGCTGCTGGTGGTCAGCCAAATCAGCTACCAGGCGATGTACGACAGCTTCGGCGACGCCAGGCTGGACGGGAAGGTGGTGGTCAACCTCAGCTCCGACACTCCGGAGGCGCTGCGCCGAGCGGCCCGGTGGGTGGAGGAGCGCGGCGGCACGCTGATCACGGCGGGCATCATGGTGCCGCCGCCGGGGATCGGACAGCCGGGCGCGTACACCTTCTACAGCGGCCCCAAGGACGTCCTCGACCGGCACGCCGGGACGCTGGAGGCGCTGAGCGAGGTCACCTACGTCGGGGCGGACCGGGCGCTGGCGATGATGTACTACCAGGCCCAGCTCCTGATCTTCTGGTCGAGCCTGACCAGCTTCATGCACGCCATGGCGATGCTGCGCACGGCGGGGACCGCGCCGGCGGAGTTCCTGCCGTTCGCCCGGGACCTGTTCACCCAGCTGGGCGGCGACGGACCCATGGGGTACGCCAAGATCCTGGCCGAGGAGTTCGCGGCCGGGAAGTATCCGGGCGAGCTGAACTCCCTGCACATGCAGGCCGTCGGCATCGGCCACGCCGTGGAGGCGCTGGCCGACGCCGGGCTGGAGACCACGGTCCCGGGCGCGCTCAAGGCGTTGTTCGAGCGCGCCGACGCCGAGGGCCGGGGCCACGAAGGGCTCGGCACCGTGATCGAGTCGATCAGAAAGCCCTAGTGGTTCGCGAGGAAGGCGAGCAGGTCCTGGCGGGTGATCATGCCCGAGGGCTTGCCGTCTTCCAGCACAACGGCCGCATCGGCCTTCTCCAGCGCTTCGACCGCACGGGCCACAGGTTCACCACTGCCGATCATGGGTAGTGGCGCCGACATGTGATCACCGATCTGGTCGTCGGAGGAGAGTCTGCCGTGGTAGAGGGCTTCGAGGAGGTCGCGTTCGACGATGGAGCCGACCACCTCGGCCGCCATGACCGGCGGCTCCTCCTTCATCACCGGGAGCTGGGACACCGAGTATTCCCGCATGATCGAGATGGCCGTGCCCACCGACTCGTGCGGATGCGCGTGCACGAACTCCGGCAGCCCCGCTCCCTTCCGCGCCAGCACGTCGGCGACCAGCCCCTCCTCGGACGACGTGGTCAGGAAGCCGTAGTCGGCCATCCAGTCGTCGTTGAAGATCTTGGACAGGTAGCCGCGCCCGCCGTCGGGAAGCAGCACGACGATCACGTCGTCGGGCGCGGCCGTGGCCGCCACCCGCAGCGCCGCCACGACCGCCATCCCGCAGGAGCCGCCGACCAGCAGCCCCTCCTCGCGGGCGAGCCTGCGGGTCATGGTGAAGGAGTCCTTGTCGGACACCGCGATGATCTCGTCGCAGATCTTGGTGTCGTACGTGGCGGGCCAGATGTCCTCGCCCACCCCTTCCACCAGGTACGGCCGGCCGGTGCCGCCGGAGTAGACCGAGCCCTCCGGGTCGGCTCCGATGATCTTCACGCGGCCGCCGGAGACCTCCTTGAGATAGCGGCCGGTGCCGCTGATGGTGCCGCCGGTGCCGATGCCCGCGACGAAGTGGGTGATCCGGCCCTCGGTCTGCTCCCAGATCTCCGGACCCGTCGAGTGGTAGTGGGAGTCGGGGTTGTTGACGTTGGAGTACTGGTCGGGCTTCCAGGCGTTCGGCACCTCGCGGGCCAGCCGGTCGGAGACCGAGTAGTACGAGTCGGGATGGTCGGGCGAGACGGCGGTCGGGCAGACCACGACCTCGGCCCCATAGGCCCGCAGGACCGAGATCTTGTCCTGGGCCACCTTGTCCGGCACCACGAACAGGCACCGGTAACCCTTCTGCTGGGCCACGATCGCCAGGCCCACCCCCGTGTTGCCGGAGGTCGGCTCGACGATCACGCCTCCCGGACGCAGCGCGCCGGACGCCTCCGCGGCCTCGATCATCCGTACGGCGATGCGGTCCTTGACCGAGCCGCCCGGGTTGAAGTACTCGACCTTGGCCAGCACCTGTGCGGACAACCCCGCGTTGACTTTGTGCAGCCGGACGAGCGGAGTGTTCCCCATGAGATCAACCAGGGAATCGTAAACGCGCACCGCGGTGTTCACCTTCTTTACCGAAGCTTGGTCAGCTTGCCAGTGGCCGAGATCCAGTGGGGGTGGCCGGCACTCGGCTAGTTTTCAAGCAAACGCTACCGCTGAGTTCGACTAGGAGGGCACGTACGGTGGTCTGGCCAGCTGGTATGGCGCGCGCGGCACGCAAGATCGCCACGGCCGCGGCGCTCGGAGGTGGCGGGCTTACGGCCCTCGGCGCGACGGCGTACGGGCTGCTGGTCGCCGAAGGGCTGCTCGCGCGCCGGGCCATCGGGCAGCCGCACGGCCTGGACGGGCCGCCTTCCGACGGCACGTACGGCGACTTTCCCGGCGAGCCGCTCAAGATCGCCATGCTCGGCGACTCCACGTCGGTCGGGCTCGGCATGACCGACCCCACGCAGACCCCCGGCGCGCTGCTCGCGCACGGCCTGGCCTCGGTCGCCGAACGCCCGGTACACCTGCTCGTCGTCGGCAAGTCGGGCTCGCCCTCGTCCGAGCTGGGCGACCAGGTGGACAAGGCCCTGGCCATGGAGACCGACATCGCGGTGATCTTCGTGGGGGCCAACGACATCATCACGCAGACGCCGCCCGCCGTCGCCGTACGCCATCTGGCCAAAGCCGTGCGGCGGTTGCGGGACGCGGGGGTTGAGGTGGTCGTGGGCACCTGTCCCGACCTCGGCACGGTGCGGCCGATCGGGCAGCCGCTGCGCTGGGTGGCGCGGCGGTGGAGCCGCCAGCTCGCCGCGGCGCAGACGGTGGCGGTGGTGGACGCGGGCGGCCGTACGGTGGCGTTCGCCGACCTCCTGGGCCCCGAGTTCGCAACAAATCCGGCAGAAATGTTCGGACCGGATCGTTTCCATCCATCTGCCCGAGGTTACGCGCAGGCCGCTTACGCGGTGCTACCGTCAGTGTGCGCTGCGTTGGGGCTGTGGCCTGAGCCGCGCCCCGCACGCGGCGAAGCACTACAACCGATCTACCTTGCGGCGGCTACGGCCGCGGAGGAGCCCGGCACCGAGGTCACCGCGACCCGGGTCGACGGACGGGCGACGGGCCTGCACGGAAAGTGGGCGACGTTGTTCCGCCGACGGCTCGGCGAGACGTTCAACGACGCCCGGCGTCTGACGTCCCGGCTCGGCGAGACGCTCGACGACGCCTGACGTCCCCCGTCAAGGCCCGCCGAGTGCCAGTGTCGGTTACTCTGCGCGCCCGCGTCGCCACTCCTCGTCCCCTTTGGAGTGGATTGCCCGTGCAGCGACCCCTCTGGAAACCGACCGTAGCCCTCGCCGGAACCCTCGTCGGAGTCCTCTCCGCGGCCGCCTGCTCCGGCAGCGACGCGGCCACCACCCCGAACTTCCCGACCTGGCAGAACACCCAGGTCAACGCCGTCAGCCGGATGGCGGTGGCGGGCGGGGTCGTCGCCGCCACCTCCATGAAGCCCGACGGCTCGCTGGAGACCGTCGCCGTCGGCCTGCGGGACGGCAAGCGGCTGTGGTCCTACCCGGCCACGATCGCCGGCCGCCTGCCCGGCATGGGCGTCTCGGCCCCGGCGGTCGTCGAGACGTCCCCGGGCCAGGGCGTGGTCGTCGCGCTCGACCCGGCCAAGAGCGGCCACTGGAACGCCACGCTCATCGCCCGCGACGCCCGCTCGGGGGCGCAGAAGTGGAGCAGGCCGGTGCACTCGACGTTCGGGCCGCAGCGGTGCGGGCCGTACGTCTGCGTGTCGGAGCACACGGCCCTGGCCAAGGCCCGCATGGTGGTGCTCGATCCGGCCACCGGGAAGACCCTGTGGAAGCTGCCGGGGATCTCCGAGGTGGAGTGGTCGGACCCGAGCCGGGTCCTGCTGCTCAGGCTGGCCGCCAGCCCCATGATCGAGTCGTACGAGCTCAAGACCGGCAAGCTGCAGTGGCAGCAGCCGATCGAGCAGGCGCTCGGCCCGGGGATCGACATGTCGGGCGGGTGGGCGTTCGGGGCGACCGGCGACAATCTGGTCGGCTACGTCGCCCCCTACACGAACCCCCAGACGAAGAAGGTCTCCGCCTTCGGCCTCTTCTCCGTCAAGATCGCCAACGGGACGATCAACTGGATGCGGCCCTCGGTCGTACGCGTCTATCCGAGCGGCAGCCCCGGCTACGCCCCCGTCGTACGCCCCGTCGACCGCCAGGGGGCCTACGGCGGCTTCGCCCGGCTGGACTCGGAGAGCGGCCGGGTGGTCGGGCAGGTCACCGCGGCCGACGTGCCCGGGTCCGGCTGGTGGCTGGCCTTCCCCGACCGGATGGACAAGCTGGGCTTCCTCAAGCACGACGCCAAGGGCACGGCGTTCGACCTGGTCTCGGGCAAGCCGGTGCCGGTGGAGGAGCAGCACGGCTGGTCCTTCTGCGTCACCGACCCCAAGCCGCTGCCGCTGCGCGGGCAGGCGCCGGGCTTCTACTCGACGGCCGCCGTCTGCGAGTACGACCTCGCCACCGGCAAGCAGGTCAAGGGCCCGGTCGTGCCGCCTCCCTGGTTCACCGGCAGCCAGGACGGGTGGCGGCTGTGGCGCGACGAGAAGGGTGCCATCCACGCCATCAACGACCAAACCTCCACCGCACCCGGCATGTACGGATAGGACCGGAATATAGTTCTATCTGTAGCACCCGACAAAGGAGGGGCCATGCCCGAGGCAGTCATCGTCGCGACCGCGCGTTCCCCGATCGGCCGGGCCTTCAAGGGCTCGCTCCAGGAGATCCGCCCCGACGACCTGACCGTGCAGATGATCCAGGCGGCGCTGGCCAAGGTGCCCCAGCTCGATCCCTCGTCGATCGACGACATCATGCTGGGGTGCGGGCTGCCCGGGGGCGAGCAGGGGTTCAACATGGCCCGGGTGGTGTCGGTGATGCTCGGGCTGGACAACGTGCCCGGCACGACCGTGACGCGCTACTGCTCCTCGTCGCTGCAGACCACGCGGATGGCCTTCCACGCGATCAAGGCGGGCGAGGGGGACGTGTTCGTGTCGGCCGGGGTGGAGACCGTGTCCCGGTTCACGAAGGGCAACTCCGACTCGCTGCCCGACACGCACAACCCCGTCTTCCTGGACGCCCTGGCGCGTACCAAGTCCTTCGCCGAGGGCGGGAAGGTGTGGCACGACCCGCGCGAGGACGGCGTCGTCCCTGACATCTACATCGCGATGGGGCAGACCGCCGAGAACCTCGCCCAGCTCAAGGGGGTCACCCGCCAGGAGCAGGACGAGTTCGGGGTGCGCTCGCAGAACCTGGCCGAGAAGGCGCTGGCCGACGGGTTCTGGGCCAAGGACATCACGCCGGTGACGCTGCCGGACGGGACGGTGGTGGAGAAGGACGACGGGCCTCGGGCGGGGACGACGTACGAGAAGGTCTCCACCCTCCAACCGGTCTTCCGGCCCGACGGGACCGTGACCGCCGGCAACTGCTGCCCGCTGAACGACGGGGCGGCGGCCGTGATCGTGATGAGCGACGTCAAGGCCGCCGAGCTCGGGATCACGCCGCTGGCCCGGATCGTCTCGACCGGGGTCACCGGGCTGTCCCCGGAGATCATGGGGCTGGGGCCGGTGGAGGCCTCGAAGCAGGCGCTCTCGCGGGCGGGGATGGCGATCGAGGACGTCGACCTCGTGGAGATCAACGAGGCGTTCGCCGCCCAGGTGATCCCGTCCTACCGGGATCTGGGGATCCCGCTGGACCGGCTCAACGTCAACGGCGGGGCGATCGCGGTGGGGCACCCGTTCGGGATGACGGGGGCGCGGATCACGTCCACGCTGATCAACAGCCTGCAGCACCACGACAAGAGCATCGGGCTCGAGACGATGTGCGTGGGCGGCGGCCAGGGCATGGCCATGATCCTCGAACGCCTCTGACCACTTCCCATCCATTCTTTACGCGCTGCCCGGGCAACCACCCGCCGTACTCCGGCTGACGGAGCGGCGAGCCTGGGGCGGAGAACGGCAGCTTGCGTGACCAGCGGAGCCCCGTGCGAGCGCGACCATGAGCAGGGCCCTCCAGGAAACGGCCTCTGACCCTTCACCGGCTGAGCGCCGCTACGCGAGCCCATGGTTGCCCGGTTACGTTCCCCCGCCTTGCCCACCGCCCGTCTTACGCCGAGCACCACCGCACCCCGCTCCGCCGACCGGGTGCCCGATCGGCCGCGTCCCCGTCGCCGGGGAGATGGTCAGCCGTGGGTGTCCGGGCCGGCGTGGTGGGGGGTGATGCGGAGGAGGACGCGGCGTTCGCGGGTCATGGCGGCGCGGTAGTCGTCCCAGTCCGGGTGCTCGCCGGAGATGTCGCGATAGTACGAGACCAAGCCCTCCATGGCGTCCGGGAGCGACTGGATGTCGGCCGTCCCGTCCACCTGGATCCATTCGCCGTAGAAGCCGTCCGTGAAGACGCACAGCGAGACGTGCGGGTCGCGGCGGGCGTTGCGGACCTTGGCGGCCGTTTCGCGGGTGCTGACGATGACCTGGCCGCCCGAGACGCCGGCGGTCACCGGGGACATCTGCGGGCGCCCGTCGCGATGCTTGGTGAGCAGGACGGCGCGGTGGTGGGTGCGGAGGAAGGCGAGTGCCTTGTCGAGGTCCATCTCCTCATGATGACGCCCATGAGGACGCGCCCGCGCCTGGGGCACGGGCGCGAGGATGGATGGGCTTAGATGAAGCCCATGCGGTTACGGCGGTGCCGCTCGTGTTCGTGCACGATCGCGGCGGCGTAGCCGTGGGATAGCCCGTGCTCGTCGGCAAGCCAGTTGGCCCGCTCGTCACACCTCAGGAAAGCCGGGCCGTTGTCGATGGCTTGGAACCACTCTGGGAGTTCGCGCCCCGTTATGGACGGGACTCTTGCGATCAGCTTCGTCTGCGTCTCCGGTGAGTGGTTCAAGGACATGGGCACCTCCGCGAATAAGGGTCCTTTGCTCGACCCTGCAACACCAGCGTCCGAATGGCAAGCCCCCAACCAGGCATCATTTTGTGACGGCACGTAGATTTTCGGTCACACAAGGAGAGGGCCCCGCCTGAACGGCGGAGCCCTCGGGGGTGACGCAGGCGTTAACGATCAGTCACTACTGGTGAAATAGCTGACGAACCGCAGCACCTCGAGGTAGATCCAGACCAGGCTCAGCGTCAGACCGAACGCGCACTGCCAGGCGAACTTCTCCGGCGCCCCCTCCCGCACGCCCTGCTCGATCGAGTCGAAGTCGAGCAGCAGGAAGAAGCAGCCGATCAGGATCATGACGATGCTGAACGCCCAGCCGATCGGGCTGTCGGTGCGCAGGCCGAGGCCGCCGTCGACGAAGAAGCCGAGGATCAGGTTGACGAGCAGCAGCCCGAGCGCCGCGATGCCGGCCGCGAGGCCGAACTTCACGAGCTTGGGTGTGACCCGGATGATCCGCAACGAGTAGACCGTCAGCACCGCGCCGAACGCGAACGCCGTGCCGAGCACGGCCTGCAGCACGATGCCGCTGATCATGCCCTCGAAGACGGAGCTGATCTTGCCCAGGAACACGCCCTCGAAGACGGCGTACCCCAGGATGAGCGCCGGGTTGGTGCTCTGCGTGAACGAGGCGATCAGCCCGAGGATCAGCGCGACGACCGCGGCGCCGATGGCGACCCCTGGCGGGACGTTGAGGACCCAGGCCGCGGCGGCGGCCGCGACGAGAGCCCCAAGGGTGAGAAACCCGCGCACGACGACGTCGTCTAGCGTCATGGTGCGGTACGCGGGCCGAGTGGGTTGCGCGTACGACGGCGCGTCGTACATGTTCTGCAGCTGGTCGGGGCTCGGGGACGGTCCGGCCCAGCCCGCGGACTGCTGCCGCGACCTGCTGAAAACGGGGTTCTTGCTCTCCATCGCTGCCTCCTGTGACGCCGAGCCTACGGGGCGCGGCGACACCTTGGTCAACTGACGTGTTAGATCGATGTTCATTCGGGACTTCGGCAGCTTCCCAACGAACATGACCGGCCGAGAGTTCCCAAGGTCATCGAGCTCGTCCTTCAAGATCATCCGCAGCCCCGGGCCCAGGGCCTCGGCACGTCCTATTTACTGTGCGTCCACGAGAAAAGACCGGCAGTAATGGCGTAGTCAAGCATTCACAGAAAGAAACGTTCGGGAGAAGCCGGGAGAGGCAGAAAGACAGCCCGTTGTCAATATGCCGAAGGCGAAAAGTAAACGACGCCCACCTGAGCTTACTCGGCCGCTCCACGTCGGCCTCAACCGGTCCGGCGTCGGCGCCCACAGGCCCTTCCAGCAGGGGCGAAGCGCCCGGAGGCGGCGCGACACCGTAACAACTCGACATCGGCCGCAACAGGCCCGTCCGACGATCGCGGTAAACCTCCAGGTCAGGAACCCAAAGGCGATGAAGACGGCAAGTGCCCCCGGCGGGATTCGAACCCGCACGTCAACCCTTTTAAGGGGTTTGCCTCTGCCATTGGGCTACGGGGGCGCCGCAATCATACGAAACAGACCATGGTTAAGAGGAGCACAACTTCGCATCAGGCGTCACAACTGTGAAGTCTGCGGTGAAGTGAGAGGGCTCCAGGCACTCTGTCCAAGAAGAGTAGACCGTCCAGATGGTCCAGTTGGTGCTGAATGCAGCGGGCTTCGAAGGCGTCCGCTTCGATGGTGACGGGCTCCCCCGTACCTGGCAAATGCCCACGTACGGTGATACGGGTGGCGCGGAGGACATCTGCCGTGAGTCCCGTGATGGACGTGCAGCCCTCGCGCCCCGGGTCCCAGTGGGACGCTCTGGCGAGGCGTGGATTGGCCAGAACGAGCTCTCCGGCCCACGAACGGCTCCTGGGGTGGAGCCCGGCGTCAAAGGCGATCAGGCGCCAGCTCAGGCCGATCTGGGGGGCGGCCAGCCCGGTCGTGGCGGTCTCCCGGCGGAGGGTGGCCAGGAGATCGGCGGCGGCGGCCACGATCTCGGGAGCGGTGGGGTCGACCGGTTCGGCGGCGGCGGACAGCAGCGGGTGCGGGGCGCCGAGGACCTCGCGCGGGATTCCCACGCGGCCGCCGAGCACATCACTGCCGCCGGGCGCCCTCCAAGGCTCGCCGCCCCATCCGTTCATCTGTCCTCCTGCCCGTTCACAGCAGGTCCGGTTCGACGGGGCGGAAGGTGATCTCCGAGTCGAGTCCGGCGCCGACGGCCGCCAGCCTGCGCATGAGCGCCGCCACGTCCACCTCCTTCGGTAGCTCGACGTCCGCGATCAGAACGTAGAGACGGCCGGTGAGCCTGGTGCTCATCCCGGTGATGTTGCCTCGGTCAGCGGCGAGCACGGCGCTGATGGCCGAGATGATCCCGGGCCGGTCGGGCCCGTGCACGGTCAGTACGTAACCGAGACCGCCGCCCTCCTCGCAGAAGTGCCGCTGGGCCTCGATGGCGGAGGCGGTCACCACGAGATCGGGCGCGCACAGACGCTTCAGCAGCTCGGCCGAGTCCAGATCGCCCGACACCAGCAGCATCATCGCCACGTGACCGCCGAGCAACGTCATCGTCGAGTCCTGGATGTTCGCTCCGCAATCGGCGAGCGAACCGGTGACCGCGGCGATCACGCCGGGCCGGTCGACGCCGAGCACGGTCACCGCTGAGAGCCCCATCCGTGCTACCCCTTCCGCTTGCGACCAGGGGTGCCGAATACGCCCCGGCGAGGTTCGCCGGGGCGCTTGCCGTTCCTGGGCTAGCGACGGGTCGTCGCGACTGCGGCCCTGAAGTCCTCACGTGGGTGCTCCATCTCACCCAGCGAGATCGTCTCGCGCTTGAAGAACAGGGCCAGGGTCCAGTCGACGACGACACGGACCTTGCGGTTCAGCGTCGGCACCCGCGACAGATGGTAGGTCCGGTGCATGAACCACGCAGGGAATCCGCGAAGCTTGACGCCATAGACATTGGCGACGCCCTGATGCAGGCCCAAACCGGCAACCGATCCGACATACTTGTGGCGGTATTCGACCAGTTGCTGGCCACGCAGGTGGCGGACGATGTTGTCGGCCAGCACCTTGGCCTGGCGGACGGCGTGCTGGGCGTTCGGGGCGCAGTACTGGCCGGGGTTCGTGACGTCGGGCACCCCCGCGGCGTCTCCCGCCGCGAAGGCGTCGTTCGTGCCGGCGATGGTGAGCATGGCGGTGCACTTGATCCGGCCGCGCTCGTCGAGCGGCAGGCCGCTGTCGTTGACCACGGGGCTGGGCTTGACGCCCGCGGTCCACACGAGGGTCTCCGCGTCGAACTCCGAGCCGTCCGAGAGGATCACGTGCCCGTCGGTGCAGGACTCCAGGCGGGTCTCGAGCTTGACGTCGATGCCGCGCTCGCGCAGCTGCTCCAGGGTCCACTTGCCCATCTCGGGGCCGACCTCGGGCAGCACCCGGTTCGAGGCCTCCACGAGCACCCAGCGGAGGTCCGACGGCTTGATGTTGCGGTAGTAGCGCGTCGAGTCCTTGGCCATGTCCTCGAGCTCCGCGAGCGCCTCGACGCCTGCGAACCCGGCGCCGACCACGACGAACGTGAGCGCCTTGCGCCGCACCTCCGGGTCGTCGGTCGACTCGGCCACGTCGAGCAGGTGCAGCACGCGGTTGCGCAGGGCGATGGCCTCGCCCACGGCCTTGAAGCCGATGCCGATGTCGGTGAGGCCGGGGATGGGCAGCGTGCGCGAGATCGATCCGGCGGCCATCACGATCACGTCGTAGGCCACCTGGCGCGGCGCGCCCTCGGGCGGCTGGAACGTGACGGTGCGCTCGGCGTGGTCGACCTCGGTGACCCTGCCGTTGAGGATCCGCACCTTGGGCAGGATCCGCCGCAGCGGCGCCACCACGTGCCGGGGCGAGAGGTTACCCGCCGCCGCCTCAGGCAAGAAGGGCTGGTAGGTCATGTAGGACTGGGGGTCGATGATCGTGATGCGTGCCTCGCCGCCGCGCAGCTCCCGCTGGAGTCTGCGCTGCAGCCGAAGCGCTGTGTACAGGCCGACGTATCCACCGCCGACGATCAAGATGTGCTTGTTCATCCTGAGGCCCCATCCCTCGTGGAGTGCTTGTGAAAGCATTCACAAGCTTACGTCAAGCGCACTCGATGAATCCAATCCGGGGGTGGTGGAACGCGTCACACAGCCAGTGACCTGGCCCTGGTGAAGACGTCGTCGAGCATCTGGGCGGTCACCCGGCCGGTGAACGTGTTCTGCTGGCTGGGGTGGTAGCAGCCGATCAGCGTGACGGGGGCGCCGGCGTGGCGGACCTCCACCTCGGCCCCGTGGCCGAACGGCGGCCTGGCGCGCGGCAGCTCGTATCCGGCGTCCTTGAGCGCGGGCCACACGGCCTGCCAGGCGTACCCGCCGAGCGCCACGACCACCCGTACGTACGGCGCCACCAGCGCCACCTCCCTGGCCATCCACGGGAAGCAGGCGGCCTTCTCCGAGGGCAGCGGCTTGTTCGCGGGCGGCGCGCAGCGCACCGAGGCCACCACCCGCGTGTCGATGAGCCGCTGCCCGTCCCCGGCGTGGGTGCTGGTCTCCTGCGCGGCCAGGCCGGTGCGGTGCAGCGAGGCGAACAGCCAGTCGCCGCTGCGGTCGCCGGTGAAGATCCGCCCGGTGCGGTTGCCCCCGTGGGCCGCCGGGGCCAGGCCGACCAGCAGGATCCGCGGGCGCTCGGCGCCCCAGCCGGGGACCGGGCGGCCCCAGTACGTCTCGTCCGCGAACGCGCGCCGCTTCGCCTCGGCGACCTGCTCGCGCCACTCCACCAGGCGGGGACAGGCACGGCAGACGGACTGTCCGGCCGTGAGCTCCGCGAGGGTGTCACTGGTGGCGGCGAGGCGGCGCACGTCCGCGGGGTCGTGGGCGACCGGGGTGTCAGCGGTCGCCGGGTCTTCCGGCCAGCCGGTGCCAGGAGGTACGAAGCTCATGACACCGATGGTGCCCGATCACTTGGCGGGCTTCGGCGTGGGAGTGGGCGGCGGGGTCGGGCAGGCGGACCTCGTCGTGGTGGCGGCGTCCGGATCGGCCATCCCGTCCTGCTGGATCAGCGGCAGCGGGTAGCGGTTGAGTATGGGCTCCCCGCACGACCTGTCGACCGTGTATCCGAAGTCCTCGGGGTTGGTGGTCAGCGGCTTGCCGTCCTGGTCGTAGAGGTAGACGTCGCTCAGCGGGGTGCCGTCCTTGGCGTACGGCTTGATGTTGTAGACGTCGTTGTTGGACGACGCCGCGTCCACCCACACCGGCTCCGGGTTCGCCATGGCGATGCGCGCCCCTTCGGAACCGTACGACGCGGCCTCCACCATCCCGGCGAACAACGCCAGTGCCGCGACCAGGTTGAGCGCCCCGACGAGCCCCGCGGCCAGCCGTCCCCTGCGCCGCCTGCCGATCCAGACCGAGATCCAGACGCCCGCCGCGACCAGCGCCCAGCCGGCCAGGTCGGACGGGACGATGCCGCCCTCGCCGGTCAGCGCCAGCAGCAGCAGGGCCAGCAGGTAACCGCGCAGCACCCACCACCCGGGGCGCAGCTCCGGTAGGAAGCCCACGAAGCTCCGGTACGGCCCCTGGTCCATCAGCCGGGTGTGCGCGCCCAGCGCCCACGCCCGCGGGTCGATGCGGCGCTTCCCGCCGCTCTCGGGGCGGTCGCCGTACGCGGCCGCCAGCTCCTCGGCGTAGACCTCGGGCGGGCCCAGCCGGTCCTCCAGCGGCAGCTCCGACTCTGCCGCGATCTCGGCCAGGTGGTCGTCGAGGTCTTCGAGTAACTCGCCGCGCTCGGGATGGTCTGCCAGGGCATCCCGTACGGCCTGTGCGTACTGTTCGGGGGTCATGCTTGTCCCTCCTTGAGCAGGGATGCCATGGTCGCCGAGAACGAGGTCCAGGTCTTGGCCGAGGTGGCGTACATGGTCCGGCCGACCTCGTTGAGTCCGTAGTACTTGCGGTGCGGCCCTTCGTCCGAGGCGACCACGTACGACGTCAGCGCCCCGGCCTTGAACAGGCGGCGCAGCGTGCCGTAGACCGAGGCGTCGCCCACCTCCTCCAGGCCGGCCTCTCTCAGCCGGCGCACGACGTCGTAGCCGTAGCCGTCGCGCTCGTTGAGCACGGCGAGCACGGCCAGGTCGAGCACGCCCTTGAGGAGCTGGCTGCTATCCACGTAATGCACACTACTGTGCAAAGCGCAGTAGTGGCAACGAGAAAACCGGGTGGCGCCCACGAGGGCTGCCACCCGGTCCGGTCAGCCTAGGCTGCGGCCTTTGGCGGGCAGGTCGCCGAGTAGGAGGCGACGCCCGAGGACGCGGCGTTCGGGCTGGTGACGACGAGCTCTACGGTGCCCTCCGTCTTGGTGGAGTTCTGCGCTCCGCCGATGCCCCAGGTCACGTCGAGGCTGCCGTTGACCGTACGCTCGAGCGTGTTGTGGTCACGGACGCCGTTGACGACCCAGTAGTACTGCACGGTGGTGGGGCCGGTGCTGGTCAGCGTGGCCTTGAAGTCCACCCCGGGGCCACGGCCGTCGTTGCACATGTCAAGCCGGGTACCGGAGACCGTCGCGCTCGAAACCGAGACCTTGGGGGCGGGGGCCGGAGCCTCCGCGTCCTTGCACCAGACCTTGTAGTAGGCCCGGTTGGAGGAGGCGCCCTCGGGGCTCAGGATCTCGAGCTGCGCCCAGCCGCGCTGGCTGTGACGCGGGGAGATGCCGAAGCCGACCTTGCGCGTGTCGTAGACCTTGACCCTGCCGTAGTCGGCCACTTCACCGTTGAGAATCCAGCGGTAGCGAACCCACGTCGGGCGGTTGGCCTCGATCAGGCCGACAAAGTCGATCTTGTCGCCGGGGGTGCAGACGCCGGAGTACGAGTCGGGGCTGGCCCATGCGCGGGCGGACACCGCCACGTCGAGCTGCGTACGCCCCACGTCCTTCGGCTCCTGGCAGGAGACGGAGAAGTAGCCCTTCTTCGAGGTGACCTTCTTCGGACCGAGGACCTGAACGGCCTCCCAGCCCTTGACGTTCTCCTTGAAGGTGATGGACTGCCTGACCGTCACCGACTTGGTGCCCTTGCCCGAGAGCTTGAGCACCTTGACCTTGCCCTTGGACCCGTCGCCGTGGAGCCAGCGGTAGGCCAGCTCCGTCTTGCCCCGGACGGGGACCTTGATCTTGGCCGAGAAGTTGACCTTGACCGGGCAGGCTCCCTCGTAGTCGCCCGCGGACACCGCGGGCGTCGACACCGAGACCTTGGGAGCGGCCTTGGTGGCGGCCGTCGCCGCCTGGGCGGGGCTGGCGACCAGGCCCGCGGCCAGGGCGGCCAGCACCGCGGCGGACGCGCCGAACGCCGCCGCCTTACGTGCTAACCCAACAGACTTCATGTGAGAGTGCTCCATTCCTTTGAGGGAAGAGACGCGCTCGGGAACGGTCGCCACGCCGGCACCTTCCGTGCACAGCAATATGGCAAAGCCCCCGTAATGCCCCTTTACCTAACCACAATACTGATTGCACGCTCAACACAGGCCATAGACCTGAAATGTCCGGATTTCTTCAGCTATCGGGCGATAGACCAGGCGATACCGTCAAGGATGTCGTGTTCACTGACCACGACCTGCGAAAACGCGAAACGACGGACGATCCGGTCAAGAATTAGCGCGCCGGCGCCAATCACGTCGACCCTTCCCGGGTGCATCACCGGAACCTCGGCACGCTCACCATGGGTCATCGCCAGCAGCCGCCGCGTCACTTCATGTACCTGCCCGGCCGAAATCCGCGAGTGGTGAATTCTGGCCGAGTCGTAAGCGGGCAGATCGAGCACCATCCCCGCGACCGTCGTCACCGAACCCGCCAGCCCCACCAGCGTGCGGGCCCGCTGCACGGGCACCTCCGCCTCGACCCTGTCGAGCGCCGCCTCGATGTCGGCCACCACGGCCTCCAGCGCGGGCGCGGAGGGCGGGTCGCCGGCGTCCTTCAGGTGCCGCTCGGTCAGGCGCACGCAGCCGATGTCCACCGACAGCGCCGCCTCGGCGTGCTCGGAGCCGACCACGAACTCGGTGGACCCGCCGCCGATGTCCACCACCAGGTACGGCGGCAGCGGCCCCTGCGGCATCTCGGTCTCCGGCGACAGCCGGACCAGCCCCTTGGTCGCCCCCACGAACGAGAGCTCGGCCTCCTCCGCCCCCGACACGACCTCCGGCTCCACCCCGAAGATCTCGCGGACCCCGTCCACGAACTCCTGCCTGTTGGCAGCGTCCCGGGTCGCGCTGGTGGCCACCACACGGGTCCTGACGGCGCCGTGCCGGTCGATCAGCTCCCGGTAGACCCTCATGGCCTTGAACGTGCGCTCAAGGGCGTCAGGGGCCAGCCTGCCGGTCCTGTCGACGCCCTGGCCGAGGCGGACGATCTCCATCCGCCGCTCGACGTCGTCGATGAGATCGTCGCCCACGTCGGCGATGAGCAGGCGTACGGAATTGGTGCCGCAGTCGACGGCGGCTACACGCATGGTCCGTCACTCCACCAGTCGGGGAGGGCGTCGAGCGCCTCCCTGCCGAACGGGTTGCTCCCCGGTGCCGCCAGCTCGTGCGCGACGAGCGCGTGCAGGCACTTGACCCGCAGCGGCATGCCGCCCGTGCTCTGCATGTCGCGCGGGAGCGGCTCCATGCCCTCCTCCTTCGCCGCCTCGTCGCGCCTGGCGACGTAGTCGTCGTGCGCGGCGCGGTAGGCGGCGGCCAGCTCGGGATCGGTGGCCAGCCGGGCCTGCATCTCCCGCATCAGCCCCGAGCCTTCGAGCGTGCCGATGGCCGAGGCCGCCTTGGGGCAGGTCAGGTAGTAGAGAGTCGGGAAGGGCGAGCCGTCGGGCAGCCTCGGCGCGGTCTCCACCACGTCGGGGTTGCCGCACGGGCAGCGGTGCGCCACCCCGCGCAGCCCTCTGGGCGGCCGCCCGAGCTGCAGTCGCACCGTCTCGACGTCTTTACCGTCCAACACTTTCCTTCCCCGTCACGGCCCGGCGGCCGGTGCCCTTGTCGGCGGCCTCCACCGACTCCCAGAGCGTCTGGTACCACGGCGGCGGCGCCGGCGCCTGCTGCACGGTCGCCGGCTCCTTGATCTGCTGCTGGTCCATCACCACGTAGCACTTCTCGCCGGGCCCGCAGTAGTGCAGCCGTTCCTTGGCCGTCTTCTTGATCCAGTTGGGATCGTCGCTCTGCCGGTCGCGCTCCAGCAGCGTCTGCTTCTCCGCCTCGACCCTGGCCTTCTCCGCCCGATGCTCGGCGATGCTGCGGCGCAGGCTGATGTACTCGCGGACAGGGTAGGCCAGGCTCATCGCGATCGCGCACACCACGACGGCCAGGATGGCGGCCCGCCCGGTCAACTGCGGCCTTTTCGCCATTTTGGACACCCCCCTGCTTATGGCCTATACGGCGCGGAGGCGGCGTGGTCGCTTTGGAGCCGCCGCCTCGCGGCCGTATTCGAAACTAGCGCCGGAAGCGCGGGAAGGCGGCGCGACCCGCGTAGCGGGCGGCGTCGTCGAGGAGCTCCTCGATGCGCAGCAGCTGGTTGTACTTGGCCACCCGGTCCGAACGGGCCGGGGCGCCGGTCTTGATCTGGCCGCAGTTGACCGCGACCGCGAGGTCGGCGATCGTCGTGTCCTCGGTCTCGCCGGAGCGGTGGCTCATCATGCACTTGTAGCCGTTGCGGTGGGCCAGGTCCACGGCGTCGAGGGTCTCCGACAGCGTGCCGATCTGGTTGACCTTGACCAGCAGGGCGTTGGCGGTGCCCTCCTTGATGCCGCGCTCCAGCCGCTCGGGGTTGGTGACGAACAGGTCGTCGCCCACGAGCTGCACCTTGTCGCCGAGCGCCTCGGTGATGGCCTTCCAGCCGGCCCAGTCCTCCTCGTCGAGCGGGTCCTCGATGGAGACGAGCGGGTAGTTGGCGACCAGGTCCGCGTAGAACTCGATCAGCTCCTGCGCCGACAGTCCCTTGCCGTCGATCGTGTAGACGCCGTCCTTGTGGAACTCGGAGGCGGCCACGTCGAGCGCCAGCGCCACGTCCTCGCCCGGCACGTAGCCGGCCCGCTCGATGGCGACCAGGATCAGGTCGAGCGCGTCGCGGTTGGACGGCAGGTTGGGCGCGAAGCCGCCCTCGTCGCCCAGGCCCGTGGCGTAGCCCTTCTCCTTGAGCACGCCCTTGAGCGCGTGGTAGACCTCCGTGCCCATGCGCACGGCCTCGCGGAACGTCTCCGCCCCGATCGGCGCGATCATGAACTCCTGGATGTCCACGTTGGTGTCGGCGTGGGCGCCGCCGTTGAGGATGTTCATCATCGGCACGGGCAGCACATGGGCGTTGGGGCCGCCGACGTAGCGGAAGAGCGGCAGGTCGGCGCTGTCGGCGGCGGCCTTCGCGACGGCCAGCGAGACGCCCAGGATGGCGTTGGCGCCGAGCTTGGCCTTGTTGGGCGTGCGGTCCAGGTCGATCATGATCTGGTCGATGATGCGCTGGTCCTCGGCCTCGATGCCGTTGATCTCCTCGAAGATCTCGTCGGTCACGGCGAGGACGGCCTTCTCCACGCCCTTGCCGCCGTAACGCTTGCCGCCGTCACGCAGCTCGACCGCCTCGAACTGGCCGGTGGACGCCCCGCTCGGCACGGCCGCGCGGCCGGTGCTGCCGTCGTCGAGCACGATCTCGACCTCGACCGTGGGGTTGCCTCGGGAGTCGAGGATCTCGCGGGCGTATACGACCTCGATGGTAGCCACGGGATTGCGCTCCTAAGTGAAAGGCGATATGCCATCAGAGCCTATCGGTACACCCGGACGCGGGACCGCACGGTCACCGGACACCGAACCGGGCACCGCAGGGTCAGGCCGATTCCCAGGCGCGCACCCGGTCCCGGTACGTACGGGCGGCCGCCCGCAGCTCGGCCTCGGCGTCGAGACCGGCCTCCGCGGCCCGGCGGACCAGGTCGAACAGCTCCCGGGCCACCCCCTGCCCGACGGCCGCCGCGAGCGCGTCGGGCGCCCCGGCCCGCTCGGCCCGGCGCACCAGCTGGGCGGCCAGCGACAGCGCGGGCTGGCCCATGGGAACGCCGTCGAGCACCGACTCCCGGCCCTTGGCGGCCCGCTCGGCCGCCTTGATCGCGTCCCAGTTGTCGTTGACCTCGTCGGCGCTCTCCGCGCGTACCGAGCCGAAGACGTGCGGATGGCGGCGCACCAGCTTCTCGACGATCCCGGCCGCCACGTCGTCCATGTCGAAGTCCGCGGCCACCCGCGCGTGGAAGACCACCTGGAGCAGCAGGTCGCCCAGCTCCTCGCGGAGCGCCGGGTAGTCGCCCTGCTCGATGGTCTCCAGCACCTCGTACGCCTCTTCGAGCAGGTACGGCACCAGCGACTCGTGCGTCTGCTTGCGGTCCCACGGGCACTCGGTCCGCAGCCGGTCCATCACGGCGACCAGGTCGAGCACCCGCGCCCCCGGCAGGTCGTACGAGCCCGGCACCACCTCGATCAGCGGCGGCTCCTCGAGCGCGATCGCGGCGTGCCCGACCGCGCGCATGAACTCCTCGTCCTCCTTCTCGGAGGCCGAGGCGAGCCACACCACGCTCTCGCCGACGGCCCGCGCGGCCAGCCCGCGCGGGTCGGGCTCCACGACCTCGACCGTCACCCCCGCCTCCGCCAGGTAGGGCAGCTGCGGATGCGCGGCGGACCCGGTCAGCACCGGGCCCGAGCGCAGCACCTGCCAGGCCTGATGGCTCAGCAGGCCCGGCGGGACCCTGGGCGAGGTGGTGACGACGGTCAGCGGCACGGCTCAGCCCTGCGGCTGCTGCTGCTGAGGCGCCTGCTGCGGGGTGGCCTTGCCGAACCTGCCGGCGTCCACGAACAGCGACGGGTTCTCCTGCGACGGGTTGGCGTTGACCACACCGAAGCGGGGGTTGAAGATCGTCTTGATCGAGGCGAAGTCCTGGCGGAGCTTGTCGAGCCCGCCCTGGCCGGCCTGCTGCTGCAGCTTGGCCATCCCGACCGCCGTACGCGCGTACTCGCGGGCGTAGCTGGGCGCGACGCCCAGGGCCAGCAGGTTGATCTGGGGCGACTGGTACTGGCCGGGGTCCTGGAGCTTGGCGTCGATCTCCTTGTCGGTCACCTGGACGTTGTTGCGCGCCATCAGCTGCTTGGCGGCGCTGATGTCGGCCAGCCGCTGGAGCACGTACTGGCTGACCGGGACGCCGAGCGCCGTCTCGTCCAGCTTGTTCTGCTTCAGCGCGGCCTTGTAGGCCTCCGCGTCCCTGTTGAGCTGACCCGTCGAGATGCGCTCCTTGCCCACCACGGCCGCGGCGCCGGCCTGCATGGGGGAAGAGCAGGCGGTAAGCGCGATGCCCACCGCGGCAGCGGCCACAGCCACTCGTATCGACTTCACGTGCGTCCCTTTCCGACCGAAAACCGCCGCTAGCTTACCCGCGCTGGCTCGAGGAACATCGCCTCGACCAGGTCACCGCACCATTTGAGCAGGTCGAGATCCCGGAGCGGCTGCCCACCGAGCGGCTTGGTCTTGGGCACCGGCACCAGCAGCGTCTCGGCCGCCTGCTTGTATATCGCCTTCTTGTACAGCCGGTCGAGCCGGACCTGCTGCGACTCCCTCAGCCTGGCCGGGCCGAACTTGATGTTCTGGCCCTGCAGCGTCACGTCCGTGAGCCCGGCCTGGCGCGCCTTGATCCGGAACTTGGCCACCTCCAGCAGGTTGTCCACCTCCGCGGGCGGCTTGCCGTAGCGGTCGGTCAGCTCGGCGCGCACCTCGTCGATGTCGGCGGGGGCGGCGATGGCCGCGATCCGCTTGTACGCCTCCAGCCGCAGGCGCTCGGAGGTGACGTAGTCGTGCGGGATGTGGGCGTTGATCGGCAGCTCGACCTTGACGTCCTGCTGCTCCTCCTGCGCCTCGCCGCCTTCGAGCTTGGCCTTCTGCTCCTGCACGGCCTCGGCCATCAGCCGTACGTACAGGTCGAAGCCGACGCCCGCGATGAACCCGGACTGCTCGGCCCCGAGCACGTTGCCCGCGCCGCGGATCTCCAGGTCCTTCATGGCGACGTACATGCCCGCGCCCATCTCGGTGTGCTGCGAGATCGTGGCCAGCCGCTCGTGCGCGGTCTCGGTCAGCGGCTTCTCCGGCGGGTAGAGGAAGTAGGCGTAACCGCGCTCCCTGCCCCGCCCGACGCGCCCGCGGAGCTGGTGCAGCTGCGACAGGCCGTAGTTGTCGGCCCGGTCGACGATCAGCGTGTTGGCGTTGGGCACGTCGAGCCCGGACTCGACGATCGTGGTGGAGACCAGCAGGTCGTACTCGCGCTCCCAGAAGCCCACCATGATCTTCTCGAGCTGGTGCTCGTTCATCTGCCCGTGCGCCACCGCGATGCGCGCCTCGGGCACCAGCTCGCGCAGCCGCGCGGCCACGCGGTTGATCGAGGCCACCCGGTTGTGCACGAAGAAGATCTGCCCGTCGCGCATCAGCTCGCGCCGGATCGCCGCCCCGATCTGCTTCTCCTCGTACGGCCCCACGAACGTGAGGATCGGGTGCCGCTCCTCCGGCGGCGTGAGGATCGTGGACATCTCGCGGATGCCCGTCAGGCCCATCTCCAGCGTGCGCGGGATCGGCGTGGCCGACATGGCCAGCACGTCGACCTGCGTGCGCAGGTGCTTCATCGCCTCCTTGTGCTCGACGCCGAACCGCTGCTCCTCGTCGATGATGATCAGCCCCAGATCCTTGAAGCGGACCTCGGGGCTGAGCAGCCGGTGGGTGCCGATCACGACGTCGACGGCGCCCGACCTGAGCCCTTCGAGCGTGCCCTTGACCTCGCCGTCGGTCTGGAACCGGGAGACCGGCTTGAGCGTGACGGGGAAGCTGGAGAACCGCTCGGTGAAGGTGGACATGTGCTGCTGGACCAGCAGCGTCGTCGGCACCAGCACGGCCACCTGCTTGCCGTCCTGCACCGCCTTGAACGCCGCCCGCACCGCGATCTCGGTCTTGCCGTAGCCGACGTCGCCGCAGATCAGCCGGTCCATCGGGACGCCGCGCTCCATGTCGCGCTTGACCTCGTCGATGGCCTCCAGCTGGTCGCCGGTCTCGGCGTACGGGAAGGCGTCCTCCATCTCCCGCTGCCACGGCGTGTCGTCCCCGAACGCGTGGCCCGGCGAGGCCATGCGGGCGGAGTAGAGCCTGATCAGCTCCCCCGCGATCTCCTTGACCGCCTTCTTCGCGCGAGACTTGGCCTTGGCCCAGTCGGCGCCGCCCATGCGGTTGAGCGTGGGCGCCTCGCCGCCGACGTAGCGGGTGACCTCGTCGAGCTGGTCGGTCGGCACGTAGAGCCGGTCGCCCTTGGCGTATTCGATGACCAGGTATTCGCGGGTGGCGCCCTGGACCGTGCGCTGGACCATCTCGATGTAGCGGCCCACGCCGTGCTGCTCGTGCACCACGTGGTCGCCGACCTTGAGCTGGAGCGGGTCGACCATGTTGCGCCGGCGCGACGGCAGGCGCCGCATGTCCTTGGTGGACGCCTTCTGCCCGACCAGGTCGAGGTGGGTGAGCACGGCCAGGTTGGACGTGATGAAGCCGTGCTCGATCAGGCCCGTGCTGACGTGGACGACCTTGGGCTCGGGCGCCTTGTCCAGGAACTGCCGCAGCCTGGCGGGCACGTCGACGCCCTTGAGCAGCTCGACCATCCGCTCGGCCGGCCCGTGGCCCTCGCTGAGCAGCACGACGGCCTTGTCCTCGGCCAGCCAGCCCTTGATGTCGGCCAGCGCCTTGGCGGTGTCGCCCCGGTAGGCCTCGGAGTCCTGCGCGTCGAGCTCGACCCCGCCGCCGAACGGCGCCATCGTCCACCACGGCTGGCCCAGCGCGTCGGCGTGGTCGCGGATCTCCTCCAGCGTGCGGAACGCCGCCGCGCCCAGGTCGATCGGCGCCTCGCCGCCGGCCGCCGCGTTGATCCAGGAGGCCTCCAGGAACTCCTGCGACGTGCGTACGAGCTCCTCGGCCCGCCCCCTGATCCGCTCGGGGTCGCACACGAACACCGCGGACCTGACCGGCAGGTGGTCGAGCAGCAGGTCCATCTCGCCGGCCAGCACGGGCGCGAACGCCTCCATGCCCTCGACCGGCGAGCCCTCGGCGAGCTGGTCGAGCACCTCGGCCAGCGCCGGGTGCTCCTCGGCCAGCTCCGCCGCCCGGGTCCTGACCTCGTCGGTCAGCAGCAGCTCGCGGCACGGCGGCGCGAACAGCCCTTCCTCGGCCGCCTCCAGCGAGCGCTGGTCGGCCACCTTGAACCAGCGGATCTCCTCGACCGTGTCGCCCCAGAACTCCAGCCGCAGCGGGTGCTCCTCGGTCGGCGGGAACACGTCGAGCAGCCCGCCGCGCACGGCCACCTCGCCGCGCTTCTCCACCATGTCGACGCGGTGGTAGCCGTTGGTCACCAGGCGGTCGACGACCTCGTCGAGGTCGGCGTCGTCGCCCGCGCGCAGCCTGATGGGCTCCAGGTCGCCGAGCCCCTTCACGATGGGCTGCAGCAGCGCCCTGATCGGCGCCACGATCACGCTGAGCGGCCCGGCCGCGCTGTCACCCTTGATCGGGTGCGCCAGCCGCCGCAGCACCGCCAGCCGCTGCCCCACGGTGTCGCTGCGCGGCGAGAGCCGCTCGTGCGGCAGCGTCTCCCAGGCCGGGAACACGGCCACCGAGCTGGGCTCGATGAGGCTGGTCAGCGCGGCGGCGAGGTCTTCCGCCTCGCGGCCCGTCGCGGTGACCGCCAGCACGGCCCGCTGGTCGTGCGTGGCCAGCGCGGCCACGCCGAACGGCCGCAGCGCGACGGGCGCGACCAGCGCGACATCGCCGCCCTCTTCGAGAGCGGCGGTCAGTTTCGGGTCGGCGCGAACAAGGTCAAGTAGCCCGGAAAGACTCATCAGATACGCCCACAGCCCCACGACGGCAACACGACTACCCCCGGCCGGGTCAGGTCGCGGGGGTTCTCTCCAAGGGTACTCGCAGGCGCAGCTCAGCCGACCCGGTAACCGGCCACGGACGGCCAGCGGACGGTGAGCACGGTCGAGGCCTCCTCCGCGCGCCACGAATGGTCGACGCCCTTGCCCCAGACCACGTAGTCACCCGGCTCTGCCAGCAGCACGCTGCGGCCCGGCAGCTCCACCCGGAACCGGCCGCTGATCAGGACCAGCAGGGCCGTGCGCGCCTCCCCCTTGACCCACTCCGCGCGCTCCTCGCCGGGCGCGTGCACCCCCCATTTGATCTCCACGTCGTCACTGTGCCTTGGGTCGCCGAGGGGTTTGAAATGACCCAGCAACCAGCCCCGGTCCATGGCCGCATCTACGCCCGCATTTCCTACGTAAACCTCGCCGTTCACGGGGAAGGATGCTAGCGAGGAAATGGCTCACTGAAACCGTTCGAGTGATTACTGTAGGTGACATGTCTGAGGTGCGATCGGTCGCCCAGCGGGGCGACGTCTTCGGTCAACGGGTCCGCGAGCACTGGTCCGGGCTGCCAGGCAGGCGGCTCGACGTGCTGGTCGCTGGGTGCGCGCACGACGAACCGCTCAACCTGGAAGAGATCGAGACGAGGGCCACGGGGGCCGACGAGGAGATCCCCGCCATCCGGGCGGTGCTCGGGGAGCGGGCCGACCTGGTGTCGTGGTCGCTGGGCGACCTGCGCTGCGTGCCGCTGCCGCCCAGGTCGTACGACGTGATCCAGCTGTCCTTCCTGCTGGAGCGCATCAAGCATTCGGAGCTGGTCTTCGACCGGCTGCTGCAGTCCCTGCGCCCGGGCGGCCTGGTGCTGCTGCGGATGCGCGACCGCAAGTCGGCCTACGGGCTGCTCGACCGGATCACGCCGTCGCTGCTGCGCCGCGTGTTCTGGCGCATGTTCGTCACCCCTGGCACTCCGGGCCCGCTGCCCGGCGTGTACGAGCCGCTGGCGTCGAGCGACGGCATCTACGCCTTCTGCCTCAGCCGGGGCCTCATGATCACCGACGATCAGCGCAACACCAGCGGCCCGGCCCGCCGGCGCAAGCTCACCGTCGCCGCGGTCGCGCTGGCCTCCAAGCTGAGCAACGGCCGCTACCCTGCCACCCATGACGAGATCACCATGGTGATCAGGAAGCCGCAACACCACTTCGCCCGGGTCCTCTAGCGGCACACTTGCATCAATCGGTAGACTCCATCCCTACCAATTCAATCGGAATAGTTGGGATGTTGGAGCCGTGGAGTGGACCCCCGATGCGCGCGAGCTGGCCGACCTCGAGCTGCTGCTCTCCGGCGCCTTCGAGCCGCTGACCGGGTTCCTGGGCCACGATGACCTGCACGCGGTGCACGAGCGGGGCACTCTCGCCGACGGCACGCCGTGGCCCGCATCCGTCACGCTCCACGTGTCCGCCGATCTCTCACCCGGCGACGAGGTCACGCTGCTCGACCCCGAGGGCCTGCCGCTGGCCGCCCTCACGGTGGCCGCCCAGGAGCCCGACGGACTGACCTCGGGGCCGGTCAAGGGCCTCGGCACGCCCGAACACGGCCCGTTCGCGCGCCTGCGGCGCACTCCGGCCGAGGTCAGGGCGGAGCTCGGCGGGCGTCCCGCGCTCGCCGTCACCATGCGGGGGCCCCTCGACGACCTCTCCGAGATCGTCGCCACCGCCAAGGAGCTCGACGCGCTGATCATGCTGCTCCCCCTCTCGTACGGCGAGCCGGGCCCCGCGGTCGTACGCGCCGCGCTCCGGGCCAAGGAGAAGCTGCCGGCGGACACGATCGTCGTCTCCGTGCCCCTGGCGCCCCGCGAGGAGCCCGAGATCGACCTGGAGCTGCGCGAGCACGTCGCCACCGCCTACGGCGCCGCCGAGCACCTGGCCGGCCCCGAGCCCGTGCACATCCCGGGCCCGCCGCACCGCCGCGGCCTCGTGGTCTTCTTCACCGGCCTGTCCGGCTCCGGCAAGTCCACGATCGCCCGCGGCCTGCGCGACGCGCTGCTGGAGCTCGGCAGCCGCACGGTGACCTACCTCGACGGCGACGTCGTACGCCACCTGCTGTCCAAGGGCCTGACCTTCTCCAAGGCCGACCGCGACCTGAACATCCGCCGCATCGGCTTCGTCGCCGCCGAGGCCGCCCGCCACGGCGGCCTGGCCATCTGCGCCCCCATCGCCCCCTACGCGGCCACCCGCGAGGAGGTGCGCGAGATGGTCGAGTCGGTCGGGGCCGACTTCCTGCTCGTGCACGTCGCCACGCCGCTGGAGGAGTGCGAGCGGCGCGACCGCAAGGGCCTGTACGCCAAGGCGCGCGCCGGCCTCATCCCCGAGTTCACCGGGGTCTCCGACCCCTACGAGGAGCCGGACGACGCCGAGCTGGTGATCGACACCACGCACATTTCGATCGACGCGGCCGTCTCCCAGGTCCTGGGGACGCTGCGGTCTGGAGGCTGGGTTCGGTGATCGACTTCCCCCTGATCCTCGGGTCCTTCCTCGTCGCGATCGTGGTCGGGCTGACCGGGATGGGCGGCGGGGCGCTCATGACGCCGATGATGATGCTGTTCTTCAACGTCCCGCCGCTGGCCGCGGTCTCCAGCGACCTGGTCGCCTCGGCCGTCATGAAGCCGGTCGGCAGCGCCGTGCACCTGCGCCGGGGCACGGTCAACCTGCGCCTGGTCGGCTGGCTGTGCGCGGGCTCGGTGCCGGCCGCCTTCTGCGGGGTGTTCCTGGCCCGCGCGTTCGCGGTCACCGACGCGGTCAAGTACGCGCTCGGCGTGGCGCTCCTGCTGGCCGTGGCCGGCATGGCGCTCAAGAGCTGGCTCGGCGCGCGGGGAGGCACGTCGAGCGCCCATGAGATCGTCGTGCGCCCAATTCCGACCCTACTGGTCGGTACGGTGGGCGGACTGGTCGTGGGGGTCTCCTCCGTCGGATCCGGATCGCTGATCATCGTGGCCCTGCTCGTCCTCTACCCGGCGCTCAAGGCCAACCAGCTCGTCGGCACGGACCTCGTCCAGGCCGTGCCGCTGGTGGCCTCCGCCGCGCTCGGGCACCTGCTGTTCGGCGACTTCCAGCTGGACCTCACGCTGTCGCTGCTCATCGGCTCGATCCCGGGCGTCTACCTCGGCGCCCGGATCTCCTCGCGCGCCCCCGGCGGCCTGATCCGGGCGCTGCTGGCCATCGTCCTGCTCGCCTCCGCGCTCAAGCTGCTCAACGTGAGCAACACCCTCACCGTCTGGGCCCTCGTGGCCGCCGCCGCGGTCACGGTCGTCGGGTGGCGGATCACGGCCTCGGGACGGGTGTCGAGCGGAAGTAAGGATCCCGAGCCAGTTCGGTGAACGCCCGGTCGGCCCCCGAGCCGGTGTCGAAGCTGGTGTCGCCGCGCGGCGCCTGCGGCGAGTCGAAGTACAGCAGCGCCTTGATCTGCGGATATCGCTTGATCTGCCGCCGCACCGACTCGTAGAACGCCCGCTTGAACCCCCGGTCGTCGCTCCGCTCGAACACCCCCCACTCGGCCACCATGACCGGCTTGCCGGGGAAGCGCGCCTGCATCCACCGGTAGAACCCCGGCCAGTCCGGATACTCCTTGCGGGTCTTGTTCACCAGCCCCTCGAAGTCCTCGACCTTGCCGTCGGCGTACGGATCCATGGCCACCCAGTCGACCACGTCGTCACCCGGGTAGAGGTCCTCGAACCACGGCTCGGCCGCCCAGTTGGGCGCCCCCATGTACGTCATGACCATGACGGCGTTCTTCACCCCCTCGGCCCGCAGCCTGGCCACGACGTGCCGGAACATGGCCGCGTAGTCGGTGGCCTGCATGCCCGAGCCCGACGACTCGTCCACGTCGTTCTCCGGCTCGTGGTGGAGGGTGAGGAAGAACCGCTCGGGGAAGGTGCGCCTGAGGTATCCGGCCAGCCGGTCGATCCGGGCGTCGAGCGCCCCGTCGGCGATCTCGGCCCAGGTGTGGTCGAGCGAGGGCTTCCAGTTGACCATGAGCAGCCGGGGCCTGGCCGGGTCTCGGGCCAGCCTGATCTCGGCGGGCGTGGGGAACAGCTCGCTGCCCCGGTGGTAGACGTGCACCACGTCGGCGGCGGCGCCCATGCGCGACTCGGCGCTGTGCAGGGCCTGGTCCAGCGGGGCGCCGCTGAAGACCTCCGGAGCGAGGCCCCACCAGGCGCCGCAGGACGGGATGAGCCTGGAGGTGGCCGTGCAGGAGGGCGAGCCCGAGGCTTCCTTGATCGCCACGGGCGCGCGCGCGTTGGAGCCCTCCGCCGTGGAACAGGCGGCCAGCATCACGATCACGGCCAGAATAAGCGCCGCGTTGGTGGTGTTATGAGAAATTCCCCGTAGCTGCAAAGCCTTTCAACCCCCTCGTCGAACGACCCCCGCCTATCAAACCGGATCCTTGCCATGCCGTTCCGGGAACTTCAGCAAGTGTGCCGTGTCTCGGCAGCTCGCGATGGGTATATGACCCAAGGAATTTTCCGGACATTTCCTTTTATAGCTGCCTTTACCTTGTGCCGTTCTGCAGAAAATCTTGGGTATTAGGCTTGGCTGATAATCGTCCGCCCTATAGTGGGCGCACATCTCGACGCAATTCCAGGAGACCCTCCCCAATGAGCTCCGGCACGGACCTGGACGAGCACCTCTCACTGCTGCGCAGGCGATGGTTGCTGCTGGTGGGCTGCGTCGTGTTCGGCGGCACCGCCGGCCTCGCGCTCATGCGGCTCACGCCGTCCGCCTACACCGCGACCACGCAGGTGCTCGTCATGCCGGTAGGCCCGCAGGAGCCGGCCAACCAGGTGACCAGCCGCCAGCGCGAGGCGCTCAACCTCGACACCGAGGCCCAGGTCGCGCAGTCCGCCGTGGTCGCGGCGCGGGCGGCCAGGACGCTGCGGGTCGAGACCCCGGAGCCCGTCGAGGTCTCGGTGCCGCCCAACTCGGCGGTGATGTGGATCTCGGTGACGGCCGCCGACGCCGGCGTCGCCGCGGCCCAGTCCCGCGCGTACGCGCAGGCGTACCTGGCCAACCGCCGCGAGAGCGCGCTGGCCGCGCTGACCGCCCAGCAGCAGGTGGTGCTGGGCAAGCTCAAGCAGGTCAACACCGCGCTGGACGCGGTGATCAAGCAGCTCGCCGGACTGTCCAAGGGCACTCCCGAGCACACGATCGCCACCCAGCGGGAGAGCGTGCTCAACCGGCAGGCCGCCGGGCTCGCGCTGAGGTACGACGGGCTCAGGACGGTCGCGGTGACCCCCGGCACGATCATCAGCCAGGCCGCCCCGCCGACCGCGCCCAGCTCACCCAGCCTGCCCCTCTACCTCGGCACCGGGCTCATGGCGGGCCTGCTCGCGGGCTCGGCCGCCGCCTACACCCGTGACCGGCTCGACCGGCGGCTGCGCACGGTCGCCGACGTCGAACGGCTGACCGGCCTGCCCGTGCTGGGCGACCTGTCGAGCCCGCGCGAGCCCGGCGTGGCCCACGAGCTGGCCTGCGCCGCGGTGGCCGCGTGTCCCGGCAAGCGGCTGCTGGTCCGGATCCTGCCGCCCGACCTGGAGGAGTCCGCCGACCCGGTGGCCGTCAGCATGCCCCTGACGGTGCTCGACGGCTGCGACGTACGCGACCTGTCCAGGGCCGACGCGGCGCTGCTGCTGGTGGGGCTCGGGCGGGCCACCTCGGTCCACGTCGCGGCCGCCGTACGACGGCTCGCCAGGCACGACGTACCCGTCATCGGCGTGGTGACGGTGACCGACGCGCTGCCGTCGTTCGTGCCGCTGCTGGAGCCGCGCACGCACACCCCGCTCGGCAAGCTCGTCGCCACGGGCGAGCTGGACCTGGGCGAGACCACTCCCATGCCCATGCATCCGCGGCGCCCCGGCCAGCCGACGTGAGAGGGCCCGCGTGGCCGATCGCGGCGCTGCTCGTCGGCTATCCGGTGTGGTGGGCGCTGGGGTTCGGCGGGCTGTCGGTGATCGTGGTGGCGGTGCCGATGGCGGTGATCCTGTGGCGGCGCCGGCCGATCAGGGTGCCGCGCGGGTTCGGGCTGTGGCTGCTGCTGATCGCCGGCTACCTGGTGAGCGGGCTCATGCTGTCGGAGATGCCGCCGGGCACGTACGGCGAGATCGGGCCCGGCCGGATCGTCGGCTACGTCATGCGGCTGGCGCTCTACACCGCCATCCTGATCATGGTGCTCTACCTGGGCAACCTCACCGAGCGCGAGCTGCCGCAGCTGCGCCTGGTGCGGATGCTCGGCGTGCTGTTCGTCACGACGGTCGCGGGCGGGCTGCTCGGCGTGTTCGTCCCGTCGTTCGCGTTCACCTCGCCGGTGGAGCTGCTGCTGCCCGACTGGGTGGCCTCCAACTCGTTCGTTCAGAACCTCATCCATCCCACCGCCGCCCAGACGCAGAAGGTGCTGGGCTTCGCCTCCCCCAGGCCGGAGGCGCCGTTCGAGTGGGCCAACGCGTGGGGCAGCAACGTGTCGGTGCTGCTGGTGTGGTTCGTGGTCGGGTGGTGGGTGTACGGGGGGCGGCGGCGGAAGGTCTTCGTGGCCGCCGTGGTCGCCCTGGCCGCGATCCCCGTCGTCTACTCGCTCAACCGCGGCCTGTGGATCGGGCTCGGCCTGGCCGTGGCGTACCTGATCGTCCGGGTGCGCGGCCGGACCAGGGCAGCGCTCTGCGGGGCCGTCGCGGTGGCGGCGGTGGCGTTCGCGCTGAGCCCGCTCGCGCCGCTGGTCGCGCAGCGGCTGGACCGGCCGCACTCCAACGACATCAGGGCCTTCACCGTGACGGCCACCGTCGCGGCTGCCGGCCACTCGCCGCTCATCGGGTACGGCAACACGCGCAACGCCACGGGCAACCATCGCACGATCACCACCGGCCGCACCGAGTGGTGCGAGGGCTGCGGGCACCCGCCGCTGGGCAGCGACGGCCAGCTCTGGCTGCTGATCATCACGCAGGGGTTCACCGGGGCCGTGCTCTACGTGGCGTTCTTCGCGGGCGCGATCCGGCGCCACTGGGCCGACCGCAGCCCGATCGGGCTGGCCGGGGTGCTGGTGATGGGGCTGGTGCTGCTCTACATGTTCGTCTACGACGGCCTGGTCACCCCGCTCAGCCTCTATCTCATCTCGTTCGCCCTGCTGTGGCGCAACAGCCGAGGGGAAGTCACGTGAGCGACGCCGCCATCCGGCTCGACTATCTCGAGAAGACCGTGCGGCTGCTGTATCCGGGGCCGGGGTCGCCCCGGGCATACACCGTGCTGCCGCACTCCGCCGTGCCCCGCCGCATGGTGCCGCGCCGCTGGTGGCATCCCTGGTCCCCGGTCGTCGTGCCGGGTGAGGGGTCCATCGCCACGTACCTGGGCGAGGTCTTCGGGCAGCCCGTCGAGACCGTCCTGCACGTGCGGCCGGCCGCGCGGGCCAACCGCAAGCCCGTCCTGGAGGCCCGCTCGGGCGGGCGGCTGCTGGCGTTCGTGAAGATCGGCGACAGCGCCCGGGCGCGCGCGCTGATCACCGCCGAGGCGGCGGCCCTGCGCAGGCTGGCCGGTCTGGAGCTGGACACGGTGGTGCCGCCCGCCGTGCTGCACCACGGCAGCTGGCGGGGGCTGGCCGTGCTGGCGCTGTCGCCGCTGCCGGTGCGGCGCGGCCGGGTGCCGCGGCCGCTGCTGGTCGACGCGGTCAGGGAGATCGCGGCCACCGGCGGGCCGCGCGCGGCCTGGCACGGGGATCTCGCGCCGTGGAACATGTGCCCGTCCCCCGACGGCCGGCTGCTGGTGTGGGACTGGGAGCGGTACGAGCTCGGCGTGCCCTACGGCTTCGACGCCGTGCACCACTTCTTCCAGCGGGCCCTGCGCAGGATGTCCCCGCAGGTCGCGGCGCGGGCGTGCGTGGCGCGGGCCTTCCGCGAGCTGGCGCCCCTGGGGGTGTCGGCCGTGGTGGCCAGGCAGACCGCGCTGCGCTATCTCATCACGCTGGCCGACCGGCACGCCGCCGACGGGCACGCGCCGCTCGGGCCGCCGGACACCTGGCTCAACCCGGTCGTCGACCACGAGGAGCTGCTCACGTGAAGACCATGAAACGGTCGGTCCTGTCGCTGTCACGCGCCACGGGGAGGATCACGTCGGGGGTGCGGGTGCTGCCGTCGTTCCTGATCGCGGGGGCGCAGCGGTGCGGCACCACCTCGCTGTACCGGGCGCTGGCCCAGCATCCGCTGCTGCTCAAGCCGGTGCTGCACAAGGGGGTGCACTATTTCGACGTCGGCTACGCGCGGGGACAGCACTGGTATCAGGCGCACTTCCCGCTGCGGATGAGCGCCGGGCTGGTCGAGCACCGGTACGGCTCGCGGGCGCTGGCGTTCGAGTCGTCCCCCTATTACCTGTTCCATCCGCTGGCCGGTGAGCGGATCGCGGCCGACCTGCCCGAGGTGCGGCTGATCGTGCTGGTACGCGATCCGGTCGAGCGCGCCTGCTCGGCCCACGCCCACGAGCTGGCCAGGGGCTACGAGACGGAGTCGCTGCTCGAGCACGCGATCGAGCTGGAGCCCGAGCGGCTGGCGGGGGCCGAGGAGGCGCTGCGCGAGTCGCCCTTCTCCCTGCACCACTCCCACCGCCACCACGCCTATGTGGCCCGCGGGCGCTACGCCGACCAGCTCGACCGGCTGGAGGCCCTGGTCGGCCGCGAGCGGATCCTGGTGCTCGACAGCCATCGGTTCTTCGCCGAGCCGGAGACCGCGTACGACCGGGTGCTGGCGTTCCTGGGCGTGCCGCATCTCGGTTATCCGCTGTTCGAGCGGCACAACGGCCGCCCTCTGCCGCGGCCGGTGCCGCGGGTGCTGGCGCGGGAGCTGCGCGACCACTTCGAGCCGTACGACGCCCGGCTGGTGCGGTGGCTGGGCGGGGAGCCTTCGTGGCGGCGGTGACCGCGGTCGCGGACCGGCGGCTGCGGCGTGGCGGGATCGCGGGCGTGCTGGGGGCGGGCTGCGGGGCGGTCGCGCAGTTCGTCCTCGTGATGGTCGTGACCAGGGCGTTCAGTCCGGCCGACGCCGGGGCGTTCTTCACGGTCACCGCGATCGCTCTCATGGCGGCGGGGATCGCCAAGCTGGACGCGGGGAACGGGCTCGTGTTCTTCATCGCGCGGGCGAAGACGTACGACTATCTCGGCATATCCGGATATATCCGGGCGGCGCTCGTGCCCTGTGTGGTGGCCTCCTGCGTCGCGGGGGTCGTGCTCTACCCGCGGCTGGGGCCGCTCGCCGCGATCCTGCCCGTCATGGTGGTGGGGGACGTGCTGCTGGCCGCCACCCGGGGGTTCGGGGCCATGCGGCCCACCGTGCTCGTGGACGGGCTGCTGGTGCCCTTCTCGCAGCTCGCGCTGGTCACCTGCGCCGCGCTGGCGGGGGCGGTCTCGTGGCTGCCGGTGGCGTGGGGGGCGCCGTACGCGCTGGTGGCGGTCATCGCCTGGGCGGAGCTGCGGGGGCGGGTGCCGCGGAGCCCGTACCTGCCGGGGACGACCCGCGACCTGTGGCGGCACACGGCTCCCCGGTCGGTCGCGGGGGCGATCCAGGCGGTGTTCCAGCGGCTGGACATCGTGGTCGTCGCGCTGCTCGGCGGGCCCGCGCAGGCCGCCGTCTACACGGCCGCCACCCGGTTCAAGGTGGTCGGGCAGCTCGCGAGCCAGGGGCTGGCGCAGGCCGTACAGGCTCGGCTGGTGAGCGCGCTCGCGGACGGCGAGCGGGCGCGGGCCGGTGAGCTGTACCAGACCGCCACGATCTGGCTGGTGCTGCTGACGTGGCCGGTGTGGCTGGCGTACGCGGCGCTGGCGCCGTGGCTGCTGCGGCTCTTCGGCCCCACGTACGGGTCCGCGGTCCCGGTGGCGCTCGTGCTGGCGGGCACGATGATGGTGGCGACGGCCTGCGGGATGGTCGACGTCGTGCTGACGGCCGCCGGGCACACGGGCACGAGCCTGCTCAACCTGGTGGCGGCGATCACCTGCACGGTGGCGCTGGACGTGGCCCTGATCCCCGTCCACGGCGCGTTCGGGGCGGTCATCGGCTGGTCGGGCGGCGTGCTCGTCAAGAACCTCCTCCCGCTTTGGCAACTGCACCGCCGCTACGGCCTCCACCCCTTCGGCCGCCACACCCTGCCCGCCCTGCGAGGGAGCGCCGTTGCCTGGACTGAGGAGCGCCGGGAGCGGAGCGACCAGAGCGACGAGGGAAGGCAACGGACTTGAGCGACCGAGCCGCCTCCACGGAGTGGAGGCCATGGACACGGAGGGCCGTGTGACGGTCTTGGTGACGGGGTTGCCGAGGAGCGGTACGAGCTGGACCGGCAAGATGCTCGCCGCCGGCGGCGACCTGGTCTACGTCAACGAGCCGCTCAACCCGCAGCACCCGCCCGGCCGCTGCCCAGGGGTGCTCAGGGCCACCGTGACCCACCGGTTCCAGTACATCTGCGATGACAACGCCGCCGACTGGCTTCCCGCCTTCCGCGACACGGTGGCCCTGCGCTACCGCTGGCTCTCCGAGCTGCGCGCGAACCGCTCCCCGTACGACCTGGCCCGCCTGCTCCGCTACGGCACCGCCTTCGCCGTCGGCCGCCTGACGGGCCGCCGGGCGCTGCTGGACGACCCGTTCGCGGTGCTGAGCGCGGGCTGGTTCGCCGCCTCCCTGGGCTGCCGGGTGATCGCGCTGGTGCGGGATCCGGTGTCGTTCGTGGCGAGCTGGCAGCGGCTCGGCTGGACGGTCTACTTCCACGAGCTGCTCGAACAGCCGCTCCTGGTCCGCGACCACCCCGAGCTGCTGGAGCTGCGCGCGCTCGTCGGCTCCCAGGACCGCCTCGCCAAGGCGGCCGCGCTGTGGCGGGCGACCCGCGCGATCCTGGACCGCACGCCCGGCGTCCGCGTCACCTCGTACGAGTCGCTGGCCGCCGACCCGCTGACCGGCTTCCGCGGCCTGTACGCCTACGCCGGCCTGCCATGGACGCCCGCGGCCGAACGCCGCATCACGCGGGCCTGCACGGGCCCGTCCGGGGCGGGCACGGGGTTCGCCTGGTCGGGCCTGTCCCGCACGGCCTACCGCCCCATGGACTCCCGCCGCGCGCTCGACGACGCCGCCCGGGGGCTCAGCCCGCGGGACGCGGCCCGGGTCCGCGCCCTCACCTCATGAGGCGGGTGACCAGGCTGCCTCCCAGCAGCCGCACCGCGAACGGCAGGTCGTCGACCAGATAGCGGCGCGCCAGCCGCCCCGGCTCGCAGCCCAGCCGGTACGCCCACTCCAGCCCGGCCCTGCGCATCCATTCCGGCGCCCTGGACACCGTGCCGGCGGCGAACGCGATCGCCGCCCCGCACCCCACGAACCACGCCTCCGGCAGCTCCTCCCTCAGGTCGGCGATGAGCCGGTCCTGCCGGGGGAACCCGAGCCCGACGAACACCACCCTCGGCCGGGCCGCGGCCACCATCCTCCGGACGCGCGCGCTCCCCTCGGGGGTGGTGTCGAAGTGGTACGGCGGAGCGTGCACCCCGCACACCTGCAGCCGGGGATGACAGCTCGTGAGCTCCTTGCCGGCCCTGCGCGCCACGCCGGGAGGGCCGCCCAGCAGGTAGACGGGCCAGCCCCGGCGGGCGGCGAGCTTGCTGAGCGACCAGATGAGGTCCGCGCCCGTGACCCGCTCGGGCACCGGGGTGCCGAGCAGCCTGGCCGCCCACACCAGCGGCATCCCGTCGGGCACCACCAGCTCGGCGGTGCACACGAGCTCCCGGAGTGCGGGGTCGGTGGCGGCGGCGCGGCAGATGTCGACGTTCGGGGTGACGATCCGGCCGCCCCTGCCGGCCTCCAGCTCGGCCTCCACCCACCGGACCACCTCGTCCTCGGTGAGCGCGTCCACCCCGATCCCGCCCAACCGCACCCGATCCCACCAGCGGACGGACGCCGCCGCCCGCGCGCGCGGCGGCCCGTCGGGGAGGGTGGGTGGAGACGGGGTGGCGTCCTGGCGCGGGGCCTCGGGGAGGCGCTGGAGCGGGACGTGCGGGGTGGTGGTCTCGGTGCGAGTCAAATGCCGTGCCCCCTACGGTGAAGTGCGGAAAGAACCGCCGGCGCGGAGATGAGGCCGGCCGCCACCGCCAGGGCGATCGGGGCGCGTGGCTCCCCGGCCCGGGCCCCCATGGCGCGCACGGCCCAGCGGACGGCCTCGCGGCGGTGGCCGAGCGCCGCGTGGCCGAAGGCAAGCTGGCCGTAGACCCGTGCCGCGCCGCGCGGGTCCACGGCCAGTTCGGGGTGCCGGGCGAGCATCCAGTCGAGCCCGGCAATGCGATCCGCCCATCGGGCGACATAGTGGGATCCACCCCAGCGCACCCGGACGAGCGGGCGGTCCACATGGGTGATCGGCCGGCGTCCGGCGGCGCGCAGGGCCAGGTCCCAGTCCTCGTTCTGGCCGCCCGGGGCGCTCTCATCCACCCACAGCGCGCCGCGCTCGAACAGGAACGTCGACGAGTGCACCATCACCATGCGCGAGCGGACCAGGTCGTGCGCCGTCACCGTGTCGCAGCCGGCCAGGCGGGCCACGCGGCGGTGCCCGTACTCCACCTCGATGCCACAGCTCGCGAACTCGCCGCCGCGCTCGGCGAGCGCCCGCGCCTGGGCGGCGAGCTTGCCGGGCAGCCACACGTCGTCGTCGTCGCAGAAGGCGACGAGATCGGTGTCGCAGGCCGCGATGCCGGTGTTGCGGGCGCCGGGGAGGCCCGGGGTGAGCGTGTTCGGCAGGACCGGGACAGAGGACGGCACCTCGATGTCCCCAGGGGCGGCGCCGTCGGTGACCACGATCACGGACAGGCGCCCGGGGTGGTCCTGGGCCAGCGCCGACTCCACCGCCTCGCGCAACTGCGCCGGACGGTCGCCCCGGGTGGGGATCACCACGCCTACGGAGGGAGTCATGCGAACCCCCGATAGCCGTAGCGGGCCCTGAGCGGCCATGTGAGAGCGTTGACCACCCGGCGGTCGCCGTCCCGCAGGCCCGTCACCCACGCGTCGTCCCGGCGCAGCTCGATCCGCCCCACGTGGAAGCGCATCGGATTGCCGGACGCGGTGTGGGAGGGCCCGAGCCAGGCCGTGCGGCCGTCCAGGAACGGCAGCTCCGGCTCCGCCAGGCCGAGCCCGAGCGCCAGGGAGCTGAGCGTGGGCCCGGGCGCGGCGAGGAGGTCCTCGTAGCGGACCCTGGTGACGCGGGCCCCGCGTCCCGGCAGGAGCTCCAGCGCGGCGTTCTGGGCCGTCCAGTGGACGGCCGTGTGGGCGGGCCGCCACCGGGTCATGGGCCGCCCGTCCTCGGGGCGCCGCACCGTCCTGGCCCAGGAGTGGGCGACGGCGCGCGGGTCCCTGACCACGTGGACGATCCGTACGTCCACCCCGGCGGCCACCAGGCAGCAGGCCAGCGACGCGTGCTTGCTGGAGTCGATCACGACCGGCGCGCCCGCGGCCTCGTACAGGAGCCGGTAGGCCTGCACGTACTCGGCCAGGTCGGGATGCGCGATCCGCGCGATCCTGCGCGTGCGGTCGACCCGGCGCCGCAGCGTCAGGACCTTCCCGGCCAGCGCCGGGCTCCATCCGCCGAACGCCCGCTCCCCCACCTGCCGCCAGAAGGGGCAGTCGGGAAAGGCCACGCCGCACCCGCACAATTCCCCCGCGAGCACGCTCCGCTCCCAGAGGTGCACGACCTCACCGAGCGCGACCACTCCCGGCAGCTCGCCCAGGAGCCGCTCGAGCAGTGTGGTGCCACTGCGCCCGAGGCCGCCCAGGTAGATGACCCGGGTGGTGCTTTCGCGGTCGGTCACGAAAAAGGGCCTTCACGTCGTGAACACGGAACGCGAAGACCCTATCGCGGAGAGTAACCGAGGGTCGGGGAACCCGGAAAGATCTACCTAACGGGCGTCGATGACCATGCCGGCGCCGACGGTGCCGTTCGTGGCCTCGTCCACGAGGATGAAGCCGCCGGTGAGTCTGTTACGCGCGTAGTCGTCCACGAACAGCGGCTGGGTGATCCGCAGCGACACCCGCCCGATCTCGTTGAGGCCGAGGGAGGCCGCCTCCTCGTCGCGGTGCAGGGTGTTGACGTCGAGCCGGTAGTGCAGGTCGCGCACCATGGCACGGGCCGTACGGGTGGTGTGCTTGATCGTCAGCTTGGAGCGCGGCGTCAGCTTGAGCCCGTCGGCCATCCAGCAGATCATCGCCTCCAGCTCCTGCGCCACCTGCGGCTGGTTGTTGGGCCGCGCGATCATGTCGCCGCGCGAGATGTCGAGGTCGTCCTCGAAGCGCAGCGTCACCGACATGGGCGGGAACGCCTCCTCCACCGGCCCGTCGAAGGTGTCGATCGAGGCGATGCGGGTCGTGAGGCCCGAGGGCAGGTGCACCACCTCGTCGCCGGGCTTCAGCACGCCGCCCGCGACCTGGCCCGCGTAGCCGCGGTAGTCGTGGAAGGCCTGCTCGGTGGCCCGCTGCGGGCGGATCACGTACTGAACGGGGAAGCGCACGTCGACCAGGTTGCGGTCGGAGGCGATGTGGACGTTCTCCAGGTGGTGCAGCAGCGACGTGCCGAGGTACCACGGCATGTTCTCGGAGCGCGAGACCACGTTGTCGCCGTTGAGCGCGGAGATCGGGATGAAGGTGAGGTCGGCGACGTTCAGCTTGGACGCGAACGCCGTGAACTCCTCCTTGATCTCGTCGAACCGCTCCTGCGAGTAGCCCACCAGGTCCATCTTGTTGACGGCCAGCACCAGGTGGGGCACCCGCAGCAGCGTGGTCAGGAACGCGTGCCGCCGCGACTGCTCCAGCACGCCCTTGCGGGCGTCGATGAGGATGATCGCCAGGTCGGCCGTGGAGGCGCCGGTGACCATGTTCCGGGTGTACTGGATGTGGCCGGGCGTGTCGGCGATGATGAACTTCCGCCGGGGCGTCGCGAAGTAGCGGTACGCCACGTCGATCGTGATGCCCTGCTCCCGCTCGGCCCGCAGGCCGTCGGTCAGCAGCGACAGATCGGTGTATTCGGTGCCCCGGTCGCGCGAGGTGCGCTCGACCGCCTCCAGCTGGTCCTCGAAGATCGCCTTGGAGTCGAAGAGCAGCCGTCCGATGAGGGTGGACTTACCGTCATCGACACTTCCCGCTGTGGCAAAGCGAAGAATGTCCATTAGAAGTAGCCTTCCCTCTTCCGGTCCTCCATCGCGGCCTCCGACGCGCGGTCGTCGGCCCTGGTGGCCCCGCGCTCGGTGATCCGGGTGGCCGCGATCTCCTCGATGATCTCCTCGACCGTGGCGGCCGTGGACTGCACGGCGCCCGTGCACGTCATGTCGCCCACGGTGCGGTAGCGCACCACGGCCTCGAACAGCGGCTCGTCGTCACCCCGCTGCACGACCTCGGAGTCGGGCAGCAGCATGCCGTCGCGCTCGAACACCTTGCGGGTGTGGGCGAAGTAGATGGAGGGGATCTCGATGCCCTCGCGCCTGATGTAGTCCCAGACGTCGAGCTCGGTCCAGTTGGACAGCGGGAAGACGCGGATGTGCTCGCCCTTGCGGATGCGCGAGTTGTAGAGGTTCCACAGCTCGGGGCGCTGGTTCTTCGGGTCCCACTGGCCGAAGTCGTCGCGGAAGGAGAAGACCCGCTCCTTGGCGCGGGCCTTCTCCTCGTCGCGGCGAGCGCCGCCGAAGACCGCGTCGAACTCGTGCTCCTCGATCCCGTCGAGCAGCGTGGTGGTCTGCAGGCGGTTGCGCGAGGCGCGCCGCCCGGTCTCCTCGACCACGCGGCCAGCGTCGATGGAGTCCTGCACGCTGGCCACGATCAGCCGCGCGCCGAGCTCGGTGGAGCGGCGGTCGCGGAAGTCGATGACCTCGTCGAAGTTGTGGCCCGTGTCGACGTGCATGAGCGGGAACGGGATGGCCGCGGGCCAGAACGCCTTCTCCGCGATGCGGAGCATGACGATCGAGTCCTTGCCTCCGGAGAAGAGCAGACAGGGACGCTCGAACTCGGCCGCAACCTCGCGCATGATGTGAATGGCTTCGGCTTCGAGCACGTCGAGCTGCGACGTCGTGTAGTCGCGCTGGAGCATGGGAGCTTCCTCCGGCGGTTTTAGCGGTGCAGGTCCCGAATCCCGCTGAGCAGCGATGTCGCTAGCTCAGGTAGGGAAACCAGGATATCCGGTAGTGACGGGTCGGCTTGGTTGTAGGTCAGCTCGGAGCCGTCGATCCGGCTCGCGTGGGCCCCGGCGGCCTGGGCGACGGCGACCGGCGCGGCGGAATCCCACTCGTACTGGCCCCCGGCGTGTACGTAAGCCTCGACCTCGCCGGTGAGCACCGCCGAGATCTTCGCCCCGGCGGACCCGATGGGGACCAGGTCGGCTCCGAGGAGGTAGGCCAGCTTCTGCACGAACTCCGGCGGGCGCGTGCGGCTCACCGCGATGCGGAACCGCCCCCCGTCGAAGGAGCGCGGCCCGGGCGGCTCCGCGGTGGTCAGCGTGCGGCCCTGGGCGGGCAGCGCCACGGCGCCCGCGGTCAGCCTGCCGCCCTCCCACAGCGCCACGTGCACGGCCCAGTCGGACCTGCCCTCTTCGGCGAACTCGCGCGTGCCGTCGAGCGGGTCCACGATCCACACCCGGGACGCGCTGAGCCGGCGCGGGTCGAGCCGCTCCTCGCGGGTGGCCTCCTCCGACAGGACACTGTCACTGGGACGGAGCCTGGCCAGCGACTCCATGAGGAAGACGTGGGAGGCCCGGTCACCCTCCGCGCGCAGGGCGGAGGAGTCGCCGAAGCCGGTGCGCTCGCGAATGCGCAGCAGCCGCTCGCCCGCCTCGGTGGCCAGATCAGCGGCGAGTGCGTGGTCGTCGCGAATCGTCATCAATAAGCTCCTTGCCCGCGGGCGACGGCCGACCAAGTCTTCCACAGGATCTGGAGGTCGAGCGTGAGGGACCAGTTCTCCACGTAACGCAGATCGAGGCGGACGGATTCCTCCCACGATAGGTCAGATCTACCACTGACCTGCCACAGGCCCGTCATCCCGGGGCGTACGAGGAGCCGTCTGCGCACGTCGTCGCCGTAGCGCGCCACCTCCTCCGGCAGCGGGGGCCGGGGACCGACGAGCGACATGTGACCGCGTACGACGTTGATGAGCTGCGGCAGCTCGTCCAGCGAGGTGCGGCGCATCCGCGTGCCCAGCGGCGTGACCCGGGGATCGTTCCTGATCTTGAAGAGCACGCCGTCGCGGTCGCTGACCAAGGTGATCTTCTGCTGCTCGGAGCCGCGCCGCATGGTGCGGAACTTCAGGATCGTGAACAGCCGCCCGTCCCTGCCGACCCTGGTCTGCCTGAACAGCGCGGGCCCCGGACTCGTCACGCGTACGGCCACCGCCAGTCCCACCAGCAGCGGCGCGAGCAGCACCAGCAGCGCGGTGGCGACCAGCCGGTCGAAGATGTTCTTGACCAGTTTCCTGGCCCCGCCCAGCTCGGGATGCTCCACGTGCAGGAGCGGCAGCCCGGCGGCCGGTCTGATCATGGTGCGCGGGCCCGCCACGTCCATCAGCGCCGGGGCGACCACCAGATCGGTGTGGGTGCGCTCCAGCCGCCAGGCCAGCCGCCGCAGCGCCTGCCCGTCCATCTCGGGACAGGCCAGCACGGCCACGGTGTCGGCGCGGAACTGGTCGACCACTATCGGCACGTCGCTGAGGTCGCCGGCGACCGGCACCTCGCCCACGAAGTCGCCCGGCACGCCCCCCGGCAGGCAGGCGGCCACGACGTCCATGCCGTGATAGCGCTCCTTCCGGAACAGCCGCACCAGTTCCTCGACGGACGTCTCGTGCCCGACGGCGACCACCTTGCGCATGCACTCCCCCGCCGCCCTGCGCCGGTGCAGGGAGCGGCGTAGGGCGTACCTGAGGAGCAGCGTGAGCAACGTCACCAGCGGCAGCGCGAGCACGACGTAGCCCCGGGCGACGTCGGTCTTGGTCAGGTAGGAGCCGATGGCGGTGCCCGCCGTCAACGCGACACCCGACTGCACGACCCGGCGGAACTCCTCGGAGCCGACACCCAGCATGCGCGGCTCGTACGCGCGGTTGAGCGCCACCGCGAACGCCCACACCACCGGCAGGGCCAGGCTGACCAGCAGGTACGGCAGCACGTACGGCGTGAGCTCGCCGAAGCGAATGTAGAAGGCGAGCCCGGACCCCACCCAGGCCCCGCAGAGGTCGCCCAGCACCGCGCGGAAGCGGTAGGAGCGGACCCAGGTAGGCGTGCGCGGGCTGACTCGCCAGGAGGCCACATGGCCCGGTCCGACGACGGCCATGAAGCCCTCACCCCGCACGCATGCCTCCAGGTGACCATTCCTGAACGGACAGTCACAGATGGTAGCTGCGGGAGAGGCAGGGAACCGGCGAACGGACCTATGTGGCGATCAGCGTGGAGGGCCCGAAATATGCAGATCAGACCGGTGGAAGTCGTTCTGTGTGACTTCGAGGCTGCGGGACATCAGCGACTCCACGACGTCGGCCGCCCGGTCCACGAGGAAGGGCAGGTCCTTGCGCTCCATGGTGGCGAAGTCCCGCAGCACGAAGGAGGCCGCGTCCATGCGCCCGGGCGGGCGCCCGATGCCGAAGCGGACCCGCAGGTAGTCGCGGGTGCCGAGGACCTTGGTGATCGACTTGAGGCCGTTGTGGCCGTTGTCGCCGCCGCCGAGCTTGGCCCTGAGCGCGCCGTAGGGCACGTCGAGCTCGTCGTGGACGACGATCAGCCGCTCCGGGCCGATCTTGTAGAAGTCGGAGAGCGCCTTGACGGGCCCGCCGGAGAGGTTCATGTAGGTGAGGGGCTTGGCCAGGATCGCGGTGCTGGTCTCGCACACCTCAGCCCTGCTCTTGTGCGCCTTGAACCGCCCGCCGGCCCTGGCCGCGAGCTCGTCGAGCACCATGAAGCCCGCGTTGTGCCTGTTGCCCGCGTATTCGGGCCCGGGATTGCCCAGGCCGGCGATCAGCCAGCGATCCATCTGCACCCCTAACAGCGGAACGGGGCGGCTCGAGTCCGGCCGCCCCGTTCACGAATCGGACCGTTACTCGGCGGAAGCCTCTGCGGTCTCGCCCTCGGCGACCACACCCTCGGCGGCCTCGGCGGCCTCCTCCGGCGCCTCGACCGGCTTGGCGATCACCTGGAGCACGACGGACTCGGGGTCGGCGGCCAGCGTGGCGCCCTTCGGCAGCGCGAGCTGCGCGGCCGTGATGGCGGTGCCGACCTCCAGGCCCTCGACGTCGACCTCGACGCCGGTCGGGATGTGGGTGGCCTCGGCCTCGACGGCGACGGCGACGAGCTGCAGGTCGAGCAGGCCGTCGGTGTGGACGTCGCCGACCGTGTTGACCGGGATCTCGACCGTGACCTTCTCGCCGCGCTTGACCAGCAGCAGGTCGACGTGCTCGACGAAGCCCTTGATCGGGTCGCGCTGCACGCCCTTGGGCAGGGCCAGCTCGTCGACGCCCTCACCCTTGAGGTGGATCAGCACGTTGGGCGTGCGGAGCGCGAGGAGCACCTCGTGGCCGGGCAGGGTCAGGTGCTTGGGGTCGATGCCGTGCCCGTAGAGAACCGCGGGCACCTTGTCGGCGCGGCGGATCTTGCGAGCGGCGCCCTTGCCGAACTCGCTGCGCGGCTCGGCGGCGATACGTACTTCGGACATGACATCTCCTAGGGATGCTTGGAGTCTGGTGGGTGTCGCCGCTCTCCCTCACCCGCCCTAGCGGAAGGCGTTACGAGCGCAACCGGGCCAGTCTACAGCGCTATCTGCCGAGCTCCGCTCGGAAGGCTGTGATGGATGTCCTCGCTTCGCTGCGGATCCATCACAGCTTACGTATCGCCCTCGAACAAGCTCGTGACCGAGCCGTCCTGGAAGACCTCGGTGATCGCGCGGCCGATGAGCGGCGCGATCGACAGCACCGTCAGCTTGTCGAACCTGTTGGCCTCCGCCAGCGGCAGCGTGTTGGTGACGATGACCTCGGAGATCCGGGAGTTCTTCAGCCGGTCGACGGCCGGGTCGGAGAAGACCGCGTGGGTGGCGGCGGTGATCACGTTGGTGGCGCCCTGCTCGTAGAGGGCGTCCGCGGCCTTGCAGATGGTGCCCGCGGTGTCGATCATGTCGTCGATCAGCACGCAGGTGCGGCCGCGGACCCGTCCGACGACCTCGCTGACCTTCACCTGGTTGGCCACGTCGAGGTCACGGCGCTTGTGGATGAACGCCAGCGGCGTGCCGAGCGTGTCGGCCCAGCGCTCCGACAGCCGGACGCGGCCGGTGTCGGGCGAGACGACGGTGGTGTTCTCCAGGTCGAGCTTGTTCTTGAGGTAGCTCTCCAGCACCGGCATCGCGAACAGGTGGTCGACCGGGCCGTCGAAGAAGCCCTGGATCTGCGAGGTGTGCAGGTCGATCGACATCAGCCGGTCGGCGCCCGCGGTCTTGAACATGTCGGCCATCAGCCGGGCCGTGATGGGCTCGCGGCCCCGGCCCTTCTTGTCCTGGCGGGCATAGCCGAAGAACGGCATGACCACGGTGATGCGCTTGGCGGAGGCCCGCTTCAGCGCGTCGACCATGATCAGCTGTTCCATGATCCACTTGTTGATGGGCGCGGTGTGGCTCTGGATGACGAAGGCGTCGCAACCGCGTACGGACTCCAGATAGCGCGCGTAGATCTCGCCGTTGGCGAAGTCGATCAGCTTGGTGGGGGTGAGGGAGACGCCGACGTGATGAGCCACCTCGTCGGCGAGCTCAGGGTAGGCCCGGCCGGAGAAGAGCATGAGGTTCTTCTCGCCCGGCTGTTTGATACTGCTCACGTGCCACTCTCCTGCTGCTCTTGCTCGGCCAGCGCCCGCTGGGCGGCCGCGGCCGACTTCGTGCCCGCGCGCCTGCGCAAGACCCATTTCTCGATGTTGCGCTGCCGCGCACGCGCCACGCCGATGGCGCCGGGAGGCACGTCGTCGACGATCACCGAGCCCGCCGCCGTGTAGGCGCCGTCATTGACCGTCACCGGGGCGACGAGCATGGTGTCGCAGCCGACGAACACCCCGTCGCGAATGGTCGTCTGGTGCTTGTTGACCCCGTCGTAGTTGACGAAGACGGTGGAGGCGCCGATGTTGACGTCGTCGCCGATCGTGGCGTCCCCCGCGTAGGACAGGTGCGGCACCTTGGAGCGCTCGCCGACCTTGGTGTTCTTCATCTCGACGAACGTGCCGGCCTTGGACTTGCGGCCGAGCACCGTGCCGGGGCGGAGGTAGGCGTAGGGGCCGACGCTGACCTCGGGGCCGATGTCGGCGCTGTCGCAGACGGCGTTGCGGACGACGGCGCCTTCGCCGACGCGGGTGTCGGTCAGCGTGGTGGCGGGGCCGACCTCGGCGCCGGACTCGATCACGGTGTCGCCATGGAGCTGGGTGCCGGGGTGGATGACCGTGTCGGGCGCGATCCGCACGCCGACGTCGATCCAGGTGCTGCCGGGGTCGATGATCGTCACCCCGGCGCGCATGTGGTCTTCGAGCAGGCGCAGGTTGAGCACCTTGCGGGCGGCGGCGAGCTGCACGCGGTCGTTGACGCCCTCGACCTCGACGAAGTCGCCCGCGACGCAGGCGCCGACCCGGTGGCCGTCGCCGCGCAGGATGGCCAGGACGTCGGTGAGGTACTCCTCACCCTGGGCGTTGTCGGTGGACACGCGCTTGACGGCGTCGGCGAGCAGCGAGCCGTCGAAGGCGTAGATCCCGGAGTTCATCTCCTTGATCGCGCGCTGCTCCGGGCTGGCGTCCTTCTCCTCGACGATCTCCAGCACGGCGCCGCTCTCGTCGCGGATGATCCGCCCGTAGCCGGTCGGATCGGGCACGTTGGCCGTCAGCACGGTGACCGCGTTGCCTTCGGCCTCGTGCCGTTCGAGCAGCTCGGCGAGGGTTCGCGGGCGCATGAGCGGCACGTCCCCGTACGTGACCAGCACGGTGCCGGAGATCACGCCGACCTCTTCGAGCACGGTGCGGACCGCGTGACCGGTGCCACGCTGCTCATGCTGGACGACGGCGCGCGCGTCGGGGCTGGTGGCGGCCAGGTGGCCGCCGACCTGCTCCAGCGCGTGGCCGATGACGACGATCAGCTGTTGCGGATCGAGGTCGCGGGCGGCTGCGAGCATGTGGTTGACCAGCGAACGGCCACATAGCTCATGCAGGACCTTGGGGGTCTGACTCTTCATCCGGGTACCCTCGCCCGCGGCGAGGACGATGACGGCTGCCGGGCGCGGCACACTCACGGACTGAGGCTCCCTGTGACTGGACGGATCAGGGCATTTGGTACGTCTACCGCACCGCTACCCTCCCGACACCGTGAGGATACCTGGACGCACCCCGAACATTCTCGCCGGGGGAGCAGGTCACAGCTCCCGGAAGAGGACTCGAACCCCTACAAAGTGGACCAAAACCACTTGTCCTGCCGATTAGACGATCCGGGACAGATCGGACACGTGGCGTCCGACACATCCCTACGATACCGATCCCGAACCCCGGCGCGCGCCCGTAATTGCGTCCCACACCCGGCTCGGGCGCGAAGTCCCAGGTAACGGCAGGTACGCGGCACGCCGACCATATAACAGACCGCCCTAAAAGGCGCAAGGCGCAAACCCCACCCACCTTGTTCTGCAGAGCGTCACGTTCCCCCCATTAACGGCTTAGGGCTTCCTTACTTACGCTAGCGTAGGTTACGGTGGCGTAGCCCGGACATACATCCTCATACATGCCGTTGGAGGTCGTCCATGACCGTTGTCGCCGAGCGTTCTTCCCCGACGCCGAAGCCCGAATTCGAACCCGAGCCCCGATCCAAGGCAGAACTGGTCACCTTCACGCTCGTCGTCGGGCTGCCGCTGATCGCGATCGCGGCCGCGGTGCCGTTCGCATGGGGATGGGGTCTCGGCTGGTCGGACATCGTCATCTCCTTCGTCTTCTACGTGATCTCCGGGCTCGGCGTGACCGTGGGGCTGCACCGCTACTTCACCCACGGCTCGTTCAAGGCCAAGCGGCCGCTGAAGATCGCGCTGGGCATCGCGGGCAGCCTGTCGCTGGAGATGTCCGTACTCGACTGGGTGGCCACGCACCGCAAGCACCACAAGTTCTCCGACAAGGAGGGCGACCCGCACTCGCCGTGGCGGTTCGGCCCCGGCTTCAAGTCCCTGTCCAAGGGCCTCCTGTACGCCCACATGGGCTGGCTGTTCGAGAGCGAGCGGACCAACCGCGAGAAGTACGCTCCCGACCTGGTCAAGGACCCCGACGTCATGAAGCTGCACAAGTGGTTCGGCACGATCGCCATCACCTCCATCGTGCTCCCCGGCGTGATCGGCGGGCTCGTCACCTGGTCCTGGCAGGGCGCGCTGACCGCGCTGTTCTGGGGCTCGCTCATCCGCATCGGCCTGCTGCACCACGTGACCTGGTCGATCAACTCCATCTGCCACGTCTTCGGCGAGGAGGAGTTCCAGGTACGCGACAAGTCGCGCAACGTCTGGTGGCTGGCCATCCCGTCCTTCGGCGAGTCCTGGCACAACCTGCACCACTCGGACCCGACCTGCGCCCGGCACGGTGCGCTCAAGGGCCAGATCGACCTGAGCGCCGGGTCCATCCGGATCTTCGAGAAGCTGGGCTGGGTGTACGACGTCCGCTGGCCTACCCCCGAACGCCTGGCGGCGAAGCGCATTGCCTGACGTAGATCAGCCGGTGAGCGGCCGCGCACCCGTGGCCGTCATTATGGAGACCGTGACCGAACCCCGATCTCGCAGGCGCATGTCCGGTAGCGAGCGCAGAGAGCAGCTGATCAGCATCAGCCGCACCCTCTTCGCGGAGAAGGGGTTCGACGGGACCTCTATCGAGGAGATCGCCGCTACCGCACAGGTGTCGAAGCCCGTGGTCTACGAGCATTTCGGCGGCAAGGAAGGCGTCTACGCGGTCGTCGTGGACCGCGAGATGCAGAAGCTCCTCACCATGATCACCGAGGCGCTGGCCGCGTCCCATTCACTGATCAAGCTGGAGCGGGCCGCGCTGGCGCTGCTCCAGTACATCGAGGAGAGCAGCGAGGGCTTCCGCATCCTGGTGCGCGACTCCCACGCCGCCTCGGGCACCGGCACGTTCGCGAGCCTGATCAACGAGATCGCCAGCCAGGTCGAGGACGTCCTCGCCGACGAGTTCGCGGCCCGGGGCTACGACCCCAAGCTCGCGCCGATGTACGCCCAGATGCTGGTCGGCATGGTCGCGCTGACCGGTCAGTGGTGGCTCGACGTACGCAAGCCGGGCCGCGAGGAGGTCGCCGCCCACCTCGTCAACCTGGCCTGGAACGGCCTGACCGGGCTCAACCCCGACCCGGCGATCACCGCGGCGACCCGCGACCAGCCCGTCTCCGTCCCCGCCCCGGCCCCCGTCCCCGCCAAGCCGCGCACGAGCGAGAAGGAGCTGCGCGAGCTGGAGAAGGCGCGGGACAAGGAGCTCAGGGAGGCCGAGAAGGCACGGGTGCGGGAGTTCAAGGAGGCGGAGAAGGCGCGGGTCCGGGACCTCAAGGAGCGGGAACGGCTGCTCAAGGAGGCCGAGAAGGAGCGCGAGCGGGTGCTGAAGGAGGCGGAGAAGGCGCGGGAGCGCGAGGAGAAGATCCGTCAGCGTGAGGCCCGCCTCGCCGAACGCACCGCCCGCCTCGAACAGGCGGACCACCAGGAGTAATCCGCCCTTGGGACCCCGGTCCGGAAGGCGTCGGCGGGAGGGGCGGATGTGGGAAGACTGTCCGGCGGTGGGCTTGAACAGGGGGGATGTCTTGAGTGACGATTGGGTAGAGCGTGGTTGACTTTCCGGGATAAGCCGTTGCGACCGCGTTAACGTTCTGTTCAACCAAACGGGGCAATATAGGCCATATGTCCGCGGAACCGTTCCAACCCGCCAACGACCTGCCCCTGCCTCAGGAGCGGTTTCTCAATCGCGAAGAGAGCTGGCTCCAGTTCAACGAGCGCGTGCTCGATCTGGCCGAAGATCCATCGACCCCTCTCCTGGAGCGGGTGCGCTTCCTGGCGATCTTCGCCAGCAACCTCGACGAGTTCTTCCGCGTACGGGTCGCGGGCCTGAAACGGCGCATGGCCACGGGCCTGCTGCTGCGTACCAAGAGTGGGCTGAAGCCGCGCGAGGAGCTGGCCAGGATCGCCACGATCGCGGACGATCTGGCCATCCGGCACGCCGCGGCCTTCCACCACCACATCTCCCCTCAGCTGGCCGCCGAGGGCATCGAGATCGTCCGGTGGGACGAGCTGGGCCGCGAGGAGCGTACGGAGCTGCGAAAGCTGTTCAGGGAGCGGATCAGGCCCGTGCTGACGCCGCTGGCCGTGGACCCCGCGCACCCCTTCCCCTACATCTCCGGGCTCAGCCTGAACCTCGCGGTCCTGGTGCGGAATCCGGCCACCGATCACACGGTGTTCGCGAGGGTCAAGGTGCCGTCGCAGCTGCCGCGGTTCGTGCAGGCCTCGAAGGACCGGTTCGTCCCTCTTGAGGATGTCATCGCGGCCCATCTGGGGCAGCTCTTCAAGGGCATGGAGATCCTCCAGCACCACGTCTTCCGCGTCACCAGGAACGAGGATCTCGACGTCGACGAGGACGTCACCGAGAACCTCATGCAGGCTCTGGAGAAGGAGCTGCTCAAGCGGCGGTTCGGCCCGCCCGTGCGGCTCGAGGTCGAGGACACGATCACCCCGGAGGTGCTGGCGCCGCTGATCGAGGAGCTGGAGCTGGCGCCGCACGAGATCTACCGGCTGCAGGGGCCGCTCGACCTGTCGGGCCTGCACGCCATCGCCGACCTGGACCGGGGCGAGCTGAGTTACCGGCCGTTCGTGCCCGCCGAGGTGATCAGCGCCGAGGACGACCTCTTCTCGATCCTGCGCGAGCGCGACGTGCTGCTGCACCACCCGTACGACTCGTTCGCCACCAGCGTGCAGCGCTTCATCGAGGTGGCCGCGGCCGATCCCAGGGTCCTGGCGATCAAGCAGACCCTCTACCGCACCAGCGGCGAGTCCCCCATCGTGGACGCGCTGATCGACGCGGCCGAGGCGGGCAAGCAGGTCGTCGTGGTCGTGGAGATCAAGGCCCGCTTCGACGAGCACGCCAACATCTCCTGGGCACGCAAGCTGGAGCGGGCCGGCTGCCACGTCGTCTACGGCGTGGTCGGGCTGAAGACCCACTGCAAGCTCGCGCTCGTGGTCCGCCAGGAGGCCTCGGGCGAGCTGCGCCGCTACTGCCACATCGGCACCGGCAACTACAACCCCAAGACCGCCCGGCAGTACGAGGACTTCGGCCTGCTCACGGCCGACCCGCTGGTCGGCGAGGACGTGACGGACCTGTTCATCCACCTGACCGGCTACTCCAACCACTCCGCCTACCGGCGGCTGCTGGTCGCGCCCCACTCGATGCGCAGCGGGCTGCTGGCCAGGATCGAGCGGGAGATCGCCCACCAGGAGGCGGGGCGCCCGGCACGGATCAGGATCAAGACGAACTCCCTGGTGGACGAGCCGATCATCGACGCCCTCTATCGGGCGTCCAGGGCGGGCGTCCCGGTGGACCTGTGGGTGCGGGGCATCTGCAGCCTCCGCCCAGGCATTCCAGACTTGTCCGAAAATATCCGCGTAAGGTCGGTCTTGGGGCGCTTCCTTGAGCACTCCCGGGTGTACGAGTTCGGCCTGGGCCGCCGTCCCGAGATCTGGATCGGCAGCGCCGACCTCATGCGCAGGAACCTCGAGCGCCGCGTCGAGGCCCTGGTCAAGGTGACCGCGCCGCAGCACAAGGCGTACCTCATCGAGCTGATGGACCTGGCCATGGCCGAGACCACGAACGCGTGGGTGCTGCACTCCGACGGCACGTGGGCCCGCCACCCGGGCGAGGACCCGCAGAGCCATCTCATCAGCACGCGCCGCTGGAGGACCGTTGATGACTGACCTGCTCCGCGCCGCCGGAGCCGTGGTCTGGAGGGGCGAGGAGAGCCGCCCCGAGGTCGCCGTCATCCACCGTCCCAACTACCACGACTGGACCTTCCCCAAGGGCAAGCTGAAGTCCGGCGAGCACGTGATCGCCGCCGCCCTGCGCGAGGTGCGGGAGGAGACCGGGCTGACCGTCCTGCTCGGCCGCGCGCTGCCACCGGTCCACTACCTCAGCTCCGGGCGGCTCAAGCGGGTCGACTACTGGACGGCGCGGGTGGCCGCCGACGACGGCTTCTCCCCCAATGACGAGGTGGACGAACTGCGCTGGCTGCCGTTAGAGGAGGCCAGGCGGCTGCTGACGTACGAATGGGACGTGGGGCTGCTGCGCGCGCTGAAGGCTGCGCCGCTCGAGACCGTGCCCCTCGTCCTCGTACGGCACGGCTCGGCCGGCTCCAGGAACGAGTGGCAGGGCGACGACGAGCTGCGCCCGCTCGACACCGACGGCCGGTCGCAGGCGGCGCACCTGGCCACCGCGCTGCCCGCCTACCGGCCCGAGCTGCTGATCAGCTCCCCCAGTGCCCGATGCGTCCAGACCCTGGAGCCGTACGGGGCCGAACTCAAGCTGGAGCCCCTCCTCAGCGAGGAGGGGCAGGACCCGCAGAAGACCCCCGCCATGGTCAGGGAGATCACCGTGCCCGCGGCCGTGTGCAGCCACCGCAAGGTGCTCCCCGACCTGATCAGGACGTTGAGCGGAAAGGACCTGCACCTGCGCAAGGGCGCGTTCGCCGTGCTGCAGCGGGCGGGCGGGCACGTCGTCAGCGTCGAGCGCTACGCGGCCTGACCGAGCGCCTGGAGGCCGCGCCGCTCACCAGGTGACCTCCAGCTTCGCGAAGCCGTCGGCGATCCTCCCCTCGCTGCGTGGCAGCTCCTCGACGGGTACGGCCGTCCGCAGGGTGGGGAAGCGCTGGAACAGCCTGCCGAACACCGCCACCAGCTCGACCCTGGCCAGGCTGGCGCCGATGCAGAAGCGCGGGCCGTACCCGAAGCTCAGATGCGGGTCGGCCGACGGACGGCGGATGTCGAACACATCCGGATCCGGATAGATCCGCTCATCCCGGTTGGCCGCTCCCGGGGTGAGCACCACGGCCTCGCCCCGGCGGATCGTGTGGCCGCCGATCTCGATGTCCTCGTGGGCGTACCTGGGCAGGCCGTGCAGGCTCGGCGTGGCCATCCGCAGGATCTCCTCGACCGCGCCGGGCGCCAGCCCCGGGTCGGCGATGAGCAGGTCGCGCTGGCCGGGGTTGGCGAGCAGGAGCAGCACGCCGAAGTCGATGCGGTTGACCGTGGTCTCGTGGCCGGCGAACAGCAGCCCGCCGGCGAGCTCGGCGATCTTCCCGTCGTCGTCCAGCTCGTTCGCCAGGTCGGACAGCACGTCCTCGGCCGGCTCGCGCCGCTTGCGCTCGATGAGCCCGGCCATGTACGCGCTCAGCTCATCGCGCGCCGCCTGGCCCTTCTCCAGGTCCAGCATGTCGCCCAGGCGGAACGACACGCCCCCGAAGTACTCCCTGTCCTCGTACGGAACCCCGAGGAGCTGGCAGATGACCAGCACGGGCAGCGGGAAGGAGAGCTCGGCGTGCAGGTCGACCGGCGGCGTCAGCTTGGCCAGGTGGTCGAGCCGCTCGTCCACGAGCGAGCCGACGTGGTCGCTGAGCGCCTTCATCCTGCGGGCCGAGAAGGACGGCATGAACAGCTTGCGCATGCGGTCGTGCTCGGCCTTCTCCGTGGCGATGTCGCCCTGGGGGCCGCCGAGTATGGCCGATCCCGACAGCCTGGCGGCCTTGTCCGGCTCGGGATGCGAGCGCCCGAGCCGGGGGTCGTTGAACAGACTGCGCGCGTCCTCGTAGCCGCTGACCAGCCAGACCTCGTCGCCCGTCTGGGTGCGTACCTTCGCGATGCCCGCTTCGGCCCGCAGGTCGCGGTACGCGGCGGGCACCTCCAGCAGGTTGCCGCGTTCGAAGGGGATGGTGGGAAGGTTCCTCATAGAACCTTCATAACCGCCCCGACCGTCTCTGCCCAGACTCTGGGGAACTCCGCGTACGCCCGCTCGGCCGCGCTGCGCTCGATGCCGATGAGCACTCCGTACGTGAACGTGTCCTCGCCTGCCTGGCGGGCGCTCTCGGCTTCCTTCGCCAGCGTCTCCTGCGCCACCACGCCGTCCTGGTGCGTGCCCAGGATCTCCTGGACGTTCTCGGAGAGTTTGGCCAGCTTGCCCATGTTCGCGCCGAGAGTGGGTTGGAGCGCTTCGGCGGTGTAGCGAGCGCGTTTGGCGGCCTTGCGCACGTCGTGCATGGCTATTTCACGACGTTCCGGGTCTTCTATGGCCTGAGCGGTTTCGTAGGCCTTCGTCACCCGGTTCCAGCCGGCCGCCGCGATGGCGCTGAGCTTCTCCTGGGCGGGCTTGGCCGCCGCTTTCTCCAGCTTCGGGGCGGAGACGAGCTGATCGAGCGCGTTGAGGAGGGTGTAGTAGCGGTCGCCGCTGAGTGCCTCCTTGATGCGGCCATACGCCTCCTGCTCGCGTTCGTACAGATCCGTACCGAGCCGGGTCTGGATGGGGCCGTGGACCAGCTCGGGCTCCAGCCTCGCCAGCTCCTTGGCGAACCTGGCCCTGATCACCTCCAGGTCGCGGGCCTCGCCGAGCACGTTGCCGAGCCAGCGCAGCTCGTCCTGCACCTGGGCGGTGTCCGCGATGACGCTCTTGAACGCCTTGAGCGCGCTGCGCATCCTGCGGGCGGCCACGCGCATCTGGTGCACGGCGTCGTCCTCGGCCCTGCGGACCCGCGGATCCTGCGCGAGGAGGGCGTTGACCTGCCCGGCCAGGTAGGCGACGACGATCTCGCCCGCCGTGTCCGGCTCGGTGGGGGCTTTGGGGAGCGGAGCGGGTTCGAGCAGTTTGGCGAGTTTGCTGGTGGCCGCCGAGGGCGTCGCGCCGGCCTTCCTGAGGCGCTTGCCGACCTTGGCGAGAACGCCCTGGCGATCGGGGGCGAGCAGCTCGGCCTCGACCTCGCGCCACCGTACGATCGTGGGCTCATCCCCGTACACCGTGCCCTTGACGCGGTCGTCGGCGACCTCGACGAGCTTGACGTCGCCGTCGAGCAGGACGGTGACGCTCCTGCGGGTGTCCAGCTCGGCGACCGGCACGAGCGGGGCGCCGCGGGTGTAGGCGCGGACGAGCTCGGCCAGTTCCGCGGGCACGACTTTGGCGCTGCGGGTGAGGGGACGGGTGATCTCCTGCCGTACCCCCTTGGCCTTGGGCAGCTTCAGGTGCCAGCCGGCGTCGTCGCCGCCTCGTCGCCGCCTGAGCGTGACGCCTCGCGTGGCCAGCCGCAGGTCGGCGGTGTCGTAATAGAGAGCCACCAGCTGATAGCTCTTCGGCCCCATGACCTCGGCCACACGGCTCAGGTCCGGAATCGCGTAGTCGGGAGGAACGTCAAATTTGTCCTCGATCTCGATGCCCACTACACCTCGCAAGAGTCCGATTTCGGAACATCATGCCACTTTGAGGTGAACATCACACGACCTGCAGGAGCTCGATTCTGTTGCCGACGGGGTCCGAGAGATAGGTCCGCCGGTAGCCGGGGAAGAGAAGGTCGGGCTCCATGCCGGGGGCGTACCCGTCGAGGTCGTCCACCAGGAAGGCAGGATGTGCCTTGCGCGCGGGCCTGAAGTCGTCCTCGATGCCGAGGTGGACCTCCACACCCTCGCCCCTGAACCATACCCCACCGCGTTTGGCCAGCTCAGGCGGCTTGGGCACCTCCCGCAGCCCCAGCACACCCTCGTAGAAGCGCCTCAGCTCCGGTTCGCTGCCCCTGGGCGCGGCGAGCTGGACGTGGTGCAGCGCTTGGATCATTTCTGCATCACCACGAAGATCCGCCGGAACGGGAAGGGGGTCCCGTAGCTCCTGGCCGGGTACACCTCGGCGAGCGACTTGGCGAGGTCCTGCTTGAACCGCCGCTGCTCGTCCGGGTCGAGCCGGTCGAAGACCGGGCGCAGGGCGGTGCCGGAGACCCAGTCGAGCACCGGGTTCTCACCCTGGAGCACGTGCATGTAGGTCGTCTCCCACGCGTCCACCTGCGCGCCGCCGTGGTTGAGCAGGTCCAGATAGTCGATCGGGTCGTCGACCGGGTGCGCCCTGAGGACGCCGTCGAGCCTGTCGGACCAGGCGCGGGAGGCGCACAACTCGTGGATGGCGACGTGGCTGGGCGCGCCGAAGTTGCCCGGCACCTGGAACGCCAGCCAGCCCCCCGGGGCCAGATCCTCTACCCAGTGCTCCAGCACCTCGCGATGCTCCGGCACCCACTGCAGGACGGCGTTCGAGACGATCACGTCCATCGGCCGGTCGGGACGCCACGTGGCCACGTCCGCCACCGCGAACCGCACCCTGGACCCCAGCCCGCGGGCCTTGGTGATCATCGCGGGCGAGGAGTCGTAGCCTTCCACGGTCGCGCGGGGCCAGCGATTGGCCAGCTCAACGGTGAGTTCACCACTGCCGCAGCCCGCGTCCACGACATAATCGGGGTCGACCGCCCCCACTCTGGAGATCAGCTCGATGAACGGCCGCGACCGCTCGTCGGCGTAGACCGCGTACGTTACCGGGTCCCAAATATCTCTTGACATGAAGATAATTGATATCGAGAGAGATATCTCGATGTCAAGACAGTACACTCTTGTGTCATGACGGAGGATGCTAGAGACGAGGTGGACCGCCTCGTCGCGGCTTGGCGCGCGGAGCGCCCCGACCTCGACGTCGAGCCGCTCCAGGTTCTCTCTAGGGTGTCACGGCTGGCCAAGCATCTCGACCGGGCCAGGCGGGCGGCGTTCGCCGAGCACGACCTGGAGCCCTGGGAGTTCGACGTGCTGACGGCGCTGCGGCGGGCCGGCAAGCCGTACGAGCTCAGCCCCGGCACCCTGCTGCGGGCCACGCTCGTCACCTCGGGGACGATGACGAATCGCATCGACCGGCTCGCCCAGGCGGGCCTGGTGCGCCGTCGGCCCGACCCCGAGGACCGGCGCGGCGTCCTGGTGTCCTTGACGGACCCGGGCCTCGCTCGCGTGGACGCGGCCTTCGCGGACTTGTTGCGGCGGGAACACGAGCTCCTGTCCGGCCTCGGCTCCGATGATCAGCGCGCCCTCTCAGGCCTCCTCCGCACCCTCCTCGCCCCCTTCGACTCCCCCCACTAGCCCACCAGCTCTACGCCCGGCAGGCATCCCTGCTCATACGACCCCAACCCGCCCTCCATCGGGCGGGTGTGCTGCTGCTGCGCGTCAGTCACCCAAGCGATCGACCGACCCAAGCCACTTCACCCCAGGCGACGCCAAGCCTCAGCCACTTCGAGCCACTCCACCTCGGGCGACGCAAAGCGATGGTCGCCCTCCGCCCCGGGCGCCACGAAGCCTCAGCCACCCGAGCAATCGACCAATCCAAGCCGCTCCATCTCGGGCGACACGAAGCCCCAGCCACCCACACGATCGACAGCCCCAAGCCGCTCCGCCCCCGTGTGACGGGAAGCCTCAGTCGCCCAGGCGGTCGGCCACCTCGAGCCACTCCGCTTCGATCGTGTCCTTCTGGGTGTTGATCTCGCGCAGCTGGGCGTCGAGGGAGCCCAGCTTCTCGTAGTCGCTGGCCGCGTCGGCCATGGCCGCGTGGAGGCGGGACTCCTGGTCGCTCAGCTTGTCGAGCTGGCGTTCCAGACGGTTGAGCTCCTTGCGCAGCTCGCGCTCCTCCTTGGCCGACAGCCCCTCATCGGGCGTGGACGTACCCGCGACGCCCCCCGATGCGGCGGCGACACTGGGCGCCTGCGCGATCGTGGCGTTGGCCGAGGTGCCGACGCGGGCGGTCAGGGCCGTGCCGGCCGCGCGGCGTTCGAGGTATTCGTCCACCCCGCCGGGCAGCAGCGAGAGCTTGCCGTCACCGAGCAGCGCCACGCAGCGATCGGTCACCCGCTCCAGGAAGTAGCGGTCGTGGCTCACCAGGACCAGCGTGCCGGGCCAGGCGTCCAGCAGGTCCTCGAGCTCGTTGAGCGTCTCGATGTCGAGGTCGTTGGTGGGCTCGTCGAGCAGCAGGACGTTGGGGTCGTCCATGAGGAGCCTGAGCAGTTGCAGCCGCCGCCGCTCACCGCCGGACAGGTCGCCGACGACCTTCCACTGCGCCTCGCCCTTGAACCCCAGGCGTTCGAGCAGCTGAGAGGCCGTCCACTCCCGCTTGCCGACCTGGAGGTACTTGCGTACCTCCTCCACCGACTCCAGCACCCGCCGCGCCGGATCCAGCTCGGTCAGCTCCTGGGACAGGTGCGCGAGGCGTACCGTCTTGCCCTTGATCACGCGCCCGGAGTCGGGCACCACCGTGCCGGCCAGCAGGCGCAGCACCGACGACTTGCCGGAGCCGTTCACCCCGATCAGCCCGATGCGGTCTCCGGGGCCGAACTGCCACGTGAGATCGTCGAGCACCAGCGGCCCGCTGTCCGGCCCGCCGGCGTGCAGGGTGACGTCCTCAAGATCGTAAACGGTCCTGCCGAGGCGGGCAGCGGCGAACTTCATCAGCTCGACGGTCTCGCGCGCCGGAGGCTCGTTCGCGATCAGAGCCTGAGCGGCCTCGATGCGGAACTTCGGCTTGGACGTGCGGGCAGGCGGACCACGGCGCAGCCAGGCGATCTCCTTGCGCATGAGGTTCTGGCGGCGCTCCTCGGCGGCCTGCGCGATCCGCGCCCGTTCGGCCTTCGCGAGCACAAATGCGGCATAGCCACCCTCATACCGCTCGACCCGCCCGTCCACGACCTCCCACGTACGGCTCGACACGGCGTCGAGGAACCACCGGTCGTGCGTCACGGCCACCAGCGCGCTCTTGCTCGCCGCCAGATGCCCGGCCAGCCAGGCGATGGCCTCGATGTCCAGATGGTTCGTGGGCTCGTCCAGCATGATCAGGTCATGGTCGTCGATGAGCAGCTGCGCCAGCGCCGTACGCCTGCGCTCCCCACCGGACAGATCGCCGACCCTGGCGTCGAGGTCGAGATCGCCGATCAGGTTGGCGAGGATCTCGCGTACGCGCTGATCCCCCGCCCACTCGTGCTCGGCCCGCTCGCCGAGGACGATCTCGCGTATGGCGGTGCCGGCGTCGAGCGTGTCCTGCTGCGACAGGAACCCGACCCGCAGGCCCCGGTTATGGGTGACCCGCCCCTTGTCGGGCTGTACCGCTCCCGCGATCACGGACAGGAGGGTCGTCTTCCCGCCCCCGTTACGACCGACGACACCGATGCGCTCGCCTGCCTCGACACCCAGGGATACGTCGCTGAGGAGCGGCTTGGGCCCGTACGCATGGGAAACCGACTCAAGATTGACCAGATTCATGACCTCCCCAGGGTATCGGCTCCCCGCCCACCTGACGCCCGACGATTCGCCCACCTCCGCCCCTCGTAACACCCGGCAGCACTTCCGGCCAGCCGTACACACGCACGACCCGCTCATGAGGCGTACGTCGCAGGCAACGTCCCCACCGCAGAGGACGTCCTCGCCACAGGAGACGTCCATCCCGGGGACAGTCCACGTCCCTGCCGGTACCCGTCACCGCAGGAGGCGCTCACGTCACGACGAAGCACCCGCATCGCAGGAGACATCCACGTCCCATGAGGCATCGCCATCGCAGGAAGCGTTCACATCCGACAGGGGGCATCCGTCACCGAAGGAGACGTGCGTCGCAGGAGTCCACGCCGCGATGAGGCGCTTATCGCAAGAGGCGCTGAGGCCGCGTTCGGGCGGCCGTTGCTGGAAGCGTGCGTCGTAGGGCCGTCCCCGTCACGGGAGACGTCCATCGCGGGGGACGCCTATGCTCCAGTGAGGATCTGGGGCAAATGTCTACGAACTTGACTCTGCGTGTTGAAGAGTTGGGCGTTCCCGAGGTCATCTTTCGAGAACCGCATGTCAGGGCGGCGGGCCTCGATAACATCGAGTGTCCTTGACCCCGGCAAGTGATGAGAGTGGCAGAAGATCGATGAGTTCGGTGACCGTACGTGTGCCCGCGAAGGTCAACGTACAGCTTTCTGTCGGCCCGCTCAGGGAAGATGGCTACCACGACCTGGTGAACGTCTTCCACGCAGTATCGATCTTCGATGAGGTGGTGGCCAAGGAGTCGGAGTCGATCACCGTGGCGGTGAACGGGAAGTGGTCCGACCAGGTGCCGACCGACGAGAGCAACCTGGCGATCCGGGCCGCCCGGGCGCTTGCCAAGCACGCGGGTCGCACGTACGGCGTCGATCTGATCATCCAGAAGGACATCCCCGTGGCGGGCGGGATGGCGGGCGGCAGCGCCGACGCCGCCGGTGCGCTGGTGGCGTGCAACGAGCTGTGGGGTCTGGGGCTGCCGTTCGAAGACCTCATGGAGATCGCCGGTGACCTTGGCAGCGACGTCCCGTTCTCCCTGCTCGGGGGCACGGCGGTCGGCACCGGTCGCGGTGAGCAGCTGAGCGAGCTGCCCACCGGGGGGACGTTCCACTGGGTGTTCGCGCTGGCGGACGGCGGGCTCTCTACGCCCAGCGTCTACGCCGAGTGCGACCGGCTCAGGGCGGCCGAAGGGGCCGAGGTGCCGTGGCCTCAGCTGGACGGCTCCCTGATGGAGGCGCTGGGCACGGGCGACGCGTACTCCCTGGGCGCCCACCTGAGCAACGACCTCCAGTCGGCCGCGCTCAGTCTGAGGCCGGAACTCGCGCCCACGCTGGACGCCGGTCGTCAGCACGGGGCCCTGGGCGCGATCGTCTCGGGATCGGGCCCGACGTGCGCCTTCCTGGCCATCGACGCCCTCCACGCCCGCGACCTGGCCCTCAGCCTGACCACCACCGGCGCCGCACACACGGCCGTGGCTGCTCACGGCCCGGTCCAGGGCGCCACCTTGGTCTGATCCCCGGCCTCTCGCATAGCGCCCACGCCCACGTCTAGGACGCCGCCCTGGTCTGGTACTCGGTCTCGCATAGCGTTGGCGCCCACGCTCCGGTCTTGGATGCAGCCCTGGTCTGGCTCTCGTCCTCCCACGTAGCGCTGGCGCCCACGGGCCGGTCCAGGACACCAACTTGGCCTGATCCCCGGCCACCCACACAGCGTTGACGCCCACGGGCCGGTCCAGGACGCCGCCCTGGTGGCGCTCTCGTCCTCCCGCGTAGCGTTGGTTTGCGGGGTATCGGCTTGAGCAGCCGGTCTCCCGTGAGTGACCAATGAGGCTGAGGTGACGAGGGGGCCGCGATGGCCGGGGTGACGGTGGTTGAGGTGGGGCAGTGGCGGGGGTCCGGGGCTCCCACGGCTGAGCGCCTGCGGGAAGGGGCGCGGTTGCTGGCCGAGATGGTGGGGGCGGCGGATCAGCGGGTTCGTGTCGAAGTTGATGACGATCTTCGCTCGACGGCTGTGAAGGTTCGTGCGGCGGTCGGGCAGGCTCAACATGGGCTCCTGGTCACCGTTGGCGGGGATTGCGGGGTTGAGCTCGAGCCGGTTGCGGCGGCTCGGGAGCGGTACGGGGATCGGCTCGTTGTGGTCTGGTTCGATGCCCACGGGGATCTGAACACGCCTGAGTCGTCGCCTTCCGGGGCCTATCACGGGATGGTGCTGCGGGCGCTCACCGGGGAAGGGCCCGAAGGGCTGGTGGCTCGGGAGCCGGTGGCGCCTGGGCGGATCGTGCTCGTGGGAGTGCGGGACCTCGATTCGAGTGAGGCCGCCTTTGTCGAGGAGCACGGGGTCCGGCATCTTCCGGTGGTGGACGGCGCGGGGCTGGTCGCGGCGATCGAGGGCTGTGGTGCTGGGGCGCTCGGGGATGACGGCCCTGAGGGGTGCGAGCCTGTGGTCTACGTTCATATCGATCTCGATGTGCTCGATCCTCTGGTCTTCCGGAGTGTGGGGTGTCCTACGCCGGGCGGGCTGCAGCCTGAACAGTTGCTCTCGCTCGTCGCCGCCGTTGCCGAGCGGTTCGAGGTGGCGGGGTTGGGGCTCACGGAGTACGAGCCGTCCAGGCAGGAAGATCAGGAATTGCTCTCCGGGTTGGTCGGCGAGCTGGTGAAGGTCTGTGCTCAGCCTGGACGTACGACGCCGCGGTAGACGGAGCGGAAATACGGCGAGGCCAGGAAGTTGGTCCTTCTGACCACGTCGCCGGTTCTGGGGGCGTGGATCATGAGGCCATCCCGGAGGAACAGGGCCACATGGGTCGGGTCGCCCGTGCCGCCGCCGAAGAAGAGCAGGTCGCCTGCGCGTCGCGCGCGGAACGGGATCCTGCGGCCCTGGCGGAACTGGGCGCCGGTGTAGTGGGTGAGGGCGATGCCGGCTTTCGACCAGGCGTAGAGGGTCAGGCCGCTGCAGTCGAAGCCCCTTGTGCCGGCGCCCCTTCCGATGCCGATGGTGGGGCCTTTCGCTGAGCCGCCGCCCCAGGAGAAGGAGACTCCCAATTGGTCCAGGGCGGCCGAGACGGCGATCTGGCCCCTTGTGAGGGTGGTGATCCTGCCGCCGGGGGTGCGTAGGAGTGAATCGAGCCCGGTTGTGGGATCCGTGGCCCTCCCGTCTGAGGTGCGTTGAAGGGGCTCGGCTTCGGGGTTGACGGTCAGGATCCTGCGTTGGGGTGGGGTCGCTGCGGTTTGGGCGGAGGTCGGGACGGTGGCCAGAGTCCTGGGTTGGGGCCGGGTTGCTGCGGTTTGGGCCGAGGTCGGGAGGAGGGTCGGGGTCCTGGGTTGGGGCCAGGGCCGGGGCCGGGTCGCCGCTGCTTGGGCGGAGGTCGGGAGGGGGGTCAGGACTGCGATGAGCCCGCCGAAGAGGACGCCGCCGAGGGTGAGCCTGAGGAAGGTGGGGAGGGTGATCATGGTGGCCTCCTGACCGTGTGGTGGGTGTGGAGGCCAGGATCATTCGGTGGCGGGAGATGGGGTTGGGCCGAGCGTGGTTCTGTGGAAAACGGGAGGCTGGGTGGGTGGGGCTGTGGACAACGACATCGGATCGGTGCACCGCGGGTGAATGGGGTGCTGGCCGGGAGGGAGTACCGAGCGGGGTGGGTCGGGCACCGGTCGGGAGGGCGGTTGGGCGCCGAGCCGGAGAGTCGGTTGAGGCACCGGATGGAAGCGCGGGGTTGGGCACCGGACGGAAGGGGCGCCGTGGGGCATCCCAGAACGGCTGGTTGGGCACCTGCCGGAACGGTGGGGCAGGGCACCCGGGCGGAAGGGTGGGGTGGGGGGTGGTGGGCCGGAGGCGCCGGGCCGGAGGGTGGCGGCACGGGTGGCGGATGGGAAGGGGACGCGGGACGCGGGGAGGGGACGCGGAGGGGGTTACGGCTTGAGTTCGGCTATGCGGGCGAAGGATGTGATGTCCAGTTGCTCCCCGCGGGCCGAGGGGTCCACGCCGGCCGCCCTCAGTGCCGCCTCCGCCTGGGCCGCGCTGCCCGCCCACCCCGCCAGGGCCGCGCGCAGGGTCTTTCTGCGCTGGGCGAAGGCGGCGTCCACCACCGCGAACACCTCCTTGCGCGACGCGCTCGTCGTGGGCGGCTCGCGGCGGACCATGGAGACGAGGCCGGAATCGACGTTGGGGATGGGCCAGAAGACGGTGCGGCCGACCGGGCCGGCGCGGCGTACGTCCGCGTACCAGGCGGCCTTGATCGACGGAATCCCGTACACCTTCGAGCCGGGGCCGGCGGCGAGGCGGTCGGCGACCTCCGACTGGACCATGACCAGGCCCTTGCGCAGGGACGGCAGGACCTCGAGAAGGTGGAGCACCACCGGGACGGCCACGTTGTAGGGGAGGTTGGCGACGAGGGCGGTGGGGGCGAATCCGGACAGATCGTCCGGGGTGATCCTCATGGCGTCCGCGTTCACGACCGTGAGCTTGTCGAGCCCGCCGCGGTCTGCCACCGTGATGGGGAGCTGGCCCGCCAGCACCGGGTCGATCTCGACCGCCACCACGTGCGCGGCGGAGGGCAGGAGGGCGAGGGTGAGCGAGCCGAGGCCCGGCCCCACCTCGATGACCACGTCGTTCTCCGAAAGATCGGCCACGCGGACGATGCGCCGGACGGTTCCTGCGTCGATCACGAAGTTCTGGCCTAGCTTTTTTGTCGGACGAAGATCTAGCTTGTCCGCCAAAATACGTATTTCTGCAGGGCCCAACAGCCTCATCATCCAACCAGTCTCTCGCATCGAAGAACCATCGATGGCGCTTGGGGAGACCAAAGGAGAGGATGGCGTGGAACAGGAAGGGACGTCCCTCATGGAGCCAACGGGCGCCGCGCCGCTCCGCCCGACGGACTTGCGGGAAATCGGACCGTACCGGCTGCTCGGCCGGCTCGGCGAGGGCGGGATGGGAACCGTGTTCCTCGCGCGGGCACCGACGGGTCGATTCGTCGCGCTCAAGGTCGTCAAGGCGGAGTTCGCCAACCAGGAGGGTTTCGCGGCCAGGTTCCATGCGGAGGTCGAGAACGCTCGCCGGGTGGCGTCGTTCTGCACTGCCCAGGTGCTGGACAACGGCAACACCGGGGACGGACGTCCGTACATGGTGACCGAGTACATCGCGGGCACCCCGCTCTCGGATCAGATCGCGAAATACGGCTCCCTCGAACCGGGGCCGCTGCACGGCGTCGCGCTGGGGGTCGCGGCGGCGCTGGCGGCGATCCACGTGGCCGGGCTCGTGCACAGAGACCTCAAACCGGCGAACGTGATCCTGTCGTTGTCGGGGCCCAGGGTGATCGACTTCGGCATCGCCAGGGCGCTCGACCGGGAGACCGGGTTCACGCTCTCCGGCGAACTGCTGGGCAGCCCCGGATGGTGGGCCCCGGAGCAGGTGCGTGGCGAGGTGGTCAGCCCGGCGGCCGACATCTTCGCCTGGGGTTGCCTGGTGGCGTACGCGGGCAACGGACGGCACCCGTTCGGCCGCGGCGACCCCATCACGCTGGCCACGCGCGTGCTGAACGCCCCGCCCGAGCTGGGCGTGCTGCCCGCGCCGCTCAACGAGTTAGTACGGCGGGCCACCTCCATGGACCCGGCCGTGCGCCCGTCGGCGCAGGATCTCCTGATCGCCCTGGTGGGAGGCAGTACGCCGGCGCGCCCCGCCGATCCGCCCACCTTGGTCGCGACCGAGATGCTCAACGAATGGCAGCCGCCGCAGAATGTCGTGGATGAGCCGGATATCACGGCTACTTTCACGACACCGCCGCCGAGCGATGCCACTGGTAGAACCCCGAGTATCCCCGGCAACGCGGGTAATCCGGCAAACCCGGCCAACCCGGTCAGCCCGCCCAACCCGAGCTTCCCTGGCGCCTCCAGCGCCTCGAGCGCGCCCAGTGTGCCGGGGGTTGTCCCAAGTGTGCCGGGCTCGTTCGGAAACGCGGGCGCGCCCCCTCAGCCGTCGGTCGAGGAGCTGGCGCGCAGGGAGGAAGAGGCCGCCAAGGAGGAGTTCGCGCGCTGGGAGGCGCAGGCGCGGCAGCGGGAGCAGGCTCAGGCCGAAGCCCTGGCCAAGAAGAAGGAGCAGGCCCGCTCGGGTGGACCGGAAGCCCAGGTGCAGCCGCGTCAGGGCAGCCTGCCCGGCGACAACACCCGGCCGCCCGAAACCCTGGCGGGCAACGACGAACCCGACACCCTCGGCGGCTCCAGGACGAAGGGCACCCGGTGGCTCATCGCCGCCGCGGCCGCCGTGCTGGCCATCGTCGTGACGGTGGCCGTACTGATCGTCACCTCCGCCCGCAACACGCCCACCACCGCCACCCCCGGCACCCCGTCCCAGACGACCGGCACCGCCGGCCCGAACGACGTGGGCCGCCGCTTCGCGCTGGGCGCCAACTTCGACGACCCCGTCGCGATCGTCGCGTCGGCACCGGAATGCGGGCTGAAGGAGTACGAGGGCAAGACCGCGACCCAGGGCCAGCTCTGCGTGATCCGCTGGACGATGCTCAACCCCGGCGGCGAGCGCAGGCAGCTGATCCAGCCCGTCGTCACCATGGTCGACGACCGGGGCGGCGAACACGACCCGGCCGCCCTCACCCTGCCCCCGGCCATCCTGCCGGGCGGGCGGGTGGACAGCGCGTTCGTGTTCGACCTGGCGATGTACCGCAAACCCGTGAAGCTGACGGCGACCATGCTCGAGAACGGCAAGCAGATCGAGGTCGCGCTGTGATGATCCGATCCGCGCTCATCGCGCTCATGCTCGCGACGGGGACACCGCTCATGCACACCGGCGCGGCGGCCTGCGCCGGAGCCGCCGACTTCGACGGCGACGGCGTGGACGACGTCGCCGTGGGCGACCCGTTCGCGGACGACCAGAAGGGCTCGGTGAGCGTGCTGTCGGGCGACAAGGTCGTCCCCGTCACCGTCCCCGACCTGGCCAGGGGCGACGCCTTCGGCTGGTCCGTACGGCTGGCCAAGGTCGACGCCGACGCCTGCGCCGACCTGGTGATCGGCGCGCCGTACGCGGACGTGGACGGCACCGAGGACGCCGGCGCCGCGTACGTCGTCTACGGCGGCGGCGCCACGCCTCCCCAGCGGCTGACCGCGGCCCAGCCCCAGCGCTTCGCGCACTTCGGCTGGTCGCTCGCCGCGCGCGGCGACCTGCTGGCGATCAGCGCGCCGTACGAGGACGAAGGACGGCTCCCGGACGTGGGCGCGATCTACGTACGCCAGGGCACCGGCCAGTTGCGCAGGATCAGCCAGGAGTCCGACGACGTGCGGGGCAACAGCGAGGTCGGCGACCAGTTCGGCTGGTCGATGGCGTTCGGGCCGAAGAACGAGCTGGTCGTCGGCGTCCCGTACGAGAACGACGACGGCGCCGGCCGCCAGGTCGAGACCGGCAAGATCGACTCGGGGTCCGTGGTCTTCATCGACGACGTGCTGGCACCCAAGATCACCTCGTTCAAGCTGGACTCGCCGACCGACGTCTCCGGCGACAGGTTCGGCTACTCGGTGGTGTACGGCGAGGGCTCCGGGTACGCGGTGAGCTCCCCCGGCCCCGGGTACGTGCAACTGCTCGACCCCGGCAGGAAACCGACGCGGAGGGTCACGCAGGGGGGCAAGCAGGCGTTCGGGTTCTCGATGGCGGCGTCGGCGGACGGCAGGCTGGCCATCGGCGCCCCGTACGGGGGCGGTGTCCGGGTGGTCTCCTGGAAGAACGCGGCCGAGGATCGGCAGCTGGCGACCGGCGACGGGCTGTCCGGGTGGTCGGTGGCGTTCAGCGGCAACAAGCTGTTCGTGGGGCAGCCGGACGCGCGGCCGTTCGGGAGGGTGGCGGTGGCCGGGCGGAACGCCGAGACGCTCCAGCCGGTCCAGCCGACCAAGGGCGCGGATTTCGGGGTGTCCCTATCGGGATGACCCCCTACTAGGCCGGGTCGAAGAGGCGGTCGGCGCAGTTCGGCCACTGGGTCTGCCAGCGGCTGCCCATCTGCTGGTAGAGGACCTGCGCCCGGTACGTCTGCTCCTCCGCCGGCCACGTGCTGGGGATCCCCATCCCGCCTGCGGCCTGCCACACGGGCAGGCTGAACTGGTACATCCCGTAGTACGGCCCGTCCGGGTTGTAGGCCTGGGGGTCGCCCAGAGCCGCGCACACGGCCAGGGCCTGCCAGTTGAGCCGCAGGACCTCCGGGCGGATCGGTACGGTGTGCGATGGTGTGACCGTGATGACCGTCCCGTCCTTGGGGAAGCTGCCGAGCGGCGGGTTCACCACGTAGCCGTGGCGCAGCGGGATGCGCTTCTGCCTGAGCACCTCGCGTACCGTCCTGGCGGTGGTGCGCGAGGCGATCCGACTCGTGCCGGCGACCACGTACACCCTGCGCCGGGTGTAGACGGTCAGCTCCATCCCCGACAGCGGCACCGCGCCGTCCGGCGGCGCGGAGAGCTTGCCGGCGGCCGGGGTGAGGTCGAGTTCGGCGAGGGCGTCGCCGACGTTCGTGGCGGTGACCAGGTGCCGGCTGGTGCGGCCGTCCAGGGTCAGGGTGATCGGGCGGGCGTGGCGAACCTCGATGGTGGATCCGTCGGTGACGTCCTCGTGGGCGGGAGGTCGTACGAGGTCGCCGTACCCCACCGAGACCCCCGCCTCCGCGAGCACGTCGTGCACGGTCCCCGCGAACGCGCGGACCTGCGACTGCCTGCCGTCGACGATCACGACGACCTCTTTGACCAGGGACGACACCGACACGAGCGCCCCCAGCGCCACCATGCCCGCCAGGCACACGACCGGCGTCCACGGCGAACGCCACGGGATCGGGGGACGAGGCGCGCGCCTCTTACCTCGCACGAAGCACCTCCGGGTGCGGCCACGGGCCGCCCGATTCCGGTAACGGTCAGGACCGCCCGAACGTTAGCGTCGCGCTCGTCCCCGCAGCCGCGGGTTCAGCAAAAGATGGTCACCACTCGCCGAAGACCATGACTCCGTTGGCACTGATCGCCTCGCACAACTGATCCGGATGGACCCCTTTGACCTCCGCCAGGCAGCGCAAAGTGAGGGGGATGAGGTAGGGGGCGTTGGGCTTGCCGCGGTGCGGGACCGGCGGCAGGTAGGGGGCGTCGGTTTCGACCAGCATGAGCTCCTGCGGGGCGGTCTGGGCGGCCTCGCGGAGGTAGGCGGCGTTCTTGTACGTCACCGGCCCGGAAAAGGACATGAAATATCCGGCTTCGACACACTTTTTCGCCATTTCGGCGTCGCCCGAGAAGCTGTGGAAGACGACCTTGTCCGGCGCACCCTCCTCCGCCAGCACCCTCAGCACGTCGTCATGCGCGTCGCGGTCGTGGATGACCAGCGCCTTGCCGGTGCGCTTGGCGATCTCGATGTGCGCGCGGAAGCTCGCGTGCTGGTCCTCCTTGCTCGCCCAGTCACGGAAGTAGTCGAGCCCGGTCTCCCCCACCGCCCGCACCTCCGGCCGCCGCGCGAGGCTCTCGATCTCGGCCAGGACCTCCGCCGTGGCCTCGTGGGCCTCGTTCGGGTGGATGGCGACCCCGGCGTACACACCCTCCTGCTCGGCCGCCACGTCGGCGTTCCACCTGGAAGATCTCAGGTCGTAGCCGATGGTGACCAGCCGCGTCACGCCGACCGCCCTGGAGTCCTCCAGGATGCTCCGAACACTGGCCTCCGACGCCTGCGCGGCCTGCGCCACCGGATCGCCGGATGACGCCTGCCTGTTGCCGACCATGATGTCGAGATGGCAGTGGCTGTCGAACACCGGTGCGGAAAGCGGCTCGGGAGCGGCGGGAAGCTTGGTCACGAGTTCTAAAGTAGCGTCCATGCGGTTCGGCATCCTCGGCAGCACCATGGCCTGGCGCGCGGACGGGGGCGAGGTGCCGCTCGGCGGTCCCGCGCGGCGGGCGCTGCTGGCGCTGCTGCTGCTCCGCCCCGGGGAGGTGGTCTCCCGGGATCGGCTCGTCGAGGTCCTCTACGGGGACCGGGCCCACGGCGACGCGGTGCACGCGCTGCACTCGCAGGTCTCCCGGCTGCGGCGGGACGGGGTCGCGATCGAGCTGACCGAGCTCGGCTACCGGCTGCTCGCCGCGCCCGACGACATCGACGCCCACCGTTTCCTGCGCCTCGCCGACGCGGGCCGGGACGCCTTGGAGGGTGGCGGGGACCCCGTCCGGGCAGCGGGGCTGCTGTGGGAGGCGCTGGCGCTGTGGCGAGGGCCGGCGGTCGCGGACCTGGACCCCGAGCACGGGGCCTTCCTGGAGGAGCGGCGGCTGGCCGCGCTCGAAGACCGGATCGAGGCCGACCTGCGGCGCGGCGCCCACCGGGAGGTCGTGGCGGAGCTGGGCGAGCTGATCGAGCGGCACCCGCTGCGGGAACGGCTGCGCGGCCAGCTCATGCGTGCCCTCCAGGCGGACGGGCGGCCCGCGGAGGCGCTGGTGGTGTTCGAGGGCACCCGGCGGCTGCTGGCGGACGAGCTGGGCGCGGATCCGTCGTCCGAGCTGGCCGACCTGCACGGCCGCCTGCTGCGCGGGGCGGCCGATCCTGTCGCGCCGGTGCGGCGCGCGCTGCCCGCCAGGCTGACGAGCTTCGTCGGACGGGACGCCGACGTGGCGGCGGTGTCCGCGCTGCTCGGCTCCGCGCGCCTGGTGACCCTGCTGGGGCCGGGCGGCGCGGGCAAGACCCGGCTGTCGGTCGAGGTCGCCCGGTCGCTCGCCGAGCCGCCGCTGGGCGATACCCGGGAGCCGGTCGAGGTGGTGCTGGTCGAACTGGCCTCAGCGCGCGCCGGCGCGTCGAGGACGAACACAGCGGTGCCAGAGGCGGCGGGGGTAGGTGCGGATCTCGCGCAGGTCGTGCTCGGCGCGCTCGGCGTGCGGGAGAGCGGCCTGCTGGGCGGCCGCGCCATCGGGCCGGGCGACCGGTCCGCGCCGACGGACCGGCTGGTCGCGGCGCTGGCCGGGCGGCCGATGCTGCTGGTCCTCGACAACTGCGAGCACGTCGTCCACGACGCCGCCGAGCTCGCCGAACGCCTGCTCTCCGCCTGCCCCGACCTCCGCGTCCTCGCCACCAGCCGCGAGCCGCTGGCCATCACGGCCGAGCACGTCTGGCCGGTGCACCCGCTCGCCCCCGCCGACGCCGTCCGGCTCTTCACCGACCGGGCCGCCGCCGCGAGCCCGGGTTTCACCCCGGACGAGTCGGTCGAGCGCATCTGCGCGGCACTCGACGGCCTCCCCCTGGCCATCGAGCTCGCCGCCGCCCGCCTGCGTACGCACGGGGCCCACGAGCTGGCCGTACGGCTGGCGGACCAGGATCGGTTCAGCCTGCTGTCGCGCGGCAGCCGGACGGCCGACCCCCGGCACCAGACCCTGCGCGCGGTCGTCGCGTGGAGCTGGGAGCTGCTCACCGACCGGGAGAAGGCCATGGCCGGGCGCCTGACCGTCTTCTCCGGCGGCGCCACGGCCACGGCCGCCGCCGAGGTGTGCGGGCTGGCGGACGCCGAGGACCTCCTGGTTTCCCTGGCCGACAAATCGCTCCTCCAGCCGGGCGGCGGCCGTTATCGCATGCTGGAGACCATCCGCGCGTTCTGCGCCGAGCAACTGGCCGGCGAGGCGCACACCGTACGGAAAGCACACGCCGCGTACTTCCTCGGCCTGGCCGAGCGCTCCGACCCGCACCTGCGCGGCGCCGACCAGCTCCACCACCTCGACCTGCTCGCCGCGGAACACGACAACCTGCAGGCGGCGCTGCGCTGGGCGGCCGAATCCGGGGAGGTGGCGCTCGGCATGCGACTGCTGGCGGCCCAGTCGTCGTACCTGTGGATGCGCGGCATGCGGGCCGCCGCGACCGCCCCGGCGGTGGCGCTGCTGGAGGCGGCGGGTCCCGCGCCGGATCCGGAGCTGGGCGAGGCGTACGTGCTGTGCCTGCTGTCCGCGCTGGCCGGGAGCACCGGCAGGGACGCCTGGGAGAGCCACAAGAGCCTGGCCGAGACGATGGTCACCGACGGCTCCGGGGCGCGGCGGTACCCGCTCGTCACGTTCCTGTGGCCGATGATCACGGCGGGTTCGATCGATCCGACGGTGGCGCTCACGGTGCTGCGGCGGGCCGCGCGGGACGGAGACCCGTGGGAGCGGGCGATGGCCCGGTTCATCTGGGCCTATCCGCAGATGACCGCCGGGGAGTTCGCCTCGGCGGAGGCCGATCTGACGGCGGCGCTCGATCAGTTCAGGGTGCTCGGCGACCGCTGGGGCATGACGCTGGCCCTGGACGGGCTCTCGTGGCTGGCGGGCACCTGCGGCGACGACGCGACGGCCGTGGCGCGCATGGAGGAGGCGATCGCGCTGGCCGAGCAGCTCGGGGCCGAAGAGGATCTGCCCGACCTGCTGTGCAACCGGGGCGATCACCGCGTCGCGACCGACCCTGCCGGAGCGCGGGCCGACTACGAGCGGGCCGCCGAACTGGCGGGGCGGGCGGGCCTGCCGACGTACCTGGCCTCGGCGCTGCGCGGGCTCGGTGACGTTGCCGCCGCGAAAGGCGACCTGGCACGGGCGCGGGAGCTGTACGAGCGGGCGCTGCGGCAGTCGGACCCCGTATGGGTCAAATCGGCGGGGAACCTGGCCCGGCTCCACGTCGGCCTGGGCCGGGTGGCCGAGGCCGAAGGGGATCGGAAGACGGCCAGAGAGTCCTACGAGCGGGCGATGGCGGGCGCGGTCGAGGTGGGCGCGCTGGCCGAGACCGCCCGGGCGTTCGAGGCGCTCGCCGCGCTGGCGTTCGGTGACGACGACGCCGAGCGGGCGGCCACGCTGCTGGGCGCCGCCGTCGCCATGCGGGGCATCGAGCTGCCCCAGGAGCCCGAGGTCGCGCAGCGGGTGCGGGCGGCGCTGGGCGACCAGGCCTACGCGCGGGCCCGGCGGGCGGGCGCGCGGCTCTCCCACCGGGAGGCGCTGGCGCTCGCCGGGGTGCCCGACGAGGCCGTCGACCGCTCACCGCTGAGCGCCATCGCCGCCGTCACCGATCAGCCGACCCCGTGGTGAGAGTCCGGTGAGGATGCGGTGAGACCGGATCGGCAGGGTCAGGGGCATGGACATCCTGATCTCCGGCGCGAGCGTCGCCGGCCCCGCGCTCGCCCTCTGGCTCACCCGGTACGGCCACCGCACCACCGTCGTCGAACGCGCCCCCGCCCTCCGTGAGGGCGGCTACGCCGTGGACTTCCGCGGCGAGGCGCACCTGACCGTCCTTCGCAAGATGGGCATCCTGGACGCCGTCGAACGCGAGCAGACCCACATGGGCGCCATGTGGAACGTCAACGAGGCCGGCAGGAAGCTCGTGGCCATGCCCGAAGACCTGTTCGCGGGCGACATCGAGATCCTCCGCGGCGACCTGGCCCGCATCCTGTACGACGCCACCGAGGCCCACACCGAGTACGTCTTCGGCGACTCCATCACGGCCGTCGACCAGGACGCGGACGGGGTGACGGTCACCTTCGAGCGGAGCCCGGCCAGGCGCTTCGACCTCGTGGTGGGCGCGGACGGCCTGCACTCGAACGTGCGATCCCTGGCCTTCGGTCCCGAGCGGGACTACCTGTCGTACCTGGGGCTCTACTCGGCGGTGTTCACGATCGACAACTACCTCGGGCTCGACCACAGCGGTCACGCCTACAACGTCCCGGGCAAGATGGCCGCGATCTACAGCGCGAGGGGGAACGCCGAGGCCAAGGCCGTGTTCTGGTTCGGCTCGCCGCCGCTCGACCACGACCGGCACGACGTCGCCCGCCAGCAGGAGCTCCTGGAGCAGGCGTACGAGGGCGTCGGCTGGGAGGTCCCGGAGCTGATGCGCAGGATGCGGCGGACGGACGACTTCTACTTCGACTCGGTCGGCCAGATCCGCCTGGACTCCTGGTCACGCGGCCGGGTGGTGCTGCTGGGCGACGCCGCGTGCTGCGCCTCGCCGCTGTCCGGCATGGGCACCGGACTGGCGATGGTGAGCGCGTACGTGCTGGCGGGCGAGCTGGCCGCAGCAGAGGGCGACCACCGCGCCGCCTTCGCCGGCTACGAGCGGGAGGTGCGCGCCTACGCCGAGGGGTGCCAGCGGTCGGCCGTAGGCGTCAGCAAGTTCATGGTCCCGGAGAACAGGTTCATGGCCTGGTTCATGAACCAGAACTACCGGCTCCTGCCGTACCTGCCGTGGAAGGGGCTGATGGCGAAGTCGGTCAGGAAGACCGCCGGCGCCATCAGCCTCAAGGACTACGCGGCCTACGAGGTCACTCGCCCAGCCGGGCCAGCTCCTCATCCACGACCTTCGGGTCGAGCTTCTTGAACAGCGGCACGGGCGGCGCGAGCGGCGTGCCCGGCTTGATCGGCCGATGCTCCCACCGGGCCGCCCCGTCGTACTCGCCGGTGATCACCGGGTAGGGGGTGCCGCCGTCCTCGTCGACCTCGCGGATCTCCGGCATGCCCGACCACACGCCCTCGCCGCCGAGCATGGTGAAGACCTTGTTGGACGAGCTGGGCAGGAACGGCGTGAGCATCGTCTTGGCGTCGTCGACGACCTGGAGCGCGACGTGCAGGATCGACTTCTGCCGCTCCGGGTCCTCCTTGAGCTTCCACGGCTCCTGCTCGGCCAGGTATTTGTTGGCCTCGCGGACCACGTCGAACGCCTCGTTGATCCCGTTCTTGAAGCGCGACCTGCTCAGCTCCTCGCCCACCGGGGCGAACGCCTTGCGCGAGCGCTCCAGCAGGGCCCGGTCAGCGTCGGTGAGGTCGCCCGGCTCGGGCACGGCCCCGAAGTTCTTGGCCGCCATCGAGATCGACCGGTTGACCAGGTTTCCCCAGGCCGCGACCAGCTCGCCGTTGTTGCGGTTGACGAACTCCTGCCAGGTGAAATCGGTGTCCTGGTTTTCCGGTCCGGCCACCGCGATGTAGTAGCGAAGGGCGTCGGCGTCGTAACGCGCCAGGAAATCTCTTACGTAAATTACTACTTGCCTGGACGAGGAGAACTTCTTGCCCTCCATCGTCAGGAACTCGCTGGAGACCACCTCGGACGGCACCTGGAGCCCGCCGAGCGAGCCCGGCGTGCCGGCGCGGTCGCCCTGCCCGCTGTAGCCGTACAGCATCGCCGGCCAGATCTCGGCGTGGAAGACGATGTTGTCCTTGCCCATGAAGTAGTAGCCGCGGGCATCGGGGTTCTGCCACCACTGGCGCCACGCGTCGGGGTCGCCCGAGCGCCTGGCCCACTCGATGGACGCCGACAGGTAGCCGATCACCGCGTCGAACCACACGTAGAGCCGCTTGTTGGGCTGGTCGCGCCAGCCGTCGAGCGGGATCGGCACGCCCCAGTCGAGGTCGCGGCTGATCGCGCGCGGCTGCAGGTCGCCGAGCAGGTTGAGCGCGAACTTCAGCACGTTGGGCCGCCACTCGCCCTGCTTGGACTGCAGGTAGGAGCCGAGGACCTCGGTGAAGGCGGGCAGGTCGAGCATGAAGTGCTCGGTCTCGACGAACGTGGGCGTCTCGCCGTTGATGCGGCTCTTGGGGTTGATCAGCTCGATCGGGTCGAGCTGGTTGCCGCAGTTGTCGCACTGGTCGCCGCGCGCGCCGTCGTAGCCGCAGATGGGGCAGGTGCCCTCGATGTAGCGGTCGGGCAGGGTGCGGCCGGTCGAGGGGGAGATCGCCCCCATCGTGGTCTTGGGGAAGATATAGCCGTTGTCGAAGAGGCCCTTGAAGATCTCTTGTGTGACGGCGTAGTGGTTTTTCGTCGTAGTCCTGGTGAACAGGTCGTACGAGAGCCCGAGTCCGGTGAGGTCCTCGGCGATGACACGGTTGTAGCGGTCGGCCAGCTCCCTGGCGGTCACGCCTTCCTTGTCGGCCTGCACCTGGATGGGGGTGCCGTGCTCGTCGGTGCCTGACACCATCAGCACCTTGTTGCCCGCCATCCGCTGGTAGCGGCTGAAGACGTCGGACGGCACGCCGAACCCGGAGACGTGCCCGATGTGGCGGGGGCCGTTTGCGTACGGCCACGCGACGGCGGTCAAGATGTGCTGGGACATAGTCCTTAGCCTACGGGGCTCCCTGTCCGTCTCGGACCCAATCCCCCGTGTCGGCGGGGCCCGTCAGGACCCCGCCGTAGGGGACGGCTATCGCTTGGACTCCTCCAGGGAAACCGCCTCCGCGGCTTCCTCCGCGGCCTTGGCGGCCACGTCGATGGAGGTCTCGCGCGTGCGGCGGATGCCGAGGATGCTGATGAACAGCGCCGCGAAGATCGTCTGGAAGCTCATGACCAGAGCGGTCGCGGAGGGCACGACGATACGCAGCGACTCGCGCGGGTCGAGCTCGCCGAAGCTGCGCACCTGCCAATGGGACAGCGACATCACCAGGCCGATCACACCGGCCAGCGCCAGCAGGCCGCCGACCACGAGCCCCTTCTCCAGGCTCACGATGTCGATCAGCCGCCGGATACGCGGCGACTCGGGCAGGAAGCCCTCCTCGGCCGCGTAGACCTTGGTGAACACGGCGAACAGGGCCGCCTGGAACCCGATCACGACCAGGGCGGACGACCCGACGAGGGTGTCGACGTCGAAGGCCAGCTCCCCGATCTCCACCGGGCCGAACGTCAGCGCCGTCCCGGCGACGAGGCCGATGACCATCATCAGCACGCCGGGATAGAAGAACAGCCACTTCGGGCTGTAGAGGAGCAGGAAGCGCAGGTGGCGCCAGCCGTCGCGCCAGGAGCGCAGGTGCGGCGGGCGGGAGCGGCCGTCGGGCGAGAGCGTGGTGGGCACCTCGCGCACGTCGAGGCCCGACAGCGTGGAGCGGACCACCATCTCGGAGGCGAACTCCATGCCGCCCGTCTGCAGCTGCAGCTTGAGGATCGAGTCGCGCCGGAACCCGCGCAGCCCGCAGTGGAAGTCGCCGATGGCCGAGGGGAAGAACAGCCGGCCAACGAACGACAGCACGGGGTTGCCGAGGTAGCGGTGGAGCGGGGGCATGGCGCCCGGGGCGATGCCGCCCTTGAAGCGGTTTCCCATCACCAGGTCGGCGCCGTCGCGCAGCTGCTCGACGAACGGCAGCAGCGCGGTGAAGTCATAGGAGTCGTCGGCGTCGCCCATGATGACGTATTTGCCGCGCGCCGCCCTGATTCCGCCCATGAGGGCGTTGCCATAGCCCTTCTCGTCGACGTGGACCACGCGGGCTCCGGCGTCGCGGGCAAGCTGTTGTGAGCCGTCCGTGCTGCCGTTGTCGGCGATCAGGACCTCGCCCTCGATGCCGTGCTCCTCCATGCACGCCAGCGCCTTGCGTACACAGACTTCCACGGTCTCCGCCTCATTGAGGCAGGGCATGACCACCGTCAGTTCCACGTGTCTACCCTTCAGTTAAGACTCTTCCAGTGAACCATCATGCCCTGTGCCCAACCGTGCTCGGGTCAAGACCCAAAAACGACTGGCATTCTTTACAGCATGGTGAGCGTCGCGGAGATTACCCCTGTGGACCACTCCGCTCCTGGCCGGGCAGCTCGTTGGCTGTCGTTCGTGCGCCGGCATCGAGTGTTCGCCGCGGTTTTCGGCGTTGGCGCCGTGCTGCGGCTCATCACCATGCTCGGCTACGGCCCGGCCATGTGGTTCAACGACTCCTACGAGTACGTCTCGGTGGCGCTGCACCCGCGGCCGCACCCGATCAGGCCCGACGGCTACAGCTTCTGGCTCATGCTGCTCAAGCCGTTCCACAGCTTCGCACTGGTGATCTTCACGCAGCACCTGATGGGCCTGGCCACGGCCTGCCTGATCTACGCGTTGCTGCGGATCAAGTTCCGGCTGCCGAAGTGGGGCGCCACGCTGGCGGCGGCGCCGGTGCTGCTGGACGCGTACCAGATCCAGCTCGAGCAGCTGGTGATGTCCGACAGCATGTTCACGCTGCTCGTGGTGGGCGTCATCACGCTGGTGCTGTGGAAGCGGCGGCTGTCGTGGCAGGCGGGCGCGGTCGTCGGCCTGCTGCTGGCGGTGACGTGGCTGACCCGCTCGATCGGCCTGCCGATCCTGGCGCTGGTGGTGCTCTACCTGCTGGTCAAGCGGACCGGCTGGCGCCCGATCGTCGCCGTGATCACGGCCTGCGCGGTGCCGGTGATGGCGTACATGGGCTGGTTCGCCTCCGCGTACGGCAAGTTCGCGATGACCAACAGCGACGGTCTCATCCTCTACATGCGCACGGCCATCTTCGCCGACTGCAACAAGATGAAGATCGACAAGTACAAGGAGGTCCAGCTCCTCCTGCTGTGCATCAACGACCCGGTCAGCCAGCGCAAGGACTACGCGCAGTGGTACCTGTGGGGCCAGGGCAACGGCGACGGCACGGGCACCGGCGAGGTGCTGCACCGGTGGGGCATCAACAAGAAGTGGAGCGAGATCACCAACGACGCGGCCAGCGCGTTCGCCACGCGGGCGATCCTGTCGCAGCCCGGCGACTACCTCAAGGTGGTCACGCGTGACTTCTTCCGCTCGTTCCACTGGGGCCGGCCGATGTTCCCCGACCCGTCCACATACGGCATGTACGAGTTCAAGCCGTACGTCGAGCCGGACGAGAGCGGCCAGCCCAAGCGGCTGCCGAAGTGGTCGTCGTACGCGGGCGGCCGCACCGACACCGACGCGTTCAGCTACGAGCAGGGCCCGCCGGAGACCCGCATCGTGCACCCGTGGGCCGACATCATGAGCGGCTACCAGAAGGTGTTCTACCTGCGCGGCATCATGCTCGGCGGCATCCTGCTGATCGGCCTGTACGGCGTCGCGGTCAGGTGGCGCAAGTTCGGCGGCCCGGTGGCGCTGCCGTGGCTCGGCGCGGTGGGGCTGCTGCTGGCCCCGGCGGCGACGGCGGAGTTCGACTACCGGTACGTGCTCCCGGCCGTCCCGCTGGCCTGCGTCGCCGCGGCGATCACGCTGCGCCGCGGCGTCACTTGGGCGCGGCGGTCACCCAAGAACGCATCAGCATCCGAGCCCACCAGTCTGCGTGTGTGATCGTCTCGGCGGTCAGCACCGGATAGAGCCACCAGAAGTTGATCAGCACGATGAGCGCGAACGCCCCCACCAGCGCGGCCCCGGTCGCCCGCCGTGGCGCGGGGGCGTCCTGCCTGCCCAGCACCAGCCCCGCCACCAGCACGAGCGCCAGCACCATGAACGGCACGACGGGGATCATGTAGAACAGGTACATCGTCCGGTTGTCGGCGAGGGCGTAGTAGAACCACGGCAGCCAGCCGGCCGCGACGCCCAGCAGCGCCGCCCCCGCCCGCCAGTCGCGCGTGGCCACGTACCAGGCGACGAGGCCGACCAGCGCCAGCACGGCGGCGTACCAGAGGGCGGGGGTGCCGACCCCGAGCACGGCCTGTGAGCACTTGTCGGCCCCGCACGCCGACGGCGGGATGTCCGACGGGTAGTGGAACGAGACGGGCCTGATCAGCAGCGGCCACTGCCACGGCTCCGACATGTACGGGTGGTATTCGTGCAGGTTGCTGTGATAGCCCAGCACCTGCACCTGGTACTGAAGCCACGACCGCACCGAGTCGACCACGAAGAACACCGGCCCGGACGAGGCGGCCTGCGTCCAGTTGCGCCCCCAGCCGCCGGAGGCGGCGAACCACCCGGTCCACGAGGCCACGAAGGTGACCGCGGGCACGAGCGCCATGGCCGCGAACGCGCCCGGCAGGTCGTACGAGAACGCCCCCCGGTACGGCTGCCGCAGCCCCAGCGCCCGCCTGGCCCCCAGGTCCCACATGAGGCTCATGACCGCGAACGCGATCAGGAAGAAGATCCCCGACCACTTCACCGCGCACGCCGCCCCCAGGCAGAGCCCGGCCGCGAGCCGCCACGGCCGCAGCCCCAGACGCGGCCCCAGCTCGCCGATCGGCCCGCGCTCGTGCCAGTCCGCCAGCCGTCGCCGCGCCCAGTCCCGGTCGGTCACCAGGCAGGCGAACCCGGCCAGCACCCAGAACATCAGGAAGATGTCCAGCAGTGCCGTGCGCGACAGCACCAGGTGCAGGCCGTCGAGCGAGAGCAGCAGCCCGGCCAGGCAGCCCAGCAGCGTCGACCGCGTCATCCTGCGCGCCACCCTGGCCATGATCAGGATGGACAGCGTGCCGATCAGCGCCGCCGCGAAGCGCCAGCCGAACGGGTCCATCCCGAACAGCCACTCGCCCACGCCGATCATCCACTTGCCCAGCGGCGGGTGCGCCACGAACGAGGCGCAGTCGTCGGGCTGCGGACATTGCTTGAAGATGTCCAGGTTGCCGGTGATGAGGCGTCTGTCGGCGATCGGGTCCTTGGCGTCGCCGAGCATGGTCCGCTCGACGCCGTGCGTGATCAGCGAGTACGCGTCCTTGGCGTAGTACGTCTCGTCGAAGACCACGGCCTTGGGCTCGTCGAGCCTGATGAACCGCAGGAGGCCGCCGAACAGCGCGACCAGGATCGGCCCGGCCCAGCCCAGCATGGGTGTCCCCGGCATCGGCGGGACCAGTCGCTGAGCGGAAACCCCCCAGTTCCTCACCATGCGCACCCTATGGCGTAGGGGATCTCCTGTGAACCAGGTCATACAGCTCGCGTTTGGGGATGCCCGCCTGCCTGGCCACCTCGGCGACGGCGAGCTTGCGCTGGACGCCCTCGGCGACCCTGCGGTCCACCTCGGCGACCAGCTCGTCCAGGTCCGGCTCGCCCTCCCCCGGCGCATATCCGGCGACCACGAGCGTGATCTCGCCCTTGACGTCCTTCGCCGCCCATTCGGCCAGCTCGCCGAGCCCGCCCCGCCGTACCTCCTCGTACGTCTTGGTCAGCTCGCGGCACACGGCGGCCTGCCGGTCGGGGCCGAACGCCTCGGCCATGGCCTCCAGGGAGCTCGCCAGCCGGCGCGGCGACTCGAAGAAGACCATCGTGCGCTCCTCGGCCGCCAGGGAGGCCAGGCGGCGGGCCCGCTCGCCCGGCTTGCGCGGCGGGAAGCCCTCGAAGCAGAACCGGTCGCTGGCCAGCCCGGACACGGCCAGCGCGGTCGTGACGGCGCTCGGCCCCGGCAGCGCGGTGACCGTGATGCCCTCCTCGACCGCCAGGCGCGTCAGGCGGTAGCCGGGGTCAGAGACGCCCGGCATGCCCGCGTCCGTGATGACCACGACCGTGCGGCCCTCTTTCAGGGTCTCCAGGAGCTCCTTGGCCCGCGCCACCTCGTTCTGGTCGTAGTAGGACACCACCCGGCCCTCGATCTCCACGCCCAGCTCGGTCGCGAGCCTGCGCAGCCGCCTGGTGTCCTCGGCGGCCACCACGTCGGCGCTCCCGAGCACCTCGCGCAGCCGCGGCGAGACATCACCCGCCTGGCCGATGGGGGCTCCTGCCAGCACCAACCTGCCGTCTCCAGTCACCTGACCATTGTGGCAGGGCATCCCAAATAACCGTGTTTCTGCGTTTGCGATCGGCTTGGGGCCCGTACGATGTCCGAATGGCGGTGACCGATTCCCCATACCAGGCCTACGAGAGCTCGGAGGTCGGCGACAGCCTTCCCAAGACGATGTCCGTACGCGAACGGCTCGTGCCTCCCATGCACGGCAGCATCCTGTGGGGCTGGATCGGCCCGCTGCTGGTCACCCTTTTCGGCGCCGTCCTGCGCTTCATCAACCTGGGCCATCCCAAGGCCGTGGTGTTCGACGAGACGTACTACATGAAGGACGCGTTCTCGCTGATCACCTGGGGTGTCGAGCGGACCACCATCAAGGACGCCGACAAGGCGATCATCGCCGGCAACACCGACATCTGGCAGTCGTGCACGTCCGAGACCCTCGACAAGTGCGCCTCCTACGTCGTCCACCCGCCGCTGGGCAAGTGGATGATCGGCGCGGGCGAGTGGCTGTTCGGGCTCAACCCGTTCGGCTGGCGCTTCGCCGCCGCGCTGATCGGGTCGCTGTCGATCCTCATCCTGGCCAGGGTGGCCCGCAGGATGACGCGGTCGACGCTGCTGGGCTGCTTCGCCGGCCTGCTGCTGGCCCTCGACGGCCTGCACTACGTGCTCTCGCGCACGGCGCTGCTGGACATCTTCCTGATGTTCTGGGTGCTGGCCGCGTTCGCCTGCCTGGTGGTCGATCGCGACCAGGCCCGCGAACGGCTCGCGACCTGGTACGAGAACTCGCCGCTCTCGCCGCACGGTCCCTCGCTGGGGATCAGGTGGTGGCGGATCGCCGCCGGGGTCTGCCTGGCCTTCGCGATGTCGGTCAAGTGGTCGGGGCTGGCGTTCGCCGTGGCGTTCGCGATCATGTCCGTGATGTGGGACTTCGGCGCCCGCCGGGCCGTCGGGCTGCGGAATCCGTACGTCGGGGCGTTCAACAAGGACGTGCCGCAGGCGTTCCTGGCGTTCGCCGTGGTGCCGTTCGTCACCTACATGGCCACCTGGATCGGCTGGTTCGCCAACGCGACCGGCTACGGGCGCGACTGGAATCAGGCCACCTCCGCGGGCAACCCGATCTTCTTCGTGGTCGACTCGATGCGGTCGTGGATCAAGTACCAGTGGCAGGTCTACACGTTCCACAGCGGGCTGGAGACCTCGCACCCGTACATGTCGGAGCCCTGGCAGTGGCCGCTGCTGCTGCGTCCGGTCGCCTTCTACTACGAGGGCAAGCAGAACACGTGCGGCGTCAAGGACTGCTCCGAGGCTGTGCTGGGCGTGGGCACGCCGGTGATCTGGTTCGGGGCGGTGGCCGCGCTGGTGGCCCTGATCGCGTGGTATGTCTCCTCGCGCGACTGGCGGGCGGGGGCCGTGCTGCTGTCGTACGCCATGGGCCTGGTGCCGTGGATCTACTTCGCCGTCGCCGACAACCGGACGATGTTCCTGTTCTACGCCATCCCGATGGTGCCGTTCATGGTGCTGGCCATCACGCTGTGCGCCGGGCTGCTGATCGGGTCGTCGAAACCGACGATCACGGGGGCGATGCCGCTACGGCGCACCATCGGGGCCGCCGTGGTCGGCGCGTTCACGCTGCTCGCGCTCATCAACTTCTGGTGGCTGCACCCGATCCTGTCCGCCGAACTCATCCCGTACACCGAGTGGAAGGCCCGCATGTTGTTCGAGAAACGGTGGATATGATCTGCTTACCATCCGCCCCATAGTGGTTTCTTAGGGTTATCGCTGTGCAAGACCCAATACGCACCGGATTCGGCCATCGTCAGGCCCGGGGTCGATACGGCAAACTTCGAGGCATGAGTGCACCGGATGTCACCGCCCTGCTCGCCGAGTTGGAGCGCTCTCAGCCGGAGCTGGCCGAGGAGGCCAGGACCGCCGTCGAATGGCTGACGGGTGGAGAGCCGCTGGAAACGGTGACCCAGCTCGACGTCTGCGAGTTCCTCTGGTACACGTTGCCGCTCAAGGTGGGCGGCGACCACGAACGACTGGCACGTTCGCTGGGCCGGCTGCTCCAGCTCGGCGGGATGGAGCGCTATGCCGCTCTGTGCGTGTCAGCTACGACCCTCCAGATCCTCCGTACCTACGCCCGTGAGGGCGAGGACGCCGGCACCAGCGCCTACCAGCAGGCGCTCGAGGCCACGGGCGTGCTCCCGCCCGACGTCCCCGAACTGCAGTGGAGCATGATCATGGGGCCCGAGGAGCTGGGCGCGCACCTCGCCTGCTCCGCCGCCCTCGAACTGGCGATCGTCGCCGGTGAGACCGTCGACCGCACCGCCCTGACCCGCCGCTGGCTCACCGAGCCCCGCTCCGAGCTGGGCGGCGACAGCTGGCTCAACCGGGTGCACGGCGAACGCCTCAACCGCTGGGTGCTGGGCCGCGGCCCGGCCAGGCGCGAGCTGGCCCAGCCGTTCGAGGTGCGCCTGCACGCGCCCATCACCCCGCAACCCCTGCCCCCGTTGCACCGTCTCCTCACCCTGGCCGCCTCGGAGGAGAGCCTGCCGCTGCGGCTGGCACCCTCGCCCGAGGCGCTCAGGCTGCGCGAGCTGGCCGAGCGGGAGCTCGGCGCGATCAGTCGCGACGGCACGAAGCTGGCCATCACCGACTACGGCCGGCGGCTGCTCAAGTCCAAGTCGGCCATGTGGTCGGCGGTCACGAGGCTGCTGCTGGCCAGGGGAAAGCACGAGTTCGAGGTTTCGGCGCGGGAGGCCGCGCTGATGCTGATCGCCGACGGCACGCTGATGTCACCCACCGAGCTGCGCGAGCGGGTGGCGGAAGTGGTCGGCGGCGAGGGCTGGCATCCCACCACGACCGTTGAGGACGTCGCCGCGCCGGTGGCCGACCTGATCTCACAACTCACCGCGCTGGGGCTGGCCTTCAGCGACGAGCTGGCGGTGCGGATGGACCGCTCCGGCCAGCTCGCCGCCCTGGCGGCCCTGCGCGCCCACGCCCTGCGACCGAGAAAGTACGTCAACCCGAGCTGACGAACGTGCTCAGCCCAGCGGCACGCGGCCCACGGCCTGCTTGAACTCAGGACATTCCACAAGCGGGTCGTGGTCGCAGGTCACCGCGTGCCGCAGGCTGTCGCGCAGCCGGGTGAGCTGCGCGACCCGCTCGGACACCTCGCGCTCCTTGGCCGCCATGCGCTCGCGCAGCCTCGCGTCGGACGGCCTGGCGCGCAGGAACTCGGCGATCTCCGACAGCGTGAACCCCGCGTCCCGGGCGCACGTGATCAACGCCAGGCGCTCCAGCGTCTCGGGACGGTACGCGCGGCGCAGGCCGTTGCGTCCTTCCGCCTGAATGAGCCCCTTGCGCTCGTAGAACCGCAGCGCCGACGCGGCCAGCCCGCTCTGCCTGGCCACCTCGCCTATGTCGATCAACGTGTCTTCCACGACCTGGCCCCTTGACTTGAACCGCGCTTCAAGTCGCAGTCTAGTGCGTATGCGAATTCACCACCTGAATCTCGGCTCCATGCGCGAGATCGAATCCCCGGACGGGCAGCCGGCGGCGCCCGCGGTGTGCCACGCGCTGCTGATCGAGACGCCCGCCTCCGGGCTCGTCCTGGTCGAGGCCGGGCTGGGCCTCGACGACGTGGCCAAGCCCGAGGAGATGCTGGAGCGCGAGTGGGCGGAGCTCGTCGAGCCGCTGCTCTCGCCCGACGAGACCGCCGTGCGGCAGGTCGCCGCGCTCGGTCACGACCCGCTCGACGTACGGCACATCGTGCTGACCCACCTGGACGTGGACCACAGCGGCGGCCTGCCCGACTTCCCGCACGCCCGGGTGCACGTCATGGAGGTCGAGCTGGAGGACGCCATCGCCCAGGCCCCGAACCGCCGCTACCGCCCGGGTCACTGGGCTCACTCACCCAAATGGGTGACTTATCCGGACACGGGCACCCGGTGGCTGGGTGTGGACGGGGTGCGGCCGCTGACGGGGCTGGGTGAGGACTTCCTGCTCGTGCCGCTGGACGGGCACACCCGCGGGCACGCCGGAGTGGCGGTCAACGACGGCGAACGCTGGCTGCTGCACGCCGGGGACGCGTACTTCTACCACGGTGAGCTGGACCGCGAGCCCCAGCCGCACCCGCTGATGGACCTCGTGCAGGTCGGCGCCCAGGTCGACGCCGAGCGGCGCCTGTCCAGCCAGGAACGCCTGAGGTCGCTCGTACACGACCACGGCGTCACAGTCTTCTCCGCGCATGACCCTTGGGAACTGTCCCATTACATACGGTAGTTACCATTGGTCTCATGGAGCTGTTCCCAGCAATGCCGCTCGCGGAGTGGGCGGAGGCCAAGGAGACCTTTCACAGGTTCGCGCAGATCGTGGGGAAGATCCGGTTGTCGTCGAGCAACCGGCGCAACCACTGGTGGCAGGTGCCCTTCCACCCGACCGGGCGCGGGCTCACCACGCGCCCGATGGGCGGGCTGGGCGAGCAACCGCTGTTCAGCATCGACTTCGACCTGGTGCGCCACCGGCTGGTGGTGGACGTGCTCGACGGGCGCAGCGCGGAGTTCACCCTGATCGGGCGGTCGGTGGCGTCGTTCCACGACCGGCTCTTCGAGACGCTCGCGGGGCTGGGGATCCGGCCGGAGATCTGGGCCGTGCCGTTCGACCTGGGCGACGACACGCCGTTCGCCGACGACACCCTGCACGCCCGGTACGACCCCGTCCTGATCAACCGCTACTGGCGGATCCTGTCCCAGGTGGTGCAGCTGCTCGACCGCTTCGCCGCCGACTTCGCCGGCAAGACCTCGCCGGTGCACCACTTCTGGCACACGTTCGACATCGCCGTGACGCGCTTCACCGGCCGCGTGGTCCGGGTCTCGCCCGACGCCGACCCGGTCACGCGGGAGGCGTACAGCTGGGAGGTCATCAGCGCGGGGTTCTGGTTCGGCGACAAGGAGCGGCCGTGGCCGGCGTTCTACTCCTACACCGCGCCGGAGCCCAAGGGCCTGGAACTCGAGCCGCTGCGGCCCGTCGAGGCCGAGTGGCTGCCCACCCGGGGCAGCCACCTGGCCATCCTCCGGTACGACGACGTGCGCGCGATGGGTGATCCGGTCGCGTCCGTGCTGGAGTTCCTGGACAGCGCCTACCATGCGGGGGCCCGGCTGACCGGGGTCGACATGGAGGCGCTGAACTCGCCTGGGGGCGTCACGGACCCGTACTACGGAAAGTACTGAGCGGAAAGTATTGAGCGCCCGCCCTCCGAGGAGGGCGGGCGCTCAACGTATGCGAACCGGTGTGCAGGTCGCCTCTCGGCGAAAGGCACAACGCGGCTCCAGCCGAACGGTATTCCGCGAAGGCAATAGGTGAGGCCCGGGGACACTGGACACACCGGCCACGATCTATGTAACCACACCCGCCCCCCGAACATTCCCACCCCGACACGAATTTCCGGCCACCAGGAGATGGCCGCCCCTCTCTCCCCCGCCGCGCCCGTTCCCCTCCGAAGGATCCCAGCCGAAGTACGGCGGGTCGCTACGAGCGGGCCGGGGCCATGACGGCGGTGTCGCGCATGGCGAGGAGGGCCGCGAACGCCAGCACCCCCGCCACCCCACCGATCCACGCCACCGTCGCCCCCACTCCACCGGCCGTGACCCTGGGCCCGGCGAGCAGGGATTGCGTGCAGGCCAGGCTCAAGGTGCCACCGAGCTGCTTGGTGAGCGCCGATCCGGCCGTGGCGGTGCCCATGTCCGCGTGCGGGACGCTGCTCTGCGTGGCGATCGTGATCCCGCCCATGGCGGGACCCGTGCCGAGGCCGGCGAGCAGCAGCCACACCCCGGTCAGGATCGGCGGGGTATCCGGACCGAGGGCGAAGAACGCGCCCGTGCCGATCGTGACCAGCGCCGCGCCCGTCAGCAGCGCTGGTTTCGGATGCCCGGAACGCAGGATCAGCACCGCCGTCATCCGGTTGCCCACGGTCATCCCGATCAGGAACGGGAGCAGGACCAGCCCGGAGGCCGTGGCCGAGTAGCCGCGTACGTGCTGGAGGTAGAGCGGCAGGAGCACGCCGACGGGCAGGACCGCGAACTGCATGAAGAACCCGCCGGCGAGCAGGGCCGCGTACGTGCGGCGGCGCAGCAGGCGGAGCGGGAGCACCGGGGTGGCGGCCCGGCGTTCGACGCGCACGAGGGCGGTCAGCAGGGCCAGACCGGCCAGCAGGGTGCCGAGCACGGCGGGGTCGGCCCACCCCAGGGCGGTGTTGCCCTTGAGGCTGAGCCCCACCAGGACCAGCGACAGGCCGCTGGTGAGCAGGACGATCCCGGCCACGTCGAGCCTGCCGGGCGCGGCGCCGGGGAGCCGGCGCTCGGGCAGCAGCACGGCGATCATGGCGGCTCCGGCCACGCCGAGGGGCAGGTTGATAAGGAACGCCCAGCGCCAGCTCGCGTGGTCGGCCAGCAGGCCGCCGAGCAGCGGGCCGCCCACCATGCCGACGATCATCATGGCGGCCAGCAGGGTCTGCATGCGGATCATGCCCTCCGCGCGGGAGGGCGGGTGCAGGTCGCGGATCATGGCCATGCCCAGGGTGAGCAGCGCGCCCGCGCCGAGGCCCTGGAACGCCCGGCTGGCGATCAGGAACGGCATCGAGCCCGCCACACCGCAGGCCAGGGATCCCGCCAGGAAGACGGCCAGGCCGGCGAGCAGGAGCCGGCGGCGGCCGTACAGGTCGGACAGGCGGCCGTAGACGGGCACGGTCACCGAGGAGGTGAGCAGGTACGCGGTGACCAGCCACACGTACCACGAGCCCGACCCGCCTAATTGCTCGACGATGCGCGGCAGGGCGGTGCCGACCACGGTGCCGTCCAGCATGCTCAGGAAGGCGCAGCCGAGCAGGGCGTACGTCACCGCCGTGCGACTGCCGGCCGGGAGGTCCTCGTAGAGGTCCGTCACCCGGCCTCGCCGCCCTTCAGCGCGCCGTGCAGGAACAGGTCGACCAGTTCCTCGGAGGTGAGCGGGGACGACCCGCCCCGCCCGGACGCCAGGATCAGGAACTGGAACGCCTCGGCCAGCCGCTCCGGGGGCAGCCTGAGGTCGTCGCGCTCGGGCTCGAACAGTCCGGACAGCACCTCGCGGGTGGCCGCCATCGACGCCTCCCGCCCCGAGAGGGCCCGCCCTGAGCCCTCCTGCGGCCTTTCGGAGGCGCCACGCCCCTCTTCCGAGGCGCCGGAGGGCGCGCCTCCGGAGGCTTCGGAGGGTGCGCCCAGGAGGCGGGGGTCGCGGCGGAGGCCGCCCGAGGCGGCCAGGGCACCGGCCACGGCGCCCATCCGGGCCAGATAGCCGCGCAGCGTCTCCGCGGCCTCGATCAGCCGCTCCTCCAGCGGCATGTCCAGCGCGATCGCCGCCACGTGCGCGAGCGTGTCGTCGGGCCGCGCCGCCTCTGCCATGCAGGCGGCGAGCAGGGTCTCCTTGTCGCCGAAGGCCCGGAAGATCGTGCCTTCGCCGATGCCCGCGGCGCGGGCGACCTGGGCGGTGGTCACGGAGGTGCCGTACTCCACCACCAGGGGAAGCGCCGCCCGGACGATCATCTCGCGGCGCTGTTCCGGGCTCATCGCCGGCGCGCGTCGCCGGCCTGTCGGGTTCGTCATGGCTTTCACGTTACGGAGTGAGTACTCACTCCGTCAATGGAATATAGGGTGACCGGCTATGGCGACACTCCTGGCTTTTCACGCGCATCCGGACGACGAAGTGCTCCTGACCGGCGGCACGCTCGCCCGCGCCGCCGCCGAGGGCCACCGCGTGATCGTCGTGGTCGCGACCGACGGCGTCATGAAGTCCGTCGCGGAGGGCGGCACGACCAGGATGAACGAGCTGCGCGCCGCCACCGCCGAGCTGGGCGTGGCGCGCGTCGAGCACCTGGGCTACGCCGACAGCGGGCACGGCAAGGACCTGTATCCCGACCCGCCGGACCGGATGCGGTTCGTGCGCGCGAGCACGGAGGAGGCCGCGGCCAGGCTCGCCGCGATCCTGCGCGAGGAGAAGGTGGACCTCCTGCTCAGCTACGACCCCAACGGCGGGTACGGCCACCGCGACCACGTCAAGGTGCACGAGGTCGGCAAGCGGGCCGCCGAGCTGGCCGGGGTGCCCCGCGTGCTGGAGGCCACGGTCCCGCGCGATGCCGCCGTCCGGCTGGTACGCCTGATCCACCTGCTCCGGATCCCGCTCCGCTACGACGAACGCGAGCTGGCGAAGGCGTACAGCCCCGGCAAGGCCATCACCCACAGGATCGACGTGCGCCGCTACGCCGGGCAGAAGCAGCGGGCGCTGGCCGCCCACCACTCCCAGATCAGCGGCGGCGGCCGGGGGGCCGCCGTCGCGAGAGTGCTCGTGCGGCTCCCGGCGCCCGTCTTCGGCCTGCTGCTCGGCCGCGAATGGTACGTCGAGGCGAAAACAGGCTAGACCCGCACCCGCTCACCGGCCCCCTACGATGCCAGACATGCCATTTGCGACAGCCGTGGACGGCGTCAAGCTGTCCTACCAGGTCCGCGGCGGCGGGCGACCCCTCGTCCTCCTCCAGGGACAGGCCAACGAGCACCGCTGGTGGGATCCCGTACGCCCGGACTTCGAGCAGGAGTTCCGCACCGTCACCTTCGACTACCGCGGCACGGGCGGCAGCGACAAACCCGACGAGCCGTACACCACCCGCGGGTTCGCCGCCGACGTGCTGGCCGTCCTCGACGAGCTCGACGTGGAGAAGGCGCACGTCTACGGGACGTCGATGGGCGGGCGGGTGGCCCAGTGGCTGGCGGCCGACCATCCCGAGCGGGTCGGGTCGCTGGTGCTCGGCTGCAGCTCGCCGGGCGGCGTCCACGGGCTCGAGCGGGACAACGACGTGCGCAGGTCGCTGGCCCAGCCGGACCGGGCGGCCGCCGAGCGGGCGCTGCTGGAGCTCATGTACACGCCCGCCTGGCTGGCCACCCACCCGGGCCCCCACCACACGGTCGGCGACCCGGCCATGCCCGCGTACGCGCGCCGCCGCCACCTGGCAGCCAGCGCCGGGCACGACAGCTGGGCCGCGCTGCCCTCCATCGCCGCGCCCACGCTGGTGGTGCACGGCACCGACGACGTGTTCAACCCGGCGGCCAACGCCCCGCTGCTGGCCGGCCGCATCCCCGGGGCGGAGCTGCGGATGATCGAGGGGGCGCGGCACGCGTACTTCGAGGAGTTCAGGGAGGTCGCGAGCCCTCTGGTGCTGGATTTCCTGCTCGCGAACGCAAGTAGGACATGATCTGGCCTACTTCCTGAATAGCCTGCGGGCATGAACATTCCTGAGGGATACACCACCGTCACGCCGTGGATCATCGGGCCCGACACCGCGGGCCTCATCGACTACCTCACGGCCGCGTTCGACGCCGTCGAGCTGTCCCGGGTGACCGACGACGAGGGGCGCATCGGGCACGCGGAGGTGCGGATCGGGGACGCCGTGGTGATGATGTTCGACTCGGCTCCCGGCTGGCCGCCCACGCCTGCCTTCCTGCGCCTGTACGTCCCCGACGCCGACGCCGACGCCATCTACCGCCGGGCCGTCGAGGCGGGCGGGACGTCGGTGACGGAGATCACCCACCTGTTCTGGGGCGACCGGGTCGGGCGGGTGCGTGACCCGTTCGGCAACCTGTGGTGGATCCAGGCGCGCGTCGAGGAGCTCTCTCCCGAGGAGATGGAGCGCCGCATGACCGACCCCGTCTTCACGAAGGCGATGGAGTACGTCCAGGGCGCGGACTTCTTCCCTAGGCAGTGACAAGCCTCGCCAGCGAGACCAGGTCGGGGGCCGACAGGCGCGGGGCGCTCATCACGCTCGGGTACGGCGTGCCGCGCCGCTCCAACCAGGCCCCTGACAGCCCGGCCCGCTGGGCCCCGTCGATGTCCCACGGATGCACCGCGACCAGGACCGCCTGGTCGGGCCGGACGCCGGCCTGGCCGGCCGCGTACTCGTAGGCCGCGCGGGCGGGCTTCCACGCGCGGGGGCCGCTCACGTCCAGCGTGGCCTCCACCAGGTCCGACAGCCCTTCGCGGCGCAGGATCCCCTCGGTCATGGCCGCCGCCCCGTTCGTCATGGTGAACAGGCGGATGCCGCCCTCGCGCAGCAGTCGCATGCCTTCGGGGACGTCGGGATGCACCCGCAGCTCGGCGAACCCCCTCAGCACGTGGCGCACCGCCTCGTCCCCGGCCCCCATCTCCCTGAGCACGTCGTCGGCGATCCGGCCGAACTCGGCGAAACCGCCCGCCGCCGTGAGCGCGAACCCGTCGCGCAGCACGCTCGCGAACCACATCCCCATCTGCTCGCCGGACAGCCCCACCTCCTCGAACCTGCCCCGCATCGGCTCCATGTCGGTCAGCGTCTCGTTCACATCGAAGATCACTACCTGCGGTTTCATGACCGGTCCCTTCTGAGAGAGTCGAGTGCGGCGGACGCGCCCCTGCGCAGGGCTGCCGGGTCCGCGCCGGCGCGCGAGCGGAGGTTCACCCCGTAGGCCAGCAGGGTCAGGGACTCCGCGGTCGCGTCGAGGTCGAGGCCGTCGGCGAGCTGCCCCTGGGCCCTGGCCGCCTCCAGGGCCGCGCGCATCGTCGCGCGGAGCCCGTCGTGGTGCTGGTCCAGCACCTGGCGCACGGCCGGGTCCGCGCCTTCGGCGTTGGCGTTGGTCGCCATGCAGCCCCAGCGCGCGTGCTCGCCCGCGCACCTGATCCGGATCAGGCGGTCGAAGAACGCCTCGACGGCGGGCAGGCCGCGCCCGTCGTCGGCCAGGGTCTGGAACATCGGCTGCGAGCGTTGCTCGACGTAGCGGCGCAGCGCCCGCACGTACAGGTCCTGCTTGCCGCCGTAGGTCGCGTACAGGCTGGAGCGGCTGAGGCCGGTCGCCGCGATCACCTCCGCGATGCCCGTGGCGGCGCCGCGCTGCCAGAACAGGCGCTCCACCTGCTCCAGCACCGCGTCGGGATCGAAATGCTTCACGTCCGGCATCGGCACCTCCGCGGCCTATCTTGGAACGACTGGTCCAAGATAGCAAATCATTTGCGTAGGTCTCCGCGACCTTGCTACGTTCGCCGTCATGTCCAGCCCCGAAGCGTCAAGACGCTAGCCACCGGTCATCCGGTGGCTGTCTCGCGCTGACGCCGGGCTCCCCGCGAGCCGTGCGGTTCTTCGTGATGCGGCCGATTCCCCAGCGGGGCAGGACCTTCCTCCGGCCTGCCCGCTTCCTTGTCGATCCTCGATACGGTCGCGGAGTTCTCTCATGCCTTTCGCTGTCTACCTGCTCGGACTGGCGGTTTTCGCCCAGGGGACGTCCGAGTTCATGCTGTCCGGGCTCATCCCGGGCATCGCGCGGGACCTGCGGGTGTCCATCCCCGCCGCAGGGCTGCTCACCTCGGCCTTCGCCGTCGGGATGGTGGTGGGGGCGCCGCTCATGGCGGTGCTCAGCCTGCGCTGGTCCCGGCGGTTCGCGCTGCTGGCCTTCCTGGTCACGTTCCTGGTCGTGCACGTGGTGGGCGCGCTCACCACCAGCTACGGCGTGCTGCTCGGCACGCGGGTGATCGCGGCGCTGGCCAACGCCGGGTTCCTGGCGGTGGCCATGGCGACCGCCGTCGCGCTCGCGCCTCCCGACGCCAAGGGGCGCGCCACCTCCGTGCTCCTCGGCGGCGTCACCATCGCCTGCGTCGCGGGCGTGCCGGGCGGAGCGCTGCTGGGCGAGGTGTGGGGGTGGCGCTCGGCGTTCTGGGCGGTGGCCGTCGCGCTGGTCCCGGCCATCGTCGCGGTGCTCAAGTCCGTGCCGTCCGGCGCCCCCGGCCCGGCCGGTCCGCGGGCCCGCGGGGAGCTGCGGGCGCTGCGCCGGCCGCGGCTGCTGGTCTTCCTCGTGCTGGGCGGTCTGGTGAACGGCGGCACCTTCTGCACGTTCACCTACCTCGCGCCCCTGCTCACCGGGGACACCGGGATCGGGTCCTCCTGGATGCCCCTGATGCTGGCCCTGTTCGGGCTGGGCTCGTTCGTGGGAGTGACCGTCAGCGGGCGGGTGGCCGACCGGCGGCCGATCCGCCTCCTGGTGATCTGCGGGCCGGCGCTGGCCGCCGGGTGGGCCCTCTTCGCGCTGACGGCCGGCGCGCCGGTGCCCGCGGTCGTGCTCGTCTTCGTCCAGGGGACGCTCTCGTTCGCCGTGGGCTCCACGCTGATCTCGCAGGTGCTGTACGCGGCCACCGGCGCGCCCACCCTGGCCGGCGGGTTCGCCACGGCGGCGCTCAACGTGGGCGCGACGCTCGGCCCGTGGCTGGGCGGCCTGACCATCGGGGCCGGGCTCGGGCTGCGCTCGCCGCTCTGGGTGAGCGCCCTGCTGGTGGCCGCCGCCCTGGTCACCGCCGCCGTCGCCCACGCCGTCGAGCGGCCGTCATCGGCGAAGTCGGTGGAGCGGGACCAGCCGGCTGAGGCACAGTGAGGGGAATGGAACCCGCTTCGCGCTTTCGCCGAGAGGTCCGAGCATTCCAGGACGCCGCCCGGCAGGCGGCGGAGACCGGCGCCGCGCCGCCGGTGCCGTCCTGTCCCGGCTGGTCGGTCGCCGATCTGCTGATCCACCTGGGCTCCGTGCACCGGGGCGTGTTCAGCATCATCGACGACCGGCGGGACGGGCCGCCGGACGGCTCCGACCTGTCCTTCGCCGGGCTGCCGCAGGACCTCACGGGGTGGCCCGATCCGCAGCACGCGCCCAACCTCGGGCCGATCCCGGACGGGGTGCTCGACTGGTTCGAGGAAGGGGCGGCCCGGCTGGCGGCGCTGTTCGACGAGCGCGACGCCGGCGATCCGGCGTGGACGTGGTCGAAGGAGCAGACCGTCGGGTTCTGGGTGCGGGTGCAGACCATCGAGGCCGCCGTGCACCGCTGGGACGCCGAGACCACCCTTGGCGTCCCGCGCCCGATCCACGAGGACGTGGCGGCCGACGCGGTCACGCAGACGTTCGAGGTCATGATCCCCGCCCGGCGGGAGTGGACGCAGGCGCCCGCCGGAGCGGGCGAGCGCTTCCGCTTCCGTCGCACGGACGGCGAGGGCGACTGGGCGGTCCACTTCGACGGCCCGGACGTACGGCTGTCCTCCGGGGCGGACGGCGGCGATTTCGACGTCGAGCTGGCCGGGAGCGCGTCGGACCTCATGCTGTTCCTCTGGAACCGCATCCCGGCCGACGGCCTCGACGTGCGTGGCGACAGGAGCAGGCTCGATCGCTACTTCGTCCTGGTGCCTCCCGTGTGACCCCCTCCTACGAGCTTCGGGCGACGAGGCCCATCCCCAGGACCAGCCCGTTGCGCGCCCACATGCCCAGGTGGGTCTTCGGCACCATCATGCGGACGTTCGGCCCGATCTGCTGCTTGCGCTTGACCAGCTCGCGGTGCCCCTCCTCGTACCGCCGGAAGGCGACCCGGTGGTCGGAGGTGCCCGCGAGCTCCTCGGCCAGCCGGTACGCCCCCACGACGGCCAGCTCCGCCCCGGCTCCCGACGCCGGGGAGGCGCAGTAGGCGGCGTCCCCCACGAGCGCCACCCGCCCCGACGACCACGAGGGCAGGCGCACCTGGCTCAGCGCATCGAAGTAGAAGTCGGGGTCGGCGAGGGCCCCGTCGAGCAGTTCGCGCACCCGCCAGGACGTCTCGCCGCCGAACGCCTCCTTCAGCAGCCTCCTGTGCTGCTCGACGTCGCGATGGTCATAGGCCAGCGGCTCCGACCTGAAGATGAAGTACGCCTTCGCCTGGGCGTGGTTGCCCGACCGGTAGAGCCCCGCCATCTTGCCCGGAAGGTTGTACATCGTCACCCACCGGTCCTCCCCCAGCGCGGAGTCGGCGTTCGCGAACGCGAAGTAGTGCCCCATGTGCCGCAGGGCCCCCTCCTCGGGCCCGAAGGCCAGCCGCCGTACCGAAGAGTGCAGCCCGTCGGCCCCGACGACCAGGTCGAACCGCCGCGTCGCGCCTGACTCGAACGACACCGTCACGCCGCCGCCGTCCTCCTCCATCGACCGGACGGAGTCGCCCAAGACGTACTCCACCTCCGGCCCGGTCACCTCGTGCAGCAGCGCCACCAGATCACCCCGCATGATCTCGGTCTCGCCGTTCCTGCTCATGTTCACGCGGGCCACGGCCCGGTCCGCCGCGTCGACGAACTTCATGCCCCGCACGTCCGCCGCCGCGGCCCTGACCCGCGGCATGATCCCCATCCGCTCGGCCACCTCGGTCGCCTCGTCCCGCAGGTCCACCCCGTTGCCACCCGTGCGCAGCCGCGGCGCCCGCTCGACCAGCGTGGCCCGCATCCCGTGCCGGGCCAGCCAGTACGCCAGCGTCTGCCCGGCGATGCTCGCCCCGACCACCAGAACCTCAGTCATGCCTCCGCCTCTCCTGACCGTTGGTCAGTTCAGGACTATAGGCTCCCGACCAACGGTCAGACAAGGTCTAGAATCGGCGGCGTGACGGACGACACCCGCTCGCGGATCCTCCAGGTGGCGCAGGACCTGTTCGCCGCGCAGGGCTATCACGCCACCTCGATCCGCGAGATCGCCGAGCGGCTCGAGCTGACCAAGACAGCGGTCCTCTACCACTTCCCCAGCAAGAAGGAGATCATCGCGGCCCTGGCCGAGCCGCTGCTGGCCGACATGGAGGCGGCGATCGACGCGGCCAACCGCGCGCCGGGGAGCGACGAGCGACAGAAGCGGTGGGCGGTGATCGAGGGCCTGCTCGACGTCTGGCTGACGCACCGCGACCTGCTGAGGCTGCAGATGCGCGACCTCGCGCTGGCCGCGGAGGGGTCGGTCTTCGACCGTTTTCGAGACGCCGCCTACCTGGCCCAGCACCTCATCGCCGGCCCGCTCGCCGACCACGTGGACCGCATCCGGGCGGCGCAGGCGTTCGGCATGCTCAGCGACCCCGTCGTGATGTTCGCCGACCTGCCGGCGGAGATGCTCCGCCCGGCCGTGCTGTCCGGGGTGGAACGCCTGCTGGAGGACCGTCCCGAGCCTCCGGCGCAGGAGGCGCGCCGGCGCGGCAGGCCGGGGGCGATGACGCCGGAGGCCATCGAGCGGGCCAGGCGCATGCACGCCTCGGGCCGGCACACCGCCGCCGAGATCGCCCGAGCCCTCGGCGTCTCCCGCGCCACCCTCTACCGCCACCTGTCCGCATAATATTGAGACACTATGTGAGACGTTTTCGAGACAGCGCAAGGGTGGCCGGCGGGGGAATCCTCCGCGCACGGGCGTTTAATTCGGTGGTGTCCGGACAGTCGGCGAAGCTACTGTTGCTGCAGGTCAGCGAGTGGGCACGCGGTTGTCAGCGCGCTGTCCCCTGCGGACCCGCGGCTCACCCGTACGGAATCGACCGACGGCGAGGCGATGGTCACCACTGGCGCCGTCCTAACGCCCCAGACGATCGCGAGCCGCGGGTCCCGCCCCCTTACCGCCCGGCGAAGCCGTCGAGCGCGGCGGACAACTCCTTGGAGAGCGTGCCGCTGCCGGTGTGCCCGGAGTCGTCCACGACGACCAGCTTGGCGTCCGGCCAGGCCTTCGCCAGCTCCCAGGCCGTCTCCAGCGGGCCGCCCAGATCGAGACGGCCGTGGATCAGCACGCCGGGGATCCCGGCCAGCCGCCCCGCCTCCCTCAGCAGCACGCCCTCCTCCAGCCAGGCGGCGTTGGAGAAGTAGTGGGAGCAGATCCGGACGAGCGCCATCACCGCCTCGGCCGGGCGGTCGCTGTAGGCGTTGGGCTTGCCGTTGGGCTCCATGGAGATCACCGCGTCCTCCCAGGTGACCCAGTCTTCGGCCGCCTTCGCGCGGACCTCGGGATCGGGGTCGGCCAGGAGCCGCGAGTACGCCGCCAGCAGCGCGAAGGTGTCACCGTCGCCGTCGGCCTCGGGGACGCCCCGCCTGAAGCGCTCCCACTCCTCCGGGAAGAACCGCCCGACGCCGCGGTAGAGCCAGTCGATCTCGGAGCGGCGCGTGGTCGTGACGGCCACGATGACCATCTCCGACACCCGCGCCGGATGGGCCTCGGCGTAGGCCAGCATCAGCGTCGAGCCCCACGAGCCGCCGTAGAGCAGCCACCTGTCGATGCCGAGGTGCTCGCGCAGCCGCTCCATGTCGGCGACGAGGTGGTGGGTCGTGTTGGTGCTCAGGTCGACGGACGGGTCACTGGCGTGCGGGCGGCTGCGGCCGCAGTTTCGCTGGTCGAACAGGACGATCCGGTAGCGCTCCGGGTCGAAGAGCCGGCGCACCCCCGTCTTGCACCCCGATCCGGGGCCGCCGTGGACGACGAGCGCGGGCTTCCCCTCCGGGTTGCCGCAGACCTCCCAGTAGACGAGGTTGCCGTCACCGGTGTCGAGCAGGCCGTGATCGTACGGCTCGATGGGGGGATACATGGAACGATCGTATCGAGACGGCCGCGGTGGACCCGGTGGACCACCGCGGCCGTACCGTCAGGCGACCTTGGACGAGGGGGCCGACCAGGTGTTGCACGAGCCGGGGTCGCCGGCGGTGAAGCCGCGCTTGAGCCAGTGGCGCACCGCGGCCCGGCTGCCGAACTCACGCACCTCGGCGGGGTCCTCGCTCCACCGGAAATTGACGAGCGCGTTCCAGTCGCTCAGGTTCCTGCCCTCGATCGGCCAGACGCTCTTGATGAAGGCGGCGGCGAAGCATTCGTTCTGGAGACTCACGCGGCGCTGCTGCTCATACAGCTCCGTCTTTTTGTCATAGGGCAATTTGTCGTAGGCCTTGGCGATTCCGACCAATTTCTGCACGTGGTAGCCGTACATGGAGGCCGCCGTCTCGAACAGCCAGAGGTCGTCGGCTTCGTCGAGCCAGTCCTTGCCGAGCTGGAAGACCAGTGTCTCGGTGCGGTCGCAGTACCAGGCCTGGGAATTCAGTTTCTCGATGTCATAGCCGCACCACTTCTTCGGAATCCGGTCCATGTGCCGCACCTTGACCGGCCTGTAGGTCAGGCCGGCGTTCGTGAGGTGCTGTTCCCAGGTGGTTTCCAGGCAGGCGATGACCGCGTCGAGGTAGGCGCGGGCCTGCTTGCGATTGTTCGGCTTGAGCGACGGCTCCGCACAGGTGGTCGTCGGCAGTGCGCCTGCCTCATAGAGCGGATTGGCGGTTAGTTGGGAGGATTTGACGGGGTATGCAGCTGCCTGGGCGGTAGCGGTACCCGCTAAGGGCATCATGAGGGCGCCCGTAAGCGCCGCGAACATGAGAAGTTTCACGAGTCGTGAGAATAGGACCTCCCGGTAAAGAGGGCTAGATACAACTATGAAGTAATTCAACCACCACTAAGGGTAATGATCTCTGCGGATAACCGGATTACCATCCGCAGGGAGCACCATGTACAAGCACGCCATTGCCGCATTCGCCGCGACTTCCGGCCTGCTGCTGGCCGCCGGGCCGGCCGCCGCAGAAGAGGGGGCCGTGGACACGGTCCTGTGCGGCAACAACAACGTCGTCAGCTACAACGGGCAGTCGTCCTGGACCGAGGACTTCCAGGCCCTGGCCGAATCGGTCTTCAACGAGTCGCCGCTGGGGCCGCCGTGGTCCGGGCGTCCGAGCCCCGTCGACGGCCTGACCTGGGTCAACCGAACGACGACGTGCAGCCAGAGCATCCCCACGTACAAGGCCGGTGGCGTCGTCGGCCTGGTCGACGGGCTGCTCGGCCCCGCACCCGCGGCGCCGTGCACGACGACGACGAGCACGTCGTCCTCGTCGCTGCTGGCCGCCCTGGGACTCACGCAGGTCGTCGACTCGCTCTGGCTGGGCGCGGTGCCCTGCGCCACGACGAGCACCTGGTCCCCGACCACCTGGTCCCCGACCAGCTGGTTCCCGACCTGGTCCCCGGCCACCGGGACCTGGACGTTCGAGTCGCCGGGCGATCTCACGGTGGAGCAGCCCGTGACGCTCCTGGACACCACCGGGGTCTCGTCGCTGGTCAACCAGATCCTCGGCAACTGACGCGCCTCTGGCCTCATCGTCAGAGGGACGGGGCGAAGGGACTTCGACATGGACAGCGAGCACCCCGCACCGGCTCAACCGAAGACGGACGGACTCGGCATCGCGTGAACCGAATGCGCCTGGCAGGAGGACACCATTTCCTCTGCCGGCGCACACCGATGCCGAGCCGTCCCCCGTGGACGCGTTCCTGGGAGTTCACGATGCTGTACGCCGACACGCGCGGCGTACAGCGGGTGCCGCTGAAGCGGCCTGCGATCAGCGGAATTCGTCCGCGTGATCGGCGGCCCATCGCCCGAACGTACGCGCCGGCGCCCCCGTGATCTCCTCCACCGTCGAGGTGATCAGCTCCGACCGCGGCCGCGCCTCCGCGCTGGCCAGCAGGGCCTCCACCAGGGCCGGCGGCCTCCCGTCCGCGAGCATCTGCGCACGCGCGGCCTGTACGGCCACCTTCTCGAACCGCAGCGGGCGCCCGATGGCCTCCCCGATCGCGCGCACCTGCTCGGCCCGGCCCACCACCTGCGGCCCGGTCAGCACGTACGTCGCGCCGTCGTGCCCGTCGCCGGCCAGCACCCGTACCGCCACCTCCGCGACATCGCGCGGGTCGATCACCGCGGTGGCGGCGATCTCCGGCCCGCGTACGGCACCGGTGGCACGGATCTGCGCCGCCCATCCCCGGGTGTTGGAGGCGATGGTGTTCGACCGCAGGATCGTCCACCGCAGCCCGGACCTCTCGATCAGGCCCTCCATGTCGGCGTGCAGCTGGTTGATCGGGTCACCCTGCCGCTGCGCCCCGTCGTCCACCCCCGACGACGAGAGGTAGACGACCCGGCGGGCCCGGCTCTTGATCACCTCCAGGACGGCGGAGGCGCCGTCGGCGGTGAGGAAGGGCCAGACCAGGAACACCGTCTCCACACCCGCCAGCGCCCGCTCCAGCGTGCCGGGCACACCCAGGTCCCCCTCCACGGCCGCCACTCCCCCTGGAAGCCGCGCCGCCCGCGCGTCCCTCACCAACGCCCGCACGGAACCACCGGCGGACACCAGCCCGGCCACCACCTGCCGGCCCACGTTCCCGGTCGCCCCGGTCACCAGAATCTCGGTCATGACCGGGTCAGCCCGGGCGCGGACGGCGATATTCCGGCCGCGGCGGGCTGCGGCCGGGCCGGCGCGTGCCGGACCGTCCGGACGGCCTGTCGCCGGCGGGCGAGCTCCAGCGGATCGTGCTCGAGGATCCGATGCCGTTGCAGGACTACGGCTGCTTCCTCCCCGAAGATCCCTTCGCCCTGCCACCCGGCTCCCAGCCCTGAGCAGGACCGGCCGCGCCGGTGTCAGCGCCGGACGCGTGCCGCCCAGACGATCGCGTACGCGACGGCCAGGAGCCCGAGGAGACGGGTGGTGTCGGCCATGCCGATGGCCGCGGTCATGGGCGCGACCGCGAGCGTCGACACGCCTTGGAACGCCGCCGAGAGGCTGAACACCAGCACCATCACGCGTCCCCGTACATGGTCAGGCGTCGCCAGTTGCAGGCCGTTGAGGGCGAGGATCGCGCACGCGCCCACCCCGAGGTGGCCGACGAACGCCGCGGCCATTCCCGGGCCGAGTCCGGAGACGTGGGCGAGGACCAGGTATCCGAGGCCGAAGAGGGCCAGGGCCGCCGCCGCCACGTACAGCCGCCGACGCGTCGAGCCGCCGGCGAGCCGCCTGCCCGCGAAGGGGCCGAGCACGGCGCCGAGGCCCTGCGCCAGGTACAGGGCGCCGACTCCCGCGTCGCCGACGTGGAAGCGATCGAGGGCGTAGACGGGCAGGAGTCCGACCATTCCGTAGCAGAGACGCAGCCCCGCGGTCAGCCACAGCAGGGCCGCGGCGATGGGGGTGGTTCGCAGGAATTGCCAGAGTTCGGCGGTGTCAGCGCGTATCCGGATCCGGCGCGTCGACACGGCGCTGGAGAAGGGCCGCTCGATCCGCGCGACGAGCAGCGCGGAGACGATGAACGAGGCGCCGTCGAGGAGGAGCGTCGCCGAGGTTCCCCAGGCGGCGGTGACCAGGCCTCCCAGGCCGGCTCCGACGAGCAGGCCGGCCGAGTACAGGCTGCCGAGCACGGTCTGGGCCAGTGAGAGGTCTCGGCCGGTGACGAGGTTGGGCAGCGCGGCCTCGGGGATGGGACCGGCCACCGCGGCGAGCACCGACAGGACGGCCAGGCATCCCAGGGCCAGCGGTACCGAGCCGGTGTGGAAGGCGACCAGCAGCCCGCCCACCGGGACCACCGAGCCCAGGTCGCAGAGGATCCGAAGGCGTCGCCGGTCGAACCGGTCGGTGAGCGGGCCGATCAACGGGAACAGCAGCACTCCGGGAAGGGAGTTGATCGCGAACAGCAGCGCCGTCCACCCCGGCGAGCCGGTGCTGTGGTAGACGAAACCGCTCAATGCGACGAAGGCGAACCAGTCGCCGGTCAGGCTCAGCGCGCAGGCGCCGATGAGGCGTCGGAAATCGGCGTTGCCGCGCAGCAGTGTGAAGAGGTCGCCGGAAGATCGGCGCCATGCAGGGAACACTCGGTGACTCCAGCGGTGCGTCCTTCCGGAGAAGGACCGGAAAGGGATGACGTCGTCGGCGCATCCGCTGGTCAGGCACAAAGGTGCTGCATGGCAGCATGGTAGCGCCTGTTCCTGCCGCAGGGCCTCGCATCTCGGGCGCCTGCCTGCTGGCACGCTCGCGGGCTGAATGAAAGTTTCACCGGCGGTGGAGCCCGCGGTAAATCCCTGGCCAGCGGCGATGGTTTCGGGGTTGACGCGTTTGCAGTGGCGCATTGACGCCGGGGAAAGCGCTTTCCTACTGTGGCGACGTTTCGCCCGCGCCTCCGTACCCGACACCTTGGAGAACGATGATGCGCCTGAAAGCCATCCTCACGTGCGCCGGCCTGTTAGCCGGCGCGTTCGTCGCACTGTCACCGACCGCCGCACAGGCCGCGCCGACGCGGTACGAGGCGGAGACCTCGCCCGCGGTCTGCACCGGCACCATCGACAGCAACTGGTCCGGCTACTCCGGCAGCGGATTCTGCAACGGCAACAACGCCACCGGCGCCTCCGCCCAGTTCACCGTCAACGCCGGCGCGGCCGGGACGGCGACGCTGAGCGTGCGGTTCGCGAACGGGACCACGACCGCCCGCCCCGCCGACCTGATCGTCAACGGGTCGACGGTCCAGAACGTCTCGTACGAGGGCACCGGCACGTGGGACACCTGGGTCACCAAGACGCTCACCGTGTCGGTGCGGGCGGGCAGCAACACCATCCAGTTCAACCCGACCACCTCGAACGGCCTGGCCAACCTCGACTACATCGACGTCGACGCGGGCGGCACGACCCCGCCGACGGGCAGCACGCTCTACGTGGCGCCGAACGGCAGGGACGGCGCGACCGGAACGCAGTCGGACCCGACGACCCTCACCTCGGCGATCACCCGCATCACGGCCGGCGGGACGATCTACGCACGCGGCGGGACCTACAACTTCTCCCAGACGGTCACCATCGCGGCGGGCAACAACGGCACCTCGAGCGCCCGCAAGAAACTGTCCGCCTACCCGGGCGAGACCCCGATCCTGAACTTCTCCGCTCAGAGCGAGGACCCGGCCAACCGCGGACTCGCCGTGAACGGGTCGTACTGGCACATCTACGGCATCGTCGTCGAGCGTGCCGGCGACAACGGCATCTTCGTCGGCGGCAGCAACAACATCTTCGAGCGCACGGAGACGCGGTTCAACCGGGACACGGGGCTGCAGCTCTCGCGGATCGCCTCCGACACGCCCCGCGACCAGTGGCCGTCCAACAACCTCATCCTGAGCGCGTTGTCGCACGACAACGCCGACTCCGACGGCGAGGACGCCGACGGCTTCGCCGCGAAGCTCACCGTCGGCTCCGGCAACGTCTTCCGCTACTGCGTGTCCCGCAACAACATCGACGACGGCTGGGACCTCTACACCAAGACGGACACGGGCGCCATCGGCCCGGTGACCATCGAGGACTCCCTGTCGTACAACAACGGCACGCTCAGCGACGGCAGCCAGGCCGGCAACGGTGACCGCAACGGCTACAAGCTCGGCGGCGAGGACATCGCGGTCAACCACACCATCCGGCGCAGCATCGCGTACCGCAACGGCAAGCACGGCTTCACCTACAACCGCAACCCCGGCACGATGACGGTGTCGGACAACGTCAGCATCGACAACACCGAGCGCAACTACTCGTTCGACGCCGGCACCTCGGTGTTCCGCAACAACACCTCGTGCCGCAGCGGCAGCGGCACCAACGACCGGATCGTCGGCAACTCCGACAGTTCGAACCAGTTCTGGTCCGGCTCGAACGGGTCCCGGTGCTCGTCCTACAGCGGCGCCCTGCGCTGGTCCTTCGCCTCGGACGGCCGCCTCGTCGTGACCTTCGGGTGACGCCGTGACAGAGGGGGCGAGTACGCCACCGTACTCGCCCCACTCCCGGCGTTCAGCCGAAAATAATGGAGCACGCGCTCTAGAATTGTGTATCGTGGGCATGCATTCCGTTCCTTCGACGACAGTGCAGGAGCTTGCGCATGCCCTCGTTCTCCCATGCCCGCCATATCGGCGCCGGTGCCGTGCTCGCCTTCGCGCTCGTCGGCTTACCTGCCGGGGCCGCGTCCGCCGAGCCCGGCGCGACCGGCGTCACCTTGACCGCCCAGGAGCAGCCCAAGCCGGCCCGCCCCACGCTGGAGGCCATCAAGCAGCGGGCCGCCCAGGACGGAGTCCCCCTGGAGCAGGCCGTCAAGGACTACATCAGCGCCACCGCCGCCAAGCAGGCCTTCTCGGCCGCCGCCCAGCCCGACGGTCCCGTGGACACCCCTGACGTCATGGTGGACGACCTGCACGCGGGCGAAATCGAGGACCTCACGCGCATCGCCGCCGCCGAGGGCATCGGGCTGGCCGCCGCGATCGACGCGATCTCCTGGCAGCCGCAGTTCGAGAAGGTGGCCGCTGAACTCGAGACCGGCTTCCCCGCCGAGTTCGCCGGAGCGGTCAAGTACGACGACAGCGCCTGGTTCGGCTTCAAGGGAGAGGTTCCGGCCAAGGCGGTCGAGCTCGCCAGAACCCTCCCCGTACGCGTCGACCTGGTCGGCGACCGCGGCTTCTCCGAGCAGGAGCTGTCCGCCGCCGGCACGGCCACCCACGCGACCGTCCTGGCCAACCCCGCCGTGCAGGACGCCACCACCTCCTACGACGTACGCACCGGGACCGTCATCGTGGAGGCGCAGTCGAGCGCGCCTCTCACCGCCCAGGGCCTGCTGCCCCGGCAGGCGTCGGAGGCCGGGATCCAGGCCCAGGTCACCCTGGTCGACAAGGTGTCGCAGCCGCAGGACAAGTACATGCGGGGCGGCGGCTCACTCAGCAACTGCACCTCGGGCTTCAACCTGAAGTACATCCACAGCAACACCAAGCGCCACGGGACCGCCGGCCACTGCGCGCAGAACTACCCCACCCGCACGTACTCCAACCACAGCACCCACGGCGGCTCGACCACGGTGAAGCGCGTCTGGTGGGCGGTCGGCGACTGGGGCGACCTCTCCTACTACACCGTCGGCTCCAAGACCGCGGGCCGCACGTTCTACCACGACTGGAACAAGACGAGGTACGCCGACGACCGTTCGGCCATGCCCTCCATAGGCACGCGTATCTGCCATTTCGGCATCACCAGCGGCGGGAGCTGCGCCAAGGTCGCCCGCCGCGACGTCTCCGCCGGGGGCATGAAGCACATGGTGGTCATGGACAAGAACATCAGCGAGGCAGGCGACTCCGGCGGACCCTGGTACTACGCCGGGACCGCGTACGGCATCCACTTCGGCCTGATCAGCGGGAAGTCGGCGTTCACGCCCGCGTACCTGTACCAGAACCGCGGCTACGACGTCTGGCACCGCTGACGGACACGGCGTGAAGGAGGAGGCAGCATGAGCCGGGCCGCCGTGGCGCTGGCCGTGACGCTCCTGACGGCCGCCACCGCCTGCACCGGCGGTGGCGGCACGGGGGCGACCACACCCGGTCCCGACCGGTTCGCCGTCACGGGCGACGACCCCTCGATCGTCGTCCACACCCTCACCTACGGCGCCGACATGAAGGCCGGCGGCACCCTGAGGTACCAGGCCGCGGGCCGGTGCCTGACCGTCTCCGCCACGAGGGGCGGGAAGGAGGCCGTGTTCACGCCGATCTGGCCGGCCGGCACGAGCCCCGTGAAGGACGGCGGGCGGCGGGGCGTGGACGTCCCCGGCTTCGGCCGCGTCATGGACGGTGACACGGTCGACGCCGGAGGTGACGAGTGGCCGGCGGGGGACGGCCGGCTGGGCGACGCGAGGCTCTGCCCTCCGGGCGGCAAGGTGATGGTGTTCAACGCCGGCTCGTTCCGGCGCTGACCACGCGATCCGCCGCGCCCAGTTCCAGGTGGGAGCCGGTGAACGCGGCCCGCAGGCGCCGATCGTGCGTCACGACCACCAGCGCGCCCCGGTAGGCGGCCAGCGCCTCCTCCAACTGCTCCACGAGCGTCGGCGACAGGTGGTTGGTCGGCTCGTCGAGCAGGAGCAGGTCCACGGGCTCGCTCACCAGCCGGGCGAGCTCGATCCGGCGCCGTTGCCCGTAGGAGAGCTCCCCCAGGCGCAGCCCGAGGTCCGACGGCCGGAAGAGCCCCAGGGCGAGCAGCGCGTCCGCGTGCTCGTCCAGGCTTCCGGGACGCCCGTCCGCGTAGGCCCGCAACACCGTCCGGTCCGCCGGCCCGACCCGGCCGAGGTCCCCCTCGTCCTGCCGGAAGAACCCGACCCGGCCGGCCCGCCGTACCTCTCCCGCGTCCGGACGCAGCTCCCCGGCGAGCACTCGCATCAGCGTGGTCTTGCCCGCCCCGTTCGGGCCGGTGACGAGCAGCCGCTCACCGGCGCCGACGGCCAGGGAGTCGAGGCGAAGCCGGCCCGCCACCACCACGCCGTCGAGCGCGGCCACCTCGGCTTCGGAAGCGGTCCCCGCGGTGGCGAAGGTGGCGGTGAAGCGCAGCGGCTCGGGAAGCGGCGGCGCCGGGTGCTCGGCGAGCCACCGTAGCCGCTGCTGGGACTGCCGGATGCGCCCGGCGGCCCCGTGCGTACGCGAGCGCGCCCGCCAGGCGCCGGTGCCCATGCCCGCCTTGGCGACCTTGCGCGGGATCCCGGCCAGCCGGCCCGCGTTGGCCGCCACCAGCGTGGCATGCCGATCCAGCTCCGTCTTCCACTCCTCGTGGGCCCGCGCCTGCGCGGCGCGTTCGGCGGCCTTGGCGACGAGGTACCCGGCGTAGCCGTCGCCGTAGCGGCGCACCTGCCCGTCGGCGACCTCCAGGATGGCGGTGGTCACCCGCTCCAGGAACATCCGGTCGTGCGTGATCGCCACCACCGTGCCCCGGTGAGCGCGCAGGCGCTGTTCGAGCCAGGCCACGGCCTGGTCGTCCAGGTCGTTGGTCGGCTCGTCGAGCAGCAGCAGCTCGGGAGCGGACGCCAGCGTGGCGGCCAGAGCGAGCCTGGCGCGTTCGCCGCCGGAGAGCGTGCCCAGCGGGCGGCTCCGGTCGAGCCCGGGCAGCCCGAGCCCGTGCAGCGCGATCTCCACCCGGACGTCGGCCTCGTAGCCGCCCCGTGCCTCGAACTGCGCCACGAGCCCCGCGTACGCCTCCGTGTCCGCCTCCGTGTCCGCCTCTTCGAGCGACCGTTCGGCCGCCCGCATCCGGGCCTCGAGCTCTCGCAGATCGGCCAGCGCCAGATCGACGGCGTCGGCCACCGTCGCGTGCGGCGGCAGCGCGAGTGACTGCGGCAGGTGTCCGACGCCGCCGGGTGCGACGGCCAGGAGCTCGCCGTTGTCCGGCCGCTCGGCGTTCGCCATGAGCCTGAGCAGGGTGGACTTGCCTGACCCGTTGTCGCCGATCACTCCGATCCGCTCGCCGGGTCTGACGGTGAGCGACACCCGGTCCAGGACGACGCGGGTGCCGTAACGCTTGGTGATTTCGGTGAGTGCGAGTTGGGCGGCGGTACGCAAAAGGCATGCCTCCTTTTCGAGGATGAACAAACGGGGTGGGGTGGTCAGCCCGGCGCCTTGCGGCTGAGGTGCTCCCAGGCCCGGTACTCCTCCGTGCGGGCCCGCTCCATCTGCTGGACGATGTCGTACGAGGCGCCGCCGACGATCAGCCGCGGCGGCGGCTCCGCCAGCTCGACCAGCTCCATGATCACCGGCGCCGCGGTGCTCGGGTCGGGACCGGCGTCCTCGCCCCACATCTCGGCCAGCTGGGCGTGCAGCGGCTCGTTCTCCGGGCGCCGCTCCGCGAGCGTGGTGCCCCGCGTGAACAGGTCCGTGCCGTACCCGCCCGGCTGCACGATCGTCACCTTGATCCCGAACGGCGCCACCTCCATCGCCAGCGCCTGGCTCACCGAGTCGAGCGCGGACTTGCTCGCCGCGTAGAACCCGACGGACGCGAACCCGCCGCCGGACCCCATCGAGGTGACCTGCAGGATGTGGCCGGACCCCTGCGCCCGCAGGTGCGGCACCACGGCCTGGGCCACCCAGATCGCACCGAAGAAGTTGACGTCGAACTGGGCGCGGATCTGCTCCTCGGTGGCCTCCTCCACCATGCCGAACAGCAGCGTGCCGGCGTTGTTGACCACGACGTCGAGCCGGCCGAACGCCGCCGCGGCCTCGTCCACGACCTTCTGGACGGCCGCGCGGTCGCGGACGTCCAGCGTCAGCCGTACGAGGCTGTCGGGGTGGGCGGCGGCGAGGTCGGCGAGGGGGCCGAGGTCGCGGGCGGCGGCCACGACGCGGTCTCTGGCGGCGAGCGCCGCCTCGGCGAAGGCCCTGCCCAGGCCCCTCGACGCGCCGGTGATGAACCAGACTCGGGCAGTCATCACACGGACTCCTCACCATCATGAGACGATACGGTCCGTCTCGTGATGACAAGGTATACAGGGACTCCGCTTCTACGTCAAGACGGACCGTCTCGTCTCGCAGTGGCGGCATGCGGCTGCCCGCACCGTCACCGGGTTCGCCAGGTCAGGCGCCGGGCACCGGGCGTGCGCGGGGCCGGCGCATCAGCAGCACCGCGACCAGCAGGAACAGGAGCCCCACACCGGCGGCCGCGCCGCCCACGACGACGTAGGTCATGTCGATCGGCGGGTTGGTGGTCGGCGCGGCGACCGGCCCGCCACCGAGGTACTCCTTCCCCTTGTACGGGGCCGCTTCGATCTTCGTGTCCTTGGCGGCGCCCGCCGCCCGCACCGCCGCCGCCGCGTCGATCAGCCCGAAGCCGAGGAACACGTTGTAGCCGGACGGCGGCTTCCTGGCGGTCCGCACCAGGATGTCGCGTACCTGCCGGGGCGTCAGATCGGGATTGCGGGACAGCATCAGCGCCGCGGTGCCCGCCGCGAGCGCGCAGGCCGGTGAGGTGCCGTCCCCCGCCCGGTAGCCGCCGCGGTTGTCTGCGGCGTAGATGTCCACGCCGGGTGCGGTGATCGTGTTGTACGTGTGCACCTGGGAGAAGTCCGCCCGCGCGCCGCCCGGCCCCATCGCCGCCACCGCGATCACTCCCGGGTAGGCGGCCGGGTAGGAGACGACGTTGTTCGCGTCGACCTCCAGCGGGTCGGTGGATCCGCCGTTGCCCGCGCTGGCCAGCAGGATGGCCCCCTTGCCGAGGGCGTAGTCGACGGCCGCGGCCGTCGTCTCGTCGTAACCGCTGCCGAGGCCCCACTCGTCGGTGCCGAGGGACATGGAGATCACGCGGGCGCCCTTGTCGACGGCGTACCGGATGCCCTTGGCCAGCGCGGTGGCCGCCTTGATGCTCTCCTTGTCGGCGGCGGTGCCGCCGGACTTGGCGGCGGACTCCGCGCGCTTGCGCGCCGGGTCCTCCCGGTCCCAGATCACCCGTACCGAGAGCACGCGGGCCTGCGGGGCGACCCGCAGCACGCTGGAGGCCATGGCGGTGCCGTGCGCGCCCCAGTACGACTGCCCGGGCTTCGCGCCGCCGCCGATGAAGTCGGGGCCGTTCGTCACCCGTCCGCGGAACTCCGGATGGTTCTTCACGACCCCGGTGTCCAGGACCGCGACGGTGATCCCCTTGCCCTGTCCGAGCCGCTGCGCGGCCGGCACCTTCATGATCTGCTGTTCCCAGCCCCGCGGCGCCTCGGCCACGGCCGGCGCGGCGGTGGCCGCGACCAGTCCGGCGACCATGACGGCCGCACAGGTCAGCCTGCGAATCATGCCCCCACCTTCCGAGCCTCCGCGTACAGCCGGGTGGCCAGGCTCTCCGCGAGCCCTTGCGCGGTGTACGCCCACGCCTCACGGTCCTCCCGCTGCGGGTACTCCCTCCTGCCCCACGGTTCGGGCAGCCGTCCGGGCCTGCGGCCGTCCGCCGGCCCCGTGGTGACCGCCACGAACATGGGCACGTCCCCAACGGTCCTTCCGCCGTTCCCGGTGCGCGCGGAGTCCTTCCACTGGGTGCCTGGCGCGGCGAGCGCGCGCACCGCGTGGTCCGGCTTCCGCTGCGCCTCACGCACGATGCCCTCCAGGTCGACACGGGGCTGCGACTCGCGGAAGGCGACCAGGGCCACGGTGGCGGCCGTCCCTCCGGTGTCGTCCACGTACGTGGCGCGCACGGCCGCGACGCAGCCCCGCTCAGTGGCGACCCGGGCCAGCTCGCCGGAGAGCGCCGTTCGGCAGGAGGTGTCGGAGGAGATCGCGGCCCTGGTCCAGCCGCGCTCGTCGTTCGGGGAGGAGTAGCCCTTGTCGGGGTGCTCCCGGCCGAGCCGCGGCGGTAACAGCTTCTCGACGGGCACGTTGCGCCACAGCTCCTTGGAGTACGCCGAGTTGTGGATGACCTGCCGGCTGTTCGAGTAGGCGTGCGCGATGAGCGCGCCACCGCCGAGCACGGCCAGCAGACCGAAGCCCGCGACGACCAGCCCCACGAGGACCCGCCAGGCGCTGCGCGGGGGCCGCACCGGCCCGGTCGGCGGTGGCGGCTGCTGGTAGGGGCCGGGCGGGTACGGCTGGGGAGGCCCGGGGGGCGGCTGAGGGGGATGGAACCCCGGCCCGGAGCCGGACGGGGGGTACATCAATGTCTCTCCTGTCGTGCGAGCGGGCCGATCAAGGTTCCGTTTAAGCCCCTCTGATCGATTTGCGCGTTCTGACCCTATCGGTGCTCGGCGGATCACCTCCCCGGACTTCCTTGACCTCAAGTGCGATTCAGCTTCTAGCGTCGTCGGCGACGGACGAAAGGAGTTCGACTGTGACGACACTTGTCACGGGTGCCACCGGGAACACCGGCCGCCACGTGGTGACGGAGCTGCTCCGCCGCGGAGAGCCCGTTCGGGCGCTGACCCGCGATCCGGTCGCGGCGGCCGGGACGTTGCCGGCCGGGGTGGAGCTGGTGGCCGGCACGCACCACGAACCGGCGACGTTGGACACCGCCCTCAACGGCGCCGGCCGATTGCACATCACGGTGACGACGGGACTCGCCGAGGTCGGTCCCGAGTTGGTCCGGCGGGCGGTCGCCGCAGGTGTCCGGCGCATCACCGTGGTGTGGGGCGGCTGGGTGGGACCCGTCGAGCAGGCCGTGGCCGACTCGGGCGTGGAATGGACGCGTCTGGAGCCGCAGGAGTTCATGTCCAACACGTTGACCTGGGCCGGATCGATCCGGGCCGAGGGAATTGTCCGGGAGCCGTACGACTTTCCCAGTGCGCTGGTCCACGAGGCCGACATCGGGGCCGTGGCGGCCGTCGCACTGCTCGACGACGGCCATGCGGGACGCGCGTACAACCTCACCGGTCCCGAGGCGCTGACCCCGCGCGAGCGGATCTCTCGCCTGTCCCGGGCCGTCCACAGCGACATCGCCTTCATGCCCATCACCCATGAACAGGCCGTCGACAGGCTGATGGCCACCGGCGTCTCCCGTGCGGACGCCGAGTATGTCATCGGCTGGTACGCCACCCCCAGCGATTCCGCCACGACCGTGGACGACACCGTTGAACGGGTGATCGGCCGTCCGGCGCGTACGTTCGCGCAGTGGGTGGCAGAGCACGCCGAACGTTTCAAGATCAGCCGTTAGGCCGCCCGCCGAGATCGGGCGGGGTCTCGCCGGGCGGCTTCAGTTGAAGAATCGCGTCAGGTGCTCGACGACGATCTCGGGCTGCTCCTCGGGGATGTAGTGGCCGCTGTCCGGCACCAGCACCACCTCGACGTCGGTGCCCTTGTCCGGCAGCACTTGAGCACGGCGCCGGCCACGCATTTGCCCTGACACTGACGTCAAGGATGTAGCGTGCCCGCGGACTCTGACCTCGAGGATGACGATGAAATTCGCGATCAACTACTCCGCGGCCGACGGGCTCGACCCCGACGGGCTCGTAACGTATGCCCGCCATGCCGAGGATTGCGGCTTTGAGGGGCTGTACCTGCCCGAGCACGTCGTGCTGTATCCCGGCGCCGCGGTCGGCCCCTTCGAGTTGCCGCCGTCCCTGCCCTTCCCCGATCCGCTCGACTGCCTGGCCTTCGTCGCGGCGGCCACCCGGCGCATCCTGCTGGGCACCGCTGTGCTGCTGCTGCCGTACCACCACCCCGTGGTCCTGGCCAAGCGGCTGGCGACCATCGACGTGCTGTCCAAGGGACGGATGCGGCTGCTCACCGTGGGGCTGGGCACGCTGCCCGGCGAGGCCAGGGCGATGGGAGTCGACTTCGCCACCCGCGGACGCCGTACCGACGAGGCCATCGACGTGCTGCGGCTGCTGTGGGGAGGCGACGAGAAGGGCGTCAGCTTCGACGGCGAGTTCTTCGGCTTCGACGACGTGACCAGCTACCCGAAGCCGTACTCGGGCACCCACCTGCCGATCCACGTCGGCGGGTCGAGCCGGGCGGCCGCGCGGCGCGCCGGTCGGCGCGGCGACGGCTACTTCCCCGGCGGCGCCCTCACCCCGGAGGAACGCGCGATCCAGTGGGAGCTGGCCCGGGCCGCCGCCGTGGAGGCCGGCCGTGACCCCGGCGCGCTGGAGCACACCCGATGGGGCTCGATCGACATGTCCGCCGAACGGGTCGAGGCCTTCGCCGCGCAAGGCGTGACCCGCATCGTGGTCGGCCCCACCTCGGCGGATCCGGAACAGCAGCGCGATGAGATGTCCGCGTTCGCCGAGCGGTTCGCGCTCCTCAGCGCCGGCTGACCCCCGAAACGGCACCGGGCGCGCGCAGGTTGGTGATGATGGCGGTGGACTTGCCGGCGAGGGCGCCGGCAACGTACCGGTCGATGACCGGGAGCCGGGCCAGTTTGAGTGCGGCTCGCCGGAGGTGCAGCTGCCGGGTGGTGGCGGGGATGAACCAACGTGTCCCGTCGCGGGCTACCTGCTGCTTGTCGGTGACCACCGGTCGCAGTGCCTGCTCGTAACGTTCCAGCGCGATGTCAAGGGTGTCGGTACGTGACAGGTGCTCGGCCAGGACGTACGCGCCGGTGATGCCCAAGGAGGCACCCTGGCCGGCGAGGAGGGACACCGCGTAGGCGGCGTCGCCGATGAGCACCACGCGGCCCCGTCTCCAGGCCGGCATGTCGATCTGGGCCACCTGGTCGTAGTAGACCTGCTCCGGCGGTGGACAGGCGGCCAGAGCGCGTGGCGCGACCCAGCCGAGGGCGCCGTATTCGTGGCGGATCGCCGCACGTGGATCGGCCGGCAGCGTGGGGTCCGGGGTGCGATGCACGGTGAAGACCGCCACGCGCCTGTCTCGCAGCCCGTAAAGGCCCATCTGCCGGTTGACGGTGTCGGTCAGGCAGAACTGCCGGGCCACCTGGGCGTGGATGTCGGCGTCGTCGAACGAGTACGCGGCGGTGTGGAATCCCAGGTATCGCAGGAATTGCCGTTCGGGCCCGAAGACGTGGTCGCGGACGGTGGAGTGGATGCCGTCGGCACCTACCAGGAGATCGGCCTCGATGGTGCTGTCGTCGGTGAGGGTGACGGTGACGCCGTCGGCGCGGTTGTCGATGCGGGTGAGGGTGGTGGCGTGACGCACATCGACGCGGTCGGAGAGGTGTTCGCGCAGAGCACGTTCGAGGTCGGGGCGCATGATGCTGGTCAGCCGGCCGTTCACGATCTTGGCGAACCGGGCGAACCGCACGCCGGAGCGCCGGCGGCCGTGGTGATCCCGGTAGGTCATCTCATCGATCCGGTAGCCCAGCTCCCGGATGCGCGGCAGCACGCCCATGGCCTCGGCGGCGTCGTAGCCGGGGCCGAAAAAGTCGATCATGTAACCCTGGGTACGAGGGCCGGGCGCCTTTTCCAGAACCACGACCTCGGCCCCGAAGCTGTCGAGGCGCTGGGCGAGGGCCAGTCCGGCGATTCCGGCTCCACAGATGACCACTTTCACGACATTTCACCATTCCTTACTCGGCGGGCGTGATGAGCCGCTCCAGGACGGTTGTCAGCTCCGTGGCGTCCGGTCCCGGGCCGAGCGCGCGGTGCAGCATGATGCCGTCGAACGCGGCGGCCAGCACCGCGGCGGTCGCCTCGGGCGCGGCCACCCCCTGCTCGGCCAGCCGGCCGGCCAGCAGCCGCCGGAACTCGTCGACGACCGCACCCACTGAGCGGCGCAGGCTCTCGTCCCGGCCGGCGGCCAGGTACGTCTCGGCGAACAGCAGCGAGGTCGGATCCCGGCCGTCGTAGTCCTTCAGAAAAGCCACCATCAGCTTCAGCGCTTCGCCGGGCGTGTGCGCCTGCTCCAGGCCCGCGCCGATCTGCTCGATCAGCGCGCGCATCACGCCGAGCGCGGCCTCGGCCAGCAGGGCCTGGACGGAGGCGAAGTGATAGTGCACCACGCCGGGGGCCACTCCGGCCCGGTCGGCCAGCATCCGCGTACTGACCGCCGACCAGCCTCGCTCGGCGATCAACTCGGCCGCCACCCCCAGCAGACGCCGACGCGCCTCCCGCCCCCGTTCCGCCGCCGTCGCACTCACTCGTCCACACTCCTGGTCAATCGCCCTGGACGATCGCCCTGGACGTATGTCCAAAACGTAGCACGCGATCTACTCCGGCAAAAGCCTCTTGTGGAGCGGATGGGGCGTGATCGCGCGATCAGTTGCCCACGCCGAGGCCGGACATGAACACGGACGGGTATCGGTCGCCGCGCGCCGAGCCCGGCGGCACCGCCTTCTCGATTTCGGCGAGGTCGTCCGCGGTGAGGTTCAGGTCCATCGCGGGCAGCGCCTCGGCCAGCCGCTCGCGGGTGCGGGCGCCGACCAGCGGCACGATGTCCGCGCCCTGCGCGGCCACCCAGGCGATGGCCAGCTGGGCGACGGTGCGGCCCTTCGCCTCGGCGACCCGGCGCAGAGCGTCCACGAGGGCGAGGTTGTGCTCCACGTTCCCGCTGGAGAAGCGCGGGCTGAAGCCGCGGCTGTCACCGGAGCCGGCGGTGTGGCCTGCGGTCCAGTGACCGGAGATGAGGCCGCGGCCGAGCACGCCGTACGCGGTCAGGCCGATGCCGAGCTCCCGCAGTGTGGGCAGGACGTCCGCCTCCACCGCGCGGGAGATCAGCGAGTACTCGATCTGCAGGTCCGCGATCGGGTGGACGGCGTGCGCCCGGCGGATCGTCGCCGCGTCGACCTCCGATAGGCCGATGTGCCGAACGTACCCGGCCTCGACCAGCTCCTTGATCGCGCCCACCGTCTCCTCGATCGGGACCGCCGGGTCCAGCCGGGCGGGACGGTAGATGTCGATGTGATCGGTGCCCAGCCGGGCCAGCGAGTAGCCCAGGAAGTTCTTCACCGCCTCGGGACGGCCGTCATGCCCGCCGAACTCGTGGCCCGGCCCCCGCAGCATGCCGAACTTGACGCTCAGCCGGTAGCTGTCGCGATCCCGGCCGCGCAGCGCCTCGGAGAGCAGCAACTCGTTGTGGCCCATGGCGTAGAAGTCGCCGGTGTCGATGAGCGTGACGCCGGCCTCCAGCGCGGCGTGCACGGTGGCGATGCTCTCCGCCCGGTCGGCCGTGCCGTACGCGCCCGACATGCCCATCGCGCCCAGGCCCAGCGCGGAAACGGCCGGTCCGGTGCGGCCCAGGGTTCGTCTCTGCATCACGTTCTCCCTCGTTCTCGATGTCGTCCCCAACCATGCGCCCGAACCGGGACGGGCGGGAGCGGAGCGTTCATCGTGGGAGAGCCGCTCCCTGGCTCGGCTCGCCGGGCGCGAGGCAGTATGAAGCAATGCAACGTGACCAGCTCGCCGACTTCCTGCGCCGCCGCCGCGAGGGGATCCGGCCGGCCGAGGTGGGCCTCGCCGACGGCCCCCGCCGCCGCACCACCGGCCTGCGCCGGGAAGAGGTGGCGCTGCTCGCCGGCATGTCGGTGGACTATGTCGTACGCCTCGAGCAGGGCCGCAGCAGCCAGCCCTCGACCCAGATGCTCGGCGCGCTGGCCCGGGCGCTGCGCCTGTCCGACGACGAGCGCGACCACCTGTTCCACCTGGCCGGCCACCGGCCGCAGCCCGCCGACGGGGTGGCCCGCCTGGCCCGCGCCGGCCTGATCCGCATGCTCGATCTGCTCGGCGACACCCCCGCCCTCGTGCTGTCCGACCTGGGCGAGATCCTCGCCCAGAACCGCGCGGCCGTCCTGCTGACGGGCGACCACACCGGCTTCTCCGGCGACCGGCGCTACATCGTCTACCGCTGGTTCACCGACCCCGCCACGCGCGCCGTCTGCCCGCCCGAGGAGCAGGAGCACCGGGCCCGGCAGTTCGTGGCCGACCTGCGCGCGGCCGCCGGCCGCCGCTCCGGCGACCCCGTGGTCGCCGGGCTCGTCGACCGGCTGCAGACCGCGAGCGCCGACTTCCGCCGGCTATGGGCCGAGCACGAGGTGGCCGTACGGCGCGGCGACCGCAAAACCCTGCTGCACCCGCGGGTGGGCCGCCTGGTGATGGACTGCGAGACTCTGGTCACCCCCGATCAGGGTCAGGAACTGCTGGTGCTCACCCCGGCGGACGCCGAATCCCGCGAGCGGCTGGAGCTGCTGCTGGTGCTCGGCATCGAGGAGTTCCCCACGGGCACGCACGTACGGTGAAAACCGCTTCCTCCCTGCCTCAATCGGATAGAAGGGCCCGGCGCCGTACTCGCCGCGTGGCGGCCAGTCCTCCCGCCAGGCCACTCACCGCGCAGACCAGCACCAGCCCGGCGTACTGCGGCAGAGAGTAGGCGAACCACGGCTCGCCGGTCGCGGCCTTGCCGAGCATGGTGAGCGAGGCGGCGGCGATGCCCGTTCCGAGCAGCGTACCGATGCATGTCACGATCAACGTCTCCCAGCACACCGCTCTCGCGAGCTGCCGCGGCTTGGTCCCCACCGTGCGCAGCAGCCGGATCTCTTCGGTCCGCTCGGCCATCGTCATGGCCGTCGCGTTGAGCACCGAGATCACCGTGTAAGCCACCGCCGATCCCACCAGCACCGGGGCCGCCCACGCCGACGGCCCGGTACGGGTCACCCCCGCCACCGCATCGGTGGTCGCCACGGCGAACAGGAAGGTGCACGCCAGCGCCACGGTCAACATCACCGGCGACGCCGCCGCCATCGCCCGGCGCGGCTGGGCGACCAGCGAGGACCTGGCCAGCATCCCGGCGCCCGGATCGAGCCGGGCCGCCAGGGCTCCGAGCAGCCATCCCATCCCCCGCACCGCGACGGGGCCCAGCGCGGACGCGCCCACACAGAGCGCCATCGTCGCCCCCAGCGCAGTCGGCGGCGCGTCCTTCGACGTGACCTGCGGCACGAGCCACAGCAGCACTCCGCCGCCGGCCAGCGCCGCCCCTCCGACGACCGCCCTGGACCAGGGCAGCAGCCGCCGCTGCGCCGCGCTGTCCCGCAGCACCTCCAGCGGCCCCACACGCACCGCCTTGCGCGCCGCGACCCGGGCCGCCAGCAGCGTCACCGCCAGCCCGACCACCAGCGCCACGACGAACGGCCCCGTCGTGACCTCCACCGGGACACCTCCCGGCGCCAACCCGGTCATGCGCATGAACGCCGCCATCAGCGCGGCGTACGGGACGGCCAGCGCGCAGCCCGCCACACCCGCCAGCACGGCCACCACCAGCGCCTCCGCCGTGATGAGCCGGCTCACCTGCCGCGGCCTCATGCCGACCGACCGCAGCAGCGCCCAGGTCCTGCGCTGCCGCAGCACGTGCAGGCTCAGCGTGCCCGCCACCACGAAGATCGACACGAATCCCGACACCACGGCCGACAGCACCAGCAACCCCATGACGCCGTTCAGCTCGTCACGTGCGCCCGCGCTGGCGACCACCAGGCCGCTCCCGCCGATCAGCATCACGGCCAGGACCACCGCCGCGAACGAAGCGGCGAAGCCCATCCGATTGGTCCGTACGTTGTTCCAGGCCAGGACGAGTGTCACCGGCGGCCGCCCAGCCGCAGGCCGATCTGGTCGGCCGAGGGCCTGTCCAGAACCTCGATGATCCGCCCGTCGGTCAGGAACAGCACGCTGTCCGCCCGGGCCGCCGCCTCCGGATCGTGCGTGACCATGACCACCGTCTGGCCGAACGCGTCGACCGCCTCCCGCAGCAGTGCCAGCACCTCGTGCCCGGTACGGCGGTCCAGCGCCCCCGTCGGCTCGTCGGCGAACAGCACCTCCGGCCTGCCGAGCAGGGCGCGCGCGATCGCCACCCGCTGCTGCTGGCCACCGGACAACTGCGACGGGCGATGCCCCTCCCGCCCGGCCAGCCCGACCCGGTGCAGCAGCTCGCGCACCCGTGACGGGTCGGGCCGCCGCCGGGCCAGCCTGCTGGGCAGGACCACGTTCTGCCAGGCGGTCAGCGACGGCACCAGGTTGAACGCCTGGAAGATGACGCCTACCCGGTCGCGGCGCAGCACCGCCAGTTCGTTCTCCCCGAAGCGGGTGATGTCCTGCCCCGCGATGCGAACCGCCCCCGAATCCGGCCGGTCCAACCCCGACGCGCACTGCAGCAGCGTGCTCTTGCCCGACCCCGACGGGCCCATCACCGCGGTGAAACTGCCGCGCGGGAATCCGATGCTGACCTGCCGGAGCGCGACCACTTCGGTGGCGCCTTTCCCATATGTCCTGGTCACTTCCTCAAGGTGGACCGCATGGTCGATCATGATCAACAGCGTGGCGGAACGCGTACGCCCCGCCCATCCGGCATCTCCCTGATCGGCCCCTGACATCTCACGTCTTGGTCAGCACCGCGTCCGCGGGCCGTATGATCATCGGCCATGACGCGAGCTGAGCCCGCCGATCACCGGCGGTTTCTCGACGCCGTTGCCCGAGCGATGTCCGAAGAGGACGACATCTGGCGGTTCCAGGCGCCGGCGGGCGGGTCCACGCTGGTGGCCCGCGCCGTCGACGACGAACCGGAGGTGGTGGCGCTCATCGACGCGGGGTCGCTGGACGCGAGGGTCACCGTCGACGACGTCGCGCGCGTGGCGGACCTTGCTGCCCAGGTGGGAACGACCGCCGCTTCGGAAGGGCGGCCCGCAGCGTTCGTGTGCTCGCGCCGCGCACCGACCGAGGAAGCCGTCAAGGCCGCCTACCTGCGTAACCTGCGGATTCTGAGCGTTCATCCAACGGGTGAGGACTCCTGGGGCTACGACATGGCCATCCTGTCCCACCAAGAGTTCACGCAGCCGCCGAACGCCCCTACCCTCAGCGAGCAGCAGTGGAGAGCCGTACACGACGGCAGTGACGGCGCGGTCTTCCGCGACGCCCGGCAGAGCCCGATCGCCTCGTTCGCGGGCCTGTGCGCCGTGCTGGCCTGGCAGGAGGAGGTGGCCTCGTGGGGGTCCCGGCGTTTCGACCTGCCCGCCGGGACGTCGATGGTCGTCCCTGACCAGCCGCCTCTGCCCGTCGCCGGTGTGACCCTGCGGTTCCACAAGGAGACCCGTCCGCTACGAGGCACACGGGAGGAGAGCGCCTTCGCGGATCTCCTGACCGAGTGGCTGTGGGGCTGACGAGCCGCGATCTTCGGTCGTACTGCCATCCCCAGGGCGGAAGACCTCACCCGCGTCGCCCGGTACCCGGGCGCCGACCCGCCAGCCGTACTCGCTCACCCAGCTGACTTGGCTTCGTACCATCGGGTCGAAGGCTGGAGGCCGGCGATGATGGGGCGAAGAATTGTCGGTTGCTGATGGCAGCCTGAGCCGATGCCCTCAACGATCTCAGGCTTCGACGAACACACGGTCCGGGTGGACGGCCTTGACCTCCATGTGGCTTCAGGAGGAGAGGGACCGCCGCTGCTGTTGCTTCACGGCTTCCCACAGACCCATCTGACCTGGCGGCATGTCGCTCTGGCGCTGGCAGACGGCTTCCGCGTCATCTGCCCCGACCTGCCCGGCTACGGGGCCAGCGCCAAGCCGGAGGGTGGCCACGCACAGTACGCCAAGCGTGTGACCGCGGCGACCATGGTGGCACTGATGCGGCAGCTCGGCCACGACCGTTTCAGCCTGGTCGGTCATGACCGTGGAGCGCTGGTCGCCTTCCGCGCCGCGTTGGATCACCCCGACGCCGTCGCTCACCTCGGCGTGATCGACGTCATCCCCACTGTCGACATGTGGGCGTCGCTGACGGGCGTGGGTGGCGTCTTCGGCTTCCACCTGTATTTCCTCGCGCAGCTCAACGACCTGCCCGAGCGGATGATCGGCGCTGACCCCGACACGTTCTTCGGCCACTTCCTCGATGCCTGGGCCGAGCCCGGCACATTCGACGCCGACGTCCGTGAGGCGTACCTGGCCGCGACGCGCAATCCGGAAACGATCCACGCCATTTGCCAGGACTACCGGGCCAGCGCCTTCGTCGATGCGGCCCACGACAGCGAGGATCGGCAGGCCGACCGGCGCGTCAAGCCTCCTACCCTGGCGATCTGGCAGGACCCCGGCGACATGGTCCTGCCGTTCGACCCCTCGGCGATCTGGCACGGCTGGGCGCCGGATGTCCGCACCCTGATGCTGCCGGGTGGGCACTTTCTACCGGAAACTCAACCCGACGCCGTCGCCGCGGCGATCAGAAGCCTGATCAGTTAGTCCCTGGCACTCCAGTGTCACCTCGCGATCAGGAGTGACATCGGCGGGCCATCACGCGATCTCCACATGCGGCCGTCTCCATGCCACCTCAGCCCGGAACGCGCCCGACCTGCTTTTCCTCGTCGTCCCCGACCGGGCGGAAGGCGAGTCGCCCTCGGGGTGCAGGGTGTCGGACGTCCAGCGGTAACGGAACCGCCGGTACGCCGCGCCGCCTCGATGCGGTCCCTTGAGACCTCCCGGCGGCCGGCGGGGACAGGCTTACGGCTCAGAGCATCCGCCGCAGGGCGGTCTCCACAGCGTCGATCAGCGCATCACCTTCGGTACCGGGGTGGCGGGCAAGGCCGAGTTCGACGTCCGGCAGAGCAGGCAACGCGGCCGCGTCGTGGCAGGCCATGGCCGGCTCGAGGTTGGCGGGCAGGAGTGCCGCGACTCCGAGCCCGGCCCGTAGCGCGGCGAGTACTCCGGCGAGACTGTTGCTCTCGAACGCCACCCGCCAGCGGCGCCCTGTGCCTTCCATCGTTTCCAGCACGGACGTTCGCCAGGCGCACGCGTTCGAGAACAGCACCACCGGCAGCGGATCGGCGTCGGTGGCGACACCTTGCCCGACCGCCCAGACCAGCGGGAGACGCACCGTCCAGCGCGGCGGCCAGGGAAGAACCGCGGCCTCGTCGAGCACGAGTTGGACACGGCCCGTGTCATAGGCCTCCCGCATCGCCGCGTTGGAGAGGCTGAGGACCTCCAGTGTCGCGTCGGGGTGCAGCCGTGCGAGGTCGGCGAGTGCCTGAGGAAGGCGGGAAGCGGCGAGATCTTCGAGGAGTCCCACCCCGCAATGCCCGGTGAGCGTACGTCCCGTTTCGGCGAGTGCCTGTGCCGACAGCGCGAGAATGCGCTCGGCGTAGGGCAGCAGTTCCTCACCCGCCCGGGTCAGCGAGACGCCGGACGGCGCCCGGTGCAGCAGCGGGCTGCCGACATCCCTCTCGAGCTTGCGCAACTGCTGGCTGAGCGCGGGCTGGGTGCGGCCGAGCGCCGCCGCCGCACGGCTGATGCTGCCCGCTCGTACGGCGGTGACGAACGATCGCAGCAGTGCGGTCTCGAGATCACGTGCCATAAGCGTTCATTATGTCGGTTCCAATGAATTCACGACTTCCTATGGCACAACGGGTGATCTAGCGTCAAAACGGTGACCAGATTTCGCCAGGTGCTCGCAGTGCCGGGGATGACGCCGCTGCTTGGCATCTCGCTGCTCGCGCGTACCGCGATCACGGCGGACGCGATGGCGTTGACGATGTACGTCGTCGTTGCCCTCGACATGAGTTACGCGGCGGCGGGAGCCGTGGTGGCGGCGCTCACCGCCGGTGTCGCGCTGGGCGGGCCGCTGCTGGGGCGGATGATCGACCGGCGGGGCCTGCGGACCGTGCTGCTGGCCACGGTTGTGCCGCAGCTCGTGTTCTGGCTGACCGTGCCCGTGCTGCCGTACGTGATCTTGCTGGGCGCCTCCTTCGCCGCCGGTCTGCTGATGGTGCCGGTCCAATCGGTTACCAGGCAGGCGATCGCCGCGATGACGACGGCAGGGCAGCGGCGGGCAGCGTTCGCGCTGGAGTCGGTGGCGGGCGAGCTGTCGTACATGGTGGGGCCGGCGGTGGTCATCCTGTGCGCGGCGACGGCGTCCCCCGGCGTGGTGGCATGGGGAGTGGGCGCCGCGATCGTCGCCGGCGGGGCAGGGATCGCCCTGCTCAACCCGCCGCTGCGGGCCGGGGACGAGGTGGACGGCGAGGCAGCGGGCCGGCCCCGGCGCCGGGAGTGGCTGGGAGCGCGCATGGTCGCTGTTCTGACGATGGGGTTCGGCGTCGCGATGCTGCTCAGCGGCGTCGACCTGGCCATCGTCGCCACTCTTCGAGAAGCCGGCCAGGTCTCGTGGGCGGCCGTGGTCATCGCCGTGCTCGGGGTGTCGTCCGTCATGGGCGGTCTGGTGTACGGAGCGCTGCCCCGGCCGATGCCCACCTGGCTGCTGCTCAGCCTGCTCGGGCTGGTGACGATTCCGGCCGGACTCGCCCATGACTGGCCTTGGCTGTGCGTGGCCGTCATCGGCGCCGGGCTGCTCACCGCACCGACCCTTTCCACGGTCTCCGACGCGGTGAGCCGACTGACGCCGGCCGGTGTACGAGGTGAGGCGACCGGCCTGCAGTCCTCGGCGGCGAGCGCGGGGTTCGCGCTCGGCTCCCCGGTCGTGGGAGTGGCGATCGACGCGTCCGTGCCGGCGGGCGGCTTCGCGGCGGCCGGTCTGGCCGGCCTGCTCGCCGCGCTGACGGGATACCTGCTCTCGCGCCGGTCACCCGCCGCCGCGCCGTCTCCGTCGTCCTCATCGCAGGCACTCGAGCCCTGCGACACCGTCGCGCCGACCTGAATCCGGCGTTTCGTCGGCTCCTCACCGGCGCCCGGTGAGGGCTGCGGACTGCAGGTCCGGTGACCCTGCCGTCCTGCCCAGTCGGCGTTATGCGTCGTTGCTGGATGTGGCGAGCAACTGGAACTGGTCCCACTGAACCCGGGGCCGGGGCAGGCCGCGCCGCTCCAGGTAGCGGAGTGTGGAGCGGCGGGCGTTGCGCAGGGTGTGGAGCGCGTCGCTGATGCGGCCGGATCCGGCCGGCTCGATCACTTTCCGCGGGACCATCGTCCATTGGTCGCCGTCGGCGTGAAGTTCGCCGCGGATCAGTGCATTGTGCATGGCGTTGAGTCGTTCGTCGTGCCGGTGCACGAGCAGGCTGGCCGTGCCCGGCACGATGTCATCGGCGGCGTCCGTCGCAATGGTGAAGCCGTCGGTGGTGGCCTTTGGCCGCGTCCGCACCAGCAGCGGTGCTCCGGAGTCGTCCCGGGCGCCGAGGACCGCGCTCGGGAAGCGGGCGATCAGGTCAGCGCCGGGCAGGTCCGTGCCGGCTGGTGCCGCGGGCTGCTCGGCGGCGGTCAACTCGGCGAGCGGTGGCCGTACCTCGACCCGGGTCGGTGTCACGGTGATGAAGAGCCGCAGGTAGTACCAGTCCATGAACCACCGGCCGGGAGCCCGGACGTAGCTTCGGCTGTGCGGCTGCCGTTCGAAGAGCGTACGCCAGTAATCGGCCGCCTCGTCCGGCCCGGTCCGGATCTCATCGGGGCAGGTCGCGGTTCCGCTGACGAAGACCTGAGGCGCGTCGGCGCGGCCGCTGCCGGTGGGGTCGGAGAAGAGCAGTGCGACGCGTCCGTCCCGGCGGACGTTGAGCGCCTTCTGCGCGAAGGCCAGGCTGGTGGTGACGAGCAGCGTGCCGTCTGCCCGGCGCCAGGCCGCAGTGGGCCAGGTCAGCGGGGTGCCGTCAGCCCCGAGGGTGGCGAACTCGCAGGTCCGGTAGGCATCGATGATGGCGCCGACCTCGAGGTCGATCGGTGTCGTGGTCACAGGGCTGCTCCTGAGGGGAGGCGGTGACGGCGTAAGCGCATGCGCGTGATCTTCTCGTCATTCGGCAAGGGATGGTGGAAAACGGAGAAGAGCGTCGCAATCCGTGGTCCGTCACCCGGCGGACGCGGGCCGGCTGGAGCCCAGCACACGGGCTCGCCGCTCCACGGACCCGCAGGGACGACGAGCTTCCCCGGCAGCAGATGTGTACCTTTCAGCGGGCCGGCGATTGTTACGGTGGACGCTCTGATCGGCGGGAGGGCGGCGGTAGGACATGCGGGTAGCCATGGCGAGCGCTGCCGCGGGGCGGGCCGACCGCGCGAACGAGGACTTCACCGGGGCCTTGCCGACGGCGGCCTTGTTGGTCGACGGTGCCGGCATCCCCGGCACGGAATCGATCTGCCGGCACGGCGTGGCCTGGTATGCCAACCGCTTAGGAGGCAGTCTCCTCGGTCTCCTGTCACTCGCACAGGACCGCGACCTTCCGGCAGTGCTCGCCGATGCCATCGAGCAGGTGACGGACGATCATCGGGACACCTGCGACGTCGCCGACCGCATAAGCCCGTCGGCGGCGGTAGCCATCCTGCGCCTGTCCAATGGCCTCGTCGAGTACCTGGTGCTCGGCGACGCGTACGTCGTGCTCGACAAAGCAGACAGCGCGCCGCTCGTCGTCTCCGATCCCCGGGAGGTCGTGATCAGCCGCTCGTACGAGCCCGCGCTGGAGACCGCCGCCAAAGGCAGCGACGAGTACCACCGGATCCTCGGCGACCTACGCTCGAACCTGAACCAACCGGGCGGCTTCTGGGTGGCCAAGGACGACCCGCGGGCGGCGGACGAGGCCATCACCGGCAGTTGCCCGATCTCCGAGCTGACCGATGCCGGCGTCGTGCTCCTCAGCAATGGCGCCAGCGGCATCGTGGACCGGTTCGGGCTCACCGACTGGCCAGGGGTCATGGCCGTCCTGGCGTCGAGCGGACCAGACGAGATCATTCGCCGTGTCCGGCAGGCGGAGGCACATCACGCGATAGCGGCGGACGATGCGACGATCGCACACTGCACCGACTTCGGGCAGGCTTGACGACACTTGCCCTGCAACCTCGATGGGGAGTCCGATCACCCGTCCGCGGTATGCGTCTGGCCTTGCGGACCGGGGACCCCAAGCCACTTCGTACGCTGAGGCACTCCGGCAACACCACACCGGCCAAGATCACCACCTGGTCCTCAGCACGGGCGCCGGCACCCCACCGAACGCCTCGAACGTGCGGGCCGGCATTCCGCAAGATCACCAAGCGACCGGGCCTCGGAACCGCCGCAGAAAATCCGACGAGATGGCTCCCAGACATGAGAGAAGGGCCCCCGGATTACTCCGAAGGCCCTTCTCACTTGCATCTTCCTGGTGGAGATGAGGGGATTCGAACCCCTGACCCCTTCGATGCGAAGGAAGACAGGCAAGTCTGATCATGTCGATCTGAGTCGATCGGGCGCCTCTCACCTTACAGAACGCTCCGGGGAGGACGCGGGCAGTCTGAGGGAGCCGCAAGGCGGTGGCTCCCAAAATTGGCTCCCGCGGCTCCCCCGGAGTGGGAGAGGAACTCCCATGATCCAGTACCCCCCCTGACGACAATGACGGACGTTTCCCCGAGGACACTCCCGTCCTCGTCAGGTATCCCCTACGCGATGACCAAAACGATGACCGCGACTTGTGGCCGTGGCTACCGGGCACCGTCCTGGCTCAATGCGGTCCCGACGAGTGGCGGATCGTCGTCGAGGTGCCAGCGCTCGCCATACCTGACCCCAGCGGTGACGCCCTGGAGAACCTGCTATACCCTTTCCTGCTTCCGCGACGCGACCGAGATTTGCGCCATCAGCATGCACGTGTGGCAGCGTGTGCCGTACAAGGTCGAGCACGGCGAGCTCGGGTAAGCAGGCCCACCGCCATCCGTCGGCGGTGGGCCTGCTTACCCGACCACCTTCGTCGTCGGTAGCGGAACCGACCGGTCCACGGCGGGGTGTCTGGACCACCCTCGCAGAAGCTGCCATTGAGCAGACCTCATTACGGCTCAAACAACTTAACATGGCCAAATGCAATAAGGCCGAATGCCAGTATCCACAAGGCAGCAAAAAGCAAACTAAGGATAGTTTTTCCTCTCCTTGTGGACTGGCCACTCAGTGTTGATGATTCTCGAACAAGAATAAGCGATACAGCGAATGTTGTTGGAACTAGAAGTACGGTCATGACTTGCGCACGAATATTATGATGCCATATTGGCCACCACGACCACGATGCAACCGAAATCCATAGAAGGGTAGCCAGAGCCGCCAGTGTGCCACCTAGAATCAGCAGATGAGCGCTGCGAACAAAATGAGCGGGTCGAAGTGGGCACTTTATCCATATCCGATCGACCCGTCTCTTATTTCCACAAAGCGTTGTAAACGTCTCTGCCGTATTAGACAGTTGGTCGACCGTTATGCGCTCTTTTAGTTTACCACTTTCGCTGCGTACCTTGCATTTCCCTAGCTCAACGTTGGTGTCAGTGACTCGGATATACACATGGTTAGATACGGCGTCTTTGAACACAACCCACTGCCACGCCTTCGAACTGAGCAACGGTCTATCGAATTCGCGTCCGCCCTTGCGTGGATGTTCAAAGTAGATCGCGCGCCGATCCGACATTTTGATTGTGAACGCTTTGTTCAGCGGAACAACACAGTCCACCAAGAGCTCCCAACGTCGCCCATATCCTGCATAGGTGGCAACCAGTCTTTGTGCTGCCACCCCTTCCTCGTCGGGCGTGTTGAGAACTGAATCGTCAACGTCTGCAGGTGCTTGAAGAAATTTCAGCCTCCGCCTAAAGCGGCGCCATTTTTCGCAAACCTTCTTTCCGAACCCGGGAGTTAGCTCTTTTTTTGGAGCCTTTTTGGCAGCCGCGTCTAGCACCTGGTGAAGATTGTCAAGCAGCTGGTAGACCTCACCTCTGAGGACCTCACCGCCTCCGCTCTGACCAGCTGCCACCACGTCGTCCGCAATGACTTTGCCCGCATTATCGAAATACTCTGGTAGAGCGATCAAGGGATTCTCGGACACGCTTCCAAAGTATGGCGGCACTTCACTTCTTACCAGTTTGCGAAGTTTTTCTACCACCTCATTCCATTTATCATAAGTTTTGTATGTCAGATAAGAGTGAAGATTGCTTGCCTTCAAGCCACCCTTAAGATATCTATACTCTCTATTCTCGACCATCCAAACCTCTGCGCAAAGATGCTTGAACCAATGCCAATACCTCTTAGTGCGCTGTCGGCCATATTTGCCGGTATTATAGAGAAACTTTCTCCATGGGCCCGGAGCAAGGCCAAACATTTCTGCCAAGAACTTCTGCAGCTTTTCTAGCTGCGCCTCCGCCTCTGCGTCGTCATAAGGTTGACCTGGTTTCAAGCTTGTTGCTACGCCAGCTTCAGAGATGAGATGCAAAATGTAGTCGGCCTGTAGCTTTCCGGATTTGACGCCTGGAATGCGGTGAACAGGTATGTCTGCGACTGCGATCGAAAGATCAATCACGGGGACCCTAGGGAGAAGTGTGACAGGAAGAATCAGCCGTATCGACTTCTCCTCTCCTGACATTGCACGATCTCCCAATATCCCGGCTATCTCCGGAATACTCAGGAGCGGCAACACCTCGGTGATGCGTTCTCGCTCAGACCATGCGGCACTAGAAAGCTTTATTCGCTCAACTGAGCGCTGGCGCCACTTATGCGGATTGTCAAGAAGAAAGAAAAGCATCGTCTTCAGCGTTTCCTCATCTTCCGTCAAGTCTATAAGGTCTTCCATGCCACTTCCCAATTCTCGAGTTATAGCCTTGCACAGCTCGTTCCCCTAAAGCCCCACCATAAACGTTGTTGATTCTACGCAGAACGACATCTACAAAGCTTCCCTGAGATCACATACAACCGGTTGAGGGCGCTGGTTTGTAGCCTCTTGACTCAGTGGAAGTTTACTTTGAAGTTTGTTAACGAAAGCCGCGCAGCAGGTCGGAGAGGAAGTTGTCGGAGTTAAGCGAGCAATAAAGAGATAGAATCTTTCCCAAGTTTCAAGTATCAGCGTGAGGGAATAGTTTACGTTTCAGCGAGAAACAGTGGAGGGAGCAAAGTGGTCCAAAGGAGGCGCCAGGAAGCACGGTCGCCTAACGAAACAGTTCCTCAACCTGAAGTTTCTGAAGAGGATCAGGCGCGTTGGGCCGAAGCTTTTAGAAGAGCAGCGCATAAGATCAGCCTGCAGGATTACGGCTTCGAGCCGGGACGTCCGGACTTTGGGCCGGAATATGATCTTAACGAACTTGACTGATACCCAGCCTATTGGCTCCCCACACGGAGGCGAGTGCGAGCGAGTCCGAACAAACAAGCTCCCTGCTGCTGACGCTATTAGGAGACAAGCGCGGTTCAAACGGTCAGGAGGTATCATATATCCCTGACTGTTCCCCCGACCCTGCTCGTATGCCGTCGTGTTATCCCGAGCGGAACGGTCTGGGCATAGAGGGTCGGCGACTCTAGCGGCCACTCCAGTCTGCCGATGGCTCTACTGTGGGGCCTAAGTGATTACCACCTTCGGCTCAAGGGGAACTGGGTTGTGAAGGGTTACGTCCAGGTCATGACCACTGTGCCAAGTGCAGACGAAGGCGCTGCTCTGGCACGTAGCATCACCTCGCAGCGCCTGGCCGCTGGAGTGCAGATCGTCGGGCCGATTCGGTCCCTGTACTGGTGGCGAGGTTCTTTGCGTGACGAGCAGGAATGGCAGTTAGTCATAAAAACCACACATGCTTTGCTCTCCGCGCTTGAGAGCCACATCAAGATCAATCACAGTTACGAGACGCCAGAAATCATCGCAACTGAAATTATCGCAGGAAGCGGCGATTACCTGGATTGGATTAGCGAGGAGACGCAGAGAATTGACGCTTCGTGACAGCCAATTCTTCGAGGAACGCGCGGACTGGTGGTTGAGTCTGCCAGCGCCTGAGCGATTCCGCTAGGACAATAAATCGCGGCAGCCAGATGCCGGACTCCGTTTCACGAATGATCGCGAGACCCTCCCTGGCTGCTTTGACAGCTTCGCTCACCGAGCCGTGCACGAGATGGGCTGTGGCGATGTCGCCAAGAATGATGCCTGCGCGCTTTCGTTCCACCTCGGGCAAGCGTGCTATGACGGCACGGGCTACGTGCTCGGCTTCGTCCAGTCGGCCGATTTGGGCATAGGTGGAGATCTGGAAGGAGTCGAAGCGGTCTCGGTCTAGGAATCTTGTCCATACGCGATCTTCTTCTGGATCCGCGATATTGAACGCCTCGTTGGCATGAGCCCACGATTGAAGGGCTGCTTCCTTTTCTCCTAGTGCGGCGCTCTCTTCCGCGTGTCTTGCGGCCAACCACGATGTGGTTCCAGGCGATGTCTCCCTGGGCAGGTGCTGTAGCGCGGTGGACAGGAGGGCGCGCGCCCGCCCATGGTTTCCTTTGCCGCTTGGTATGTAGCTCCTGTATCCAAACGCGCACGCGATGATAGCCGGGTCGTTAGCCTCCTTGGAGGCTTTCTCTGCAGTGTCGTAGAAGTTCCGGGCTGCAGATACGTTTCCTAGATCTGTTGCGATCCAGCCGGCCAGTACGCTGCTTTCTCCCGCTACGACGATCAAGCGTTGGCGAAGCTCGTCTTTGGGATCGGTCGCTGTGCCGTTCAGGATGGTGCCGACCTCGTTCAGGTGGGCTGCAAGCCCTTTGAAAATCGTATGTGCGGGGAGCATTTCTTCGAGACGATGGAAGCCGGCGGATCTGGCCTCCAACTCCCGCACTACCGCTTCGTCAAGTGCGCTCGGCCTGGACAGGGCGAATGCGACCTTCTCCCATGCCTCACTTTGAGCTAGAGCTGACTGGGCACCGAGTTGTGCGACCATGGCTAGCAGTTCGCGGCGTTTCAACGGCTCGCCCCTTTTCCCGATCGCTTCAGCGAAGAGCTGCAAGTCGAAAGTGTCTGTGGGGATCTGGACCCCATCACTGACGACCTGTGCACCGGCCCTGCCGCCAGAGGACGACAGTCCCAAATGGCGACGCAAGTGGGCAGGCATGCCCAAACCATCAGCGAACGCCTCAAATGTATGCTTTGCGGTCGGGATGCGCTTGCCGCTCTTGTACTCGCTGATGCGGCCCTGGGGCCTCCCGGTGAGATGGGCGATCTGGCCTTGGGTGATGCCGTACTTGGTGAGGATGCGGATTAACCCGCCCAGATCACGGCGTTTGCACGCGTCTTCCACGTCTTGACGTGCGAAAACAGTCTCAAGAACTTGTCGTGCCCGCTCTTGATCCATAGTCATGGCGGCGTTCCGTTTCCCTGGTAGCGCAGCCTTTCGAGAGAAGTGGAGCTCTTCAAGTCCATCACACCGTGAGATATCACGGTGAGATTCTGCGGAACCGGTCTACTTGGAAACCTCACATCAGTTCGTGGCGCAGGTCAGGGCTGATCTGAGGCAGAGCCGACGATCCGCATTTGTCTGGCTTCCGCCTGTTCTTTGCTCGGAAAGCGGAGTTGCGGGAGGGCCAGAGCATGACCGGGGAGCACGAGGCGTATCGCCTCAACCCCATCGTCGCCGTGGCCGATCAGCTACAGCGGGAGCTGGCCGTGCACGGGATCACAACCGATGTGCACGACGGCTATGGGCTGGCTGTGGTGTCGGTCTGGCGTGGCCTGCTCGTATGGACCAACGGTGATCTCTTCTGGTGGCTGGCCGGCTGGAATGACCGCCGCGCCCGCGCCATCTACGCCTGGCATTCCACGACCGACCCGAAGAGGGCTGCGCGACGTATCGCCGCCCGGTACAGGGATCTTCGCGGCGTGCTGGACGGGTCGTGATCGAGATGGGACAGAGCAAGTGGAGCCGAGCCCATCCGGTGGCCGATGAAGCGTCCGAGCTGGGGAAGAGTCACGCATGGTGCAGCCCGCTTTCGAAGGCCGCGTTCCTCGACCTTTTCGATCTGAATATCGATGACTGCCGTCAGGGTTACACCGCCGCCTCGCTGTATCACCTGTACTTGGATTCTCGTATCTGTACGCGAGTCCGGGCCTGGACCGAAGCGGAAGCCGCACGGTCGGCGCTTGCCGAGAATGCCGCTCTGCCGCCGCCCTGACGTGCGACGGTGCGGTTGATCGTGGCTCGCTCACACCTGTGCCACCGCGTCCCGCATCGTCGCGTCAACGCCCCCGGCAGAGCCCTCTGCGCTCGAAAGAGTGCCAGTTCCCAAGGGCTCTGTCGGGGGTCCCTTTGCGTCTGGCGTCGTGAGCTGGGGTTTATCTCACAGCGGGATCTGATCCATCTCATCGCCGGATGTTTTTGATCTCACTAGACGATCACATCGCGCGATGGGTTCCCCCTTCCCTGAAACCTACCTTCGCCTCGTAGGTCACCGGAAACGGAAGGGAAGTGATCTAGATGAGCCCAGCTCAGCGTCACCAGCGCCGCGACGTGATCGCGGGACTGCGCACGCTCGCCGCTTTCCTGGAAAGTCACTCGCAGGTGCCCGTTCCCAGGTACGGAACGGTGCGGGTGTCGGTCCACACGCTCTACGACACCGACGCCACCACGGAGGCGGAGGCGATCGCCGAAGTCGGGCGGGTGGCCGCGCTGTTGGGCGTCGCGCCCACGATCCAGGGCGGACATCACGTCGCCTGTGCGACGTTCGGTGCGGTCTGTTACGAAGCTCTCCACGTCACGCACGCGGCCATGGCACGTATCCAAGCCTTGGACTCCTACCGCGACGCGATCACCCTCGACGAGATCGAGGGGGTGTGAGCGATGGACCTCGGACTGTTCGTCGTGTTCCTGGGCCTGGCCCTGTCCGTCGGCACGCTGACGCTGTTCGCGGTGCTGGTCACCGTGATCCGTGTCGAGGACCGCCGCCACGCCCCCACCGGAGTCCTGAGCCGCCGCCTCCTGGGCACCCACGCTCACCACTGCCCGCCGGCCGCCTGTCCCGGGAGGAGGTGAACCCCTGATGCGAGCCCTCCCATTGCAGCCTGGCCGATGCCTGTGCGGAGCCGCCACGCCCGGAACCCTGCGCTGCCGCAAGTGCCGCGCCCGCTGGCGCTGGTGCCGCCGCAAGTCCCGCCACGACGGCATCTAGCACCGCCCCCAGTCCCCCGCGAGATCCCGAGAGAGGAGGTGAAGCCCTCATGACGGTAACTGTCCCGCTGGTGCTCGTGGTCGGTGCGGTGGTGCTCATCGCCTGGCGCTATCTGGGCCTGCGCTGGTGGCACGCGCTGCTCTGCCTGCTGTTCGGTTTCCTGCTGGCCGCCACCACGCTCGCACCCGACATCCGCGCCGCTATACGCGCCGCCCTGAGCTGGATCACCGGCCCATGAACTGCCCGCCAACCGAAGAAGGTGATGCTTAATGACCCAACGCCACCCCTACCCACACGCTGACCTGCAAGGAGCTGCCACCCGCAACACCACCGCCGCCGAACTGCTGACGGCATTCGCCAAGTCCGCCCCCGCCCTCGACCATCTGTGGCGCCATATCTTCGACGCCCTGGCTGACACCCCCGCCCTGATCACCGATATCGACCGCCTCCGCGCCGAGCTGGCCACCGCCCGCTACCAGCGCGCCAACCTGATCGCCGCCATCCGCGCCACCCTCGCCGCCCACGACGAGGGCGAACACGATCCCCTGTTCTACGTGCGCGACGAGCTGCACGCCCAGCACCGCACCGACACCCGACGCACGGCGGGTGGTGGCCGGTGAACCGTCATCGCGCCTCGCGCTACCAGATGCGGCGCAACGCCCGCCGCATGCGCCGCTACGGCGTCGAACCCATCGGCCTGATCACCGACGACCTCGAATTCGCGCCACTGGTCATCGCCGGCATCGCCCGCGCCATCTGGCGCTACCGATCCGAACTCGCCCCCCTCACCGCCGCGTTGGTCACCGTGGCGGTGGGGGTGACCCTGCACACCTGGTACCCGACCTGGTGGCCCATCGTCCCCCTGCTAGCCGCCGCCGTGGCACTGGTGCTGCTCGTGTGGGGGCGGTGGGGCAACCTGACCCGCCCGGTCGAACGCGGCTATGCGGCGATCACGACGGCGTTTGTGGGCGGGTGGCTGACCGCCGCCTCCCGCATCGGCCCCTTCACGCCGCCGCTACCGGCGATCCTGCTGATCGGCGGGGTGCTGCTGGCCGTTCCGTGGTGGGCGCACCGCCGGCGACGTGCCCGGGTCCGCGTCGAGCGGGCGCTGGCTGCCTGGCCCGACATCGCCAAAGCGGCCGGCCTGACTGGATCACGCGTCCAGTCAGCGATCGTGGACCTGTGGGGCTACCGCTTCCGCCTCGGGCTAGGACTCGGCCAGACCGTAGAAGACGCCATCAGCGCCGTCCCCCGCCTGGAATCGGCGCTCGGCACCACACGCGGCGGCATCCGCGTCCAACCGGTGGCCACCAAGCAAGCCAACCGAGCCGACGTACGGGTCATCGAAACCGACCCCCACGCCGACGCCATCGCCTGGCCGGGCCCCTCCATCACCTCGATCACCCAGCCCGCCAAGCTGGGCCTGTTCGAAGACGGCGCACCCGTCCGCGTCCCCCTGCTGCGGCGACATGGGCTGTTCGCCGGCATGTCGGGGGCAGGCAAGTCAGGCGGTGTGAACGTGCTTCTCGGAGACCTGTCCGCCTGCCAAGACGTCATCTTGTGGGCGGTCGACCTCAAGCGCGGCATGGAGCTGATGCCCTGGGCATCGTGCATCGATCGCCTGGCCACTACCCCGCAAGAGGCAGAGAACCTGCTGGCCGATGCCGTGGTCATCCTCGACGGATGGGCCGACGACCTCACCAAACGTGGCGAACGCGTCTGGGAGCCGTCACCCGACAGGCCCGCGCTGATCATCGTCATCGACGAGTACGCCGAACTCGCCGGCGAGGCACCACGAGCCATCGACTACGCCGACTCGATCGCCCGACGTGGCCGCGCCCCAGCCGTCAACCTGATCGCCGCCACCCAACGCCCCTCCAAGGACGCCATGGGCAAGAGCGCGGTCCGCTCTCAGATGGATGTCCGGCTGTGCTTCCGCGTCCGGGAACCCCGCGACGGAGATCTCATCCTGGGACAGGGCATGGTCAAAGCCGGCTGGCACCCCCACAAGCTGGACGCCCCCGGCAAGTTCCTGATCAGCTCCCCAGAACACGACATCCCCCGCCGCGCCCGCACCTACCTCCTCGACGACGAGGGCGTACAGGCAACCGCCGAACGGCACGCCGAACACCGCCCGTCCCTCGACGAGGTATCGACCCAAGCCCTGCAACGCGCGACTGAGACGCCCGCCCCGCCGCCACAACCCGCCGTCCGACCGTCACCTCGGCACGCCCGCGACAACGCCGTACGGGAAGCCGAGGAGGCCCTGACAACCGCGCTGAGGCAGGCTCCCGACGACGGGACAAGCGTCGGTGATCTCATACGTGCAACCGGCATGCGTCGCACCTGGGTCTACCAACGCCTCCAAGAACTAGGCCATGCGCGCCAGGTCGAACAGGTCGCGCGGGGACGCTGGCGCGCCCTCCCCGAGATACACGATCCGTAATCGTCCGCGTCCGTTGTCCGCGTCCGTCCGCGCGTCTGCGCGTGTATAGGGCGTGACAGACACGGACGGACGAACGGACGGACCATCACAGTCCGTAACCAGAAACACGCGAACCCCGCGAAGGAAGAGAGCCGCCCACGACCAACCGAGAGGGGGGATGCACATGCAGGCATACACCGTCGAACAGGTCGCAGAGATGCTGAGCATCGGACGCGACAAGGTCTACTACCTGCTCCGCACCCAGCAGCTCAAGAGCATCAAGATCGGCAAGCTTCGCCGGATCACCGACCAACACCTTGCCGACTTCATTTCCTCGCTGGAACCGATGGACGAGGCGTAGAACGCTGTGCTACACCGTTCTCTATAGGCCGGATGCGCAAGTCCGGCCGGCGCCTCTTGATAACTGCATGACACGAAAGGAAGCCGTCAATGACGAGCGACCGAACGACCCTGCCTCCCGTACGGGTGGACACGGAACTGAAGGACCGTCTCCGCAGGTACGCCGAGTCGCAGGAACGAGATGTGTCGTGGGTGATCAGGAAGGCGATCGAGGAGTACCTCAACCGTCACGAGAAGGGGTGATCCCTTGGCCAAGATCCTGATCGGCAAGTACGAAGCGACCATCTATCCCGAGGGGGACGGCTACACCGGAGCCATCTCCCTCGGGTTCGGCCCCGACGGCAAACGCCAACGCCTCAAGCGCAAGGCCAAGACCAAGACCCTGGTCAAGGACAAGCTGATCAAGGCAGTTAAGGCCCTTGAGGCGGGCGTCACCGCATCGGAGACCTACACCGTGCGCGATGCCGTCAATGACTGGCTCAGCAAGGGTCTCAAGGGCCGGTCCGAGAACACTGTCACCAAGCTACGCATCCTCGCCGAGACGCACGTCATCCCAGGACTGGGGAAGATCAAACTCCAGCACCTACGTGCCGACCACGTGGATGAGTGGCTTGACCAGCTCGCCAGCAAGCTGGCCACCACCACGCTCCGAGAGATCCACAGCGTGCTCAAGAGAGCCATCCGACAAGCTCAGGCACGCGACATGGTCCTCAGGAACGTTGCCGCGCTGGTCACCACACCCACCGGTACGGATGGACGCCCCAGCAAGGCGCTCACGCGGCAACAGGCAGAGGCCGTGCTCAAGGCCGCCGAGGTCTCCGAACTCCACGCCTACGTGGTGATCAGCCTCACCACGGGAGTCCGCACCGAGGAGGCACGGGCGCTGCGCTGGGATCACGTCGTCGCCTGGATACCGAGCCTCAAGACCTGGCATCCGGTGACGGAGGTGGGTTTCAAACACAGGAAGTTCGCCATCTACGTATGGCGTGCCGATCGAGAAGGAGGGGACACCAAGACCCGCAAGTCACGCCGCACGCTCGAACTGCCCAAGCTCGCGGCGCAGGCGCTCCGGCAACACCACACCCGCCAAGCCGTGCTCAAGCTCAAGGCCGGCGAGGCTTGGCAAGATCATCAACTGGTGTTCTGCACGAGCGTCGGCACCCCGTTGAACGCCTCGAACGTACGACGGGCATTCCGCAAGATCACCAAACGAGCGGGACTCGGAACCGCCTGGAGTCCCCGCGAACTACGTCACTCGTTCGTCTCGATCATGAGTGACCAGGGCGTACCGATCGAGACCATCGCCGATCTCGTCGGGCACGCGGGCACCAGCGTCACGGAAGCGGTCTACCGGCACCAGCTCAGGCCGGTGATCACCAAGGGTGCCCAGACCATGAACACCATCTTCGGCGAGAAGCCCACGGGTTGAGAGTCCGACTGAGATGGCTCCCCGATTGGCTCCCATCGACTTCCAGACATGAGAAAAGGGCCTCTGGATTACTCCAAAGACCCTTCTCACCTGCATCTTCCTGGTGGAGATGAGGGGATTCGAACCCCTGACCCCTTCGATGCGAACGAAGTGCGCTACCGGACTGCGCTACATCCCCAAGGACTCGACCAGATTAGCAAACTCTGAGGGGTCCTCGCGCCACCGTTTCAGTCGCCCACCGCCCGCTTGGGCGGTTCGGCGTACTGATCGAACAGAACGTCCGCCTGCAGCGCCGCGAGATCGATGACCTCAGCCTGGGCGGCCTCCTCCGCGGCCCGCCGCCGCTCACGTACGCGCCGCAGGCGCTCAGCGCGCGCCTGACGGCCCCGTTCGCGACGTTCCCTATCGACTTGTACGGCGATGCGGAGGAACGCCATGTACGCGAACATGATGACGACCGAGGGAGCCACTCCCCACCACGGGATCATCTTGACCGCGGCCGTCACGACAGAGGCCAGCACCAGCAGCGTGGTGAAGAACAGCAGCCGCCGCCGGCGGGCCACGATGATGGCGCGGCGCCGGAGCCGGAACTGGCGCACATCGACCTTCTCGACCTCGGCAGGAGACGACCCGTCGTCCTCGTCCGCGTCCGATGGGTCCAGGTTGTCGAGATCGGGAAGCTGGTGTTCGCCGGTGTAGTGCTCTTCCAGCTCGGCCAGCTCGGCCAGGTTCGTCTTGTCCTTGCGCAGCCACATCGGGATCAGGACGCAAAGCCACATCACGACGATGACCAGATAGAGGAAGGCGCTGCTCATGGGCACCTCCGGGCAGCACAAAGACGCGAGTGTGCTCGTCGCGCCTTCAATGTGCTCACGTCACGCACCGTAAGACCGCGTGTCACTAATTGACGAGCATTCGGTGCGGTGTGTCGCGAGATCGTCAAACCTCTTCGACGGAAGGCCCCCCGTGAGCAGCTGACTCACGCGCGCGACGCCACTGCACGAGCAGGCCGCCAGGAATGTCCTCAGCGGTCAACGCGTAGCAAATGTGGTCGCGCCAGGCCCCGTCGATGTGGAGTTGGCGCCGCCGAATGCCTTCTTCCCGGAATCCGAGCTTCTCAACCACCCGTCGGCTGGCTTGATTCTCGGGACGGATGTTCGCTTCCAGCCGGTGCAGCCCCGTGGTGAAGAAGCAATGGTCAACGGCCATGGCGAGGGCGGTGGGGGTGATCCCCTTCCCGGCGAGCGCGCCGTCGATCCAGTAGCCGACCTGGGCGGAACGGGCGGCGCCCCACACGATCGCGCCCACGGTCAGCTGCCCCGCGAAGCGCCCTCCGTACGTGATCACCCACGGCATCGCCAGGCCCTGCCGGGCCTCGCGGCGCAGGGTGCCGACCATGGAGACGTACGGGCCGAGCCCGGTCCTGAACAGCGGCGTCTCGGGATTGCTGGGCTCCCAGGGGCGTAGCCAGTCGGCGTTTCGCAGCCGGGTCTCGCGCCACACGCGCACGTCGCTCAGCCGCAGCGGCCGGAGGCCTACCGGACCTTCGTTCAGGGTCACCGGCCAGCCACGAAGTCGATCCACCCACTCATCATCCCCCCATCGGGCATGATGTCGCCACGCATCAGGGAACCGCGATCAGCGCGGGTGATCGCCTCCCCGGATCTGATCGACCGCGTGCTGAAGAATCGGCGCGAGTACGGCGACGCCATCGCGTACGCCACCCGACGATCCGGGCAAATTAACGATCAAGGTAGCGCCCGCCTGGCCGGCCAGCCCTCTGGACAGAATCGAGGTCGGGACCTTTTCCCGATTCGCCAGCCGAATGGCCTCGGCTATACCGGGAATTTCCCGAGAAATTACTCGGGCGGTCATCTCCGGGGTCAGGTCCATAGGCGTCAACCCGGTCCCCCCGGTGGTCACGATGACGTCGAACCCCTGCGCCACCCCGTCACGGAGCGCTCCTTCGACCGGCTCTCCGTCGGGCACCACCAAGGGGCCCTCCACGACCTCGCAGCCCGCATCGCGGCGCAGCAGGTCAACGAGCAGCGGCCCGGATTTATCCGCATAAACCCCGGCCGACGCCCGGTTCGACACCGTGATCACGAGTGCGCGGATCATTCCGGCTCCCTGGTCCAGCGGCCGGTCTTGCCGCCCAGCTTCTCCTCCACCCGGACATCGGTGATGACCGCGGCCGGATCGACCGCCTTGACCATGTCGATCAGCGCCAGCGCGGCCACGGAGACCGCCGTCAGGGCCTCCATCTCCACACCGGTGCGGTCGGCCGTCTTCACCCGGCAGGTGATCGCCACGCCCCAGTCCTCGACGTCCAGCGTGACCTTCACCCCGTGCAACGCGATCGGATGGCAGAGCGGGATCAGGTCGGGCGTCCGCTTCGCCCCCATGATCCCCGCGATCCGCGCCACGCCCAGCGCGTCGCCCTTGGGCACCTCGCCGGACCGCAGCAGCTCCACGACCTCGCCCGACAGCAGCACCCGCCCGGTCGCCGTGGCGGTGCGAGCCGTCACGTCCTTGGCGGAGACGTCCACCATTCGAGCGGCCCCGGTCTCATCCACATGGGTCAGCCCCGATTCGCTCACAGCCGGATCACCTCGACAGTCGCCCCCTCGGGCATCTCGGTCACGTCCTCCGCCACCACGATCAGCGCGTTCGCCGAGGCCAGGGCGGCGAGTTGATGCGAGCCCTGCCCGTGCACCGGCGACACCGTGCCGTCCGAGGCCAGCACGCCGCGCAGGAACGACCGCCGTCCGGCGGGCGAGCGCACCGGCCTGGTCAGGCGGGCGGTCACCGATTCCGGCATGTCCGCGGGGAGCCCGCGCATCCTGTCGAGCGCCGGACGTACGAACAGCATGAAAGACACATAGGACGACACCGGGTTGCCGGGCAGCGCGAAGATCGGCACCTGGTCCTCTCCCAGCACGCCGAACCCCTGCGGCATCCCCGGCTGCATCGCGACCTTCTCGAACCGGACGGTTCCCAGCGGGGACAGAGCCTCCTTGACCGGCTCGTACGCCCCCATGGACACACCACCGCTGGTGATGATCGCATCGGCCCGCATCAGGTGGGTGTCGAGCCGATCGAGGAGCACGCGCGGATCGTCCCCGACGGACCCCGCCCGGAACCCCTCGCCTCCGGCCTCCCGCACGGCGGCGGTCAGCGTGAAGCTGTTGGAGTCCCAGATCTGCCCGGGAGCCAGCGGACCGCCCGGCTCGACCAGCTCCGCGCCCGTCGAGATGACGACGACCCTGGGCCGGGGCCGCGCCCAGACCCGCCGCCGCCCCACCCCGGCGATGATCCCGAGCTGGGAGGGCCCGATCACCGTGCCCGGCTTGAGCACGACCTCGCCGGCCTGCACGTCCTCGCCCGCGAGCCGGATCGCGTTGCCGGCGCTCACCGGCCGGGAGATCTGTACGGTGACCGTCCCCCCGTCCGTCCACTCGACCGGCACCACGGCATCGGCCCCGGCGGGCATGGGAGCACCGGTCATGATCCGTACGGCGTGCCCGGGCCCCACGGCCCGCAGCTCTTCGGACCCGGCCGCCACATCGTCCGTCACCGGCAACGTAACCGGAACATCCGAAATATCGGCAGACCGTACGGCATAGCCATCCATGGCCGAGTTGTCGAACGGCGGCAGCGGCACCGGCGAGACAACCTCCTCGGCCAGCGTCGCCCCCAGCGCCTGCTCCAACTCCAGCTCCAGCGGCGCCAGCGGACGAACAGTGGCCAGGATCTCAGCCAGATGCTCGTCAACCGATTTCATCGAGGAACTCCCGCAGCCACGGCACGAAATCGGGCGCCAGGTCCTCCCGGCCCGCCGCGAACTTCACCACCGTCCGCAAATAGTCCAACTTGTCGCCGGTGTCGTACCTGCGCCCTCTGAACAGCACCCCGTGCACAGGCCCGCCGTCCCCGGACCCGCGTCCGGCGAGCGTGCGCAGCGCGTCGGTGAGCTGGATCTCGCCCCCGCGCCCCGGCGGCGTGTTCTCCAGCACCTCGAACACCGCGGGGTCGATCACGTAGCGCCCGATGATCGCCCAGTTGGACGGCGCCTCGTCGGCCGGCGGCTTCTCCACCAGGTCGGTCACGCGTACGACGTCGTCGTCGGCGGTCGCCTCGATGGTCGCGACGCCGTACAGGGAGACCTGCTCCTTGGGCACCTCCATCAGCGCGATCACGCTCCCCCCGAACGTGTCACGCACCTCGATCATGCGCTTGAGCAGCGGATCGCGGTAGTCGATCAGGTCGTCGCCGAGCAGACAGGCGAAGGGGTGGCCGCCGACGTGCTGCTTGGCGCAGAGCACCGCGTGGCCGAGCCCCTTGGGCTCGCCCTGACGTACGTAGTGGAGCGTCGCCAGCGAGGCCGGCTCGCGTACCTGGGACAACCGGTGCTCGTCGCCCTTGGCCTCAAGGGCCTCCTCCAGCTCGAACGCGCGGTCGAAGTGATCCTCGATGGAGCGTTTATTCTTGCCGGTGACCATGAGGACGTCGAGGAGCCCAGCGGAGGCTGCCTCCTCGACGACATACTGGATCGCGGGCTTGTCGACGATGGGCAACATCTCCTTCGGTGTCGCCTTGGTCGCCGGAAGGAACCGGGTGCCCAGACCCGCGGCGGGCACGACGGCTTTCGTCACAGGGTCGAAGTCAGCCATGAGTAGACCCTAGTGGAGGTATCTGTGGACAAGCTGAACCTGCGTCGCGAGCTGAGCTCGGCACGTGCCTCCCTCTCCCCCGAACAACAGCGGGCAAACTCCATCAAGATCCGCGAAACGCTGCTCGACCAGCCGTGGGTCCAGATGGCCGGTCTCGTGGCCTGCTACTGGTCGACGGGGTCGGAGCCGGATACGCACGGGCTCGTGTTCGCTCTCTGGAAACATGGAGCCACCGTTATCCTCCCCGTCCTGCTTGAGGACAATGACCTGGATTGGGCGGTGTACGACGGGCCGGACTCGCTCACCCCGGGCCGCTTCGGGATCATGGAGCCGGTCGACACCCGCCGCGGCGTCGACGCCATCCGCACCGCCGCCCTCGTGATCGTCCCGGCCCTGGCGGTGGACAGGGCGACGGGTGTACGTCTGGGGCGCGGCGGCGGCTCGTACGATCGTGCCCTGGCCAGGGTGGGCCCCAACGTCCCGACGGTCGCCCTGCTGCACGACGGCGAGCTGATCGACGGCATCCCGGCGGAGCCTCATGACCGGCACGTCCGTTTTGCCGCGACCCCGGAGGGACTCACTAGGCTTATGTGACCGCAGGTACGAGAGGGGGCCAGATGACACTAGATGTCTGGCTTCTTCTTGGTGCCGCAATTGTCATCGCGGCCATCGCGTCCGTACGCGTCGCGCACCGTACCGGCCTGCCCAGCCTGCTCGTGTTCCTCGGCTTCGGCCTGGTCCTGGGCGAGGCCGGGTTCGGGATCCCCTTCGACAACCCCCAGCTCGCCCAGCAGATCGGCCTCACGGCGCTGGCGGTGATCCTGGCCGAGGGTGGACTTACCACGAACTGGTCTCACGTACGGCGTTCTGTCCCCTTGGCCGTGATCATGGCGACCGTGGGCGTGACGGTCAGCATCGTCGTGGTGGCGCTGGTCGTCCAGGCGCTTCTCGGCATAGACCAGACGACGGCGCTGATCCTCGGCGCGGTGCTGGCCTCCACGGACGCCGCCGCCGTCTTCTCCGTGCTGCGCAGACTGCCGCTCCCGCCCCGGCTGGCGGGCGTGCTGGAGGCCGAGTCCGGCTTCAACGACGCCCCCACGGTGATCGCCGTGATGCTGCTCAGCGGGGCGGGACGCTCTTCGGCGTCCCCGGGAACGTTCCTCCTCGAGACCTCGGTCGAGCTGATCATCGGCGCCGCGGTCGGCCTGGCCGTCGGCCCCGCGGGCGCGTACGCGCTGCGCCGTGTCGCACTCCCCGCCTCCGGCCTCTATCCGCTCGCCGTGCTTTCGCTCACATTCGTCTCGTACGGCGGGGCCGTGCTGATACACGGCTCGGGGTTCCTGGCCGTCTACCTGACGGCGTTGATCCTGGGCAATTCGCGGTTGCCGCACCGGGCGGCGACCAGGGGTTTCGCGGAGGGGGCCGCGTGGCTGGCGCAGATCGGGCTGTTCGTCATGCTCGGTCTGCTGGCCAGCCCCAAGGAGATGCCGTCGTCCATCGTGCCCGGCCTGATCGCCGGCACCGTCCTGGTGCTCCTGGCGCGGCCGCTCTCGGTCATGGTGAGCTCGCTGCTGTCGTGGGCGCTGCGGGCGGGCAGGGTGAGCTGGCGTGAACAGGCGTTCCTGTCGTGGGCGGGGCTGCGCGGCGCGATCCCGATCGTGCTCGCCACCATCCCCTGGGCGTCGAACGTGGAGGGATCCAAGGAGATCTTCAACGAGGTCTTCGTGATCGTCATCGTGTTCACGCTGCTGCAGGGGCCGACACTGCCCTTCGTGGCCCGGCTGCTCGGAGTGGCGGCGCCCGGGGAGGCGCACGACCTGGAGGTGGAGGCGGCGCCGCTCGAAGAGCTCAAGGCGGACCTGCTGCAGGTCAAGGTGTTTCCCGGCTCGCGGCTGCACGGCGTGGAGATCTTCGAGCTCCGCCTGCCCGCCGGGGCGCAGGTGACCCTGATCGTGCGTGACGGCAAATCCTTCGTCCCCACCGGAAATACCAGGATCAAGGTGGAGGACCAGATCTTGCTGGTCACCACCGCCTCCTGCCGTGACCAGGTCGAACGCCGTCTGCGCGCCGTGAGCCGCAGCGGAAAGCTGGCCGGCTGGTACGGAGAGCGGGGACTGGAATAGGCGTTTGACCTAATCGGTTACCATTAGCAGTCGCATCCCTCGAGTGCCAGACCTTAAGGAGGAGCGCGTGCCGACGTACCAGTACGCCTGCAACGACTGCGGCGAGCAGCTCGAGGTCGTTCAGAAGTTCACTGACGACGCGTTGACGATTTGCCCTGCTTGCGAGGGGAACCTGCGGAAGGTCTTCTCGGCTGTCGGCATCGTGTTCAAGGGCTCGGGCTTCTACCGGACCGACAACCGCTCGTCGTCTGCCTCGACTTCCCCGACGCCCTCTTCTTCCTCGTCGTCGAAGCCCGCGGAGAGCAAGTCCGCGGACACGAGCACGTCCACCCCTGCCGCCGCCCCCGCCGCAGCCTCCAACTGACCCTTCCGTCAGCGACCGCGGCCTCCCGCGGATCTTTTCAGTAGCCGCCCCCAGGACCTGGCCGCCCAGCGCCGACCGCCGCGGCCATGGACACCTGGGTGGGTTTCACGCGCGTACGTTTCCGCGTGCGCGCACCGACCTGGGACACAGACCCACGGTGGACCCCACACCCAGCCCTCACACGGGACCGACGTCGGCCCCGCACGTGCGCCTGGTGTAGCCTCACGTCGGCCTCACGCCCGCACCTCACGCGGACCCACACCGATCCACCGCGACCAACCACACCTCGCGCGGACCCACACCGTCCACCACCGCGGCCACGTGATGCGTCGGCCCTCACATGCACGCCTCACACGCGCACCTCACCTGAGGCCCAAACCCGCGCACCACCACATCGAGACACAGGCGTCTGCCCCCACACCTAAGCCTCACGCGGGCCCACGTCACCCTCAGCCGGACCGCACTTGCGCGCCACCGCACCCATGCCCAGCCCACGCGAGTCTCCTCGTCCTCATCGGCGTCGACGGCCCCAGTAACCCGCCCGCATGTGCACCGCCGCCGACGGCAGAAATTTGAGGCGGCCTCCACCCATCAGGGATACCGAATCCCCGCGCACCAGCCACCCCGCTCTCCCCCTGCTGGGACCTCTCGGATCCACCGGAGCTTCCGACCCCCTGGACACCAGGCCGGCCGAACCCCTAAAGCCGGGACCCTCGAGCAGCAGAAATCAAGTTATCCACAGAACGGAATTCGGCTCACCCTGGCCCGTCCCCGATCCGGCTACTCTCTCGGCCATGGTCCCTCGCGCAGACATCGGCGTCATCGGCGGTTCCGGCTTCTACTCGCTGCTCGACGACGCGGAAGAGATCAAGCTCTCCACCCCCTACGGCCCTCCAAGCGACGTCGTCACCGTCGGACGCATCGGCACCCGTTCGGTGGCGTTCATCCCCAGACACGGGCGAGATCACCGTTTCCCCCCACACCGCATCCCCTACCGCGCCAACCTCTGGGCTCTGCGCATGCTCGGCGTGCGCCAGGTGCTCGCCCCCAGCGCCGTAGGCTCACTGAGAGCCGAGTACGGCCCCGGCGCCATGGTCATCCCCGACCAACTCGTAGACCGCACCTCAGGCCGTGTCCAGACGTATTACGACGTGGACGGTGCGGTCCACGTCTCCTTCGCCGACCCCTACTGCCCCTCAGGCCGTGCCGTCGCGGTGGAAACCGCCCGCTCGACCGGCTGGGAGACGGTCGACGGCGGCACCCTGGTGGTCATCGAGGGCCCGCGTTTCTCGACGCGCGCGGAGTCCCAGTGGTTCGCGGGCAACGGGTGGTCGATCGTCGGCATGACCGGATTCCCCGAGGCCGTCCTGGCCCGCGAGCTGGCCCTCTGCTACACCTCGCTCTCCCTGGTGACCGACCATGACGCCGGCGTCGAGGCCGGCCAGGGCGTCACGCACGACGAGGTCCTGGAGTTCTTCGCGCAAAACGTCACCCGCATGCGCACCTTGGTGGCGGAAACCGTACAAGCCCTCCCAGACGAGCGCACCTGCCCGTGCGGGGCGACTCTTGACGGCATCAAGCTCCCTTTCGAGCTGCCGTGATCCGGGCCTGGCTGATCCGCTACGGCCGTCGCCGCCGCCTCGTCGCGGCGGCGCTGGCCGCCCTGGCCGTCATGTCGGCCTTCATCGCCACCCGCCCCGAGCCGGCCCCGACGGTCCTGGTCGCGGCCCGCGACCTGTCTCCCGGCCCTCTCGGCCCAGCCGACCTGACCCCGGTGGCCCTCAACCATCCACCCACAGGTGCCGTACGCGCAGCCGCGGCGGGCCAGATCCTGGCGAGCCCCATGCGCAAGGGCGAGCCGCTGACGGATGTCCGCCTTCTCCACTCCTACCGGCTCCCACCGGGCATGGTCGCCGCTCCGGTCCGCATCGCCGACGCCGCGACCGCGAGCCTCCTCACCCCAGGAGCCACGATCACCATCCTGGCATCCGACGAGGAAGTCCATCCGGCCCGCACAGTAGCCGAGGACGTACGGATCATCACGATCCCGCAGACGCCCAAGACGACGAGCGAAACTCACGGCGCCTTAGTCGTGCTCGCCACCACCCCGACCCAAGCCGCCGAACTCGCCTCCGCCCAGACGACCGGCCGCCTTTCGATCACCATCAAAGCTAACTCAACGTAATCGCTCAGCTACGATTTTCCCCATGAGCGGATTCAAGAGGTTCCTCATGCAGGGGAACGTCATCGACCTGGCCGTGGCGGTCGTCATCGGGGCGGCCTTCAACTCGATCGTGCAGTCGTTCGTGGCCGACCTCCTCACCCCGCTGATCTCGGCGTTCGGTGGCCTGCCCGACTTCTCCTCACTCAAGGTCACGGTCGGCCGATCCAACTTCATGTACGGCAACTTCATCAACGCGGTCATCTCATTCCTGATGGTCTCCGCGGTGGTCTACTTCCTGCTGGTGAAGCCGTACACGCACCTCAAGGACCGCAGCGTCGCCAAGATCGGATCGAAGACCCGTGACTGTCCCGAATGCCTGTCGGAAATCCCCAAGGCCGCGTCCCGCTGCGCCTTCTGCAGCTCACAGGTCGCCTAGGGAGCTAGAGCAGCGAATCGATCTTGGGATCGTACTCCCAGTGCCATGGCTCGAACGGGCCGGTGTAGGCCCAGGAGGGATGGAACCACCCGTACCTCTTCGAGTTCTTCTCCATCCAGACGAACTCCGCCGACCCGGACCTCTCCACCCCGCCACACAGGTCCGCGGCCAGCCCGAGCCCGTGGTTGCTCCGCCCCGGCACGGCGGCGAACCCCGGCCGCCGGTAGTACACCGACTGCTGCTCGGCCAGGCTCCGATAGGCGTCGGTGACGCATATGCTCTTCCCGAACCGCTTCCGATAGGCCTCGTTCAGGCTCACGAACGCGATGGTGGCGTCGGCCCTCAGACTGAAACCCTTCTGCTGCAACGGACAGAGCATGCTCTTCGGAATCAGCCCGTTGGGATAGTCGTTGGCCGTCGCCGCCCGCAACGGATTGCATCCCAGCGCCGCCCGCCCGACCTTGTCGATCTTGATGCCCATCTTCACGAGCGCGGCGGTCAGCGACTTCACGATCTTGTCGGAACGCTGCCGGAGCGTGTCCACCTCGACCGCCAGCTGTGCCTCGGCCAGCAGGTTGCCGGCCCGCAGTTCCTGTGCCTCCGCGGCCAGCCCTTCGGCCTGCTGGTACAGCACACTGGTCTGCTCGACGGCCTGCTGCCGCACGGAGACGATCTGAGTCACGTCGCTGAGCGCCCGTAGCGTCGTCTCGTCCGCGGTCCCGGACAGGAACGGCACGATCCCGTCCGCCATGATCGGCTGCTCGTACAGCAGCTCGGCCATCTGCGACACCGGCTGCCGCATCACCGCGACCCGCTGCTCCAGATCCTGCAGAGCCGCCAGCTTGGTCTTCAGCTGCTTCTCGGAGGCGGCAATGTCCGACCGCCGCTTCTCCAGTGCCCTGGTGGCGTCCTCGAGCTCCTTGGCCGACCGCTCGGCCTCTTTGCGCAGAGCCGCCAGGTCGCCCGGCGCCTGCCGCTCCTGCTTCTGCGCCACCTGCGCCTGAGCGCGCCCCTGCCCGGAAGGCACGAAAAGAGAAGCCACCGCCATGACTACCGCGATCAGACCCGCTGATCGAGGGGCTGGCACGTTCGACTCCTCCGTTTGCAAACTCGTTACCTGGGTCAGGCACGCACGTTACTACAGCCCCCCGAGTGCCCGGACCGAACTCGGGAGAGCTGTTATGAGACAAAAAGCGCACTCTGTCCGCCCACCCCCCACGACCAGCCAGATCCCGCCACCCGAAACAGGGCCTATCAGATGCCAGGCACCAAACTCCCACCGACCTTCAACCCCACCCCTTCCTCCTCGTCCCGGCACAGATCCCACAGCCAGGTGTTCACCCACTCCCCCGAACACCCCACCTGAGTCTGAGTCCGCACCGGAGCCGGCATAACAGGCTCCTCCACCCCAGGCTCCACATCCCCGACAGGCGGCACCGCCGCCGGGACAACAGCCCGCGGCCGACTCACCACACGAACGGGAGCCGGCACGCTCCCCTCGTACAGCCGATCCGGATGCGCCGGCGCCCGAACCACCATCGGCCCAAACCCCACCCGCACGACCCGCTCCCGAACCACCGCCGGGACACTCCCCTCAAACCCCCGCATCTCCCCAGCCAACAACCCCCCAGCAAGGATCGCCGGCGCCAACAACGCCCCGAACAACACGACAGGCCGCCGCCGCGCCTGCTTGCATCGCCTCCTGGTCACAGGCAGACGCTATCCACGCCGGATCCACAAGATTCCAACCACTTGTCATGCCTTTACCGCAGCTCAGAGCACCCATAACCAACCCCACCAAACTCACCCCGGCTCCACGTCCCACGCAGTGCCAGACTTTCGCTAGGCTTACGAGAGTCCGCCTCCGTAGCTCAGGGGATAGAGCACCGCTCTCCTAAAGCGGGTGCCGCAGGTTCGAATCCTGCCGGGGGCACCAGGTTCGACCAGCAGCAAAGCGCCCTTGACCAGCGGAAACGTCGGTTGAGGGCTTTTTGGTGTGTCCGGTGGTGTCCGACTGCCGTCGATCGCTTGCGGCCACCCCTTCCCAATGCCTTCCCAGGGCAGTTTCAGCTCTCACAGACTCTGGGACTTCGCCCATGCGTAGCAAAGAGAATGGAGATGGCACTCGGGGTCGGGTTCAAGCAGGAAGGCGGCCTGACGATGCTCTCTCGGCGGTCGACACGGTGGAGCGGATATGGCAGCGCTGTGCTGCTGCTGGCGGTCGCGATCCTGGGCAATCAGGTGCTCGACGACAGCGGGTGGAGCTGGGGATGGGGAGCGGCCGCACTGACCGCAGCCTTAGCAACTGGTGCCTGGGATAGCTGGAGGTCCCGGTCCGAACCGGCCGGGAGGCTGCGGCTGGCGGATCCGCGTGGGCGACCATTACCGCTGGAGCGCGTCAGTCTTGCTCAGCTTGGCGTTGCCGACTCGCGTTTCGCCCGTCCTGATCGGATGGCTCCACACATCAACCGACCGATCGACAGACAGCTCGGTCAGGCGCTAGATGCTCTCGCCGGTGGACGAGAGCGTGTGGTGGTGGTGCAGGGAGAGCGCCTCGCCGGCACTACGCACGCGCTGGCTCATGCGGCACAGATCCACATACCGCAATGGAAGGTGGCCGCCTTCGAACGCGAGCAGGAATTGACGCTGGCGGCGATGTTAGAGCGGGCCGCCGAGTGGGTGGAACCGCAGGCCGGAGTGGTGGTATGGCTAGACGCCATCAGCTTGGAGCATCTAGGCCAACTCACTGAGACACTGCTGGCCAAGCTCCCGCCTCGGGTCGGAATCTTGGTCACACTGCACACCGAGGAGATCACCGGTCTACACGGGGAACCAGCGGCCCGGCTGCCCTCCCATGTGATGCATGTTCTGGCCGAGCGCACCGTACACCTCGTCCTGGGAGTGATCACACCTGGCGAGCGTGAACTGATCCGCGCCGAATCCAGCTACCAGGCTCTGCAGCCGTCCATAGATGACGTGGCAACCGAAGTGCTGATGGGTCGCCTGATGGTCTCTCTGAAGCAACTACGCAACGCGCTGACAACCGGCGACTCCGAACAGGCGACCGACCGTGTGGCGTTGCTGCGTGCAGCCACAGACTGGCACCGCGCGCAGATCCCAGAGCGGCTAACCAGACAGGTTCTTCAGAAGCTGTGGGCAGACTACCGGCGCCACTTGACATGCCTACCGTCACGCACTCGGCTTCCAGCCGACAACTTCGTTCGCGCACTGGAATGGGCGAAGGCGCCCGCCTCCGCAGGCCGTCCGCAACTGCTCAGTGCCACCGCCCCGTACAGGCCGCACTGCCTATTAGCTGTAGTCGCCGCAGAAGACGAGCCGATCGGTTGGCGTATTGCTCCGCACCTATGGGACTACGCCCTCCATCACCTTGACGACGGCAACCTGCTCAAACTCGGCTACACAGCACTCGACCACGGCGAAATCGAGGCTGCAGCCAAGCTACTGGAGCGCCTCTCAGCCGATGACATCACCCTGCCCGTACTCATGACCATCGCTGATCACTTCTACGCCACGCAGGACTCCGGCCATTGCCGTCAGTGGTTGACGCGCGCTGCTATATCTGGTCATCCTGACTCCCCGAGGGCGATGTACAACCTGGGCATCCTGCATGAGGAGCAGGGCCAAGTGGAGGAAGCCCGTGAATGGTTCTTGCGGGCGGTGGAGTCCGGCCACCAAGACTCTGCACCCCAAGCCATGGTGGTCCTCGGCATCGTGGAGAACGAGCAGGGACGGACGCAAAAGGCTGGCGAGTGGTTCCTGCGAGCTGCGGAGTCGGGTCATGCTGAGTACGCACCGAAGGCGATGGTCAACCTCGGCGTCATCGAAGGAACGCAAGGGCCAACGGACGAAGCCTACCGCTGGCTGGTGCGAGCAGTTGAGGCTGGCCATCCCGAGCACGCGGCAGCGGCGATGATCCATCTCGGCCTATTGGAGGCGCGGCGAGAGCGGGTAGAGGAAGCTCGCCGCTGGTGGGCTAACGCGGTGGAGTCGGGGCACCCCGACTCAGCACCCCGCGCCATGGAACACCTGGGAATGCTGGAGGCGGACCACGATCAAGTAGACCAGGCTCGCGAGTGGTTCGTGCGCGCAGCGGAGACCAATCATCCTGAGTATGCATCAGAGGCGATGGTCAACCTTGGCATCCTAGAGAGAAGGGAAAACCGGATCGAGGAGGCCCGCAGATGGTTTGTACGGGCGATTGATTCCGGCCACTCTGAGCACACGCCGACAGCAATGTTCAACCTGGGCCACTTGGAAGAGGAACAGGGGCGGGTGGAACAGGCTCGTCACTGGTATGAACAGGCGGTTCAGTCCGGCCATCTTGAGCAAGCCCCAAAGGCGATGGTCAACCTCGGCCACATGGAAGGGAGACTTGGACAGATGGAGGAGGCCCGCAAGTGGTTCTTGCGAGCCATCGAAACCGGCCATTCTGAACAAGCACCGAAGGCTATGCTCGACCTCGGCACGTTAGAGGCAAGCCTCCAACGAGTAGATCAAGCTCGCCACTGGTATGGGCTAGCGGCCGAATTCGGGCATGCAGAAATTTCACCCGTAGCAATGGTTGACCTTGGTGGGCTAGAGGCGGATCAAGGCCGGATAGTCGAATCGCGAGCATGGTTAGCAAGAGCAATTACCAGCGAGTACGCCTACGCATCGGACCTAGCGCAACGCCGGCTGCGCGACTTAGACCGTAAAGAGGCAGAGTTGCGTCGAGCAGCATGGTATGCAAAGTACGGCTATTTGGGTTCTGCCGCTCATCCCGTCACCGCACATCCCCCCACTGCTTCGGAAGATGATGACGACACTTGACCAATCGGCAAGAAACCTCTCGATCCGCCGCTATCAATCGGCCTCAAGATTTCGCGTCCCACACCAACATAGGCAAGCACCTGCCATCCGCCTTGCACTTCCACTTAGATCGCTATAACTGCGATTTGCGATGCCGCAAAACAGTCGCAACAAGACGATTTCCTTCAGAGGAAGGCGAGCGATAAGCGACAGATGCTTCCATGACGAAGATGAATCCGGGAGGATCGCCATGGGTAAACCCTGGGACTGGGTGAACGATCGCTCCTATATAGAGCGCCTGTCAGAAGTGATTGGGATCAGTCTCGGCTTGGCAGCGACTAGAGAACAAATACAGCTAGCGACTAAGGAGAACTTGCACCGAGTGGAGCGGCACCTAGGAACTAGTGCCGAATATAAAGTCGTGAACGGCACGCTAATGGCGGCCGTGCTGGAAAAGTTCGGATTCCATGGCGCTCTGCGGGCAACCGACCAACCAATAGTCGCCGGGATCAAGGAACGACTCGGCGACCTGGACCTAGCAGTCCAAGCAGCCGAGTTCGTGATTGGGCGCATATATTATCCCGCCAGACAGCCCCACCTGGTAGATTTGGGCCCGTCTCCACTAGCTGTGATCATCAATCCAATCCACGTCGAGCCAAATCGTACTCGCGAACTCATCGAAGAAGCCCGAGAACTTGCAGGACAGGCGCTGGCAGGCGCGGTCTCGGTAGCTCTGGACGAAATAGCGTTTCGATACGCCAGAAGTGTAATCAGACTGGGCGCCTCCGAGAAGGTTTGGGGAGATTCGCTAGAACTTTCCGAGCTCTTCGATTCAGAATCTACTATGGCCACATATGGTAGATTTTTTGACCAGCGCTTCATAGATTATCTAGTCGCTAATTTCGATCAGATCGGCGATATCAATTGGAGGAAGTTCGAAGCTCTTACGGCCGAACACTTCTATCGACAGGGCTTTGAGGTCGAACTTGGTGCGGGCAGGAATGATAATGGGGTCGACCTAAGGATATGGGAATCTGGAGCGAGAGATGAGGGCGCGACACCAACAATCATTGTGCAGTGCAAACGCGAGAAGCATAAGATCCAGAAAGTCGTCGTTAAGGCGTTGGCGGCAGACGTAGAGTGGGAAGGCGCCAAGCAGGGGCTACTGGTAGCTACGGCTGAATGGCTGCCTGGAGCGCGAGAAGTAGCAAAAACCAGAAGCTATCCAGTGAGAGAAGTCAATCCGACCACTCTCAGGGAATGGCTGGCTACGATGAAGACCACCGGAAGTGGTCTCTGGCTACCGTGATCAATGTGATTTAGCTGGGTAGGCATGAGTGGCGAGGGGAGTCCGACACTTTCATCGGACTCCCACTCGCCGTCTTATTCTGCAAGGGCATCAGCGATTCGGGCCCTGGCCGCCTCATCCTGACCGACAATGCACTTGGCGTAGATGCGCAGGAGCACGTCAACACTGTGCCCGGCCCATTCCGCCACCTGCGGCGCAGGAACGCCAGCGTTGAGCCACATGGACACGCAGGCATGACGTAGGTCGTATGGTCGCGCGGCCAGAGCTGAGGCGAACTCCTTCTCTGTGAGGGCTGTCTTGCGGGCGGCCTTCCAGGCGCGGCGGTAGGTGATGAATGGCAGCTCGCTCACCTTGACGCCGTAGAACAGGCGGCCCTGCGGTCCCTGGTCGAACTTTGCGAGATGGGCTCGCAGGATCCGCACCAGAGGTGGCGGGATGGGCACCGTACGGCTGTGCCCGACAGCGCGGTGCTTGAGCGCGCGTTCCTCTCGCGCCTTGCCGCTGTCCGTCCAGTCCCGACCGGCGTACGGTGCGGCCTTGACGAGGTGAAGTTCCCCCCAGGCGTTGGCCGATTCCTCCATCTCGCCCTTCTCCGCGTTCTCGCAGAGAGGCGGGAGGGTGACGTTGTCTCGGCGTAGGTTGACGGCCTCCTCCGGACGCAGGGCCGCGTAGTACATGAGGGCGAAGAACGCCGCGAGACGTTCGCCGCTCGGCTTCTGTGCAGCCACGGCCGCGAGCAACGCCTTGGCCTGGGTGTGGTTGACGACGCTACGCCGGTCCACCTCGTAGGCGTTGGCCGGCGGCTTCCACTTCAGTGTCTTGAGTGGGTTGGCGGGCAGGAGCTTGAGTTCTACGGCGTAGTCGAGGGCGTTGGACAGCAGCATGCGGTGCTTGCGCACGGTGCTGGGAGCGGCGCGCGTACCGTCCAGCAGAGATGTGGCGGACTCCAGTAGGTCGCGGACGAGACCGGCATCGTCGATGAGCGCCGAGAGCGGCTTGGTGTTGTCGGCCAGCCAGCTCAACGCGGCGGCGGCCTCCTCGGGTGCCTCCTGACGTTGCTTGGTGTTGAAGCCCCAGCGATGCATCGCTGAGCGCAGGACTCGATCATCTGGCTTGGCTCGCGTGGTGGTGTACATGGCGGGTGTGGCGGCGGTGAGGGCGCGGGCGATGTCCTGGCGGTACTTGGCGGCGGCGTTCTTCCACTTCATGTCGGCGAACTTGCAGGCGAAGTCGTACCAGCTCATCTCGGGGCGGTCGGTGCGTCCCCAGGAGACGGGCTCACCCGTGAGGGTGCTGAAGGCTTCGCCGCTGCGGGCGGCGGTGAGCAGGGAGCCGCGGAAGGTGTCGGCCTGGGCGGCGTTCTTGAAGGAGCGCTTCCAGGTCTTCGTGGTGGTCTGCCAGGCCACGCGGTAGGAGGTGACCTTGCCGGCCGCGTTCTTGCGGATCTCGATCGCGTAGACGCGGACGTTGTAGGTGATGTCCTTCATCAGGCGGCCTCTTCCATCGTGGTGAGCCAGCGGTCCAGGTCGGTGCGACGGATGCGGAGATCGCCGTTGGGCAGCTTGAGGCAGCGTGGGGCACGGCCTTTGGCTCGCCAGTCGTAGAAGGTGGAGCGGGAGATCTGGAGTTCGGTGCAGAGGTCGGCGAGGGTGAGCATTCCTCGTTGGGTGGTGCCGGTGGCCAAGTGCGGCTCCTTGCCGGTTCAGGCGGTTGGGTGTGTTCGGCCCCGTGCTTGGTGGCTGTGGGCCGGGTGGTGATCAGGACGAAGAAAGAAGAAAGAACGGGCCGGTACGTGCTGGGGCTGGGATGGTGGTGATCGGCTTTGTTCATGGCCGACGAAAGAAGGTCGGTCCTGCGGCGATCGCGTCTCTGCTGCCGCGTGGTGGGTTGTGCAGCTCATGAGGGCTTGTTTCTTCTTTCTTCGTCGGGGCTGGTGCGGCGGTAGCGGACGGATGGTCGGCCCCCGGTGGGCGTGGTGAAGGTCTCGTACTGGCCGGTGGCGGTGAGGCTGGTCAGTAGCTCGTCGAGGGTCTGCTTGGGCACGTTGCGGCTGAACAGGGCGGAGAGCTCCGAGCGGGTCAGGCCGGTGTCGGCGGCTTGGTCGAGGGCGCGGCGGATGCGGTCGATCTTCGGGTCGCGCATTTGCTTGTCCAGGACGAACACGGCTGAGGCGATGGAGTAGCGGACCAGCGCAGCGGCGGCTCCGAGGTCGGTGGTGGTGATGTGGGTTCGGGCATCCAGGGCCGCGTACAGGGCGGCGATGCGCAGGCAGTACGGAGCGGAGCGGCGGGTGAACTCGGTCCAGGCGTGGTCTTCGTCGTCGGCGGCGGTGAACTCCTCGTACAGCTCGGCCGACCAGAGGGCGCGGGCGTTCTCGTCCAGGGCGATGCGTTTGATCTGGCGGGCGGCCTTGACGGCGTCGTGCAGTTGGCTGCTGAGGCTGGCAAGGAGGTCGGGTGCGACGCCTTCCGGAATGGGCAGGCGCTTGGAGCGCTCGACGTAGATGGGCAGGAAGCGGTTGTAGGAGCCGCCGGCCATGTCCGCCTCGGCCAGGCGCATGCGGAACTCCTTGGGTGTGATGTGGCCGATGATCGCGATGTGCGGGTTGGTCGCGCGGTAGGCGTTGCGGGTCAGTACGGCGAGCGTGCGGCCGTCCCATGCCTGGCGGAGCATCGTGCCGAGGGTGGATCCCTCGCGCTTGGCGCGGGCCATGACGGTGGAGAACTCCGGCTCGGTGACCGACAGGCGCTTGTCCATGGTGCCGCCGGAGTCGTCCGGGCTGTCGGGGTCGCGGATGCGCTCGATCAGCCCTTCGCCAGAGGACAGGCCGGTGACGCAGAGGTCGCCGTAGCCGATCCCGGCGTGATGCAGGAAGATCTCGGCGGTGTCGGTGGCCTGGCCCTTGCGGCCGGAGCCGGTGCGGCCGAACAGCAAGGGCCAGATCAGGAGCGGGTGGCGGGTGTTGCCGATCTGGACGAACGGGCCAGGGCCGATGACCGCGCCGCACGCGGACAGGGCGGAGACCAGGACGCCTACGGGGTCGGCTTCGGTGGATGGGTCGGCGGCCTTCACCAGTTCGCCGGGCAGGCCGTAGAACATGGCCGGGTCGGCGGCGGGTGGCGGGACCGGTAGGCCGAGGGCCGGGTCGCCGGACTGGTCGCGGTGGAGGCGGGTGATGGTGGCATGGGCGTCGAGGTTCTCCAGGATGGTGTTGGCGTCGAGTGGGTTGGTCATGCGATCCCCCGGCGTGGCTGGCGTGCTCCGGCGTTCAGGCCGGAGCGGATGGTTGCGGTTGCCTCTCGGGGAGACAGGCCGGTGGCCTGGGCGGCGGTGTGCAGAGCGTCCTCGGTCAGGCGGTGCGGGAGCAGGCCGGTGGCGATGAGCTGGCCGAGGGCGAAGGCGGCGGCGTTCAGGGTGTGGTTGCGGGTGCCCGACCTGGCGTCGAGGACGTGCTGCAGCTCGTTCTGGAGTGCGGCCAGGGCGTAGCCGGTGGACTGGTCGCCCAGCGCCGCCAGAACGTCGGAGACCTGCACGGGGTGAGAGGTGTGTTCGGGTCGGGTGAGTCGTTCGGCCAGCCAGGACGGCAGCGGTGCGGGGGCGGCGGTGTGGATGGCGTCGTAGGTACCGGTGCCGTCCGGGAGATCGACGTAGCTGCCAGGCGCGACGACGTAGCCGCCGGTGGCGCGGGTATCGATCAGCCAGCCGAGTCCTTGGCCCTTGGCCCCGGAGGTGTTGCCGAGTGTCAGGCCCTGCGGGGCGGTGAAGTACAGGTGCGTTCCGCCGCGCCGGGTGCGGACCTGGAAGGTTTCCAGGGGTAGCGGCTGGTCGGCCTGCTCGCACAGCAGGGCCAGGACATCCGCCCCGTCGTTGACGCCGGGCTGGTTCCACGGTGATGGCGGCTGCTCGTCGTTCTTCGGGGTGTCGAGGTCGATGACGACCAGGCCAGACGGGCCGGTGGCGATGCCGATGTTGCAGGCGGTGCCGGTCCAGAAGCGTCGGATGATGTCGGGGTCGATGGTGTGGTGTTCCTTCCACTTCCAACCCTTGAGCGGCACCTTGTCCCCCGGCATGAGCGGGAAGACGTGCCAGCCTCGGGCGGCGGCGGCCAGCGCGTAGGTCAGCGTCTGGCGGGACGGATGAGGTGTCATGCTGGTGGTTGCTCCTTGAGTCGGCCCTGCGGGGCCCGTGATCGGTTGGGGCATGGGCCCCGGCGTCGTGCTTGGTGGCTGTGCGCCGGGGCCGTTCATGGTCAGCGGCCGTCCTGGTGGAGGCGGCGGAAGTAGTTCCAGGCGTGGCGGCCGAGGCGTAGGCGCAGGCCGGTGGCGTCGCAGCGGCGGCAGTAGCGGGTGCCTCGGCGGTGCGGGATGCGGCCTTTGCCCTGGCACTTGCGGCAGCGGCCGAACGGGCTGACGTAGCATCGTGAGGCGTAACAGAGTGTGCTGATGATCGTGGTGATAGCGGCGAGCAGGGCAGGGTGCACGATGGCCTCCTGGGCCGGTTCTTGGGTGTGGTCGAGGAAGGCCGCTAGCGTGCTAACCGCCTGGCCAAGGCTTGTTTCTGGTGCTAGCGGGGCTGCTAGCGATAGCAAGGTCAGGTGCTATCGCTAGCAGCCTCCTGACGGGTCAGCCGGAACGCTTCTGGCGGTTACGTTCGGCGATGGCCTCGGTGAGGTCGTCCAGGCGGATACCGCGTCGGGTGACGGGCTTGCCGTCGATGCGGCGGCCGATGTCACCCACGCGCAGGCCGTACGGCTTGAGGGCACTGGTGAGCTGTTCGGACTTCCAGCCGGTGTAGACGCCGGGTCGGAGTTCGGTCAGGCGGGTGCACAGGGCTTCGTTCCAGGCCGCGTTCTCCCCGACCGGCCAGATTTCGGCGAGGTCGGCCAGGACGTCGAAGACGGGTGCGTCCTCGCGGGCCTGGGTGCCGGGCTCGGGCAGGGTGCCGGCCAGGCCGCGGAGCCGCTTGGCGCGTTCGATGACCTTGTCGGCGTCGTTGGTGTCGAGGTAGTAGGAGCGGCGGGCGGCGGGCTTGCCGAGACCCGCGAGGATGCCCCATCCGGCCTCCACCACCGGCTGGAACACCGTGGCGCGGTAGCCCTGCTTGTACATGGAGGTGCCGAGGATCATGTCGTTGGCGGTCTGGTCGGCGACGCTCATGCAGTAGCGGGTGTTGACGTTGCGGGTGATACCGGTCGGCAGGCTGTCCTTGTCCGGGATCTGCGTGCCCAGGAGCAGGATCACGCCGAGGGCGCGGCCGAGCTTGATGACCTTCTCGCAGATCTCTCCGGCTTCCTTGCCGTACTGCGGGTGCAAGAACAGCTCTTGGATCTCGTCCACGGCCACGATCAGCGGATGCAGCCCAGAGCCCTTGAGCGAGGCCAGTTCGGGAGTGACCTTGTTCTCGGGTGCCTTGCCGAGGGCGTGGTAGTGGGCGATGCGCTTGGAGCGGCGTTCGCACTCCTTGTACAGCCAGGCGAACATCGCGGCGCAGCGGGCGATCGTCTCGTCGTCGAAGCCGTTGCCGTACTCGGTGCAGACCGGCTCCAGGACCTTGAAGTCGCCTACTCCCTTCAGCTCGTAGATGCGCAGCTCGGCGCGTGGATCGAGGGCGGCGGCCAGGACCGCGAGCCTGAGCCCGAACGTCTTACCGGAGCCGGGCTGTCCACCCACGAGCCAGTTGCGGAACACCAGCTCGGCGTTGACGGTCTCCATGCGCGGTGTCGTGGCGAACGGGAACGGCTTGAAGACGTCCACCTGGCCGTCGCGCAGCAGCGGCCAGGGCGGCTGCTTCATCTGCGAGGCGGGCTCGTACCCGACCCACAGGGCCAGCCGTCCGGGATGGCCGGCGGCCGGTTCAGGCCAGACCTGATCGAGCGGGAGCCGCATCGCCGAGGCCAGCCGTCCCCGGCGAGCCACCACCTCGGCTGCCTCCACGCCGTAGGGCAGATCCACGATCGCGAGATGGCCAGGGCCGTCGCGGTGAATCTCCTGCGGGAAGCTGATGGCGTTCGGATCCTTGCTCACTGCCTGGGTGATGCCGGAGATCCCGCAGGACAGCAACGCCCGCCGTACCAGCTCCGCGGTGAGCTTGCGGTAGCGCGGCGCTTCGCTCACGCGGTCGGTGATCGGCTTGTCGCTCGGTCGTCCGACGCGCGCCAACATCGGTATGGCCAGGGCCGCGGCGGCGAGGCGCACCCAGCCAGGCACGCCGGCCACCAGGACGACCAGCAAGCCACCCAAAGTCAGTCCGCCGGACGCGATCAGGACCGACCAGCGCCAGCGGGATTGGCGTTGGCGCTGCTTGTCGAGCTTGAGCCATGTCTCGGCGTCGTTGCGGTCGGCGGCGTACTGCCGCAGTGCCCAGTTGCCCTCTTCCGCCGTCGCCCAGTGCAGCAAGCGCCCGATACCGGTGAACAGGCCGGGAAGGGCGTACCACAGCATCTTGGCCAGGTACTTCGGCGACCGTGCGGCGTGGTAGCCGAGGATGTATGCGGCGTCACGGGTCTGCCAGACGGCCATCGCACGGACGGACTGCCAGGTGCGCAGCCAGACCGGGATGATCGGTGCCCGGCGCCGTGCGGCCCGCGTGGTCGGCGGGATCGTGTCCTCGTCCGGCAGGTCGACTGGCGGTCCGAGAACGCGGTCGGCGATTGCGACCGTCTCGCGGTCGAAGAACTCGTCCTCCGGTTCATCGGCCGGAGTGGCGTCCTCATGCGGACGGACACGGCGCCGGGAGTCGAGCGGAACGACCTCGGCTGCGCCATCCCCTGCTGGCTCCGGGCGGACCGGCCACTCGAAGCCGTCCAGCTCACGCCCGGGTACCGGACGGCTGTCGGACTCGTGCGGATCGTGGGTCATGATGAGTACACCTCGTGTGCCTTGACGGTTGCGGGGTTGCCGGGCGCGGCCACTGTTCTTGGCGGAGTGGGGGCCGCGCCCTGCGTGTTGGTCAGGACCGATTCGCGGTCAGGCGGCGTCCCGACGGCGGTCGGGCCATCCGGTCGGTCCGGGTCGGTGCCGGCGGTCCGTCCGGCGGTCGAGGACCGTTCGGGAGGTACCTCCGTCCGCAGGCGGGCCAGCAGCGTTCCGGCGCGGTCGGTGGATATCGACCGACCGGTCTGCCTGATGGCGTCGCGGAGCCGGTCGCGGGTGAGCTGTACGCCTTGGACCTCGTGGTCGGCGGCGACCTGCCAGCCCAGTTGCATCAGGTCGTCCACGTCGGTACGTGGTGCACGGCGACGTCGTCCACCTTTCCGTGTCGTTCTGGTGACGGGCTTGGGCACCTGAGGGGAAGGTAGGGCGGGGCGTTCGGCCGGAGGAGGGAGCAGTACTCCCTCAGGCACGAGCTCGCCGAGCCGGTACAGGGCGCGCTCGCGACGAGTGGCCTTGAACCGCCACAGCCAGCCGTACTGGTCCTGAAGGTCGGTGCGGGTGAGGATACGGTCGCGCTCCCGCTTGAGGGCGTTCGGGTAAGAGCGGATCTCCCACAGGACCATCCGCCGCCAGAGGGCGAAGGTGGACGGGAAGGCCAGCAGCCAGCGGGAGAGCCGGATGGACTCCATACGGTCAGGTCTGGCCAGATCGGCGCGCTTGCGGACGGCGTACGCGCCCACCTCCACGGCCACCACCCACAGCAGCGGGAGCATGGCATGGGCGACCATCCCGAACAGGGTGTCCTCGCCGGCCACATTCAGGTACACGGTCGCGCCCGTCAACGACCATGGGACCAGCCTGAGCAGACGTATCCGCATGCCGAGCCGGGCCAGCACGATGTCCAGTGCGGAGAAGACAGCGATGCCCAGGTCGATGCCGAGCGGCACCATCCAGGCCATCGCGCCGAACGACGGGGCGGCCGCTCTGGCCACGGTGGCGAAGCTGATGACGAATCCGAGCAGGCCCAGGGCGGCTACGGCGACGGTGGTCACCGAGACGGCGGTGTGCTCGCCCTCGCTCAGCGGGCGCGGCCCGTAGCTCATGGCGTCGGTTGCGGTCATCGGCCCCACCGCCTCCGGCACCGCGGGCAGTCGGGCCGGGTGCACCAGTTCGCCACATGGCTGGACCACCTGCGCAGTGCCATGTCAGGCGATCCCGCAACCAGGACCGCGGACCGTACGACCTGGCGTAGACGGTGGCGTTCTTGAGCGATGCGCACCAGCTCGGCGCCGAGCCATCCGGCGCCGAACGTGATCAGGTAGAGCAGGACTGAGATCATGCGGCCCTCCTCAGCGGGGCGTGCATTTCGTTGTTGATGTCGGCGGCGAACACCGCTCGGCGGCAGAGCGCGCAGTAGAACTGCACGGGGCCGCCGTCGAGCTGCGCCGTGCAGCGCGGGCAGTGCTTGGCAGGCCACGGCGACAGGCGGGTTGTGTGGTGCATGGCTCCTCCTTTCAGAGGCCGGACCGGGAACGGGCGAGGATGCGGCACAGGCGACAGCCGGGCAGTCCGCGCGTGCCGTGTGAGGCGCAGGTCTCGACCTGGCGGCTGGTCCCGCAGCGGCGGCAGCGGTAGGCGCTGCGCGAGCGATCGCCGCAGTCAGCGCACTGGAAGCGCGCCATCAGGCGGCCCTCCTGCGGGCGGCACGGATCTGGGCGGCGGTCAGACCGGCCCAGATGCCGTCCTTCGGGCGTACGGCGAGCGCGTACATGAGGCAGGCAGTCCGCGCAGGACACCTGGCACACACGGTCTTGGCCTTGGCCTCACGCGCTCTCCGCTCCTCTTCCGGCTCTTCCTCAAACAGGTCGGGACCGGTGAACAGCTCCGCGTCGCTGGTCTCGCAGGCTGGGTTGGAGTTGAGCAGCTCGTCCCGGAGGTTCGAAAGTTCCCTACCGCTGAGGGAGGCCGCCGTTGGATTGGTCATCGCCGCACCCCCCGCAGAGCGGCCAGCGCTTCGGCGACCGCGAGCCTGTGGCACGAGGGGCAGATCGGCGGGACCGGCGCCTCCTCGTCGGATGCGATTTCCTCGATGCCGCCGCAGACGAGACAGGCCCACTGCGCGTACAGGCAGGTGATCGGCTGGAGGTCGGACTTGGGCAGTGCGTGGTTCGACCCGTAGGTCATGATGGAGACACCTCTCTAAGGGGTGCCGGGGCGTGGATCAGGTTTGGCGACTTTGGGCCACGCCCCGGCTTCTTCTGTTTGGTGGTTCAGCCGAGACCGTTGCTGAAGGTGGTCATGGCTTTGGCGATCGTCTGGATGCCGTCCACGGCTGTGTTCACCGCTATCGCGGCCTTGTGCGGCTGAGTGACCACGAAGAAGGCCGCGAGGATCATCAGCACCGTGGGCAGGAAGCGTCGGGGTCGAAGAACAGGCATGTGGTGATCCCTTCTTGGTCTTGGCTGGCCTGTTCTTCCTGGTGACAGGCCCTTTATTGAAGTCCTGTCCTGTACAGGTATAGAACAGGACTGGCGAGTCCGTCAAGCTCCTTTCGGGGCTCGCCGTGTTCGTGGCACAAGGAAACCGCGCAGGTCAGAGGGTGCGGCAGCGTTCAAAGGGCGGTGCAATTCAGCAAAGGGGGGTGCACGGCGGCGCGGAGGGGGTGCAAACTGACAGCGATACAGCGATCACTCAGGGTTGTCAGCCCTCTGTCGTGCCGGGGGTGCCATGAAGCTCCGAGAGCCGAACCACCAGCTCGCGGCGGTGATGGCGAGGGCCGACGTCTCAAACAAGGGGCTCGCACGACGAGTACAGGACGTGGCCGCCGGCCACGGCGAGGACATCCGCTGTGATCACGTGTCGGTGAAACGCTGGCTGGACGGAATGCACCCCCGCGGCACGACCCCGCACTTCATAGCTGAGGCGCTCAGCCGCAAGCTCGGCGAGCGGGTCAGCGTGCGCGACATCGGCATGATGTACGCCGAAGCCACACCATTCGTAGCGAGCCCCCAGAAACAGGCCGATTCCTTCGCTGACGGCGTGACGGTGCTGATCTCAGGCGACCTGTCGGGGAATCCCCAGGTGGTCGAGCGCGATGTGTCCTCGAACGCCTGGAACGACTCCATGGTCACGTGGCTGGTGGCCCCTGGCAGTGGGGTTCGGCCACACGCCGGCGGGCGGCTGATCACTGCAGGCAGCGTCGAGGCCGTACGGGAAACAACCGCTCTGTTCGCCAAGCTCGACTATCGGTTCGGCGGCGGACACGCCAGATCCACGGTCGTCCAGTACATCGCCATGGAGATAGAGCCGCTGCTCAAGCATGTCCGCCCGGACACGGTGCTCGGCCGGCAGTTCCTCTCGGAGACGGCGGCCATGCTGCGACTGGCCGCGTGGATGGCCTATGACACCGGACGTCACGGCCTGGCCCAGCAGTACATGACCAAGGCGCTCATGCTGGCCCGCGAGGCTGGGAATCGGATGCTTGGTGGCCGCATCCTGGCGGGCATGAGCCACCAGGCGAACTACCTCGGCCACTACGGCATGGCAGCGAACCTTGCCCGTTCGGCTCGCATGGGCGCCGAGGGTGCGGCCACGCCTACAGCCATGGCCCTGTTCAACGCGATGGAGGCTCGCGCGCTGGCCTCCCAGGGCGACGAGGCCGGTTGCAGTCGCGCGCTGGGCGAGGCAGAGCGGTGGTTCGAGCGCCGGAATGCCGAGGACGATCCGGTCTGGCTCAAGTACTTCGACGAGGCCGAGCTGGCGGCTGAGTTCGCGCATTGCTATCGCGACCTGGGACATCATCACCGGGCGCGCGATCGCGTGCTGGAGAGCGTGGCACTCTCGGAGACCCTTTACGTCCGAAGTCTGTCGTTCGTACGGACCATTCTCGCCACGAGTCATATAGCCGGCGGCGACCTGGAACAGGGCATCGCGGTGGCACGTGAAGTGGTGACCACGGTGGCCGATCTCCGATCGGCTCGCACCAGGCGCTACGTGCGGGAGTTCATGAGCCAGCTCATGAACTACCAGAACGATCCGCTCGTACGCGACTTCAAGACCTACGCCGAGGCGCGACTAGCCCGCGCACGCTCGGAGACCGCCACCGCCGTATAGCCGTGGGGCTCCGTCGCAGCGCCCGCCATCGCATGATGCGGGCCATCAGAGCGTTCTGGTGGAGGGCCCTTAGAAGGGGCGCCAGACGCGCGGCAAGTCGTCATGCCGCAGCGATGCCATGCGACGGTCGAATTCGGCGCGGATGTCGGGGCTGTGGTCCACGTTTTGCATGAGCCACGTGGTCATGGCGACCTCGCGAATGCGGCGCATCGTGTGGAGGCCAGGCCACCCTGCGATATCGAAGCCATAGGCCTCCACAGCCTGTGCATACTCCTCGTCCTCGATCCACCGGAAACCCTGGAAGGGAATTCCGACAGCCGTACTGAGATCCCACTCGCGTGGGCCGAACGCGAACCTCTCGAAGTCGATAAGGATCACACTGCCATCCGTGCGGCGCATCAGGTTGCCCCTATGGGCATCGCCGTGGATGTGGCCGGCAGGCAGGGCGAACTCCAACGCGTTGTACTCCGCGTAGAGCTCCTTTATTCGCTGACGCAGGAACTCGATATCCCTGTCCGAGACGCTCTGAGCGCAGTCCAAGCGATCCTCTACACGCCCCAGCGGGTCGAAGAGCGGCAAGACGAGGTTCACCGGCTTGGACAAGCCGTGCAGCTCCCGCAGCACCACCGTCAGGTCTCCGAAGTCGGGAGACGGGCCGCCGCTGTCCACGTGAAGCCAGAATGTCACCACGCGGCCCTCGCAGATGATCGCCTGAGGACAGTCGGGAAAGAGCCGAACACCAGGAAAGCCGACCGCTTCGAGCCATTGCGCGATGGCCACCTCCTTGTGGACATCAGCCAGGAGATCCACGCTCCTCGCGATCCTCACCACCACCGGAGCCGACGCGAGACGGAACAGCTTGTTCTCCCCTACACGCAAGGGCAGCGCGTCTTCGCTGTCCAACCCAACGTGCGCGCAGGCCGCGACGAGCGCCTTATGCGCGTGCTGCAGGGAGAAGCCTCTCGCGGTGTGGGTCTCCGTCATGGACTAGCCCTCGCTGTTCGTATCGGGAGGTGGCGGCTTCGTGGCCACGAAACGGCCCTTGCTGGGGACGACGACGATCAGGCCTTCTTGCTGAAGCAGTTCCAGAGCCTTGCGTACCGTGATGCGTGCCGTGCCGAACCTTCCGGCGAGGACAGGTTCCCCAGGCAGACGGGCATCAGGAGGAAACTCGCCGGCCTTGATGGCGGCGCGGAGCTGGTTGGCCACGTCTTCATAGCGGGTGCTCGGCTGCGCATCCGGGGTCGCCTCACCCTGAACCCTGCGGCCTCGGCCCATTTGGCTGACGACCAGGCCCTCGCGTTCGAGCTCTGCGAGAGCTTGGCGTACCGTCCCACGGGCCACGCCGAACTCGGCCATCAGAGTCGCCTCCGATGGGATCATCGCGCCCGGTGGGTACTTACCCGTCGCGATCCGCTGGCGGAGATCATTGGCCAGCGTGGCGTACGCGGGCTGAGCTTTGCCTTGACTCATGGGGCTCCCTAACCGAGCAACAACAGACACAAGGCTAGGACGACAGAGCCCCGGCAGGGGCTACCACGGTCACGCATGCTGACTTACTGCTCCCGACCTGGGGGAGGAACATAAGCTCGCCTCGCCCGCGAGAATCTTCTCCCACACGCGTTCTGCCGCTCGGCGACGCCACGGACCAGCGTATGACTCCCGCAGTGCCATGGTTTGGTCCGTACGGCGGATCCAATAATTGCCGCCAGACGCCAGGAACTCGTAAAAGATCGTGAGGCATGAGCAGGTGTATTCGAGCGTCCGGCTCTGAGCTGGCCCGTCCGCGGCCCACTTGAGGGGAATCTTCTGGCCGCCAGTCCGGCGGGGCGGGTGGGGAGCAAATCCGGGACATGGCCATGTGTCGTTTTCTAGACGGCTTGATTCAGCTGCACCTTTCTCTTCGGTGTGAGCCTCAACGTACGTCACCAATTGCTCCAGGTTTCTGTCCCGACTTCTGTCGGCGGCGATGAAGACGGGCTCGCTCATCGTGCGTGGGCCTCCTGGGAGAGGATGCGCCGGTACGCCTCGTCGAACCAGATCATGAAGTCGGCTGCGGCATCGGCGGAGTTGTCGCTGGTATGGACGAGGTTGCGGATGAACCGGCCCTCGGCGGCGGCTTTCTCGGCGCTGTCGTTGCCGTAGTAGCCGCGGATAGTGGTGGATGGCGCGCGGGACGGGTCGTAGTGGCCAAGCAAGTCCCGTACGCGCTGCGCGGTGTCGCTGGTGTAGCCACGGGCGAGTGCCACGGTCACGGTCGAGCCCACATAGTGGTCGATCAGGTCGGCACGGACGTCAAACGGGAAGCGGTGCTGCAACTCCAGCATGTCGGCGTAGTGAGCGAAGATCTGCTGGGCAGTGACGACCACTTCGCGAGTCTGGACGATGGTCACGGTGCCGGCGATCCATTCGAGGATCGGCCTGACTAGCCTGCGGTCGGTCGCGTCGGGCTTGCACATGACGACCGTCCAGTAGTCCCACCCGCCCGGCGGCCTGAAGCGCGCCCCGTCGGCCGTACGCGCGGTCACGTCGCCCCCTCCAGCAGGCGCTCCGGACAGCGTCGCTCGACTCGCCACCGGTAACCCGGATCCAACGCTTGGAGTACCTCTGCGCTGAAGGGCCGGTCAGTGTGGGTGATCTGTCGATATGCCTCCCGCACCAGGAGGACCTGCAGCCAGTACTGAGCTAGCTCGGTTGAGGTGGTGCCCCGCATGGAGATCCGGCGGTCGGGACTCGTCGTCGTCGGCCGCAGCACCCTTATGCACACCTCGTGGAAGGTCTGCACGTGCTCAGGTGTCATAGGGGATCCTTCGGTCGCGGTCCGTGCTCGTGCGGCCGGCGCGGTGGACCGGGTGCGGTCGTGAGGGCGAAAGAGCGCCCTCCGTAGCGTGGGCTGTCACGGGGTCGGGACCGCTCGGCACGTTCGTCGCCGGCCCGCCCACCCGCAGTTGCCACGCGGAGTCGCCCGTGGCATTGCCCTCAAGGTCGAGATGAGGTCGCATGGGGTCGAACGCAAGAATCCGTTCCCACAGCCCTTGGGGAGTGTCGGCCGTCCGGTAGGCGCCGCCCTCGGTCGTGTCGCCGAGGTAGAAGGCGGTGAAGTGTTGGCTGCCGGGCTCCCAGAGCACAAGCCACCAGCCGCAGGTGTGGCGCTGCAGGTGGGCGGCCCACGCCCATCCGAGTTCATCCGGGACGAACCGTAGGCCGCTCCTGATCGGCGGAGAGTTGGTGGTCATTAGATTCCCTCGGGCAGGTGTCAGGGGGGTGGAAGCCGACGGGGAAGGTCTGCATTCGAGGGCTGACCATCGCTGCGTAGCGACACGAGCGGAGGCGTGTCGGAAGGGATCTCCTTGCCTTCGCCAATGGCCCACGCATGTGCCTGCCACACCACGTTCGTGGCATCATCCTCGGCCGCCATGCTCATTGCGGTCATGAGGAAGAGCCGTGCTGCGGTCTCGTACCGGACGGTGGGGAGCTTGAGCGTGCCACTGACCCGCCACGTCCGGCCCTGGTCGAGTGACACGAGAAGGGTGACCAGGACCAACTCACCCGGTAACACGGGCGTCATGGCGGGCTGGGTGAAGACGTGGTGGGGTTCCGCGTCAAGGGTCTGCATCGTGTGCCGCTCCTAACGTACGGTGACGACTTGCTTCCACTGTGGATTCGCACGACTCGGGCGGGAACACCAGATAGCCAGGCAGTCAAGAGTCAGGCCACGGTCAGATCGCGGTCAGGTTGGCGACCCTTCAGGCAGGCTGCTGTGCGACGATGCGGACGGAGGGAGACAGCCAATGTCCGAGCCCAATCTGCGCTTGCAGCAGGCGCGAGAACGATTGCCGTCCCCTGCCGACCCTGGCGAGCACGCCTCGCGCCAGGAGCTGGCAGACCTGGTCAACGCCTGGTTGTTCGAAAATCGCCAACGTCAGGGCGGCCTGTCACAGGAGTACGTGGGGAAGCTGGAACGCGGCGAAGTGCGCTGGCCCAACCGCGACTATCGGGAGGCGTTCCGTACCATTCTCGGCGCCGAACATGACCGGGACCTCGGATTCACTCGATCGCGACGTACCAGCTCGGTCGTTACCGTGACAGATGTGGATCGGAAAGGCTTCATTCGCACTGCTCTGGGGGCGGCCGCCGCTGTCCCCCTCGCCGAGTTGGCCATGCCTGCCCAGGCCATCACCGCACCTCCAGTCGTACAACCTTCCGACATCGCCGAGCTACGAACCATCGCCAACGTCTTCACCACTTGGGATCACACCTACGGCGGCTGTCTGGTCCGCGAAGCGGTCGCCGGCCAACTGCGCTTCGCAGTAGGACTCCTGAAGCAATCCCGCTGCCCGACCAAGCTGCACGATCCTCTGTACTCCGCGGTCGGCTGGCTGGCACACGCGGCGGCGTTCATGGCGTTCGACGCCTACGCGCACGAGGACGCCCGCAGGATGTTCACCCTTGCACTCACGTGCGCGGAGCAGGCGAACGACTGGCATCTCCGGGCCAAGGTGCTCTCCTCGATGGCGCGGCAGGCCATCTGGTGCGGTGACGCGGACAACGGGCTGACGCTGGTGGAGTTCGCCATGGTGCGGGCGGACCGGCTGACCCCAGCCGAGCGCGCGATGCTGCGGTCGGCCCAGGCGCGAGCCTTCGCCAAACTGGGTCGGGCGCAGGAGGCTTGGAGGGCCGTCGAGGAGGCGGACGCGGAATTCGGCCGCATCCGTCCCAGCGAAGAGAAGCCCTGGATGCGCTACTACGACGCCGCGCAGCACTCGGGCGACACTGGGCACGCGCTCTTCGACCTGGTCGTCGACGAGTGGGCGACACATGGCACGTCCCCTGGCGAAGCGGTCAACGAGACGTACTTGGGCGAGGCGTCCACGAGGCTGGCCAGCGCGGTGGCCGGGCACAGCGCAGCCTATGTTCGCTCTCGCGCGATCAGCGGAATCAAGCTGGCCTCACTCACCATGGCGACAGGAGATCCCGAGGAAGCCGCCTCTATCGGAGGGCGAGCGGTCACTGACGCGGGGACGGTGCGTTCTCGTCGAGCCCAGGACGACATGAAGGACCTCGCCAGGCTCGCCCTCCCCCACAGGAACCGGACGCCCGTAGCCGTCTTGCGCCACCGTATCCGGGAGGCCCTCCACGCATGACCCGGATCAGCGACGCCGAGAGGTCCGCCTGGGCCGTGCTCGGCATGGCGAGCCGCCGCATCGGGCTCGACCCGACCGATGCAGAGCTGATGCGGCTCGGGGAGAACGCCCTGTACCGGTTCCCCGGCGGCATCGTCGCCCGCGTCTCCCGCGCCGGCCAGCTCGGCGCCGCGGCGCGCGAAGTGGCGGTGGCTCGCTGGCTCGAAGCCAACCAGGTACCAGCCGTCCGGGCGTGGCCAGATGTGGACCAGCCCATCGAGGTCGACGGCCGAGCGGTTACCTGGTGGCGAGAGCTACCGCCCCACCGGCACGGTACGGCGCCGATGGTCGCGACCGCTCTGCGCCGCCTCCATGACCTCCCGCCACCGACTGGCTTCGAAATCGGCCGCTTGGATCCGTTCGTACGACTGGCTGAGCGGATCGACCGTGCCGTCACCCTCAACGAGACGGACCGGGACTGGATGCGCGCCCGCTTGGCTGAGCTGGAGGCGCGGTACGCAGAGCTGCCCAAGGGCCTGCCGGAGACCGTCGTGCACGGCGACGCGTGGATCGGCAACGTGGTGAGCACCGACGGCGGCGAGGTGGTGCTGCTCGACCTGGAGCGCTGCTCAGTTGGACCGCCTGAATGGGACCTGACCTCCACCGCGGTGAAGGCGTTCACCTTGGCCGGCATCACCGCCGAGGACTACGACGCCTTCGTCCGGACGTACGAGCACGACGTCACCTCGTGGGACGGATTCGAGACGCTGCGGGACATCCGCGAGTTTCGTATGACTTGCATGGCCGCTCAAGTGGCTGCGGAGAATCCCGCTCGGCGCGACGAAGTGATGCTGAGGTTGGCATGTCTACGTGGTGAGCGTGGACCAAGGCCCTGGTCCTGGACAGCCGTACCGTAGCCTCACAGCATCCTGTTGGCAGGGCCGAAGCATCAGCCACATGGCGACGGCCTGGGCATCGTCCGTCAGGGACCGCCGCTGCCGGTCCATCGGTCCTCAGTGCAGGGATCGGCTATCAGAGTGCAGAAGCTCTTCATTCACGTAAGCGGTCCAAGATTCTTTGCACATTAGGTAGCGCAGCTTCAGCAGCAGCACGATCCACCTTCCCCGCTATTCCTCGTCGGAGTTCCCAGACCTCCACCCCAAGGACCGGACGCTCATCGAAAAGGCCGCCCTCCAACTCGTTTATGAGGGCCAGTGTCGCAGGACACGCCAAGATGGCACGCTGGGCATCCGTAAGCGGAGCAGGAAGTGGGCCAGGTATCACCATTCGCCCCCAATACCCATCATCACAGACAAGTAGCCCATCGATCCCTGCAGCAACCACGTCGCCATCGATAGTTACCTCTTGGCGGTTACCAGGCGCCCATATCCTCTCGTCATCTTCGGCCAGATCGATATAGCTGCGAAGACACTCATGCGCAGTAAGTGCCATAGGTTTTCCTTTGTCCTGCCAGTAATCTGCAGCCAGAGCTTGACTTAAAGCATCTATCGCAGCCTGGGGCCCGTTCTCATGGACGATCCGAAGCACCTTCCGCAGAGCAGAATCTGTTGAAGGGCCGCCACCAGACTTCTTGGGAAGGCGATATTTAGGGTTGGTCGCCGCATCGCGCAACTGACTTGCCGATATCCTCATGACACGTTCCCCTCAAGAATGGAACGGGAGTAGGGATGGCTAGTGGCGACGGTCAGGCACTGGTCGGCCCACCGCTTATGCATATCAATACTCTGGCCCACCGATAGGCCTGGACCCGCATCTAAAAGCTCCGGTTGATCAAGCACTAGATCATCTTCATCTGCACGGCCTAAAGCTACCGCGTGCATTAGGAGATGAAATACGTTGTCCTTTGCAGTGGCACCCCATGGGACGCCCTCTGGAATTGCATCAAAGGGGCGGGTAAGGTAGCTGCGGTCTGCCGTATTGCAGTATTCGTGACTTATTTGGCGTATTAAACACGGAACGCACCGTCCGCAATGCTCGGGGTTGTGCCCGATCTGCCAGCAGCTTACCGTATGCATCAGCATCGGATTGATGCGCAATTCGCCCGCAAGTGCGGTTACCTCGGGCTTGGTGAGTGCAACCAGCTTATTCGACACGGTAATCGCTGTCCCGAGCGCGGCCGAGGCTAACTTGGAGAATTGAGCAAGAACACGAGGACTTGCAGTTCTAGTGCTTAGGGAACCCGACCGTGCAGCCGTGAGGGGAACATTAACAGCCATAACACCGTTTTCATTCAGCCACACGTCGTGCAGACCCATACCGTCTGCGACCAGACAAGCTACGCCCATGTATAGCATTGAGCGAGCGCGTTGGCTGCTCTCGCCACTACGATCTCTCTCTACATTACCGGCAGTCACAGAGACGGGCTGCGCTGGCGCCCCCATCCTACGCAAGGTCGGCATAATTGCATTGATAGCAGCACTAGCCGAAGAGGTATTCATATGCGACACAAGTAATGGCTTTGATCCTCCGTCGAGGAGAAGCGCGGCACCCACGAAACTGTCGACACCGCCAGAAAGAAGTGCAACACCGTCCGCGTCAGGGAAAGCTTTTCGCGACTGTCGTGGAGGTTGGCCCATATCGACGCCCAGCACAAAGTTCGGCTTTAGTCGGTCATACGTTAGCGCAGCAAACACGTTCACGATTTGGGGAGTGAGACTGTTCCATAGATCGGGATCACGCACGGGGATCCATGCCTCAATATCTCTATGCCAGTCGACACCTTCGCCACGCTTACATCTCAAATCTATCGCATATATCGCTCCTAAGACATCTGCCCAATCCTGCTGACGAGAGCTGAGCCTCTCAGGAAAGCCCTCTACAAGCCGGTCGTATTTGTACTTATGCGTGATGCCTGGCCCCGTACCACAGCGCACTTGAGTCAGATTTGTAAATGAAGGCGCCGCGCATGCGTTGACTACAACTTTGTAATCAGGCATCGTCCGGTCCATCGCCCTGCGACCGGATCGCAGCTGACAGAGAAACCCTTACCGCCTGAGGCCATGCTGACGAGCCCTGCTCAAGGAGCATATTTTTTCCTGCTGCTGCAGACTCCACCGCGACAGCGCCAACACTATTCGTTAGATCGTTAGCCTCACCTGCCGTTATCTGCACTCGATCTCGCGCCAGAGCTATAGCCGGTAGATCTCGTGATACTAGGTAATGAGCTACTTGTCTAAGAGCTTCTCCAAGAAACTCTGCGACCATAGATTCCGCGGACACACTCCTTGCGGCTCGCCATGCATCCGCCGCGTCTACATCGTCTGGCACCTGTCGAGCGGCTGCAAACAACACTCGTGAGAGCGCTCGCTCAGCAAGCGGAAGGGCTACTCCGCCTCCTCCAGCTTCTAGTCCATCCGCACGTACTTTGTCGATGTATATCCGTACAGCCTGCGCCGGCCCAGCCTCTTCGGAGAGGAGATCTCCCATCTCAGACCATGCACGGTGAGCAGCCGTGGCGTAAGAGTTCAGTGCTGGGCTCGTTAACATCAGTAGCCACTCATCATCGCCACGAGCGGCCTGAAATAGCTCCGTCAGGATCCGTTCCGGGGTTGCATTGGAAGCCAAAACTGCACGAGCGGCCCCCCACCTAAGACTGCCTCTGGGTGAGCTGCGACTCGTTGAGGTTCCCATTGGTCGTCAGCCCTCCTCGGCTAGCTGCAACCCTTGCTTAGCAAGATTTATGCCATCGAGCAGCGTTTTTCGTTGGATCAGACCTTCGCTAAGGATCTCGGACCAGTTAATTCGCCCCGCGATCGAGGTGTCGTCACTAGCTTCTTCTAGCAGCAGGCGTGTAACCGCCGCCAAATCGTCTGCCCGCAGGTAGGCAAGGTTCGATCCGACTTGGAGGAATTTCTCTCTCCGGACATAGAAGGGATGCCTTGGGCCATCAACTCCCGGGAACTCGCTGCTAATTATTAGAACGCATGAGACAGGCAGCGTTTCCCCGAGCCATTCTTGAGGAGATTTGACATACTCAAGAAGACGCCGCTCATCATCGACATCCATGACATAACCTGCTGCTGCAGCCTTACAGTCAGTCAGAACAAGGTGCTCAGCCCTGAGCCTGGTGAGAAGCGCGTCACCGACGCGACGTCCTCGACTTGCTGTCCCAAATCGTTTGCCTTGCAAGCCGAGAGCGGTGGTTGCAAGCCTGAAGAAGTACCTTTCAAACAGATCCTCAGGCTTCCCTTGCCCTTCTAATTCAGCTGGTAGTCGATTTTTAGCAAAAATTGGCAACCATAACAACCCAATACGATCGAGCATAAATGCTTCAGCGAGCTGTTTTATCGACTTGTAGCCGGTCCTGTCGACCGTAGGCTCACCTTCCGCATTGGGGACAACTAAGGCCGATCTCGATAGAAGGCCAGCGAGCCGCTCCACTGAAAGCACCCGATCGTCTTCGGCAAGCGTCTGATCATCCAACCGCATTGCCACGAGTAACGCATCCGCGCATCCCTCGCGAGCCGCATCAGTGCTCACGGCTTCAACATGGCTCCAGTGTGCAGGCACGTGCAGAACTCGAATCAGGACCTCTCGATCGGATAGGAAGACCCTCTTGGTGAACACGAGGTCCTCGTGATCACCCTTGGGCACCACTACCTTAAAGGTCAGTCCGAAATCCGTAGCGATGGCGATCACTAATCGACGCAACGCCTCAGCGGACAACGAAGTGAGGCTGTCCGGCTCGACACCGACCGTCCTGAAGTCGGGCATTGAAGCCTCCTCAGAGTTCCACCCCGACGCTAACTCAGGGGCACTATCTGATCAACGATCCAGTCCAGAATCGTTCTGCCGGACCATCCGTCATTACCTGCATGAATGCTCCTAGCAGTTCGTGTGTCGCTCAGCGACCTCAAGACAACACGTGTTACTCGATCGACACCGACCCTTCACCGGGCTAGCGGCTCTGCACTGGAGTCTCTGGTGTCATCCCGGTGAGGCATATCAGAATCGAGTAGGTGGCCTGTAGCGCACGCTGTGGTGCCCACTGTCTGCCTTGTGCTGAATGTGTATTTAGGCATATCGCTGGCCCTTACAGTGAGGCGCGCAAGGCTTTGGCCCGGCTGTCGGGCGGTCGGGGGTCTTGGGGGCCGTATTGGCCGTGCTGGAGACAGCCCGGGAGGATGGTCAAGAGAGCGGCTGAAACATGCGGCGCAGCTTGCAACGAAAGGCAAGTAGTTCGGCATCGGGACCGCCCTTGACTGTCCGCCAGCGGCAGACTAGGCGTGTGAGTAACCCTGCGCGCCGCAAGCCGATCAAACACCCCGCCCCGGACGCTCGTACCGTGCGCGAACTGTTTGGGAGTGCGGTGCGGTGCGGTTACAAGGGGTGCCAACAGCCGCTGTACCGGACGAGCGAAGGGACCGGCCTCCGGAACCTGAACGTCGAGATCGCCCACATTCACGCCCGCAGCGAAAACGCCGCGCGATGGGATGCCGGCATGACGGCTGAGGAGAACCGGAGCTTCGACAATCTGATCCTTATGTGTCTGCCTCACCACGAGGAGATCGACAGCAGCCCTGACCTGTTCCCTGCGGATCTGTTGCGCCATTGGAAACGCCGCCAGATCGCGGAGGCCGAGTCCGCTGCTGCGGCGGTGGTGCTGACCGAAGAGGAGGTCGCTGAGGTTTCCCAGATGTCGTTCGGCTTGGAGGAACTGGTTGAAGCGGTCTCCCCTTTGATGCCGTTCACCGCGCGCTCGAGATCTCGGGCTCAGGCATTGGACGTGGCGTTCCGGGAGGCGAAGGCGCGCAGGAAGCGCCGGCTGGTTATCGTCCCACCTTCTCGGAGGGAGGCGGTGCTGGACTGGATGCAGGAACGGCCAGCAGCACCGGTTGTTGTACCAGAGGGGCAACTGCGGGTACTGGTTGCGCCGATGGGCACGGGGAAGAGCGAGCGGGCAGCTCGCTGGTGGCAGGACGGTCTGGACATCTGCGCCGACCGCGATGAGGTGGGGATCCCGCTGTGGCTGGAGGCCCGCACCCTCGGTGGTAAGGGCCTGGCGGGCGCAGTCACTGAAGCGCTCGGCGGCGACCCCCACCGGCCCCTCCGGGTCGTTCTCGAAGACGTAACCTGGCTTCCCGTCAAAGACGCCAACCGGCTGCTGGACGAGGCCCGAGACCTCGTGGGGATTTGGGAGCGTATGCGGATCCTGGCGACCAGCCGGCCCGGGCCCATCGTGACCGAGGACGAGCGCGTTGACATGGCCCCCTGGCCGCCCGCCCAAGGAGCTGAGCTCGTCGACCTCATCGTCACCGACGGCTTGCGCGGCGTTTGGACGCCGGAAATCGACGACCTGCTGACCAGTCCCCTGCTCGCGCTCGCCCTCGCCGCCCGCCTCGCCACTGGCCGCACCGCCAAGGTATCGCCCTCGCGGTTACTGGCCGACTTGGCCACGACCATCCTCGAGCGCGAACGCCCTCAGGACCTCGAACAGAGCTGGGATCTGCTCACCCGACTGGCCGCCCGCGCCATCGCCACCCAAGCCGCCGTTCCGGTGACCGCTTTGGGCGCGCGGGAGCCGCAACTGTGGGCGCTCACCGACAGCGGCTTGGCTGTCGCCGACAACGACGGTCTACGGTTCACGCTGCCCGTCTTCGAACATCACTTCGGCGCCGAAGCGCTCCGCGCCGGCATCATCGAGGTCGAAACCGCCGCATCCGGCGCGGCGTTCCCGCTCTGGCGCTACCCCCTCACCCAGTTCCTCACCGAAGACCCGCATGGCGGCGACGAGGTCGTGGCAAGGATTGCCCGCACGAACCCCGGCGCCGCTTCCTGGCTCCTCGACGAGGTCGCCCGCTCCCAACTCACCCCGCCGTCTGCCAGCCCCCGCCCGTGGGAGACAGCCCCGGCCCGCCCAAACGAGACTGATCCCTCGGTGCGCGCTGGTAGGTGGCTCCGCGACGCCGTTGAAGCGCTGCTCGCGGGTTTTGGAGACTGCGGAACGCAACTGTCCCGCCATCACGACGGCCTGCTCGTCCAATGGGGAACGAGGATCGTCGAAGATCCGGTGTATGGCGCCGGCCTGATCCTCGCAGAGGCCAACGCTAAGGTAGCCCCCGATCTGGTCGCCCACAACATCGAGATTCACAGCGACATCCGGCGCCACGGCTGGAACAGGTGGACGTCGTTCAGCTTGCCGACCGGTCCTCTTGGCCGCTGGTACTGGGCCCGCGACCGCCTACGCAACGCCTTGGCCAGTCTGGTGCGGCAGCAGCGGCTCCCTGTCCCCGACACCTCACCGCTGGCCACCGAACGCGAATGGGGCCTTGCCCAGCACATCATTCGTATTTTCTACCGCCGTACCGTGCCCAGCCGCATCCCACTTGACGAGCTCACCACGGCCATCGAGGAGATGATGGTCAAGGTCAATGGCTCCGTCCGCTCGACCTGGAGCAGCGGCACCGCGCGGCTGGACTCTGACGACATCCGCTGGATGCAGGCCCGCCTGTCCCGTCACCACGACGACCTAACATCTCCACGCCCCGCTCCAGACCTGTCCCCCTCCGGCACCACGCGCTGGCGGTGGCGGCAGTATTCACCCGACCTGACCCGCACAATCGTCACTCACGTGTTCCAGGACGCTCTCACCGGATACCACGATCTCGTCACCACCAACTTTCCCGCGTTTGGCTCCGCGCTCGGCCTGTTCAGCAGCCTGCCTCTTCGTGCCGAGGGCAACATCATCATCGACGTGCAAGACCCGGGCGACGACGACGCGATCTGGTATGCCCTCAAACCCGATCCCGCATCCTCGCCACAGACCCCTCGCGCGGACTTCACCTTCACCCAATCGCCGCAGCCCTTGCGCGACCACGCCTCTGCCGCGGCATTCCGACACCGCCGATCCAGCTTCCATCGCCCGGCTAGCCACCTCAGCGAACTGCCCACCGGGAACGAGCTGGCCGCCACCGACCTCGCCTACCACTGGCTGGCCACCGACCTGCAAGCTCTCGGCTGGTGGACGGGCGCACTTCCAACCCGCCACTAATCCCACCGCGGCCGGAAGGGTTAACGCGTCATCCCAGGGCGCACGCGTGATCGTTCCCAATGTGCTCCCAGAGAGGGCCACGTCCCCCGATGTCAAGCACAAAACTGCAGGTAGACAGCGAGATTGGGCTCTGTTGCTCATCGGACTCCTAAAGCGGGTGCCGCAGGTTCGAATCCTGCCGGGGGCACTCTTCTCCACCAGGCGCTTCGCCTTCTGACCTGCGGCTTCTTAGCCGCAGGTCTTTTGCTTTCCAGGCCCGCGACAGGTCGCCGAGGGCACCCCGTGTGCAGCCGTAGGACCATGATCACGGGATATACATGGGATGATCTTGGGGGCGTTTCCCGAGGTCAGTTAGGGATTCTCAGACGACCCTTGTTGCAGCACTGGTGATCGTCTTTAGGCTGGAGGCCGTGCAGCTCCTCGCCCTCTTCGATCTCGACAGAACGCCCATTGACCTCGATGCAGGCTTCCTGCGATGGGCCGAGGAGTTCACTGAACAACGGCGATTAGGACCTGAGGACGTTGCCTGGCTCGTCGCTCTGGACCGTGACGTACATCCTCATCGAGACATCTTCTTCGCCAGGGTTCGCGAACGCTACAAGCTGGCCGCGCCGGTCAAGGAACTCCTGGCTGCCTGCCGGAGGCGTATGCCCTACCTCGTGCAGTGCTACCCGGGCGTGCCGGCCGGCCTGGCGGAGTTGCGGACGCGGGGATGGGGAGTGGGCGTCATCACGAACGGCATGCCAGACAGCCAACTCGGCAAGCTACGGCGGACCGGGCTGGCCAACGTGATCGACGGTCATGCCGTTCAGGAGCCGAGGGTATTCGCAAGCCCGAGGTCGATCTTTTCCGCATAGCTGCTCAGCGTTGTGGAGGCACTCTGGGCAAGGGCGGCTGGATGATCGGCGACAACCTCATAGCTGATATCCAGGGCGGCCAGATGGCAGGCCTGCGCACTATTTGGATCAATAGGGGAACCTGGTCAGGCCAAGAGCATCATGTCGACCATGCGGTCACCGACGTCATCGACGCAATAGCCATCCTGCGATCAGTACACGGGGAAGCCTGATCACGCTGGCTTCGTGCACATTTTCAATACATACGCCAACATTCTGCGAGAGGTGCACCTGCTGGACTTCCACATGACCACCAGTAAGCCGGGCGGCTTTGCTGTCAGCCTGCCGAAGTCGCCGTTGATCACGCCCGATCGGCGTACGAGGAGCTCGACAGGGTCATCGCCATTGCGAAAGAGACAGGGCAGTGGCCGGCCCGGCGATGGGAGACACCTACGGCTGTCGGATGACCCACGGCCTTGGTGCTGCTGAAGTCATCCCGGGCGCGGGTCTTCAACGAAGAGATCCGCTCGCTGGCCATGGAGCTCCAAAAAGCAGCCGGGGACTCGATCTGGGCCAAGAGCATGGATGAGGCAGAACAGCACAGCAAGCGTCTCGAACCACTGCTCGACCGCTTCAATGATGCGGTCGCACGAACACTGCCTTCGCTCTACTGACGTCCTAATCGTGACCCGGCGTCGCGCCCGCGACCAGGGGTTATGCAGCGTTTTCCACCTGCCTTGATACTTGTCCCCCGGATCGGTTGTCATCGGAGAGAGGAATCAGCTTCTGCAGGCCCATTAGCCGCCTGGGTCATGCGTAGTCGCATCAATCCATCTCCACTCAACCCGGGGCACACCAGAGCCTCCATCAGTCCCGGAGCGGTTCAACCGTCCACCGGAGATATCCGCTATACCTGGTCCACATGACGGCCTGCGCTGGTCAGGCCGCTTAAATGTGACCGCTGGTCCTCTCCCCGGAGGCCAGCCCCCGGAGTATCTCGATATCGGCGATGTCCTTCTGCCGCCACGGCCGGCCGTTGCGCAGGTGTGGGAACTGCTCCTTCATGGCGAGCATGCCGGAGACGCTCATGGCCAGCACCGGCGTGCCATCGAGTATCACGGGCTCGTCGCCGAAGGATCCTGGCGGGAACAGCCAGTCGGACCATCGCCCAAGGGGCTGACTGAACGATCCGTCCGGCCACCGGTCAAAGTAAGCGGTGCTGAACGGCACATCGTCCAGCGTGAACTCGCAGGCCTCCTCTGGCGGCTGAGTCGTCAGCCCCGTGGCGCCGGCTCCTACGAGCACTGCCTTCGACCGCTCGGCGTGAATACGCTCAACCCAGAATTCAACGTCGCCGTGCTCGCGCGTGATCCGGCCGATCCTCGCATCGAGTCCCCAGCCCCCGAACAGCCACGCTGAGATATCGACTGCCTGCAGGACCGCGATGACTTTGCGGATAACACGCAATTGCCCTTCCGTCTTCTCGTCCATGGTTTGATCCTGCCATCCAGGGTGAACTGCCCACCCTCGCCCGCTGGTGCCAGGCTCGAGGGCTACCTGGACTCCGCCGCCGCCCACGGCATCAGCGCAGTCGACGCCATCCGCGACGCCATCGAGGGCAAGTCCTGGCTACCGCCGCTCCCCGCGCTCGCCTGGCATCAGATCACGGGGCCCTGTGAATGGACACTACGAACGGCCCCGATGGGCTGCTCTCTCCACGATCTCTTCTCCTCTTCGGCGGAGGATCCTGAGGCGGCTCATACTCCTCAATTTCATCAGCCGCACTTGTCCGGAAACCACATTGGTTACGTACCCGCCGGCGCTCCCCCATTGCCCTGGATAAGGTCCCGCTCAATATCAGGCATGCGGCAATCATGCCCGCGCTGACGCGTGGATGAGAGGGCCCGAATCGCGGCATGAGAATCTACTCATCCGCCATGGTCTCAGCGTGTCACCCGCACGTCGTTGGGTGAGGGTGCGTGCAGGCGTACAGGCCCGTACGACCCGAAAATCGCTTGCCTCGCGTGGTGAGCTCAGGGGAATGTGGTGTCCATGATGCTCTGACGGACGCACCCCGCCATTTGAGTGCCGCGGCGCCGACTCTCGCCGTGATGCCGCCCGCCCATAACCTGTTCAGCGAAGAGAGCGTCTTTGTCTCAACAACACTCCCGGCAGGAGTTCCTGCCGGCGGCCACGTCGGCCAGCGTCACCGTGTTCGCCTCCCCCACGAGCTGGATCGAGTCCGATGCCGTTGCGCAGTGCCATCAGGTGGCCGCTCTCGACGGCATGATGCACGTCGCCGCCATGCCGGACCTGCACCCCGGCAAGGGCGCTCCTATCGGCGCCGCCATGGCGTCGACCATCTTGTACCCGTTCCTGGTGGGCTCCGACATCGGTTGTGGCATCGCCGTGTTCCCCGTCAAGCTCAAGCGGGCCGTACCCGAGAAGCTTGCCGCCCGGTTTCCCGATCTCGATCGCGCGCTGCATCCTGAGCAGGATGCCGACGATCCGGCCTGGGCCGTGGTGAAGGGTGATATTCCCGCTGGGTACGTCGAGGGCCTCGGGACGGTCGGCCGGGGGAACCACTTCGTCGAGCTGGCGCGCATCGGGACCGTTTTCGAGCCGGACCACGCGAGCCGGCTCGAACTCGCCGCCGGCGACCTGGTTCTCATCGTCCACAGTGGTTCCCGTGGGCTGGGGGAACGGATCCTGCGGGCGCACACCGAGGTCCATGGAGCGGGCCCCGCCCCTGATCCGGGCGCCTATCTGGCGATGCATGACGACGCCGTACGCTGGGGATCGCTCAATCGGCGGCTGCTGGCCGCCCGGGTCGCCCATGCCCTGGGGTTCGAGCCCACCGAGCCGATCGTCGACCAGTGCCACAACCTCGTCGAGGTCCGCGACGGGATCTACCTGCACCGCAAGGGGGCGGCGCCGGGTGACGGCCGCGACGTGCTCATTGCCGGTACGCGAGGCACCCCGTCCTACCTGGTGGCCGGTCACGCCGGGCCGGACGCCGGCCATTCCGTGGCGCACGGCGCAGGCCGCAAGATGTCGCGTGCGGACGCTCTGCGCCGGGGGCGGGCCAAGCACACGGTCGAGGAGCTGCGCCGTACGCCGATGGGGTCGTTGGTGGTGTGCGGCGACCGGCAACTGCTCTTCGAGGAGGCGCCGACGGCCTACAAGCGCATTGAGCAAGTGATCGCCGACCTCGTCGACCATGACCTGGCCACGCCCGTGGCCACCACGATCCCTCTGGTCACCTACAAGACGCCCGACCTCGGGTCGGCGCCCCAGAGGGACCATCGGGAGCAGCGCCGCAAGCGGGGGCGGCCGTGAGCGTCCACCTGCTGCTGTCGGCCGGGCGCGGCCCGCAGGAGTGTGCCTGGGCGTTGGCCCAGCTGCTGCACCGCATGGAAACTGACGCCACCCGGCAGGGTCTGGAGACCCATCGGGCCCAGACTGTTCCCGATGATCGGCCCGGCACCTATCGATCGGTTCTCGTCCGGATCGCAGGTGACGGCGCCGAGGCGTTCGCCGCTTCGTGGACCGGAACTCTGTGCTGGCAGGCCCCCAGTCCGTACCGGGCCGGCACCGGCCGGAAGAACTGGTACGTCATCGCCGAGCCGTGCCAGGTCGACACCCCGCGTACGACGTTCGCGGAAACGGACGTCGACATCGTCGCCTGCCGCACCGGCGGCCCCGGCGGTCAGCATCGGAACAAGGCCAGCACGGCCGTACGGGCGACCCACCGGCCCACGGGGATCGTCGTCGTGGTCGATACCGAGCGGCAGTTCAGCCTCAACCGCCGCATCGCCATGCGGCTGCTGCGAGAGCGCATCGAGCACGGCGACGAGGTGGCGGGACGCGCCGTCACCACCGCCCGCTGGCGCATCCACGATGAGCTCGTACGCGGCAACCCCACCCGCATCGAACGCCCGGGAACGTCGGAGCAGAACCTGGCCCCGCAGGCGCAGAAGCGTCGGCGACGGCAATCCACGCCGATCACGCCCACCGTGAAAGGAGGATCGCATCAGTCGACATGAGGTCGGTGGGGCAAAAGCGTGCAGCGTCGGGGGCTGGCGCGGACGGCCGCGCTTGCCGCCTACTTCCGGGATGGCCTGGAGCGGGATGAGCTGGGTGACGTCGTGGCGGTTGGGACCGGTGAGGATTGCGGCAAGGGTGGTGTCGGTGATCAGGTGGCGCTTGCTGCTGGCCCGTCCGCGATCGACCGGGGACGGGCCGGCCTACGGCTCCCTTTTAACGCCCTGATCTGGGAAGAGTCCGCTGCGGCCCGAGAGAGGTCGAGCGCGTCCGCCGCGCGCAGGCGGTCCGGCATCACCTCGTGTAGGCGCTGCCAGACGCCGCAGGCGTTCCACACGGCCAGGCGTCGCCAGTGGGTCATGCCTGAGCCGTAGCCCAGCTCTTGTGGCAGGTGCTCCCAGGCGATGCCGGTGTGCAGGACGAACAAGATGCCCCGTAACGCCGGGCGGTCATGTAGCCGCTCGCGTCCCGGATGGCGGAAGCGCCGCTGACGCTGGGGCAACAGCTGCTCGATCATCGCCCACAGCTCGACGCTGACATCCCACGGCTTCAGCTTCGCCCCCCCCGCGCTCCCTCTCGCTCGGCTCCGGCGAGAGATCAAAGCGCAACAAAATCATTCTGTTAGGACTTCTTGGAAGGTGCCATGGAAGATCTTTTGGTCTTCTCCTGACCGTTCGTTTGACGACCCCCCACACTGAAGGCCGTGACGAACGATCTCACCGACGCGTGGGACCGCCTGGTTCCTCTCGGCCGGCTTTACCAGGTGGCGGCCCTGCTCAACATGCCGCGCCTGGATGAGAGCGCCGCGGGCGAAGACGCTCCGCAAATCAACCAGCAGGCGGTGCTGTACGCCGGCATCGCTGACTGGGCTCGACTATCGGCCCGGGCGGCCGAACAACTCGGCAGGCCGGATGCGGCCGACACTGCCGATGAATACACCTATCTCATCGAATACACCGACCTGCACGCCAAAGGCTGGAACCCCGCTCCTAGCGAGCACTCCCAGGGAATCATCCTGGCCGACACGGCCGAGGCGGTCGCGCATACCGTCCTCACTCACTACATCACCCACCTGGCCGAACACCGCGACGACTACCAACTGTGGCTGGTCGACTCGCTATCCCTGCGCGCGAGTGTGTGGCACATGAAAACCGCCGCCGCGCACCCCTGCGGCCGCCACTTCAGCTATCCCTCCTCAGCGCACATGTTCAAGAGCGCGATGATTCTCCCCCACGCCGTCGAGATCCGTATGCCTGTGCAAATACACCGGTTCATGAACCACTACATCGCCCCGTAACTGAGAGCCGGAGTCATGGAAACGACGTAACCCCTGCCCCGTACGGCTCGAGTTCTCCCAAAGCGGGGGCCGCAGATTGAATCCTGATCGTTCAGGGTTGTGATGTCTCAGGGCATCGAAAACCCTCGAACTTACGGGTTCGGGGACTTCGTCGTTTTGGGGTTTGCCTGGGGTTGGTAGTCACGGCTGAGGTCGATGGTCAGCTCACGGAGAAGCTCTCCGGTGACAGCGTCGACGACGCGGGCGTGCAGGTCGGCGACCAGGAGGATGACGTGGGTTCGGGCGACGCCGATGTGGTGAAGCCGGCCGTCCACGTGCACGGTGACGGCAGCCAGTTCTTCATCGTCTTGCCGTTGTCGGTCAGCGTGGGGACGGGCACGCCATGGGCGGCGACGGCTTGGCTGAAGGTGTCGCGCACGATAGGCCCAGTGACCCGGCGCCGGTAGGTGACGAGCAAGGCGTAGCGGGAGCGGCCGTCCAGCCAGTTGAGTATCTCGGCGTCGCTGCCGTCGGCCAGCCGGTAGTGGGTGACGTCGGCCTGCCAGGTCTCGTTCGGCAGCGCCGCTTCAAAGCGGATGCAGGACGAGCGAGGCTGCTTCTTCGGCTTGGGGACGACCAGGCCGTGCCGCGTCAGGTAGCGGCTGATCGTGGCTCGCGACACCGTCCGCTGATGGTGGTGCCGCAGCCACACCCGGCTGGAGTTTCCTATGTTCTTAACCAGCACACTGATCGTTCAGGGGTCGGCGAGCGTGTCGTCACTTGTTCCAGGCCACCAGGAACTCCGCCAACGAGATGCGTCCGTCCACGTCCCCGTCGTGCTCGTCCGAGACCTTGAAGATCGAGTCGAGCTCGGTGGTGGTGACCTGCTCGCCGCGCGCGTTCATGGCGAGCGTGAACTCCTCGCGCGTGATGTATCCGTCCCCGTCGCGGTCGAACTCCTGGAACGTGGCGGCCGGGTCGTTGAGATCTGGCATGGGTGACCTCTCATCGTGCGATTCATTCGATGTACTGGCAAAGCAACATCGAAGCACGAGCTTGTGCCCTCACGCGAGGAATGACGGGGCGAAAGCGCCGGTCGTGGCGCCCTGTTTCGGATCCGCGACGGCAGGAAGTCGATCAAGCTGATCGCTACCGTCTGCTCGCACGAACCGGCGTAGATCGGACGTGCCGAGGTGACCGGGTGACCGGGTGACCGTGGATGGCCAGCCAGGGGGAGCGGATCACGGCGTTGCGGACGCTGGGCTGCGGGTGCAGGTTGCGGGGTGCAGGTCGCGGGGTGTGGGGTGCGGGGTGCTCGACAACGGCGTGTGCGTGGACGAGGCTCGGAGGCCTCCGTGACGATGCCGTGTGCCTGCGTATGAAGACCAGGGTGGTGTCAGCCGCGGGCGGGGGTGCGGAAGACCTGGCGGCTGTGCCAGCTGATGTGGTCAGGCTCCACCGCGTCCAGGCCGGGCTGAGGGCTTCGGGCGGGGTGGCCGGACAGGGAGAGGACCAGGTCGCGGGATGCCTGTGACCGGCCCACGAACCTGGCGGAGACGGCGATGGTGCGGTCGATGGTCAGGCCGAGGACGCCCTTGTCGAACAGTTTGTGGTGGATGGCGCACAGGCACAGCCCGTTGGTCAGGTCGTCGGGTCCGTCGAAGGCCCACCAGCGTACGTGTGCCGCGTCCAGCCCCACCGCCGCGCCGTCCAGCCACCCGTCGTAGGAGCAGAACGCGCAGCAGTACTCGTACGCCATGAGCACCCGGTCGCGGAAGCCCGGGTCGCGGCGCAGGACCGGCGGTGTCCTGAGCTCCTCGCCGGATTCCAGGTCGAGGCCGGTCAGCAGGCACAGGTCCGGATGCAGGGACGGGGCGAAGTTGGCGTCCAGGAGGTGGCGGGCGATTCGCCCCAGCAGGCCGGGCTCCTCCGACAGGGCGCGGGCCAGGTCGGGGTGGAGGCGGCCGGCGGCCTGGCTGTCGCGAAGGCGGCCCAGCTCAGGGCCCGGGGAGCCCGGGCCGTGGCGGGTGTCGACCAGCCAGAGGCCGTCGTTCGTCAGATGGTGGAAGGGGTAGCCGGGGCTGGTGTCGCGGGGCGGGCCGTACTCCTTGAGCAGCTCCTTGAGCTCGGCCTCGGCGGCGCTGAACGTGATGGGCCGGTTGCCGTGCCGTTGGAAATGGCCCAGGGCGTACAGGAGGAGGAGCGGCTTGTGCGGTGCGCGCTCGCCGCCTCTGGTCCAGCGCCGGATCTCAGCGACCCGCTCGATCCAGTCCACGATCGGCCAGTGTAGAGCGATTATCCGCCTGTCGCGGTGGCCGGCCGCGCCCTATAGTCACCGAGTGAGCGATCTCCAGCCGGGCGTTTACCAGCATCTGATCACTCGTGAGCTGGACGGCCTGCTGCGTGCCGTACCCGATCGCGACCTGGTCGACCGGCGGGCGCTGGACATCGCCGATTCCCACGAGACGCTGGCCCGGCATCTGGCCGCGCTCACCCGCCGGGCGCTGCGCTCCGTACGGGGCGAGAACGACGCGGTACGGCTGGCGCGGCAGGTGGAGATCGTCAACAAAGTCGCCGACCTCATCGGCGACCTGGTGCCCGAGGCCGCCTCGCCCGAGGAACTCCTGGAGGCCGCCGAGGAGCTGCTGGGCGTCGCCAGGAGCCGGGATCGGGATGCGGCCGGTCGGGTACGGTTTCCCGCGCGGCCCGTGATCCCCCTCACCGGTAGCGCGTTGCTGGTCAACGGCCGTGGGCAGCCGGAGATCGGCCATGAGCTCAAGCGCGAGCTGGCCTCGGCCGATCGGGTGGATCTGCTGTGCGCGTTCGTGAAGTGGAACGGCGTGCGGGTGCTGGCGGAGGCGATCGAGGAGTTCGTGGCGCGGGGCGGCCGGCTGAGGGTGGTGACCACCACGTACATCGGCGCCACCGACCGCCTGGCCCTGGACCAGCTGGCGGCCATGGGCGCCGAGATCCGCGTCTCCTATGACACGCGGATGACCCGGCTGCACGCGAAGGCGTGGTTGTTCCAGCGGGACAACGGCCTGTCCACGGCCTATGTGGGCTCCTCCAACCTGTCGCGCACCGCCCTCAGCCATGGGCTGGAGTGGAACGTACGCCTCGCTCAGGCCGAACAGCCGCATCTGATCGACACGTTCGCGGCCACGTTCGACGATTATTGGGGCGATCCGTCGTTCGAGCCCTACGATCCGGCGCAGGACGCGGAGCGGCTCGACCGAGCCCTGTCCGCCGAGCGGGCCGGGGGCCGGGCGGTCGTGCTCGACTTCGCGCACGTGGACGTCCGCCCGTACTCCTACCAGCGGGAGATCCTCGACGAGCTCGCCGCCGAACGACAGATCCACGACCGGTGGCGGAACCTGGTCGTCATGGCCACCGGCACCGGCAAGACCGTGGTCGCCGCGCTCGACTACCGGCGGCTACGTGCGGCCGGTCAGGCGGAGTCGCTGCTGTTCGTCGCGCACCGGAAGGAGATCCTGCGGCAGAGCCTGCTCACGTTCCGGCAGGTGATGCGGGACGAGACGTTCGGCGAGCTGTACGTCGACGGAGCCCGGCCGGAGCGGTGGCGGCACGTGTTCGCCTCGGTCCAGACGTTGCACGCCAACCCGCTGCCGGAGCCGGGCCGGTTCGACATGGTGGTGGTGGACGAGTTCCACCATGCCGAGGCCGCCACGTACCGGCAGCTGCTCTCCGGCGTGCGGCCCACGGTGCTCCTGGGGCTGACCGCGACGCCGGAACGCGCCGACGGGCAGGACATCAAGCACTGGTTCGACGGCCGGATCGCCGCCGAGCTGCGGTTGTGGGAGGCGCTGGAGCGCGGGCTGCTGGCCCCGTTCCAGTATTTCGGCGTCCACGACGGCACCGACCTGCGCCAGATCGGCTGGCGCCGGGGCCAGGGTTACGACCTCGGCCAGCTCTCGAACGTCTACACCGGCAACGACCGCCGCGCCGCCGTGGTGTTGGAGACGCTGCGGCGGAAGGTCGGCGAGGTCGGACGGATGCGGGCCATCGGGTTCTGCGTGAGTGTCGATCATGCCCGGTTCATGGCCGACCGGTTCACCCGGGCGGGGCTTCCGTCGGTGGCCGTGACCGTGCAGAGCCGGAACGACGAGCGTGACCAGGCGCTGCGTGACCTGAGGGAACGCCGGATCAACGCGGTTTTCACCGTTGACCTCTTCAACGAGGGCGTCGACGTTCCGGAGATCGACACCGTGCTCTTCCTGCGGCCCACCGACAGCGCCACCGTCTTCCTGCAGCAGCTCGGACGCGGGTTGCGGCTGGCCGATGACAAGCCGTGCCTGACCGTGCTCGACTTCGTCGGCCATCAGCACAAGCAGTTCCGCTTCGATCGGCGCTATCGGGCGCTCACGGGCGCGAGCCGTACCGGCATCGCGCGGGAGATCGAGCGGGGGTTTCCGACGCTGCCCGCCGGGTGCGTGATCGATCTGGATCGTGACGTGCGGCGGCTCGTTCTCGAGAACGTACGGCAGGCGCTCAGCCTGAACTGGCGGGACCTGGCGCGCGAGCTCCGCGAGCTGGGGGACGTCAGCATGTCCGCGTTCCTGCGGGAGACCGGGCTGGACGTGGAGGACCTCTACCGGCGCCGCCAGGGCTGGGCCGCCCTGCGGCACGCCGCGGGGCTCGACGCCGCGGCCCCGGACGAAGGGCTCGGGCGCGCCTTGGGCCGGATGCTGCACATCGACGACGTCGAACGTCTGACCTTTGTGAGCGACGTGTTGGCCGGTCGGGCTCCCCGGTCTCCGCGCGAGCTACGCCTCATGGCCATGCTCGATGCGATGTTGTGGGGCGGCACCGAGCCCGTCTCCGGCATGGAGGCCCGCCTCGCGCGGCTCACCGGCGCCCGTGCCGCGGAGCTCGGGGAACTGGCGGACGTGCTCCGCTCAGGAATCCGGCACGTCGCCCCGCGGCTGGACGCCGTCGTGCCGTTGCACGTCCATGCCCGCTACAGCAAGAACGAGGTGCTGGCCGCTTTCGGCATCGACCGGCCCGCGCACATGCGGGAAGGGGTCAAGTACGTTCAGGAGCACCGGGCGGACCTGTTCTTCGTCACCGTCGACAAGGCCGAGGACCATTACTCCCCCACCACGCTGTACCACGACCGGGCGATCAGCGAGGAGCTGTTCCAGTGGGAGTCGCAGAGCACGCTGCGAGCCTCCGCCGCCACTGCCCGCCGCTATCTGACGGGTGAATCCACCGTCCATCTCCTGGTACGGCAGTCCAAACGTGACGAAGGGCTTGGTGCTCCGCCGTACACCTACGCCGGGCCCATGCGGTACGTGAGCCACGAGGGCGAGCGACCCATCCGCTTCGTCTGGCGTCTGGACCACCCGCTTCCACCCGAGGTGTTCCACTACGCCAAGGCCACCGCGGGCTGAGCCGACGCGGGCGTCATGAGGCGAGCAGGTCGAAGTGGAAGCCGACGACCAGGCCGAGGAGGCTGATCACGCGCCACCACACCAGGGACTTCGGATGCTCAAGCACCCAGGCCACGCCTTTGAGGGTGTTCTCGAACAGCTTGCTCCTGGCGGTCGAGATCGCCACCCAGCCGACGGCGAGGACGATCGTCGTGATCAGGACCGCCAGGGCGAGCAGACCTTTGCCGAGCCCTGTGGCGATCTCGGCAGCGGCCCCCATGGCACCGGCGACGATCGCGCCCCCTGCCGTGGCCAAAGCTGTCAGCGTTCCCCGGGTGCGGGACCGGGGGACGGCTCGGAGGCGTCCGCCGTATTCACGGATCCGTTCTGGGCCGAGGATGTCGAGGACGACCGTCATTCCGCCGAGGAACGCGGCGATCTTCCCGAATCGCCCCCACCACAGCATGCCCAGGCCGTACATGGTGGAGTCCTGCAGGGCGCTGTTGCCCGAGAACCACATCTGCAGGGCGTCCAGATAGCCGATGTCTGCCACGGAGGGAGCGTAGAAGCGGCAGCGCTCGGACGGCCAGTAGACGTCACCGGAGCTGCTCGGGTCAGAAGTTCCACAGGAGGATGGTCCACAGGATGAAGATCGTGGCGTAAATGGAGATGCCCACGTAGCCGAGGATCAGCGCCGTGATGGAAACGGCTCTTCCATTTCCGTTGAGATGATTCGCCCGCCAGAGGGCCATGTGCCCGAGTATCACTCCGGCCACGCTTGGTACGGCGAGCGTGACCAGCCCGAGGATCGAAAGGACCAGGGCGGCAATAGCCCACTGGTTCTTTGGCGCGAAAGCTTCGACTGTTGACAATTTGGCACTTCCTAAAGGGCTATGGCTCCCGGTAGTGGCCATAATGGCGCCGGCGCAGGCGTTCGAAGTAGCCCATGCCTACGAAGAACACCCCGATGAAAACCGAGAGGCCGAGGGACAAGAGCAGAGTGGTCGCGGTGAGGGGGCCACCGAAGCCGGCCAGGGCGCTGATCAGCAGGAGGCTGTCGATCAGCGCGCCGAAGGCGGGCCCCATGATCAGGCCGAGGAGCAGCGGGTGGGCCGCGGAGAAGCGTTGGCCGCGGTGCGGTTCCGCAGCACCGCCCAGGGACCTGTCCATGCGCCAGAACCAGTCCGCGAACAGCCTCCACACGCGCACGGTCGACCTCTTTCACGGGGAAAGTAGAAAGATCCTAATTTATCCGAGTGGCGTTGCGGACAATTCCTCCGCGATCGCGGGCTTGCTGCTGCTCTATGTGGTCCTGGCTATTCCTGTGGCGTTTGCGAGCAGCTCGGTGCTCTTCGCGTGGGGGTCGGCCCAGCATGCCCATATGAGAGCGCGGCTCCCGTTGTGGGGGCGGCTCTGGCGGTCGTCGGCCTCCATCCTGCGTCGCCCTGGCGACCGGGCTGCCGATGCCCGCCGGGTCATCACGGCGCTGTCCAGGCCACGACGCCTTTCACGGATTCAGCCCTCAGGGAAGACGGCGCAGGTCTCGAACAGCAGGCCCGCCGCCGTCGGGGTTTCTGTCGTTCGCCGCTGCTATAGATTGCCGCACCGCCTGATCTTCATGGAAGCAGGGTGTCCGATGGCATCAGTGACGTTTCGCGACGAGACCGCGACCGGCCGGGCTCTGGAGGAGTTCTCCGTGCCCGAGCTGCCCGAGCGGATCTCGGCCCGGGAGCTGGTACGGCTGCGCGTACGCGAGGAGGTGGCCCGCTACAACGCCTCCCCCTCCCACCATTTCCGCGGTCTGGTCAGACCGACCGACGCCGAGGCCGAGCTGAACGGCTACCGGATGCGGAGCGCGCGCAGGCTGGACTGGGAGAAGCAGGCCGACGCCGCCGAGGCCGCGTTCGCCCGCAACGGCTTCCTGCTGCTGGTCGGTGACCGGCAGATCCTGGATCTGGACGACGAGATCGACCTGATCGCCGACCCCGTCGTCTCCTTCGTCAAGCTCGTCCCGCTGGTCGGAGGCTGACGGAGGACGGCGGCATGTTGTCGATCATTCTGTCCAAGGCGTTCCTGCCGGCCGCCGACGCCGCCATCACCGACCCGTCCATCACCCGCCAGATCCACTTCTGACAGGACCCACCGGCATGCACCTCTCCCCCCTCGCGCAGCGCCTGCTCGATCTGATCAACGGGACCGCGAACGACCCCACGCGCTGGCCCGACGCCTCCCAGCTGAACGTGGGGCTGACCGGCGTCGCCGGCTCGGCACCGGGGCAGTACGCGATCGACGAGCGCGCCAGGCAGCAGCTGGTCGCGCCGGCCCGCGAGCTGGTCGGGTTCCTGATGCCAGAGGACGGGGCATGGTCGTACGGACGCTTCCCCATGCTGGTGGCGGCGGGGCTGGCGGGCATGGACGCCGAAGTGAGCGCCCGGCTCGCCGAGAGGTGCGGGCCGATCGCGGTCGCCGAGACGGACATGCTGCTCGGCTGGGACGTGGAACGCCGGGCGCTGTTCGCCGAGGCGGCGCGGGTGCGGTGGGAGGAGCCGCTGCCCGGCGTGATCGAATGGCTCGACGCCCTGCCCGGCTACCCCGACTTCGCCCGGACGGCGCTGGAGGCGGCCGAGGCCCGTGTCGCGGCGATCCACGCCGGTGAGATTCCCTACACGGCGGAGAAGGCGTTCGGCGACGACGAGAAGTCGACCCTCGGCCGGGCCGTACGGCTGGCGCTCTACCGGGACGAGCCCTGGCTGCCCGGCCTGCTGGATCCGCTGGCGCGCGGGATCGCGGTGGCGCCCACCCAGGCCAAGACCCTGCCCTCCCAGGGGCTGCTGTTCGAGATCGCCCGCGCGGTGCGGGACCACCCGACGCCCGAGGCGATCTCCGCGCTGCGCGCCGCCCGACAGGTCACCCGGCACGCCGGGGTGCCCAAGCAGCTGGATCGCATGTTCAAGCGCATCGAGCCCGCCCTGGCCGAGCGGCTGGAGGTGGCGTTCAGGCTGCCCGACGGGCGCGTACGGCAGGCGTTCGGCGAGCACACGGCGGTGATCTCGACCGACGGAGAGGTCGAGCTATCGTGGTGGCACGGCGACAGGAAGCTGAAGGCGGTCCCGGCGGCGGTCAGGCGGGAGCACCCGGACGAGGTCAAGCGGCTGCGCGAGCTGGCCAAGCAGACCATGCAGCAGCAGACGACCCTGTTCAGGGCGTTGGAAGCCGGATACACCGGCGAGAAGGCCGCGCCCTACCGGCGGTTGGAGGGCCGCTCGGTCGTCGACCGGCTGATCTGGGAGTTCGAGGTCTCGCCCGGCGTGTGGCGCGGCGAGCTGGGGATGAGCGTGCCGGACGTGCCCGTACGGCTGTGGCATCCGGCCCGCGCGTCGGTGGAGGAGGTCCGCACCTGGCGGGAGGTGGTGCAGGGCAAGGAGCTGCGCCAGCCGTTCAAGCAGGCCTTCCGCGAGGTCTACCTGCTCACGCCCGCCGAGGAGGAGACCGGGGTCCACTCCTTCCGGTTCGACGGGCACGTGGTGGACTACCGCAGGCTCCGGGCGCTGTTCAAACAGCGAGGCTGGCAGTCGCCCTTCCTCGGACAGTGGGACGGCGGCTACCAGGGTGAGGCCCATCGGGTGCTGGCGAGCGGACGGTGGCGGGTGTACTTCGACCACGGCCTGTACGACGAGCACCACGCGAGCACCGGCCGGGTCCACTTCCAACGGCTGACCGAGGGCAGGTGGCAGCAGGCGCCGTTGACGGAGGTCCCCGCGCTGGTGTTCAGCGAGGCCATGCGGGACGTGGACCTGTTCGTGGGCGTCGCCTCGATCACGAGCGATCCCCAGTGGGCCGACCAGGGGCCGGACCACCTGCGGGACTACTGGCGGACGGGCTCGTTCGCGGCCCTGCCGCCCTCCGCCGAGGTGCGCCGCGACGCGCTGTCCCGGTTGATCGGGCGTACGACCATCGCCGACCGCTGCACCATGACCGATCGTTTCCTGGTGGTACGGGGTGATCTGCGCACCTACAAGATCCACCTGGGGTCGGCGAACATCCTGATGGAACCCAACGACGCCTACCTGTGCATCGTCGCCGCAAGAGCCCCCCAGTCCGGGCTGTTCCTTCCGTTCGAGGAGGACGGCCGGTTGGCGCTCATCCTCAGCAAGGCCTTCCTGCTGGCGAACGACACCGCCATCACCGACCCCTCCATCACCCGCCAGCTCCGGGCGATATAGTCTACGCGTAGATAGTCTGCGCACGGATCAAATCTCCAGGAGGAACGCGACATGTACGCCTACGAGCACACGCTGGACACCCCCGCCCCCGCCGCGGCCGTCTGGGCCCTCTACGCCGACGTCAACGGCTGGACCGCATGGGACACCAGCCTCCTCCAGATCGACCTGGAGGGCCCCTTCGAGGTGGGCACCGAGGGCACCATGACCCCAGAAGGCCAGGACACCGTCCGCTTCCGCATCGTCGAGCTGGTCACCGGCGAGCTGTTCACCGACGAGACCGTCGTCGGAGAGCTGACCCTGCGCTTCATCCACCGGCTGGCGGAGACCGGGACCGGCACCCGCGTCACCCACCGCGTCGAGATCACCGGCCCGGGCGCCGAGGAGATCGGCCCGATGGTCACCTCCGACGTCCCCGACGCCATGGCCGCCCTGATCAAGCTGGCCGAGGCGTCCTGAGATGGCGCTCGCGCCCGACGACAGCCCGGGATTGCTGCTCTGGCGGACCACGTTGCGCTGGCAGCGGGCCATCGCCGCCGCGCTGGCGCCCTTCGATCTGACGCACGTCCAGTTCGTGCTGCTGGCCAGCACCGAGTGGCTGAACCGGCACGGCGAGCTGCCCAATCAGCTCGCCGTCGCCACGTTCGCCGACACCGACGTCAAGATGACCTCCCAGGTCGTGCGCAAGCTGGAGGAAAAGGGCCTGCTCGTCCGTGAGCCGGATCCCGCCGACAGCCGCGCCCGCCTGCTGCGCGTCACCGACCAGGGCGCCGGCCTGGCCCGGCGGGCCGTCGAGGAGGTGGAGCGGGCCGACGCCGAGTTCTTCCGGGCCGTGCCCGACACGGCCGGCCTCGTCACCGCCCTGCGACAGCTCGCGGGAGGGCAACCGTGACCCTCGTCACCGTCCTGCGACAACTCGCCGGAGGACAACCGTGACCCTCGTCACCGTCCTGCGACAGCCCGCCGAAGGGCCCCGGAGAGCTAGTCGGTGACGAGAGTGTTGAGCGTGAGGGTCTCCTCGCCGGAGCGGCCGGCGAGGCGGACCGACAGCTCCCACGCGCCGTTCATGAGGAACAGGTCACCCTCGGCGACGAAGTGGCCGGGGGCGGCCTTCCTGGCGGTGACCTCGGGCACCGCGTGACCCATGGTGGTCATGACGGCGGCGACGATGACCGTGTCGGCCTCGCCCCTGTCCACCCGGATGTCGACCGCGCTCCGGTCGGCCGTGACGGTGACGGCGTAACGGGTTCCCGTCGTGGTCACCGGGTCCGGGCCCGAGGTGCGGGCGATGACGAACGCGGCCGCCACGACCGCCACGAGCCCGCCGAGGATCAGCAGCCTCAGGCCCTTGACCTGCTTCATCGGGGGACCTCCACGGTGAAGGGCACGGTGGTGATGCCGCGGTCCGTCGCGTACTGCGCCCAGGCGAGGTAGCGGCCCGGCGCGGGGAAGCTGAACGTGAAGCGCAGCCGGCTGCCGGGCGTCCCCATCTCGTGGACGTGGCCGAGGAACTCGCCGTCCGCGCCGCGCACGATGAGGTGACCCGCCATCCCGAGCCACGGCCGCGGCGTGCCGCTGGTGGCCACCTCGACGGTGGCCGCCCGTCCCGCCTGCGGTGCGGCGGGCGTCACCGTGACCGTCCCGGTGGCGGCGGCATCCTGGATCGCCGGGTCGGACGCGGCCGCGGGCTTCGCCGAGCCGGTGACCGTGAAAGAGCCGGTGAGGAGCTGGCCGCCGGAGTCGGTGCGTTCGAGCTCGACGTAGGTGAGATAGCGGCCGGGGCGGTCGGCGCGCAGCCGTACCTCCAGGCGGCCGGGCGCGGTGCGCAGCGGATGGACGTGGCGGAAGTAGCGGCCGTCCTCGCTGGTGACCACCAGGTGGGCCATGGCCTCGTGGTGGATGGTGAGGTCGTCGACGGGACGCCCGGTGGACCCGTCGAACAGCTCCACGCGCGCCACGAACTCCTCGCCTACCGCCGGGGCGGCGGGGACCATAGTTACCACCCGCTGCACGTACGGCCTGCCGAGCAGCGAGTCCGTGGGACGCGGCTCGGCTCCGTCCGGCGACCGGGCGGGCAGCCAGGGGTCGAGGATCACGATCAACGCGGCCACCGCGAGCCCAGCCGCGGCGACCGCGGTCACCACGAACGCCGAACGGCCGCGCCGGTTGAACGCGCCGGTGAGCAGCCCGCCCACCAGGAGCAGCCCGGCCACGAACAGGCCGCCGTAGATCAGGAACTCCCACCCCGAACCCCGGTCCACCAGGACCCGGAACGGGATCACCGCGCTCTCGCCCCCGGCGCCGACGGTCAGCTCGTGCGGCCCGGTCTCCTCGACCCGCAGCTGGGCGGGGCGGCCCGGCGTCACCGTGCCGGTCACGACCCGCCCGTCGGTCACCGACCGGAGTCGCAGGTCCAGCGTCGGGGCGGACGGGAACCCGATCACCTCGACGCGCAGCGGCCCCGGCACCCGGGTCGTGGCCTTGATCACGAGGGTCAGCTCCGCGCCCGCGATCGTCTGCGCGATCCGCAGGTCCGACCCCGCCTTGACGTCGTGCGCCGCCGCCGGCGAAGCCAGCAGCACCACCAGCAGGCCGACCAGGCAGAGAAGCCGGATCATGCCCGCCGTGCGCCGGACTCGCCGGTCTCCGCGGGCAGCGCGTTCGGGAGGAACAGAGCACCGAGGGCCAGGCCGACCAGACCGGCCACGATCGGGGCGCCGGTCCAGAGCTCGGGTACGACGGGCAGCTGCCCGGCGAACACGGAGGCGACCGCGATGTACAGGGACCAGGTGGCGAACGCCGACAGTCCGGCGAAGGCCCAGTAGGCGCCCCGGCGCTCCCGCGAGGGCCGCAGCCACCGGATCAGCAGATCACTCACCAGCCCGGCGGCGACGAACGTCAGCAGGATCGGCAGGTTACGGAAGGCCGTCTGCGCGCCCGGCATCAGGATGCCGACCGCGGACAGCACGGTCGCGCTCCCGAACGGCAGCTGCCAGCGCCGCAGGAGGAACAGCACGGGAGCGAGCACCATGATGTTCGTGATGATCATCGATGCGGCCAGTATGTCGGCGCCGTTGCCCTCCAGGGCGGAGAAGTCCCGGACGATGCCGTTCGGGCTCCGCTGCATGGCGTTGCCGTACGACAGGAACAGCGACACCAGCGTGGCGCCGAAGCCGAACCCGATCAGCGCCGGCAGCAGCCGCGACAGCCGGGGCCGCTCCCCGATGTCCGGGGCGCTCCAGGCCGAGCGGAGCGGGGTCGTGATGATGAGCATCATCGTCAGGATCAGCCCCAGGTGGGACGGGCTGAACAGGATGTCGATGGTCTGCTCGATGCCCAGGAACGTGTGCCACATCATGTCGGCGAACCCGAACGCGGCGAACCCCGGGATGGCGAGCAACCCCGCCAGGTACCCGTTCGGCACCGCGGCCAGCCCGCTCCGGCCGGTGCGCACGTTGCGGTAGACCTGCCAGATGATCCACCCCGACACCGCCGCGAACCCCGAGTAGAACGCCGCGTGCCACGGCGTGAAGAACGTCTCCAACTCGGCCAGGGTGCTGTGCGCCCAGGCGTCGATCATCAGCCCGACGCCGTACCAGACGCCGAGCAACGCCATGACCAGGTCCGCCCGAGGGCTCACCCATGTACGTGCTTCCCCGGAGTCCGCCAGCAGCCGCCGGACCCCGGCGTCCACTGCCACCATGAGCATGCTCCTTCCGTTGATCCGATCCTTCGCGATGGCCACCGGAAGCGGAACCCGGCTGGCACCCACCGGTAGGTACGGTTATCCGCACCCCTCAGGCGTTCAGATAGCGCAACACCGCGAGCACCCGCCGGTGGTCGTGCGGGCTCGCCTCCAGGCCGAGCTTGACGAAGATGCTGGTGCAGTGCTTCTCCACGGTGCGCTCGGCGATGACCAGCAGCTCGGCGATCGCCATGTTCGTACGCCCCTCGGCCATCAACCGCAGCACGGCGCGCTCCCGCTCGGTGAGCATGCGCAGCGGGTCGCCGGGCTGCCGGTGGCGGCCGACGAGCTGCTCGACCACGACCGGGTCCAGCGCGGACCCGCCCGAACCCACCCGGCGGATGGCCGCGGCGAACTCGGCCAGGTCCGACACCCGGTCCTTCAGCAGGTAGCCCACGCCCTCCGTGCGGCCGCCGAGCAGCTCGACCGCGTAGCTCACCCGTACGTACTGCGACAGCACCAGCACCCCCACCCGCGGATGCCGCTCCCGCAGCGTGACCGCGGCGCGCAGGCCCTCGTCGGTGTGCGTGGGCGGCAACCGGATGTCGAGCACGGCCACGTCGGGCGGGTCCTTCGCCACATGGGCGAGCAGCTCGTCGGCGTGCTCGACGGACGCCGCCACCGCGAACCCGGCCTCGGTCAGCAGCCGGGCCAGGCCCTCGCGGAACAGCGTGGAGTCCTCGCAGATCGCTACGCGCACGGCAGGACCACCTTCAGCACGGTTCCCTTCCCCGGTGGGCTGTCGATCGTGAGCTTGCCGCCGTTGGCCTCGGCGCGGTCGGCAAGCCCGGCGAGCCCCGAGCCGAGCGCGGGATCGGCCCCGCCCACGCCGTCGTCGCCCACCTCGACCAGGAGGCGGCGGCCGACCAGGGCGAGCCGTACCCATGCCTTCGACGCGGCGGCGTGCTTGGTCACGTTGGCCAGGGCCTCGTTGACGATGTAGTAGGCCGCGCTCTCCACGGCCTGCGGCAGCGGCTCGTCCAGCGCCAGGTCGCAGGTGACGGCCATGGGGGCGACCGCGGCCAGCTCCTTGACCGCGCCGGACAGGCCGCGCTCGGTCAGCACCGGCGGGTGGATGCCGTGGCTGACCGCACGCAGGTCGTCCAGCGCGGCCAGCACCGCCGTCTTGGCCTCGCCGATGAGCGGCGCGGCCCGCCCGGGGTCGGTGCCGGCCTCGGCCAGCCCGAGCGTCATCGCCACCGACAGCAGCCGCTGCTGCACGCCGTCGTGCAGGTCGCGTTCGAACCTGCGGCGCTCGGCCTCGCCCCACTGCAACATCCGCCGCCGCGAGGCCGCGAGCTGCCGCAGGCGGGCCCGCAGGTCCGCGGTGAGCCGCTCGTTCTCCAGGGCGAGCGCCGCGGCGGCGCACGCGGCCTCGACGAGAAGGGGCTGTTCGAGGAGGGCGACGTCGTGCACGAGTACGGCGAGCGGCGCCTCGCCCTGGTCGACGCGGGTGACGACCCTGCTCGGCCCCGGGTTCAGGTCGACCGGGCGGCCGTCGGCGTCCACGTACCTGTCCTGCTCGGCCGTCCAGTAGCCCACGACCAGCCCGGGGTCCCGCAGGGTGGCGGCCAGCTCGTCGCGCAGCGTGCCCCGCCGTTCGCGCCTGCTCAGGCGTACCACGAGGTCGGCCACCCGGCCGTGGTCCATCCGGCTGCGCATGAGGCCGACCAGGTACGCCATCGGGACCGCCATGAAGGACACCAGCATGACGAGCGTGATGGGGACCTGCAGCGGGTTCGGGCCGAAGAGCTCGGCCAGGCGGTCCACGGCGAAGGCGACCGTCGCGACCATCGACGCGCCGGTGACCGGCGCGACCGCCCGGCGCTGCGCCATGCTGGCCTGACGCCAGCGCTTGACCTTGAGAGCGAGCACCATGCCCGACATGAGGACGGTCAGCTGCCAGGACGAGGCGTCGAGCGCGTCGGTGAAATTCCGGAGCGGCACGGGCATCGGAAAGCGCATGAGGGCCTTGGCCGTGGGCAGCACGAGGGCCAGGACGTAGGCCAGGCCGGTCACCACCTTGTACGACACCAGGTCCAGCCGGCCGGTGGGGAAGGCGAGGAACAGGTGGCAGGCCATCCCCGCCCACAGGCCGCACAGCGACAGCGCCCACAGCTGCTGTCCGGGGAAGAACAGCACCTGCTGGGGGATCCAGGCGACCCCGAGCACGGCCATGAGCGGGCCGACCTGGTTACGCGGATGCTCCCGCCAGGCCACGATCCCGCCCGCGAGGAAGGAGACGCCGGCTAGCGCGCCGAGCACGAATATCGGGCCGTGCCGCCAGATGGCGCCCGGGCTGGCACCCAGGGCGTTGACGACCAGCAGCCAAAGCCCTCCCGCCGCGACGGCGAGTAACGCGGTGGTGCCCCTGGAACGTGTCGCCATCGCCCACCCCCGAGGGGGATTGTACGGGCGAACCATCCGGAATGCGGACGGATCGGACCCTAGGCCGGCAGGCCCCAGCGGGCCTGGTTCGCCGGGGTCACCGGGCGGATGACCGCGTCGCCCCGGGCCTGGATCAGGACCTCCTCGCCGCGGCGCAGGTCGAGCTCGAGGTCCCCGCCGGGCAGCGTCCGCCACGGCACCTTGCGGCCGTCGCTCCGTACGGTGAAGGGGCCGTCGATGCCGGTGCGGACGCGGCACGGCGCCCCGGCCAGCGAGACCAGCCGTACGAAGTCGGTACGGCCGCCACGGCGGGCGGCCGACAGCAGGAACGCCCCCTGCGTCAGGAAGTTGTGCACGGTGACGTCGGGCCAGGCGGCCGGCATGGCGGGCAGGACCCTGATGACGCCGTCCCAGCTCTGGCAGATCATGTCGTGCACGGACTGGGCGGCGGACAGCGGCGTCTCGATGACGGGGCCGCTCTCCTTGTACATCGTGTTGGGCTGGACGAAGCGGCGCAGCAGCTCGTCGAGGTAGAAGTGGGCGTCGTCGCCGCGCGACATCTGCGCGGAGATCGAGGCCGCGCCGGTGAAGCTGTAGCCCTGCAGGGCGCCCTCGAAGCTGATCCAGTGCTTGAGCGACCTCTCGATGAGCGCGCGCCGGTCCTCCTGCTCCCACGTGACCAGGTACAGGGGATAGATCATCAGGAGGTGCGAGTAGTGCCGGTGCGACTTGGCGAAGGGCGCGCCCGCTCCGATCATGAAGCCGTTCTCGTCGATCGGATAGCCGGCCAGGTTCGCCAGCACGTCCTGCCACTTCGGCAGCAGCGGGTCGCGCACGCGCAGCAGGCGCGCCGACTCGACGAGCGTCCGGCAGCCCCAGCGGATCAGCGCCAGGTCGTAGTTCGTGTCCGGCGCGTTGACCCCGTACTCCGGGGAGAACGTGGCGGGCAGGTGCAGCTTCCCGTCGGAGCCCGGCTCCAGGAAGTGCAGGTAGTAGTTGATCGCCCGGCGCAGCAGCGGGAACAGCACGTCCCGCACGATCCGGGTGTCCATCGTGTGCCGGTAGGACAGCCAGACGTTGTGCAGCGCCCAGGTCAGGTTGCCGACCTCGGGCACGGGGGTGGCCTGGCCGGGGACGCCCACCGGGTAGCCGCTGTTGCCGAGGCCGGAGCCGTTGTCGAGCGTCATGTCCGTGGTACGCGGGATGCCCGCGGAGTCCTCGGGGAACGTCACCTGGTCGACGAGGTTCTGCCGGTACCGCGACAGGCTCCTGGTGACCGCGTCCAGCTCCAGGTGGTTCGAGCCGTGGATCAGCCAGTACTCGAGCTGCACGTTGAGGTTCCACCAGGTGGCCGGCCACGGCGTCGGCTCCAGCCACGGGCCGGTGGTCGCCATCGGCGGCGCGTCCCCGCGCGCGGCGGCGGCGACCTTGTAGAGCTGGATCCAGTAGAAGCTCTGCGTCCGCTGGTCGGGCAGCGACAGGAAGCTCTTGCGGTAGTAGCCGTGCCACCATCGCCGGTGGTCGGCGACCAGCGCCTCGACGGGCAGCCGGGCCGCGGAGCGTACCGATCTGACCGCCTCGTCGCCCGCCGTGTCCCGCGGGAACGACCAGGCGACCGCGGCGTAGAGGGTACGCCGTGCGCCGCGCCGCACCTCCTGCCAGGCCGTCGCGTGCCCGCCGCCGGACAGCAGCGGCTGGGTGATCAGCTCCAGGTCGTCGTGGCGGGTCACGGACGGGGCGGGGTTGGCGGTGTAGCCGGGCGGAGGCGGCCGGTTGAAGATCGGGTCGGCGCGGGGGCTGACGGCCTCCTCGGGGTGGAAGGTCCACCGGAAGTCGCGCTCGCCGTCGCTGGGTAAGACCTCGACGGCCAGCACGGAGCGGTCGTTGTGGATCAACGCCCTGATCTCCAGGCTGCCGGAGGAGGTGGTGATGGCGCCGGTCAGCTCGGCGTTCCACAGGTCGAGCCGCCAGTCGACGCCGGTGATCGCGCCGACGGGCTCCAGCGTGAGGTGGCCGACGGGCAGCCGGGCCAGGCCGAACAGCGCGCCGTACTCGGGGCGGTGGTCCTGGACCTCGCTGTGCTGCACGGTGAAGCGCACGGCGTTGGCGCCCTGTTGCGCGTAGACGCCGGAGCCGAGGAAGCCGTTGCCCAGGAACGGCCCTTCGTACCAGGTCTGCGGCATCCGCTTCCACACCAGGTCGGCGTCGGCCAGGAAGCGTTCCCAGTCGATCTCGTCATGGAGCAGCGGACCGCCGCCGCCGAGCGCGGGAGCGGCCAGCGCGGCGCCGAGGAGTTCGCGCCTGGACGGCTCGCTCGCCGCAAATAGATCGGACGTATCGGGCACCAATGAACGGTATTTCCGGAAAGCGGCAAGGTCAAGACCCCCAGAGGTCGGATCGTCTCGAAGCCGCAACCGATTGACCCATGGCGTTGACGTCGTGTTACCCGCCAATTAACGTCCCCAGTTAAATATTTGATAACGGATGGACCCCCCGCATGAGAGAGCTCAGCAGACGTGGATTCCTCCAGGCCGGCGTCACCGCGGCCGCCCTCGCCCTGACCGGCTGCGCCGGAGGCGGAGGCTCGGGTGCCGGCCTCCAGTTCGCCTGGTGGGGCAGTACGACGCGGCACACCGCGACGCAGAAGGCCATCGACGCGTTCAAGAAGAAGAAGCCCGGCATCCAGATCAAGACCCAGTTCTCCGGCTGGGAGGGCTACTGGGAGAAGCTGGCCACCCAGACCGCGGGCGGCAACGCCCCCGACGTGATCCAGATGGACTACTCCTACCTCGGCGAGTACGCCAGGCGCGGCAGCCTGCTGGACCTGGGCCCGTACGTCGGCAAGGGCCTGGACCTGTCCGGCTTCGACCCCGACGTGGTGAACGCCGGCAAGATCGACGGCAAGCAGTACGCCGTGAACTTCGGCATCAACTCCACGGCCCTCATCGTCAACAAGACCCTGGCGGCCGAGCGCGGGGTGGAGATCCCCGAGACCTTCACCTGGCCCGAGTACGGCGAGCTGGCCAAGAAGCTGGCCGGGAAGGGCGTCTTCGGCACCGAGGACGGCGCCCAGGACGGCGGTGCGCTGGAGAACTGGCTGCTGGAGCGGGGCAAGATGTTCTTCACCGCCGACGGCAGGCTGGCCTACGACGAGGACGACCTCAAGGAGTGGTTCACCTTCTGGGACGGCCTGCGCAAGGCGGGCGCGGCCACGCCGCCGGACGTCCAGGCCACCGCGGCGGGCGACGTGCAGAACAGCCTGGTCGCCACCCGCAAGGCGGTCATGGACTTCGCCTGGTCCAACCAGCTCACCGCCTACATGTCGCTCACCAAGGACGAGGTCGGCGTCCACACCCTCCCGACCGGCGACAAGCCCGGCCAGTACTACAAACCGTCCATGCTGCTGACCGTCAGCTCCGGGAGCAAGGCCAAGGACGACGCGGTGGCCCTGGTCAACGCGCTCGTCGCGGACCCGGACGTGGCCGGCCAACTCGGGTCGGAGCGCGGCATCCCGCCCGCGACCCCGATCCGCGCCGCGCTGCGGCCCAAGGCCTCGCCGTCCGAGCAGCCGGTCTACGACTACATCGACTCGATCAAGGACCAGGTCGGCCCGCTGCCGCCGCCACAGCCGCTCGGCGCCGGGGAGCTGCACAACAAGGTGCTCACCAACATCAACCAGCAGATCGGCTTCGGCAAGCTCACGATCGAGCAGGGGGTGTCCCGATTCTTCGAAGAAGCTCGACGAGTGCTCAAGTAGAGGGACGCGCGGCCTACCTGTTCCTGCTGCCGTGGTTCGCCGGGCTGCTCCTGCTGACCGGCGGGCCGATCCTGGCCTCGCTGGCCCTCTCGTTCACCGACTTCGACCTGCTCACCGCGCCGTCCTTCGTGGGGCTGGACAACTACGCCAGGATGCTCACCGACGACCCGCACTTCGTCAACGCCGTACGGGTCACGCTGATCTACGTCGTGTTCTCCGTGCCGCTGTCCGGCGCCTTCGCGCTCCTGGTCGCCGTGCTGCTGAACAGGCCCGTGCGGGGCATCGGGGTCTACCGCGCCGCCTACTACCTGCCGTCGCTGCTGGGCGGCAGCGTCGCGGTGGCGATCCTGTGGCGGCAGATCTTCGGCGCGGACGGCCTGATCAACGACGCCCTGAGCTATTTCGGGATCGTGGGGCCGAGCTGGATCTCCACGCCCCAGTACGCGATCTACACGCTGGTCCTGCTGCACATCTGGCAGTTCGGCTCCCCCATGCTGATCTTCCTGGCCGGGCTGAAGCAGATCCCCGCCGAGCTCTACGACGCCGCCGCAGTGGACGGCGCCGGGAAGGTGCGCGCGTTCTTCCGCGTCACGCTGCCCATGCTCAGCCCGATCATCTTCTTCAATCTCGTGCTGCAGACCGTGAACGCCTTCAAGGCCTTCACCCCCGCCTTCATCATCAGCGGCGGCATCGGCGGACCGGCCGACTCCACGCTCTTCTACACGCTCTTCATCTACCAGGAGGGGTTCGGGAACTTCCGGATGGGCTACGCCTCCGCGCTGGCCTGGGTGCTCCTCCTGGTGACCGCGGCCTTCACCGCGCTGGCCTTCCGCTCCTCGAAGTACTGGGTGCACTATGCCGACTAGCCGCCGCTGGGCCCTCCACCTGCTGGTCCTGGTGGGGGCGCTCGTCATGCTCTATCCGCTGTTCTGGCTGATCAGCTCCTCGTTCAAGCCCAACGACGAGATCTTCACCGATCCCGGGCTGGTGCCGGAGACCGTGGTCGCGGACAACTACGCCACCGGGTGGACCGCGCTGGGCGTGCCCTTCAGCGGGTTCTTCGCGAACTCGTTCGTCATCGCCGCGGCGGCCGTGGCCGGGAACGTGATGTCGTGCTCGATGGCGGCCTTCGCCTTCGCCCGGCTGAGCTTCCGGTTCAGGAAGCTCTGGTTCGCGATCATGCTGGGGTCGATCATGCTGCCCATCCACGTGCTGATCGTGCCGCAGTACACGCTGTTCAAGTATCTGGGCTGGGTGGACACGTTCCTGCCGCTCATCGTGCCGAAGTTCCTGGCGGTGGACGGGTTCTTCATCTTCCTGATGGTGCAGTTCATCCGGTCGCTGCCGCGCGAGCTGGACGACGCCGCCCGCATCGACGGGTGCGGGCCCGTCCTGGTGTACTGGCGGATCATCCTGCCGCTGTCCCGGCCGGCGCTGATCACGACCGCGATCTTCACCTTCATCTGGACCTGGGACGACTTCTTCAGCCAGCTCGTCTATCTGAGCGACGTGTCCACGTACACGGTGCCCCTGGCGCTCAGGGCGTTCCTCGACTCCAGCGGCGGCTCCACCTGGGGGCCGATGCTCGCGATGGCGGTGCTGTCGCTGATCCCCATCCTGGGCTTCTTCCTGATCTTCCAGCGACGCATCACCGAGGGCATCTCGACCACCGGCCTCAAGGGGTGACGTCACCGTGGGGTGAGCCGGATCACCGGGTACTCGCGGTCGGATTTGGCCTGGTACTTGGCGTAGCGGGGCTGGGCGGCGGTGATGCGCTGCCATGCCTGCGCGCGCTCGGCGCCGTCGAGCCGGTGCGGCGTCACCGGCACGGCGTCGCGGCCGGGGAGCTCGACCGACGCCCGCTCGGGGTGCGCCATCAGGTTGGCGTGCCAGTCCGGGTGCCGGCCCCCGCCGCCCGACGCGACGATCAGCCAGGCGTCCTCGCCGTCGGCGAACCACGCCAGGGGCGACTGCCGCGGCTGCCCGCTCAGGCGGCCCACCGTGTTCAGGATCAGCACGTCCATGCCCATGAACGAGCCCTGGCCACGCCGGATCTTGCGACTCATCCGAGCGTTCATCTTCCGCTGGATCCACCGTGACATCGGCCCGGGCGTACCGCTCTTGCGCTGCTGCTGCTGTGTCATCGGTGCCCCTCAGCCCAGCTCGTTGACGCGGATCATGTTGCCCGCGGGGTCGCGGAAGGCGCAGTCGCGGATCCCCCACGGCTGCTCGGTCGGCTCCTGGACGACCTCGGCCCCGCCGTCCCGCAGCCGCGCGAAGGCGCCGTCGAGGTCGGCGGTGGCCACGATCATGCGGGCGTAGGTGCCCTTGGCCATCATCTCGAGGATGGTGCGGCGCTCGTCGTCGGTGATGCCGGGTTCGGCGCCCGCCGGGTGCAGGACGACGGACGTGCCGGGCTGGCCGGCGGGGCCGACCGTGATCCAGCGCATCGTGCCGTCGCCGACGTCGTTGCGGACCTCGAAGCCCAGATTGTCGCGGTAGAAGGCCAGGGAGGCCTCCGGGTCGTTGTGCGGGAGGAAGGTCTGGTGAATGGTGAAGTCCATGGCGACGACGCTAGTTGCGGCCCGGTGACCGGCGCTTCTCCATTCCTGACCGTTCGCCGTGGTCAGGCGAACGGTCAGGCGAGGGTCTCCGGGGCGGCGAGGGCCAGGCCGGCGGCGCCCAGGGCGTGCTGGGCGTCGCTCCAGGGACGGACGATCACCTGAACGCGGTGGGCGGCGGTGACCCGGCTGGTCCGCATCGCGGCGAGGAATCCCGGCTCCAGCCCCGGCCAGAGGACGTGGTTCTCGCCGATGACCGCGATGGTGGGCGTGCCGAGCAGGTTGACGACGCCGGCGACGGCCCGCCCGAGCACGGTGCCGATCCCGGCGAGGACGTCGGCCAGCCCTGGCTCGCCGCCGGAGACCCAGCGCGCGCGAAGCTCCTCGATGGTGGTGGCCGCCTCGGCGAGGCCGGCGCGGCGGGCGGCCCGCAGGATGCCGCCGTCACTGGTGAGCGTCTCCAGGCAGCCCCGCGCGCCGCAGGCGCAGCGCGGTCCGGTGGTGGCGACCGGCGTGTGGCCGAACTCGCCGGAGAGCCCGCTCGGGCCACGGTGCACCCGCCGCTGCAGAACCGCGCCGAGCCCCACCCCGTCGCCGATGCCGAGCACCAGGAAGTCGTCGTGCTCGCGGCCCGTCCGGTACAGGAGCTCGGCGGTGGTGCTCGCCCGGAGATCGTTGTCGACCAGCACCGGGATCGGCAGTTCGGCGCGCAGCCGTTCGCCGAGGGGAAGTTCGCTCCAGCCGAATCGGGGACATACACGTATATAGCCGGTGGCCGAATCGACAGAGGACGGAGTGACCACTCCCACGGCCCGCAACCTGGGCCCCAAGGTGGGGTCGGCCAGCCGGTGGTTGATCACCGCGAGCAGCTGAGGGATCGGATCGGAACGGCAGTCGAAGGGTGATACATCGGATGTGATCACGCGACCGTCCAGCCCCGCGACGACGGTGACGACGTGGTCGGTGGCGACCCGCACGCCCATGGTCGCGGCGGCCTCGGGCACCACCTGGAGCGGGATGCGGGGCCTGCCGACGGCCCCGGCCTGCGGGGCGAGAGTCCGCAGGTAGCCGCAGGCCAGGAGGCGTCGCGTGTGCTCGTGTACGGTCGCGTCGCCGAGCCGGAGGCGGGCCGCGATCTGGCGGCGGTCCAGGGCGCCCGCGGTGCCGAGCAGCGCCAGGATCTCGACGCGGGTCAGATCTCCGCGAGGGGCGACTCGACGAGCAGTCATCGGATATTTCCACCTCGATCTCATTGACACTACAGAGCGCGACGCCTAAGTTTCACAATTATTAACTCGGCCCCGAGCTTATTGAGTGGAGCTGCGATGGGCAGGCGGATGCATGGCGGTCGGCGATCATTGGCAGTCGCCGTAGCGGTGGTCATCGCGGGGGGACTCACCGCCGGTTGTGGGGACAACGGCGGTCAGCAATCATCAGGCGGCAGCAAGGCGACCAACGGAGCGGTGACGCTCACCTGGTCGATGTGGGCCTCCGGCACGGAGGACCGCGACGCCTGGCAGAAGGTGGCCGACGAGGTCACCAAGAAATACCCGAACATCAAGATCACACTGGAGACCTCTCCGTTCAACGACTACTTCACCAAGCTCGGCACCCGCCTGGCCGGCGGCAGCGCGCCGTGCATCGTCTCCATGCAGAGCCTGCGCACCGGCGGCTACGTCAACGGCATGCTTCCGCTGGACGAGCTGATCAAGAAGAACAGCCTGGACACAGGCGACTTCGACTCCTCGATCATGGCCGGGCTGGCCTCCGGCGGCAAGCAGTACGCCCTGCCGTACGACGTCGGCTCGCTGATCGTCACCTACAACAAGGACATGTTCAAGGCGGCCGGCGTGGCAGCGCCGAAGGTCGGCTGGAGCATGGCCGACTTCGAGGCCACGGCCAAGAAGCTGACCACCGGCGGCAAGTACGGCTTCGTGGCCTACCCCATCGACCTGCCGATGTTCTCGATGATCCTGTCGCAGACCGGCGCGGAGCCGGTGGACGCGTCCGGCAAGCTCACCCTCACCTCCGAGCCGATGGCGACCGGCTTCCAGTGGTACGCGGACCTGGTCGCCAAGGCCGGGGTCGCGCCCAAGGTGCCCGGCGTGGACAACAACTTCGCCGACACCCAGTTCCTCAACGGCAACGTGGCGATGCAGGTGAACGGGCCCTGGGCCGTCCTGTCGCTCAAGCAGCAGGCCAAGTTCGGCGTGGGCCTGGCCACCATCCCCGCCGGTCCCAACGGGTCCAAGACCTACTCGGCCGGGTCCGGCTTCGGCATCTCCCAGTCGTGCCAGTACCCCGACGAGGCGTTCAAGGCGATCAGCGTGATGACCAGCGCCGACGTGCTCGGGCAGCTCGCCACCATCGGGCGCGCCTACCCGGCGCGCAAGTCCGTCCAGAACAAGTGGTACGAGAACGCCTTCGAGGGCGCCAAGGAGGTCCTCGACGCCGCCAACGCCTCGGCGACGCCGTTCCGGACGACCTCCAGCTGGGACCAGGTGTCCAAGCTGCTGGCCCAGTACGGCGTGCCGGTCTTCAACGGGCAGGGCACGGCGGCGGACGTCCTCAAGCAGGTCCAGCAGCAGGCACCGGCGTAACGAGCATGCGCAACCATCCACAGGGAGTGACGTGTACAACGACGCCATACCCGGGCGAGCGGCGGTAGCACGCGGACAGCGTGCCCGCCGCCGGCGCGGCGACGGAAAGGTCGCCGCCCTGTTCGCCGGGCCCAGCCTGATCGGATTGACGCTGTTCACGCTCTTCCCGATCGTGATGTCCCTGGTGATCGCCTTCTTCCGATGGCCCGCGGTGGGCGAGCAGGTCTTCACCGGGCTGGGGAACTTCACGCAACTGTTCGGCGATCCCGTGTTCCGGCGGACGCTGTTCAACACGTTGCTGTTCGTGGTGCTCTACCTGCCGCTCAACCTCATCGTGTCGGTGGGGCTGGCGGTGTGGATCTCGCCGCGCATCAAGGGCCGCCAGGCGCTGCGGGTGGTCTTCTTCCTGCCCGTGGTCACGCCGATGGTGGCCAACGCGATCGTCTGGCGGATGATCTACCAGCCCAACGGGTTCATCGACGGCACGCTGCACGCCGCCACCGGCGTGCACGCGCCGAACTTCCTCGGCGAGCAGGGCTGGGCCATGTTCGCCGTCGTCGCGATGAGCGTGTGGCAGGGGTTCGGGTACAACATGCTGGTCTTCTCGGCCGCCCTGGACGCCATCCCGCGGCAACTCGTGGAGGCGGCGCAGATCGACGGGGCGGGGCCGTGGCGGCTGTTCTTCCGCATCACGCTGCCGATGATCTCCCCGGCGATGTTCTTCGCCACGACCATGACGCTCATCACGTCGTTCCAGGTCTTCACCCAGCCGTTCCTGATGACCGGCGGCGGGCCCGGCATCGACACCGAGACCCTCATGATGTTCGTCTACAACCAGGGCTTCTCCGTCTACCAGTTCGGACTCGCCTCCGCCGCGGCCTGGATCCTGTTCGTGCTGATCCTGGGCGTGACCGCGATGCAGTTCGCCGGCCAGCGCAGATGGGTCACCTACGATGTCTGAGCACGCGCACGCCGCCCCGGCCTCCCCATGGGCGCACAGGGTCCGGCTGGTCGTCTCGCACGCCGCCCTCTACCTGGTGGCCGCCGCCTTCGTGTCGCCGCTGGTGTACATGGTGGCCACGTCGCTGAAGCGCGCCGACGAGGTGTTCGGGTCGCCGCCGAGCCTGTTCGGGTCGGTGATCCGGTGGGAGAACTACAGCGAGGCGTTCGAGTTCCTGCCGTTCGCGCGTTTCATCGTCAACGGGCTCGCCGTCGCCGTCTGCGGCACCCTCGTGGTGCTGGTGGCGTCGAGCATGTCGGCGTACGCCTTCTCGCGGCTGCGCTGGCGCGGTCGCGACGGCGTCTTCCTGGTCTTCCTGGCCACCCTGATGATCCCCCAGGAAGTGCTGGTCGTGCCGATGTTCATGCTGATGCGCTGGTTCGGGTGGGTGGACTCGTTCCAGGCGCTGATCTTCCCCTGGGCGTTCACCGCCTTCGGGACGTTCATGCTGCGCCAGTTCTTCCTGACCATCCCCGAGGAGCTCGCCGAGAGCGCCCGCCTCGACGGCGCGGGGCCGGTGCGCGTCTTCACCAGCATCATGCTGCCGCTGGTCAGGCCCGCGCTCGCGGTGCTGGCGGTCTTCACGTTCATCAACTACTGGAACAGTTTCCTGTGGCCGCTGATCATCATCAACTCGGTGGACGAGAAGGCCACGGTCCCGCTGGGTCTGCAGCTCTTTTTCGGGCAGCAGGGTACCCAGTGGAACCTCATCATGGCCGCGGCCGTGATCTCCATGGCGCCGACCACGGCGCTGCTCATCATCCTGCAGAAACATCTCGTACGCGGGATCGCGACCAGCGGTCTCGGCGGACGCTGAACATTTGAAGAAGAGGGACATCGTGCAGCACCACGCCTGGTTCGCCGAATCCCGGTTCGGCATGTTCGTGCACTGGGGTCTGTACTCTCTGGCGGCCCGGCACGAGTGGGTGAAGAACCGCGAGCGCCTGACCGACGAGGACTACCAGCGCTACTTCGACCACTTCGATCCCGACCTGTACGACCCGGCGCGATGGGCGCGGCTGGCCAAGGAGGCCGGCATGCGCTACATCGTCCTCACGACCAAGCACCACGACGGCTTCTGCCTGTGGGACTCTGCGCAGACCGACTACAAGGCGACGCGCACGCCCTGGGGCAAGGACCTGATCGCGCCGTTCGTGGAGGCCGTCCGCGCCGAGGGCCTGAAGGTCGGGTTCTACCACTCGCTGATCGACTGGCACCATCCCGAGTTCCCGGTCGACTCGCTGCATCCCCAGCGTGACGACGAGGCGTTCAAGGCCGCCGCCGCGGGCCGCGACGTCTCCAAGTACGCCGACTACCTGCATGCCCAGGTGCGCGAGCTGCTCACCGATTACGGCCGGATCGACTACCTGTTCTTCGACTTCTCCTACCGGGGCAGGCCAGGGAACTGGGGCGGCAAGGGCGCCGACGACTGGCGCTCGGACGAGCTGCTCGCGATGGTCAGGGAGCTCCAGCCGGAGGTCATCGTCAACGACCGGCTCGACATCCCCGGCGACTTCGTCACCCCCGAGCAGTACCAGCCCGCCGGGCCGATGGTCGTCGACGGGCACGAGGTGCCGTGGGAGGCGTGCCAGACGCTCAACGGCAGCTGGGGGTACGACCGGGACAACCTCGACTACAAGTCTCCGGACCTGCTCGTCCGGATGCTGGTCGACAGCGTCGCCAAGGGCGGCAACCTGCTGCTCAACGTGGGCCCGGACGGGCGCGGCCAGATCGACCCCCGCGCGAGCGGGACGCTCGCCGACATCGGCGCCTGGATGCGGCTGAACTCCCGCTCGATCTACGGCTGCGGGCCCAGCGGCTTCACGGCGCCTCCCGACTGCCGCTTCACCCAGCGTGGCGACCGGCTCTACCTGCACCTGTTCGCCTGGCCGTTCGGCCACCTGCACCTGCCGGGGCTGGCCGGGCGGGTGAAGTACGCCCAGTTCCTGCACGACGCGTCGGAGATCCGTACGCGGGTCATCGACCCCGGCCAGCAGGCCGGCCTCACCACGATGGGGGCCGTGTCGCCGGACGTCCTGACCCTCGACCTGCCCGTACAGCGCCCCGACGTCGCCGTGCCCGTCGTCGAGCTGTTCCTCACGGAGTGATCTCAGCCCTGTCGTGTGTGAGCTGCCGCGAAGGCGTCAGCAGCGTGGACAGCGCCCAGCGGCCGGGCCCGAGGACGGCGATGAGCAGGAAGCCCCAGCAGAAGAGCGCCGCCTTCTCGCCGCCGTTCTCGATCGGGAACAACGCCTGAGGCTGGTGCACGACGAAGTAGGCGTAGGCCATGGTGCCCGAGCAGAGGACGGCGGCGACGCGGGCGCCCAGTCCGAGCAGGACGAGGATGCCGCCGACCAGTTCGATGGCCGCGGCCCACCAGCCGGGCCATTGTCCGAAGGTGGGCACCGGGCCCTGCGCCCCGCCCAGCACGTCGAAGAGCGTCGCCGCGCCGTGGCAGGCGAACAGCAGTCCCAGCACGATCCGGTACAGGGCCAGGAAGAGCCCCTGATTCTTGTCCAACAGATCCACGGCAAATGCCCTTTCCTGCTGTTGAAAAATATGGGAGCGCTCCCAAACAGATTCTTGAGATCAAGCACATATGTCAATGTCACGTCACTCACAGGATCGGTCCAAAACGCGCTGTATACGCATAACCTGCCCGAACTTCCCGGCCATAAAGTTTCGCATTCGTGAAATTTTCATCAGCGCCCGACGAAAGTCAGTAGGGAAAGTTGACACGAATGATCGGGCCACGGTAAATCCCGACATACGAAAGCCGCCCGGACAGGATCCGGGCGGCTTTCGTCAAGGATCGGCTACCGCTTGGCGCACAGCGCGGTGTCCATGGCCTCGATCACGTGCTGGTGGGCCTCCTCGTTGGGAGGCAGCGCCGTGACGGCGACGGTGGCGGCGCGGCCGTCCTCGGTCACCCCGTTGCGGGTCTCGTACCCGTCGATGTCACCGCCGTGGCCCCAGGTGACGCCGCCGCAGCTCAGCGGCATCTTCATCAGGCCCAGCCCGTACTCCCAGCCGGCCGGGAACCCGGGCGCCTTCATCGTGTGCTTCATCGCCGCCAGCTGCTCCGGCTTGAGCAGCTTGCCGCCCATCAGGGCGGTCATGAAGCGGTTGAGGTCGCTCGGGGTGCCGATCAGCTGGCCGGCCGCCCATCCCCACGACGGGTCCAGGTTCGTGATGTCCTTCAGCTTGCCGCCGGGCTTCTCCGACCCGTACCCCTGCGGGTGACGCCCGCGGATCGTCCTGTCCCCCTTGCCCGGCCAGTACGTGTCACGCAGCCCGATCCGCTTGATGATGCGATCCGTGATCACCTCGGCCACCGGACGGCCGGTGACCTTCTCGATCAGCAGGCCCGCCAGCACGTAGTTGGTGTTGCTGTACTCCCAGCTCGTGCCCGGCGCGAACGATGCCTTGTGCTCGAACGCCATGTCCAGGAGGTCCTGGGGCGAGCGGTAGACATTGCGGCTCTCGAAGATGCTCGGCATCCAGCGGGTGTAGTTCGGCAGGCCGCTGGTGTGCTGCAGCAGCTGCCGCACCGTGATCTTCCTGCCGTCGACGCCCTTGCCGCGGACCACCTTCGGCAGGTACGTCTCGATCGGCTCGTCGAGGTCGACCTTGCCCTCGCCGACCAGCTGCAGCACCGCCACCGCGGTGAACATCTTGGTGTTGCTCGCGATCCGTACCCGGCCGTCGACCGGGACCTCCTCCTTGGTCGTCAGGTCCGCGACCCCGGCGGTGTAGTGGCGGGTCCGGCCCTCGCCGTCCTGCACCGCGGCCAGCGCCGCCGGGAACTTGTCCTTCTCCACCAGCGCGTCCAGCTTCCGCTGCAGGGCGTCGGGCCGGTGGTTGCGCTTCAGCTCGTCCCGCACCTCGGCCAGCTCGGCCGACAGGCTCTCGTCCGGGCTCTGCCGCACGACGTTCGCGGTGCGGTCGAGCCCGGTGGCCGCGGCGGCCGGCGTCCCCGCCACGACCAGCCCCGACAGCGCCGCCAGCGCCGCCGCGGCGAGAACCCGCACGCGCCGGGAGGACTTCGACTCGGAAGAGGTACGCGACATGGGAAACGCTCCTGATTTCTTGGTGGGGGTCGTCCGTTTCGGACATCACCCAGCATGTCGGCGCACGGCATCCTTGATCGATCCCGTGCGCTGGAGCGTTCGGGTACAGCCAGCTGTACCGGGGTCAGGACGGGCAGGTCCCGTCCAGAGCGCTGATCACCCCGTCGATGAACACCTGCGACTTCGGCTCGTCGGCATGCGCCACCCCGGGGAACTCGGCCTTGCACCACACGCCGTCGATGACGTCGTTGCGGGTCTCGTCGAGCGAGCTCACCAGCAGCGTGTAGCGGACGGGGTCGGGCGTCGGGTCGCCGCTGTTGAGCTGGCTGATGAAGGTGCTGGTCGGGCACATCTGCCCGCCCTGGTTCGCCGGCAGGAGGCAGGCCGGCCAGTAGCCGCGCTGCCCGGTGCCCATCGAGACGTAGCTCAGCGTGGCATCGGCGCCGCCGAGGGCCTTCAGGTAATAGCGCGCCGACAGCCCTCCCATGCTGTGCCCGACGAGGCTGACCTTCCCGCCGCCGTTCTCCTGCCGTACCTGTGCCACCAGGTCCCTGATGGCTCCCGCGTTGGCGATGTTCTCCTCGCCGGGGAGGTCGATCGTGTACGCGGGATGGCCGGCCTGCTCCAGCGCCGCCTCCATCTGAGCGAACTCGGTCGGCGACCCGTTCCAGCCGTGGATCAGGATGACCGGCTCCCGCTGCGCGGCCTGCACCTGCTGGCAGGTGCCCAGCCCGGCCAGCAGGATTCCCGCGGTCACTAACCCTGTGATGCGTCGGCGCCTCGATGACATGAGTCACACCTCGCTACTTCTGGGGGAATTCACTTACTGAGCACTCGGTAAGTGATGGGTTAGATTTAACACCGTGGCCCGAAGTAGGCAAGACCCCAGCAGACAGGAACGCGCGCGCTTACGGCGAGAGGAGATCATCGCCGTGGCCGCGGAGATGTTCGCGCGCGACGGCTTCCGCGGCACCTCCCTGCCCGCCGTCGCGGCCCGGGCCGGCATCAGCGAGCCCGGCCTTCTGCATCACTTCGGCAGCAAGGCGGGACTGCTCCTGGCCGTGATCGAACGGCGTGACCTCGACAGCGAGGCATTCGCGATGGAGCTCCTGGGCATGGAGCCCTCCGGGCGGCTGCGGGCCATGCCGGAGTTCGCGCGCCGCAACAAGGAGCGGGCGGGGCTGGCCAAGCTGTTCACCGTGCTGGTCGCCGAGAGCCTGGAGCCCGGCGCGCCCGGCCACCGGCACTTCGTCGACCGCTACCGCGCGATGCGCGCCATCGTCGCCGACAGCATCCGGTCGGCCCAGGCCGCCGGGCTCGCCCGCCAGGACATCGACCCCGCGGCCAAGGCCGCCGAGATCATCGCGACTCTCGACGGCCTGCAGACCCAGTGGCTGCTCGACCCCGACACGATCGACATCGTGGCCGGCGTCGAGTCCTACGCCCGCACGCTGGAACACGACCTGACGTGCGGACTCCTCTGACCGCTCAGGTGGTGCAGGGGACGCCGTTGAGCGTGAAATTGGTGGGCTGGTCGTTCGAGCCACTCGCGTTGAAGCCGACCCCGAAACTCGTACCGGGATCGATGCTCTTGTGGAAGCTCGGGCCGGTGACCTGGACGCTCGGCGGGGTCGCGGACCAGGTGCCGTTCCAGCCGGTGGTGAAGGTCTGGCTCCCGGGGAAGACGGCGGCATGATGGCGGTCAAGAAGATCGTCGAAAGGTGCCACGTGGAGAAGATCGTGTCCGTCGCCGTCGCGAGCGTGCTCGTGATCGGCCTCGCTCCCGCCGCTCACGCCGTGTCCGCGAGCGATGTCTACGCCAACTACGCCGAGCTCTCCGCCCACGAAACCGAGGGCCGGGACTATCGCCGCGTCCTTCGCGCCCCCGGCGGAGCGAAGGTGGCGCACATCGCCATCCACGGCGGCGCCATTGAGGCGCCGACGTCCCAGCTCGCCGACCAGGCCGCGGGACGCAAGCACGCCTACTACTCATTCGTCGGCATCAAGGACAGCGGCAACAGCGCTCTGCACATCACCTCTACGCACTTCGACGAACCCAAGGCGCTCTCGGTGGTGGCCGCCGTCGACTACACCATCTCCTGGCACGCCGCGGCGGGCACTGCCGCCACCACCTACATCGGCGGGCGCGACACGACATTGATCAAAAAGGTGACGACCGAACTGCGCGCCGCCGGGTTCCCCGTCTCGGCGTCCGTACCCGACGAAATCGGCGGCGACAGCCCCCGGAACATCGCGAACAGAAACCGCAGGGGCATGGGAGTGCAGCTGGAGATCAGCCGGGGTCAGCGGGAGCGGTTCTTCAAGGAAGGCAAGCTGAATCGCGCCTGGATCGAGAGCCCGGCCAACCGCACGAAAGCCTTCTACACGTACGTCGCGGCCGTCAATCGTGCCCTGAGCTGAGGAGCCGAAAGCTCGGCGCCTCACCTGGGGGTGAGGCGCAGGATGGCGTGGTCGCGGGAGAGGTAGGGCACTTCCAGCCGCAGGTTGTTGATGCGGGCGGACCTGCCGGGAGCCAGGGACAGCTTGCCCTCGTCGCGGCAGCGCCCGTTGACGCAGCTGCTGGAGATGCTGACGTTCGCCCCCTCGGCCTGCAGCCCGCCGGTGAAGCCCAGGAGCGCGATGGTGGCCTCGTCCGGGTCGAGCGAGCTGATGGTGATCCGCTGCACGCCGAACCGCTTGTCGATCCGGAGCCGGTCGCCTGCCCGTACCTCGACCTCGCAGTCGGCGTCCTTGCAGGACGCCAGGCTGCTCCCGTCGGCCGGGTGATGCCCGGTGGACGAGGGCCGGACGGAGGCGGTCGGCATGGGAGACACGGTGTCCGTCGTGGGTGGCAGCGTGTCCGTCGCCACCGACAGCGGCGTTGACGGCGTGGTACGCGAGTCGGCGCAGGCAGCGGCGAGTACGACCAGCAGAGCGGCGGCGGTGAACCGGACGACGGTCGGCATTGGGCTCCTCCAGGCGGACACTCCTGACGTTGTGCCCGTCCTAGCTGCGAAAATAACCCTGCGTAATCAAAGTGGCAGCTCAGTCCGTGCCGGACACCAGCCCCACCCGGTAGGCGAGGACGACGGCCTGCACGCGGTCGCGCAGCTCGAGTTTGGCCAGGATCCGGGACACGTAGGTCTTCACGGTCTCGGCGGTGATGAACAGCTTCTCGGCGATCTCCGCGTTCGACAGGCCGCCCGCGATCTGTTCGAGGACCTCGAGTTCGCGGGGGGTCAGCGTGCGCACGATCTCGTCCCTGGCCGGGCGGGACGGGTCGGCGGGGCGGAGCCGTTCGGCGAAGTGGCCGATGAGCGTGCGGGTGACGGCGGGCGCCAGGAGGGAGTCGCCGCGGGCGATGGTCCGCACGCCGTTGACCAGCTCCGCCGGTGGCGCGTCCTTGAGCAGGAAGCCGCTGGCGCCGGCCTTGAGCGCTTCGTAGACGTACTCGTCGACGTTGAAGGTGGTGACGACCAGCACTTTCGCCGGGGCCTCCGTGCCTGGGCCGGCCAGCCGCCGGGTGGCCTCGATGCCGTCCACGATGGGCATCCGGATGTCCATCACGATGACGTCCGGGCGCAGCAGCTGGGCGGCCTCGACGGCCGCGCGGCCGTCCGCGGCCTCCCCGACGACCTCCATGTCCGGCTGGACGGAGAAGATGGTGATGTAGCCGGCGCGCACCAGTGCCTGGTCCTCGCAGATGAGCACCCGGATCGGCGTGTCGGTCATGGACTGCTCCTGTACGGGATGAGGGTTCGGACGCCGAACCCGCCGCCGGGGCGGGGCCCGGCCGCCAGTTCGCCGTCGAGCATGCGTACGCGTTCCCGCAGCCCGTCCAGACCTCGCCCGCCCGACGGCACGACTGGGGCGGCGTCGGCGGGCCCGTCGGTGATCACCTCGATCTCGAGGTGGTCGTCGTGGTGGTGGACCGTGACCGCGGTGGGCCGCCCCGTCGCGTATTTGATCGCGTTGGTGAGCGTCTCCTGCACCACCCGGTAGGCGGCCAGCTCCACGTCGACGGACTGCGGCCGCTGGTCGCCGCGTTCGGTCAGCTCGACGGGCTGGCCGGCCAGCCGGGCCTGTTCGACCAGGTCGCCGATCTTGCCCAGGGCCGGCGCGCGGCCCGCGACCGCCGAATCGCCGGTGGCCTCCAGAACTCCGAGCAGGTAGCGCAGCTCCGTCAGCGCCCGCCGGCCGGTGTCGCTGATGGCGGCGAGTCCGACCCCGGCGCGCTCCGGCGCGCTGCCGACCAGGAACTGCGCCGCGTCGGCCTGGACGACCATGGCGGTCACATGATGGGTGACCACGTCGTGCAGCTCGCGGGCGATGCGCGCCCGTTCGGCCGCCGCGGCCACCTCCGCGCTCAGGCGCCGTCGCTCGGCCTCGTCAGCCCGCCACCGGCGCATCCCGGCACCTGCCATCCAGATCACCGCCAACGTCAGATAGAACGCGAGGAACGCCGGGACTCCGTTGGGCGACCCCAGGCCGTGCAGCACGACGACCAGCAGGACATAGCCCACGGTCGACACCGCGACGAGGCCGCGGCGGAACCGGACCTGATAGGCGCCGGCGGCGTACAGGGACAGATAGAGCCCGATGCTGGCGAACGTCTGCGGGTAGCTCAGCGCCTGATGAACAGCGAAGGCGGCGCCGATGATCGCGAGACAGCCCGCGGGCCATCGGCTGCGTACCACCAGCGGCGCGGACTGGGCCACGGTCAGCGCCACGGCCAGCGCGTCCAGCGGGCGCTTGGGCAGGTCGCCGAGCTGCGCCCCGATGGCGGACATCGTCGGCACGGACGCCAGCAGCATGAGCGCCGCCGCGAGCGCGGTGTCCTTCACGGACAGGTGGCAAGCTCGCCACCAGTCTGACCATAAGCGGGCGGAACGGGCGGCGTTCGCGAACACCGGGCAAGCCTAACGACCCCCACGCCGCGCAGGGAGCAATCCGCCGCGCCGGCGCGCGAGGACGAGCATCGGTACGGCGAGCAGCAGGCTCACCAGGACGGGCACGATCGACGCCTCCAGCCCGAACTCGCCCCCGGTCAGCACCGCCGGACCCGAGACCTCGGCGGTCAGCAGACCGGGCGACACGTGGCCGGAGACCGGGATGCCCAGCAGCCCCTCGGTGGCGTTCCAGGCGAAGTGGAGTCCCACGACGAACCAGATGCTGCGCCGCCAGAGGTACGCGGCACCGAGCAGGACGCCGGCCTCGACGGCGATCGCCAGCGAGCTCCAGAGGCTGGCTCCCGGGTTGGCCAGGTGCATGCCGCCGAACAGCAACGCGGTGATCGCCAGCGCCACCCGGCTGCCCCACAGCGCCTCCAGGGCCTGCAACGCCAGGCCGCGGAACATCAGCTCCTCGGTGACCGCCGCGCCGACCGCCGTGAACACAATCGGCAGGACGTTCCCCGACGACCACGAGAACGAATAGCCGCCGGCCGCCGCGATCAGGAGCACGGAGCCGAGCACGAACCCCAGGCCGATCCCGGCACCGGACAGCGCCTCCCGTCCGGCCCCGTCTCTGGCGATCTCCGGAGTGGGCCGCCCCGCGACGAAGCGCATGACCGCCCGGTAGACGACCACCGCGGCGACCGCGCCCACCACGGCGAGCACCGGCGCTCCGCCCCCGGTCAGCGCCGACACCACGATGAGGCCGAGCAGCCCGATCAGCATCCAGGTGAGGGGGAAGCGGGCGATCCTGCGTATCCGGCCGTCGCCGGGGACTGTGGCTGGCGTGCTCATGGTGACCTCCGTTGACGTCGGCCGCGCGATTGGCGGCCCCGGCGAAGACGGTATGAGCGCGAGGGTGTCCGGCGAATCACCAATGAGCGGACGATTCAGGTAGCTCTCACGGGGGATGGGCCGGCGCCATTGACGGGCCCCGCCCATAAGGTTACGGTCGGGACCGGAATTGAGCGTAAACGAACACGACCCCGGAGGTGGTGCCGTGCGGATTCCTGTGGAGGGGCACTTAAGGTGGCCCCGGCTCACGAGCGGAGCGGTGGCGGCGGCGCTCCTGGCGGCACTGCTCGCGGCGCCGCCAGGAGCGCCCGCGTTCGCGGCCGACCTGCGGATCGCCAACGACGGCTTCGACGAAGGGCTGGCCGGCTGGAGCGGCTCGCACACCGCGGGCGGCGTCGAGGCCGTGTCCTGGGACGGGCGCACCACGGCGCGCGTCACCGACACCGACCCGGCCGCCGCCTACGGCAGGGAGAGCATGCCGGGCCTGCCCGCCACCGCGGGCACCCGCTACACCCTGCAGGCCCAGGTGTGGGCCGACAGTGGCACCGCGTACCTGTATCTGCGCTTCCGTGACGCCTCCGGCAACCTGCTGGCCGGCGGCGGCAACGCCCCGGCGACGGGCAGGCGCTGGAACCGCGTCACGGCCTCGGGCGTCGCGCCCGCCGGCACGGCCACCGTCTCGGCCCTCATCTACTCGGGCGTGGCCGACGTGGGCACCGCCTACTGGGACGAGGTGCTGATCACCAAGGACGTGACCGACCTGGGCGTGCAGATCGACAGCAGCGTGCCCAACGCCACCACGTTCGCGGGCGGCAGCGCGTACGCCGTCTACACCGGCACCGCGGAGGCCAACCCGCAACTGGCCGTGATCGACGTGGCCACCGAGAAGGTGACCCAGAAGCTCACCATCCCCGACAGCGCGGCCACGCCCACCGTCGGCGGCTGGGCGGCGGCCACCGCCACCGACGGCAGCGTCTACCTCGGCACCTACCCCAACTCCAAGCTCTACCGGCACGTCCCCGGCCAGTCCACGATCACCGACCTCGGCCGGGCGGAGGGCGGCTACTCCTTCATCTGGGACCTGGAGCCGGGAGCGGGCGGGAAGGTGTACGGCGGCACCTACAACGACGGCCGCTACTTCAAGTACGACAACGGCGCCTTCACCACGATCGGCAGCGTCCCCATTGTGGCCGGCGCCCAGTACGTGCGCAGCCTCGCCCACGACCCGGCCGCGAACGCCACCTACCTCGGCACCGGCACGAACGCGGCCCTGATCAGGTACGACAACGTCACCGGCCGGGTGGACAGCCTCCTTCCGGCCGCCTACGCCCACAACTCGATGGTGGGCGGCCTCACCTGGACGGGCGACAGGCTGTTCGCCTGGATCGACCGCACCCTGCTCGTCCTGCGCGTCGTCCGCGACGCCGACGGCTCCTACTCGGCCGCCACCGACGCCGCGATCACCGACGTTGACCTGCACCACTCCCCGGCCCGCGACGGCCTGGTCTGGTTCGTCAAGGACGGCCTGCTGCACTCGTACGACATCGCCGCCCGGACCGTGCAGGCGACCTCCGTGCGGCCCGGACTCGACGTCACCGGCTACACCTGGTCGGGCAGCACCCTGGTCGGCCTCGGCGCGGCCACGGACGGCACCAGGATCTTCAAGTACGAGCCCGCCGGCGGCCGCTGGAGCAGCAACCTCGTGACCGGCACCCCCGTCCTGCCCGCCGCGATCAACGCGCTCGGCGCGGGACCCGACGGCCGCGTCTACACCGGCGGCTACCTGACCGGCGGCACCGGCGTCTACGACCCGCTGCGGGGCGACGGCGACGACAACCAGCCGGACAGGCTCACCCTCAACGGGCTCAACCAGACCGACAGCCTGCTGGCCCACGACGGCCTGCTCTACATCGGCGTCTATCCCTCGGCCCGGATCTACAGCTACCAGCCCGGAGGCCCGTGGCCGCCCACGCTCAGGTACACGGGCGGCGAGGCGGGCGACAAGGCCGACGACTGCGAGCCGGGCAAGGGCCCGCCCCCGCAGGACCGGCCGTACGCGCTGGCCGGCGGGCCGGACGGCACCGTCTACATGGGCACGGTGCCGAAGTACGGCAAGCGCAGCGGCGCCCTCACCGTCTGGAAGCAGGGCACGGCCGGGCGGACCCTGTGCGTGGTGCCCGACCAGGCCGTCGTCTCGCTGGCGTACGCGGGCGGCAAGGTGTTCGGCGGCACCTCCACGCGCGGCGCCCTGGGCGTCGACCCCGTCTACGCCCCGGGGGCGTCGGCCACGCTGTTCTCCTACGACCCCGCCACCGGCACGGTGCGCACGCATCCGCTCCCGCTGACGGCGCCCAAGGCCGTCACGGCCCTGGCGGCGGTGGACGGCGAGCTGTGGGGGCTGGCGGGCGGCTCGCTGTTCACCCTCGATCCGGCGCGGCCCGAGGCGATCACCGTCAAACGGCTGTTCGCCGACCCCGACTACACGGCCAAGCCCAGCGTGGCCTGGCGCGACGGGGTGCTGCTGACCGTGCCCCAGGACCCGGCCCGCGTGTACGGCACGGCCGGCGACCAGATCTTCTCGATCGACAAGTCGACCAAGGCGGTGACCGTGTTGCGGACGGAAGCGGGGATGGAAGGGCTGACAGCCGACCGCTTCGGCAACCTCTACTACAAGATCAACGAACGCCTGTTCCGGCTCGCCCGGCCATGAGGCGGATTTCGGCCTGAACCGATACCACGCGGAGGGAGTCAGCTCTCGGGAGCCGTCGTCACCGGCGGCTCCTCGGGGGCCGGCGCGTCGGACGGTTCCGGGCGCCGGGCGCGGATCCGGCGGGACACCATGCCGGTCGCGACGGCGGCGGCGCCGCCCAGCAGGGCGAGCAGCACGGGGACGAGGGTGGCGGACCACGGCCAGGCGCTGCCGGTCAGCTTGACGTCGAGCACCGGGTACTCCAGCGTCTTGGCGGTGAACCGGGCGGTCTGCACGTCGTAGGTGCGGGCGAGGTCGCGCAGCACCGGGTCGAACGCGAACTCCGGGTTGACGTGGAGGTACTCGGGCCGCGGCGCCGTGGTGGCCGCCGCGCGGCGGCTCGCGGCGTCCAGCCCCGGCACGAGGAGGCGGTCGAGGTCGGCCGCCGCGACCGTCGAACGCGGGACGAACGTCAGTCCGTGCTTGGAGTGGATCACGCCGTCACCGACCGCGACGGTGCGCCCGACCATGGACTCCTCGGTGTAGGAGACGAACGCGGAGGCGAGCTCCAGCTCCCCGACGCCCTCGGTGAGCTGGACGCCGATGGTCGTCGGCCCCGTCTGGTAGGAGGCGTTGAGCGCGACGACCACGTCCGACGGCTCCAGAGCGGATTGGGGGATCCGCGCGGCCCTGCCGGGCAGGTAGTGGCGCCAGTGGACCCGCTGCGCCGCCGCACGCGCGGTGTCCGCGTCGAGCAGCCGTTCGATGATCCGGAGACCGCCGTCCACCCCCGACAGCACGCCGCCGGTGGTGATCACGTTTCCGTCGTCGACGTACCGCGTGCCGCCCGTCCACTTGACGTCGGGGAAGTCCTTCCGCAGCCCGGACAACCGCAGCCAGTGGGAGGTGGCGGGCCTGCCGTCCAGCAGCCCGCTCGCGGCGAACGTACGGGCGCCGGCGCAGACGCTGACGGTCAGCGCGCCGGCGGCCGACTGCCGCCGCAGCCAGGCGCGGATCGAGGCGGACTCGGCCGGATCGGGCGGCTGCAGGGCCGGGATCACCACGGCGTCGAGGCTGTCGTCCCGCTCGCTCATCAGCCGCGTCAGCTCGTCGAATGTCAGGTCCGGCACGATGTCCAGGCCACCGGTCAGGGGCACCAGCCGGGGTCCCGCCGAGACGACGTAGGTGTTCACCCGGCCGGTGCCCGCCAGCACCTCGTACGGGCCGAGCAGGTCGGCCACGTTGGAGCCCTTGCCGCCGACCAGGAAGGCGACCGTGGGCTTGGCCGGATCATGGGCCTTGGCCACCGGCTGGGCCGACACCGCGTCCGAGCGCGCCCGGTACAGGTCGCCGAACTTGCCGATGGTGTTCACGGCTGAGACCGAAGCGGGGATCAGCAGCACGGCCAGCACCACGGCCGTCCTTCTGACCCACTTCCACGGGACGCGCAGGCGGTGGTGATGGTGGAGGTACTCCTCGCGCCGCCACAGCATGGCCACGGCCATGAGGACGAACATCAGCGTGTGCCCGATCGACATCACCAGGTGGTCCGGCAACGCGCCGAACCAGTACGGGACGAGCAGCACGAGAAACGGCGCGAACATCGCCAGGCTCATCTCGCCGACGGCGGCCCAGCCGTGGCGGCGCACCCGCATCCAGACCGCCATGCCGACGGTCATGTCGGCGGCCATGATCAACGTGCTGACGTCGAACCGGGTGTCCCCCGGCAGGACCGCGCTCCACACCAGGCCGAGCAGCAGCATCCCGAGGCTCATCGCGATGACCATCTCGATGTAGTGCCAGACGAAGCGCCCGGCCAGGCGCGCCTTTCCCGTAGGTGGCTCGTGAACAGTCATTGCCGGACTCCTGAACGTCGTCGATGAGGGTTGTGGCGCCCTGCTTGACCGGTGCCAGTTCAGCCCGGCGCCCGGAGGCCGGGCAAGCGGTGACCGGCCGGCTTGTCCGAATAGCCGGGCATCGTGTCGCTTTCGGCCTTGCTCATCAGGGGTTCTGCTGCCGACCAGCACCGCCCCGACGTGGCGGTGATCGACATCGGCCTGCCCCACGTGGACGGGCTCACCGCCGCCATCCGCAGGGTCGCACGCGGCGATAGCGTTTTCCCATGAACGGAGCAATCAACGTGTTCCCGGCAGCTCCCGGCGACGGGGACGCGGTGGGCGAGATCCACGCCGAGTCCTGGAAGGCCGCCTATGCCGGGTTCTTCCCAACGGAGTTCTTCGACGAGGCGGTGAGCCACCGGCGCGGCAAATGGCACGGCGTGCTCGCCGAGGACAAGGACACCATCCTGCTGGCCGCGCTGGACGGGCGACCGCTGGCGTTCTCCTACTTCGGCACCTCGCCGGCGCACCCGGAGTCGGCGGAGATCTTCGGCTTCTACGGCCACCCCGACGGCTGGGGCACCGGCATCGCGGGTGCCCTGATGACCACGTCCCTGGACAGGATCCGCGAGGAGGGCTTCGGGCGGATCCATCTGTGGACGCTGCGTGGCACGCCCCAGTCCCGCCGTTTCTACGCCAAGAGCGGCTTCACGGAGTCCGGCGGGGTCCGCGGCCACGACTTCGGCGACGGCAACCCGATCGAGCAGATCGAGTACGAGCTGATCCTCTGAGCGGACGCGCTCGTCCTGTCCTCCGGAACGCCCCCGCTCCCAGGCAACCGACCGAGTCCTGTTACTCTTAGCGACAAATAGGTTACCTTGGGTAATTCGGGGGCTCTTGTGAAGGTCGCCTGCGTCGGTGGCGGACCCGCCAATCTGTACTTCTCCATCCTGATGAAGCGGGTGGACCCGTCCCACGACATCACCGTCTACGAGCGAAACCCGGCCGGATCGACGTACGGCTGGGGCGTGACCTACTGGGACGAGCTGCTCGGCTACCTGCTCGCCGCCGACCCCGAGTCCGCGAGCGCCATCCGCGCGAACTCGGTCCACTGGGACAGCTGGGTCGCGCACATCCGCGACCGCGCGACGGTGAGGGTGGATCACGGGGACGAGGGCTACGGCATCGGCCGGCACCTCCTGCTCGACATCCTCGTCGAACGGGCCCGCGCGCTCGGCGTACGCGTCGAGTTCGAGCGCGAGATCACCGGCGAGCACGAGCTGCCCGAGGCCGCGCTCATCGTCGCCGGCGACGGCGTCAAGAGCACGCTGCGGCAGCGCTACGCCGACCACTTCGGCCCCGAGTTCGCGGTCGGGAACAACTTCTACACCTGGCTCGGCACCACCCGGATCTTCGAGGACTTCGCCTTCGCCTTCACGGAGACCCCGCACGGCTGGATCTGGTGCTACGGCTACGGATTCAGCCAGACGCACAGCACCTGCGTCGTCGAGTGCTCCCCCGCGACCTGGCGCGGGCTCGGGTTCCACGAGGCCGACGAGGCCGACAGCCTGGCCGTCCTGGAGAAGCTCTTCTCCGAGATCCTGGACGGGCACCCGCTGATCGGCCGGGCGCACCCCGACGGCAGCTCGCACTGGCTGAACTTCCGCACCCTGACCTGCCGCACGTGGCACCGCGACAACGTCGTCCTGCTCGGGGACGCCGCGCACACCACGCACTACTCCATCGGCGCGGGCACCGCCCTCGCGCTCGGGGACGCCGCCGGCCTGGTCAACGCGCTGTACGAGGAGGCGACGCTGCCGGCCGCCCTCGCCCGCTACGAGCGCGACCGCAGAACCGCGATCCAGGGCACCCAGAAGAGTGCCCACCGCAGCGCCCAGTGGTACGAGAACCTGCCGCGCTACATCGACCTGCCGCCGGGGCAGATGTTCACGCTGCTCGGCCACCGGCACTCCGCGCTGCTCCCGCACGTGCCGCCGAAGCTGTTCTACGTGATCAGCCAGGTGACCGAGTCGGCGACCAGGCTCGTGTCCTGGCTGGGCTCGAAGGCCACGCGCACCCCGGACGCGCCCGCGAGGTGATCGCGGGGCTCTGGTCAGGCGGACCAGTGGGGGTCGCGGCCGAGCAGACCGAGGACGCGATGCTGGAGCGGAGCGTCGCCGGGCACCGCGACCTCGGGGCCGAAGACGACGACGCCCGGGCCGAAGGCGCCGGGGATGCGCATCTCCTCGGGGATCCGCTGGACGGCGGGCCACATCCCCTCGATCTCGGCCGGGTCGATCGCGTCGTCCTGGCCGGTCGCGCGGGCGAGGTCCCAGCCGTGGAGCACCATGTCGGCGCTGACGACCTGGTCGATGTGCCGCTCGACGGACATGCGCCCGCCGGGGGTGTCGATCTCCCGCGCGGCGGCGGCCGGGTCGGTGAGCAGCGGCTCGACGTCCGCACGCGCGGAGGCGAAGGCGGCGGCCGGGTCTTCCTCGACGGGCGGCGCGGGGCTGAGCGACCTGCCGAGCGGGCTGAGCATCGCGGCGTGCATGTCGACGATGTGGCCGACGACGTCTCTGGCGGTCCATTCCGCGCAGGGGGACGGGTTGGACCACTGGCCGGGAGCGACTGCGGCGATCTTGGCCGCGAAGATGTCGGCTCGGGTCCGATAGCGGTCGGCGATCTCGCTCATGAGGGCTCCTTCTCCTCCCCGGCTCCGATGATGATATCCGTGGCGAGGCCGCGTGCGATGATCAAGCGCAGGTCGCCGCCAGGTGATGGAAGTCAGCCGACGCCGATCCGGTGGCGGAAGACCCAGTACGTCCAGCCCTGGTACAGCAGCACCAGCGGCAGGAAGATCACCGCGACCCAGGTCATGAGGCCGAGCGTCTTCGGGGTCGCGGCCGCGTTGCGGGCGGTCAGGCTGTAGGCCGGGTTGATCGTCGAGGGCAGGACGTCGGGATAGAGGACCGTGAACAGGCTGATCACGGTCAGGCCGATGGCGACCGCCGACAGCAGGAACGCCCAGCCCTGGCGGCCCCGGCCCACGGCGACCAGCGAGGACGCGAAGGCGACGACGGCCAGGACCGCCAGGACGACCGTGGCGGGGCTCCCGCCCTGGAGCTGCGTCCAGGCCAGGAAGACCACCGCGAGCACCGCCGCGACGACGCCCGTTCGCACCGCCACCGCGACCGCGCGCCGGCTGATCTCCCCGGTGCTCTTCAGCGCCAGGAACATGGCCCCGTGCGTGGCGAACAGCGCCAGCGTCGTCAGCCCGCCGAACAGCGCGTACGGGTTGAGCAGGTCCGCCACCGTGCCCACGTACTCGTGGCGGGAGTCGAGCCGCAGGCCCCGCACGATGTTCGCGAAGGCGACGCCCCACAGCAGCGCCGGCACGAACGAGCCCGCCACGATGCCGGCGTCCCACCGCCGCCGCCAGATCAGGGAGTCGCGCTTGCCCCGGTACTCGAAGGCCACCCCGCGCACGATCAGCGCCACCAGGATCACCAGCAGCGGCAGGTAGAACGCGCTGAACAGCGAGGCGTACCACTCGGGGAAGGCGGCGAACGTGGCCGCTCCCGCGGTGATCAGCCACACCTCGTTGCCGTCCCAGACGGGGCCGATCGTCTCGATCATCGCGTGGCGTTCCGCGTCGTTCCTGGCGACGACGGGCAGCAGCATGCCGACGCCGAAGTCGAACCCCTCCAGAACGAAATAGCCGAGCCAGAGCACGGCGATCGCCACGAACCAGACGTCGGTGAGCTCCATGCCGCGATCTCTCCCCTGGTAGGCGGGCGACTGGTAGGCGGGCGACTAGTAGGCGGGCGACGGCTCGCCTGGCTCGGTGCTGTCGCCGGACGGCGGGGCCATCCGGCCGTACTTGATCATGAGACCGGCCTCCACCACGGCCAGCACGCCGTACAGGAGGGTGAAGACGATCAGCGAGGTGAGCACGGTGCCCACCCCGACGCTGGGCGAGACGCCGTGAACGGTCTTCATCTGGGTGAAGACGATCCACGGCTGCCTGGCCGTCTCGGTGAAGATCCAGCCGAAGCTGTGCGCGAGGAAGGGCAGCACGACGGACCACACGGCGGCCCGCCAGATCCAGCCCTTGCCGCGTACGCGTCCGCCGCGGGTCAACCAGAGCAGGACGAGCGCCACCAGCCCCGCGAGCATGCCGAAGCCGATCATCAGCCGGAAGGACCAGTAGGCGAGCGGGATGTAGGGACGGTAGTCCCCCGGGCCGAACCTGCGCTGGTACTCCCGCTGGAGGTCGTTGACGCCGTGCACCTTGCCGTCGAACGAGCCGGTGGCCAGCTGGGACAGCAGGCCCGGGATCTCCAGCGCGAAGATCGGCCTCGTGCCGTCGAGCGTCCCGATGGTGAACAGGGAGAACGGCGCCGGCTGCCGGGTTTCGTAGAGTGCCTCGGCGGCGGCCATCTTCATCGGCTGCGTCTGCGTCATGATCTTGCCGAGGACGTCGCCGGAGCCGAGGGTGCCGACGGCGCCCACGAGCACCGCGACCGCGCCGAGCCGGAGGGACGGGCGGAAGACGTCGGCGTCCCGCTTCCTGGCCAGGTGCCAGGCGGAGACGGCCATGAGGATCACCCCGCCGGCCAGCCAGCAGCCCAGGATGGTGTGCGGGAAGGTGGCCAGCAGGACCTTGTTGGTCAGCACGGCCCCGAAGTCGGCCAGCTCCGCCCGACGGTGGACGGTGAAGCCCACCGGCCACTGCATGAACGAGTTGGCGGCCAGGATGAAGTAGGCGGACACCATGCTGCCGATCGCGACCGTCCAGATGCACGCGAGATGCACCAGTTTGGGCAGCCGGTCCCAGCCGAACATCCACAGCCCCAGGAACGTCGACTCCAGGAAGAACGCCAGCAGCGCCTCCAGCGCGAGCGGGGCGCCGAAGACGTCACCGACGAACCTGGAGTAGGAGCTCCAGTTCATTCCGAACTGGAACTCCTGCACGATCCCCGTCACCACGCCCATCGCGAAGTTGATCAGGAAGAGCGTGCCCCAGAACTTGGTGGCGCGCAGGTAGGCCGGGTTGCCGGTGCGCACCCAGGCCGTGTTCAGGATCGCCACCAGCACCGACAGCCCGATGGTGAGCGGCACGAACAGGAAGTGGTACACCGTGACGATCCCGAACTGCCAGCGCGCGAGATCCACGGTGTCCATGTTCTAACGGTAAGTGCCCGATCGAGCGCTCCCGGTTACGACACGCTCGAATGGAGGGCCACGGGACGAGGACGTTCGCAAGTGCTCGTGATGGTCACCGCCGTACCCGAGCCCGCCGCGGCCAGCAGCGACTCCATGACGTCGAGCACGTGGAAGGCCAGCGAGCCGCCCGCGCGGAGCTCCTGGTCCGCCGCGAAGTCGAGCAGCCCCACGCCGCGCCCGGCCCCGGCGTAGCCGGCCGACTCCGGAAGCTCCTGCCAGCCGTCCTTGCCCGAGATCAGGACCTGGCCGTCGAAGCGGTTCGGGTCGGGTACGACGAGCGAGCCCTGCTCACCGTGCACCTCAATGTTGGGCGCCTTGGTCGCCGCCCCGTCGAAGCTCATCACCAGCGTGGACAGCGCGCCCGAGGCGTGCACCAGCACCCCGGTGACGTGGGTGTCGACCGTGACCGGGATCTCCTCGCCCTGGCGGGGGCCCGAGCCGATGGTGCGCTTGGCACGCGTACGGCTGGCCGCGCCGATGACGCGCGCCACCGGTCCGAGCAGCGTCACCAGGCTGGTGATGTAGTACGGCCCCATGTCCAGGAGCGGGCCGCCGCCGGGGACGTAGTAGAAGTCGGGGTTCGGATGCCAGCGTTCGTGACCGGGCGTCATCATCGTCGCGGTCGCCGCGATCGGCCTGCCGATCAGGCCGTCGTCGATCGCCTTGCGCGCGGTCTGCGTGCCCGTGCCCAGCACCGTGTCGGGCGCGCACCCCACGCGTACCTGAGCGGCTGCGGCCGCCTCCAGCACGCGCGTGGCGTCCGCGGCCGTCGCGGCAAGGGGCTTCTCGCCGTAGACGTCCTTGCCGGCCGCTATGGCCTGCAGCGCGACCTCGGCGTGGGCGGCGGGGATGGTGAGGTTGAGCACGACGTCCACGCGCGGGTCCGCCAGCAGCTCCGCCACGCTCAGCACGTCGACCCCCTCATAGGGGCGCACCGCCTCCCGGGCCCGGTCGAGATCCAGATCGGCCACGGCCACCAGCCGCAGCTGCGGCAACCGGTCGATGGTCTGGAAGTACTGGGCCGAGATCGCCCCGCACCCCACGACGCCGACGTTCACCGGCTGGCCCACAACATTCCCCTTTCGATGATGGTGCGCACGCTGTCGTTCTGCAGGACGTCGAGGCTGTGCCCGGGGGTGGTGACGAAGATCTTCCCGTTCCCCCACCGGCGGGTCCAGATCGCCGGCGAGGTGACCTCCCGGTGCCAGGGATCCCACGGGCGGACCTGCTGCGTCGTCGTCGCCAGCACGTCGATGTAGTCGTCGGCCAGGACCCAGTACTGCTCGGTGACGAGGTCGAAGTCGGCGATGCCCTCGGTGATGGGGTGCGTGGCCGCCTCGGGCAGCATGTTGACGGTGTACGGCACGAAGTTGTCGGCCTGCGAGCCTTCCCGCTCGGCCGGGTCCTTGCCGGGATGGCAGGCGAACTGCCCGCCGATGAGATGCAGGTAGTCGGAGGAGTTGCGGTAGGAGTCGGCGATGCCGCCGTGCCAGCCGGCCATCCCGGTGCCCGCGCGGATCGCGGCCTCCAGCCCGCTCAGCTCCTCCCTCTCGATCGTGCCCATCGTGTAGCACTGCACGATGAGGTCGATGCCGGACATGAACGCGGAGTCCGCGTACGGCGCAGGAGACTCCGCCCGATGCACCTCGAACCCCTGCTTCTCGAGGAAGGGCACGAAGAGCTCGGTGGCCTCGACCGGGGCGTGACCCTCCCAGCCGCCGCGCACCACCAGCGCCTTCCTGCCGTGTTCGTCTGCCATGCTCCCGCCTATCACTTAAGGGACAAACGACTCTGATATTCGCATTTCACACCTAACTATCTGAAGAGGTGTCCACCATCTGGCGCATGAAGGCAACGGATGCGGGCAGCGCTGTGCGGGCGGATCCCCCGGCGCCGGCTTACACGTGGCTTAGTCCGTGGGGGTTCTAATCGGACAAACCCGATGTGGAGGACAAGGTGCCACCGACTGACCAACCACACGAGGAACTGTCATGCGAAACGGACGGGCCGCGCAGGCGCGTCCCACGACCGCTGATCGTCGCCGCCGCCGTCGTGCTGGCGACGACGGGCGGGATCGGAGTCGCCTCGGCGGCGTCGGGAACGACGCCGACGGGCACGCCGACCCCCACGCCGACGATCAGCGAGACGCCCACGGAGACACCGACCACGACACCGACCGAAACACCGACCGACCCGCCGACCGAAACACCCACGGATACGCCCACCACGGAACCTCCTGACATAGCGCCGATCAACCCGTCGGCGTTCGTCGGAACCATGCACGGCGAGTTCGCGGTGGCGACGAAGGACGGCTGCGGCACCGTGACCCTGTTCGCCCAGACCGGGCAGGCGACCGCCGTCGCGGAGGACTCGATCACCGTGCGCAGCCAGGACGGCTTCGAGCGCACGTACGCGATCGACGACAACACGCACACCGTCGCCGGACGCCGCGGCAACAGCGCGGTCAAGCAGGACGACTGGGTGTCGGTGACCGCGATCGGTGCCGACCAGACGTCCACGCCCACAGCCACAGCCACCGCCACGTCCACAGCCACAGCCACGTCCACAGCCACCGCCACGGCCGCCACCGTCTACGACCTGTCGCGGCCCACCAAGCGGATCTGGTCGTACAAGGGCTGGAAGCAGGCATGGCAGTGGTGGCCAGGCACGCCTGCGTGGCAGACCCCGACGGCGTGCCCGACGCCGACCACGACGCCGACCGAGACACCGACCGACACTCCGACGGTAACGCCCACCGAGACCCCGACCCCCGATCCGACGTCATCGGTCTCCGAGACCCCGACCCCGACGCCCACGCCGACCTCCTGATCGGCAGGTAGCGCCGTCTTCGTCCCGAGCGGCTCCCCTCTCACTCAGGCGTCGAACGGCGTGCCGCGTCTCGGCCAGCGGTCAGAGCGCGAGATGGACCCGGTACTCCCTGAGCCACGCATCGAGCTGCAGCAGCCGCTCCAGCGAGGCGCGGGCCGCAAGGGAGCTGGAGTCGCCCACGGGGCGGTCGACGAGCGCACGCGCCTTGTCCAGGTCGAGCAGCTGGGCGCAGGGCGTGTCACGCTCGAGCAGGGCGCGGGCCTCCTCGCGCAGGGCCTGTTCGTAGGCGGGGTCCTGGGTGGCCGGGTAGGGGCTCTTGACGCGCTGGAGCACCGACTCCGGCAGCAGGTCCGCGGCGGCCGCGCGCAGCAGGCTCTTCTCCCGCCCGTCGAAGGTCTTCATCGCCCAGGGGGCGTTGAAGACGTACTCCACCAGCCTGTGGTCGCAGAACGGCACCCGGACCTCCAGCCCGACGGCCATGCTCATCCGGTCCTTGCGGTCGAGCAGGATCTGTACGAACCGGGTGAGGTGCAGATAGCTGATCTCGCGCATGCGCCGCTCGTGCCCCGTCTCGCCGGGCAGCTCGGGCACCTCGGCCATGGCCTGGCGGTAGCTCGTGTCCTGGTAGCCGGTGACGTCGAGCGTGCGCTCCAGGTCCTCCTTGAACAGCTGCTCCACCCCCAGGCGGTCGGTGAGGCCGCCGATGAACCACGGGAAGGTGTCGGCCGCCACCGCCGCGGGGTCGTGGAACCACCGGTAGCCGCCGAACACCTCGTCGGCCGACTCCCCGGACAGCGCCACCGTGGAGTGTCCCCTGATCGCCTCGAACAGCAGGTAGAGCGAGCTGTCCATGTCGCCGATGCCGATCGGCAGGTCCCGGGCGCGCAGTACGGCGGCCCGCACGGCCGGGTTCATCAGCTCCCGCGAGTCGAGCACGATGTCGGTGTGCTCGGCGGCGATGTGCTCGGCCACCTCGTGGACGTACGGCGCGTCGGGCGTCGAACGGGTCGCGTCGGGCTTGAAGTGCTCGGTGTAGCCGGCGAAGTCCACGGCGAACGAGCGGACCCTCCCCAGATCCTGCTCCGCCAGGCCCTTGGCCGCGAGCGCGGTGATCGTGCTGGAGTCGAGGCCGCCCGACAGCAGCGCGCACAGCGGCACGTCGCTGATGAGCTGGCGGTGGACGATGTCCTCCAGCAGGTCGCGCACCGTCTTGACGGTGGAGTCGACGTCGTCCTGGTGCTCGTGGGACTCCAGCTGCCAGTAGCGGCGCTTGTTGCACCCATCGCGGCTCACCCGGATGAGCTGGCCGGGGCGCACCTCGTACATGCCTTTGAAGATCCCGTGCTCCGGCGTCTTGACGTACGCCACCAGCTCGCGGAGCCCGTCGGCGTCGATCACCCGGTGGGCGAGCGGGTTGGCGAGGATCGCCTTGGGCTCCGAGCCGAACAGCACGCCGTGGGCGGTCGGGTAGTAGTACAGCGGCTTGATCCCCATACGGTCGCGGACCAGCAGCAGCTCCTCGCGCTCGGCGTCCCAGACGGCGAAGGCGTACATGCCGTTCAGGCGGGCGGCCAGGTCCTCGCCCCACTCGACGTAGGCGCGCAGGACGACCTCGGTGTCGCTCTGGGTGCGGAAGCGGTGCCCGCGGGCGGCCAGCTCCTCGCGCAGCTCGCGGTAGTTGTACACCTCTCCGCTGTACGTGAGGACGGCCGGCTCCCGCCCGTCCTCGTCGGCGACCATGGGCTGCCGGCCGCCGGGGAGGTCGATGATGGCCAGCCTCCGGTGGCCGATGGCGGCGTGCGGCGCCATCCAGAGCCCTTGGTCGTCGGGGCCGCGGCAGGCCATCGTGTCCGTCATGGCCTGCGCGGTGGCCCTCTCGCCCATCAGGTCCCGCTCGAAGTCAACCCAGCCGCAGATGCCGCACATGCCCGACTCCTCCCGATTGCCCCGACGCCTCCCTGATGCCCCGCCCGGGCGGGTTATCACGCCGGGGAACACCTCCGGCCCGGCGGCCGCCGCTTCGGATGAAAGGATCGAAGCGTTTTCGTATGACCGAAAGGCACATGAGATGGCTCCGAACATCGCCACCGCACGCCACGTCGACCTGCCCGAGCTGCTGGAGTTCCTCCGCCCCAGGCACCACGGCCTGCTCTCGACCACCCGCAAGGACGGCCGGCCGCAGCTGTCACCCGTCAGCTGCGGGGTCGACGAGGACGGCCGGATCGTGGTCTCCACCTATCCCGACCGGGTCAAGGCCCGCAACGCCCGCCGCGACGAGCGGGTGTCCATCTGCGTGCTGTCCGACGACTGGAACGGCCCGTACGTCCAGGTCGACGGGCACGCCGAGGTGCTGGACATGCCCGACGCCCTCGAAGCCCTGGTCGAGTACTACCGGTGCATCGCCGGCGAGCACCCCGACTGGGACGAGTACCGGGCCGCCATGCGGCGCCAGGACAAGTCGCTGATCCGCGTCCACATCGACCGCTGGGGCCCCATCGCGACCGGCGGCTTCCCCGCCCGCCTGATATCGGAGTGACACCCGGCCGGCCGTGGTCGCGGGGGCCCTCCTGAAGCACGCCGGTCAATCCTTCCGGGCGGGCAGCAGGTACACCAGGACCGCCGCCACGCTCGCGACGGCGAAGGTGAACACCGAGGACATCCCCAGGCCGTGGGCCGCCGCGGTGGCCCGGTCTCCGGTGGCGGGGTCGAAGGCGTGGAAGAACACGACTCCGATGAGCGCGACGCCGAGCGCGTTGCCGACCTGCTGGGCAGTGGACAGCACGCCGGAGGCCATGCCCACGTCGGCGGGGTCGGTCCGGGCCAGCACCGCGTTGAGCGACGGCGTGATGAGCAGCCCTCCCCCGACGCTCTGCAGCATGAGCGTCGGGATGACGACCGCCGGCGTGAACGGCAGGCCGCCGATCAGCACGGCCGCCGTGACCGCGTACCCGATGGCGAGCACGACGGCCCCGAACTCCAGGACGCGACGGCCGTACCTGGGCACGAGCCGGCCGGCGACCATGCTGAAGACGAAGAAGGTGAGGGCGGCCGGAGCATAGACCAGCCCCGCCCCGAGGGCCGGCATGCCGAGCCCGTCCTGCAGGGAGATCGACAGCACGAGGTAGTACGACGAGAGCAGCGCGTAGATCGTCAGGACGAGAGGGATGCCGACGGCGAACGACCGCGCCCGGAACAGGGAGATCCGCACCAGCGGAGTGGCGGTCCTGCGCTCGACGAGGACGAAGAGGGCGAAAGCAGGGACGGCCGCGGCCAGGCAGGCCCAGGTCCACCAGGGCCATCCCGCCTGCCGGCCCTGGATGAGCGGGAAGGCCAGGAGGAACAGCGCGACGCTGAGCACGACGACCCCCGGCAGGTCGAGCCGGCGCGCGAGCGGCGCCCGCGACTCCGGCAGGAGCCTGGCCGCGAACAGGATCGCGACGAGGCCGATCGGGACGTTGATCCAGAACACGGGGCGCCAGCCGGAGCCGAGCAGGTCGGCGCCGATCAGCAGGCCGCCGACGAGCTGGCCGCCGACGGTGGCGAGCCCCATGACGGCTCCGAGCACCCCGTACGCGCGGTGCCTGCCCTGCTCCGGGACCAGCACGGTGATGACCGCGTAGACCTGCGGGAGCATCAGCGCGGCCCCCAGGCCCTGCACGAGACGGGCCGCGATGAGGGTGAGCGCGGCCGGGGCGAGCGCGCACGCGACGGACGCCAGCGTGAACAGGGCCATGCCGGCGACGAAGGTCCGCTTGCGGCCGTACAGGTCGCCGAGCCGGCCACCGGTGACGAGGAACACCGCGTAGGTGAGCTGGTAGCCGACCAGGATCCACTGCAGCTCGCCGCCGGAGGCACCCAGGTCGGCCTGGATCGCCGGTCCCGCGACGATGACGATGTACGAGTCCAGAAGCGCCATGAACGCGCCGACCAGCACGATCGACACGGCGCCCCATGGCGTGGCGGCCACGGTGCGAGGCGTTGTTGTCATAGTCACGAAGAAAACGTACGATCGTTCGTACTTAATGGCAAGTGACATGATGAGGGCTCATGAGCGAGCTAGAGCAACCCGCCCCCGCGACGGCCGGGATCTCCGACCAGCGCCTCCTGCGCGGCGCGCGGGCCAGGCAGACGATCACGCGCCACGCCGTGGACGTCGCGTCGCTGGAAGGGCTCAACGGGCTCAGCATCGGCCGGCTGGCCACCGACCTCGGGCTCAGCAAGAGCGGGGTCGCCACGCTCTTCGGAACGAAGGAGAAGCTGCAGCTCGCCACCGTCGCCTCGGCGCGCGAGGCGTTCCGCGACGCCGTCATCCGGCCGGTTTCGGACGTGCCGCACGGCGTGGCCCGGCTGCGCGCGCTCACCGAGCGCTGGATCTCCTACGCCGAGACTCCCCTGTTCACGGGCGGCTGCTTCTGGGCGGCGAACCTCCCCGACTTCGACAGCCGGCCGGGGCCGGTGCGCGACGCGCTCGTCGGCCACCACCGCGACTGGCTCGCGCTCATCGCCGGCGAGCTGCGCGGCGCCGTGGCCGCCGGCGAGATCGCCGACCTGGACGCCGAGCTCGCGGCCTTCCAGATCGACGCGGTGCTCATGGCGGCGAACACCGCGCTGCGCCTCGGCGACCACGAGGCCGTGGGCAAGGTCCGCCGCGTCGTCGAGGGATTCGCGGGCGCACGATCATCCTCGTCCTGACCTGGGCTTTAGCCAAGGAACGGATAAAGGACAGCAAAAATCCCCAAATATCTCTCGTCCGGAATTAGAGGACCCACGCCGTGGATAGGGACATATAAGGAATTCGCGTCCTGCTAGGAGGGATCATGGCCGTCACCCAGCCGCGAGGGCGCACGACCGCCGGACCCGACGGGAATGGCACCAAGCGGTTCAGCCTGGACCTGCCGATGCTCGGCATCCAGGTCCGGCAGCCCGAAATGCGGATGCCACACATAGAAATGCCACACATCGAGATGCCACGCATGCCGCGGATGCAGATGCCACGGATGCAGATGCCGAACATCCCGATGCCACGTGTCAGCAAGCAGGAGCTCGGTCACTACGTCGACGTCGCCCGGACGTTCCTCCCTCCGCCCGAACGCATGGCCTATTACGGCGCGCTCGGCGCGCTCGCCGCGGTCGGGGTGCTCGAATGGCCCGTCGCGGCCGCCATCGGCGCCGGGACGATCCTCGCCCGGAGGGGACTGCCGCGGGCCGCGTTCGGGAGGCAGCGCGCGACCACCACACCGACCAGGGAGCCCGCGGCCCGGGAGACCACGACCCCGAGCAGGCGGGCCACGACCGGGACGACCAAGCGCGCCACGACCGCCACCCGGCGCGGCACGGCCGGGACCACGACGACCGGCACGACCACGAGGCGCAGGGCCGCCACCACCGGCGGCACGACCGGGACCACGACCGCCGGCACGACCACGAGGCGCAGGGCCACCACGACCGGCGGCACGACCGCCGCCACCGGCGGCACCACCCGGAGCACGACCAGAGGCACCGCCGCCAAGCCGGCCACGACGACCGGCACCACCACAAGGCGCAGGGCCACCACGACCGGCGGCACGACCGGCACCACCACGCGGCGCAGGGCCGCCACGACCAGCGGCGCGACCGGCACCACCAAGAGCACCACGAGAGGCACCGCCGCCAAGTCGTCGACCGGCCGCACCACCGCCAAGAGCACCACCGCCAAGAGCACCGGCACCACGAGAAGCACCACGCGCAAGGCGGCCGGGACCTCCCGCGCCACCACCAGGTAGACCACCTCGACTTCGAGCTCGACAAGCAGGCGAAAGAGCACCGCACCGAGCAGGTGACCACGACGCCGTAGACGGGAGACCACATGGCGTTGTTCGGCCTGCTCAACGCTGGCACGCTGCTGAACATGCTCCCGGAGCCGGTGCGGAGCGTCCTCCCGCGCTCCCGCCGGGTTCAGCCGTGCCCGGGCGGAGCTCGTATCGAGCTGCGCACCATCGGCGGCCCGCGCACCGAGCGGCGCGCCCGCGAGCTGGAAGACCGCCTCAAAGCGGTGGGAGTGCCACGCGCCGAGGTGAACGGGGCGCTCGGCTGCGTCTTCGTGGCCTGCGACGTCACGACGGACGACATGGACAAGCTCGTGGCCGTCGTGGAGGAGCTCGACGAGGCCGAGGCCGAGGCCGAGGACGGGGACGGCTCCCCGGCCCCCGCCCGGGACGGCGTGGAGCAGCAGGACCGCTCCGTGGTCAGCCTCGGCCTGCACCTGGCCGGCACCGGGCTCGCCCTGGCCGGCCGGCTGGCCCGTGTCCCACGGCTGTCCGCGGCGGTGCCCGGCCTCCTCTCGCTGGCCGAGCACACCCCCCTGGTACGCAGGGAGCTGGAGGAGCGCATCGGCAAGCCCGGCGCGGACGCGATGATCGCGATGACCCGGGTCGTCTCCCACACGCTGGCCATGCGGCCCATGTCCCTGCTGATCGACTCGGTCGCCGCGGCCGGCCGGTACGTCGACTCGCGTGCCGGGCTCAAGGCGTGGGGACAGCGCGAGGAGCAGTTCGCGACCGTGACGGGGTCCTACCGCCACACCAGGGCCGCCTCGCCGCCGCGCCCGGGCCGGCTGCCCCGCGGGCCCGTGGAGCGGTACGCCGACGCCGCCAGCGCGGTGTCGCTGGCAGGGCTCGGCCTGACCACGGTGCTCAGCAGCGACCGCGAGCGGGGCCTGTCCGTGCTGATCGCCGGCATTCCCAAGGCCGCGAACCTCGGCAGGGAGGCCTTCGCCAGCGCCGTCGCGCGCGGCCTCGCCGGGCGCGACACGATCGTGCTCAACCGCGACGTCCTCGTCCGCATGGATCGCATCGACACCGTGGTCCTCGACGCCGCCGTGCTCACCACGGGCGCGTGGGCGATCGACGACGTGACCTCGTTCGGCCCCGACGTGGACGGCGACGATCTGTACGCCCGGCTCTACGCGCTGATCGACCTCGCCGACCCTTCGGCCCGGCGCGAGCGCGACGGGTGGAGCGCCGAGCCCCAAGGGGCGCAGGACCTTACCACCGTCATGGTCAAGCGCGACGGGACCCCGATCGCCCTCGTCCACCTGGTCCCCGAGCTGCATCCGCTCGCCGAGGCCCTGGTCGAGGCGGCGCGGGGCACCTGCGACATGGTCCTGGCCGGCGGGGAGCCCGCCCTCGCCAAGCGGCTGCGCATGGACCGCGTGGTCCAGAACGGGCCGCGGCTGGGCGCGTCCGTGCGGGCGCTGCAGTCGGAGGGCCACGCTGTGGCCGTGGTCTCGCAGCGGGGGCGCAGCGGGCTGCGCCAGGCCGACCTGGGCATCGGGGTGCTCGAAGGGGCGCGGCGCGTCCCCTGGGACGCCGACGTGATGGGCGGGCTCGAAGGCGTGCACCTGCTGCTGCAGTGCCTGTCGTCGGCCAGGAAGGCGAGCGTCCGCGGGGTCCTCGTGGCGGCCGCCGGCTCGGTCGTCGGCACCGGCCTGGCGCTCCTCGGCCCCGCCACGCTCGCCATCGGACGCGCCAACCTGGCACGCGACTGCACCGCGCTCGCCACCCTCACGGTCGGTGAGTGGATGGGGCGCAGCGCCGGGAGCAGGCCCGCGCCGATCCTCGCCGACCACACGCCGTGGCACGCCATGGCGGCCCGCGACGTCCTGGCCCGGCTCGCCACCTCGCCCGAGGGGCTGAGCGAGGCGGAGGCCGCACGCCGCAGGACGGGCCCGGCGCGGCCCGCTGCGGCCGGCCCCGAATCCCTGCTCAGCGCGACCCTGCACGAGCTGGCCAACCCGCTGAGCCCGGTCCTCGCAGCGGGCGCGGGCGTGTCGGCCGGGCTCGGCTCCGCGCTGGACGCCGTGCTCATCTGCGGCGTGATGGTGGTGGACGCCGTCCTCGGCGGCGCGCAGCGGCGCAACGTCGCGCGGGCGCTGCATCGCCTCACCGAAACCACCGCCATCCGGGTACGGATCCGCCGGCCCACGGGCGCCGTGGCGGGCTTCGCCGACGACCTGGCTCCCGGGGACGTGATCGAGCTGCGCGCCGGCGACGCCGTACCGGCGGACGGGCGGCTCCTCCAGGCGGCCGGGCTGGAGATCGACGAGTCCACCCTCACCGGCGAGTCGCAGCTCGTCTCCAAGACGGACACGCCGACCGCGGCGCCCGCCGTCGCGGACCGCACCTCGATGGTCTACGAGGGCACGACCGTCGCGGCGGGCCACGGGTACGCCGTGGTCGTGGCGACCGGAGCGGCCACCGAGGCGGGCAGGACGGCCAGGCTCAGCCAGGAGGGCCCGCCGCCGAGCGGGGTCGAGCTGCGCCTGCGCGCGCTGAGCCGCCGGATCCTCCCGGCGGCTCTCGGTTCCGGCCTGCTCCTGATGGTCGTCGAGCTGGTACGCGGCTCGCCGCTGTCGCAGGCGCTCGCCCCGGCGGTGAGCATGATGGTGGCGGCGGTCCCCGAAGGGCTGCCGTTCGTCGCCACCGCGGCCGAGCTGGCCTCGGCCAAGCGGCTGTCGGCGCACAACACGCTGGTGCGCAACCCGTCCACGATCGAGGCGCTGGGCCGCGTGGACGTGCTCTGCTTCGACAAGACGGGAACGCTCACCGAAGGCCACATCAGCCTGCGGCGGGTGTCGGACGGCCGGGCCGAGCAGTCGGTGGAGGAGGCCACGCCGGAGCTGCGGGCCATCGTGGGCGCGGCGCTGCGCGCGGGGCCCAGGTTCGAGGGCGGGCGGGCCATCCCGCACCCCACGGACCGCGCGATCGTGGAGGGCGCCGGCAAGCTCGGCGTCACCCCGAGGTACGGCCTGCGTACGTGGCACCGCGTGGACGAGCTGCCCTTCGAGCCGGCCCGCGGCTACCACGCCGTCCTCGGCCGGTCGGAGGCGGGACAGCTGCTGAGCGTCAAGGGCGCTCCCGAGATCGTGCTCACCAGCTCCACGAGCATCGTCGTCGACGGGGAGACCGTACCGCTGGACGATCGGATGAGGCGGCAGCTGGAGGAGGAGGTGGACCGGCTGGCCCTGCGCGGCTACCGCGTGCTCGCCGTCGCCGAGCGCCCCGCCTCGAGCCGCGCCGACCTCGACGAGTCGCGCATCGAGAACCTGTGCTTCCTCGGGTTCCTGGGCCTGGCGGACCCGGTGCGCCCGACGGCGAAGCGCAGCGTGGAGGACCTGATGCGGGCCGGCGTGCGGGTCGCCATGCTCACCGGCGACCACCCCAGCACGGCGGAGGCCATCGCCGCGGAGATCGGCGCCCTGAACGGCCTGCGCGTGATGACCGGCCCGGAGCTGGAGCAGCTGGACGACGAGGCGCTGGCCGAGGAGCTGCCGAAGGTGGCGGTGTTCGCCCGGGTCACGCCTGAGCACAAGGCGCGGATCGTCACCTGCTGGCGCAAGGCCGGCAAGGTCGTGGCCGTGACCGGCGACGGCGCCAACGACGTGCCCGCGATCCGACTCGCCGACGTGGGCGTGGCCCTCGGGTCGCGCGCCGCGCCGGCCACCAGGGCCGCCGCCGACATCGTCGTGGTGGACGACCGCATCGAGACGATCATCGACGCGATCGTGGAGGGCCGGGCGATGTGGACCTCCGTCCGCGACGCGCTGGGCATCCTGCTCGGCGGCAACGTCGGGGAGATCGCCTTCACCCTCGGCTCCAGCCTGCTCACCGGGCGCAGCGCGCTCAATGCCCGCCAGCTCCTGCTGGTCAACCTGCTCACCGACATGTTGCCCGCGATGGCGGTGGCCATCCGGCCGCCGAGCGCCGCGAGCCCGGAGAAGCTCCTGGCCGAGGGCCCGGAGGCGTCGCTGGGCGCCGCGCTGACCAGGGACATCTACCTGCGCGCCATCACCACGGCCGTGGCGGCGGGCGCGGCCTGGGTGCTGGCCCGGATGACCGGCACCCGGGGCCGGGCCGATACGGTGGGGCTCATCGGCCTGGTGGCGGCGCAGTTGCTGCAGACGCTGGCGCTGGGCGGCGGGGATCGCACGGTGGTGCTCGCCTCGGTGTCGTCCCTGGCGGCGCTGGGCGTGATCGTCTCCGTGCCCGGTCTCAGCCAGGTCTTCGGCTGCCAGCCGGTGGGGCCGCTGGCGTGGGGGATCGCGCTCGGGTGCGCCGGGGCCACGGCCTGGGTGACCACCATGATCGAACGGTCGAACGCCCAGGGATAGTCATCTGGAGTTCACCCTATGGACATCCGGTTTCTCACCGTATATACATCTTTCTACCCCAATGTGACTTGAAGCGTAGTTTCAATGAAGAGGTAGAGAGTTGTCCGAATTCCTGGCCTCCCTGCTCGCCAAGGCCGCGATGATGCTCCTCGAGGCACTGCTCGCTCGGTTCGTCCAGAGCCTCGCCGCGTCGATCTTCAGCCCGGCGGGCCTGCGGATCGCCTGACCGCCCCGCGCGCCGTCCGGCGTTTCCTTATTGCGCACACCGTTCCCTCTGAGTACAGTGTTCGCATAGAGGGAACGCCGTACGCAGCGCGGGGAGATGACGATGTCCACGAACACCAGTTGGGACATGAAGGGCACCTGGGACACCAAGGGCCGGTGGGACGTGCACGAGCGGCCCGGCCTGTCACAGGCGGGGCTGGACCGGATGCGGCAGGTGCTGGCCGGACATGTCGGATCCGGGAGCGTACCCGGGCTGGTCGCTCTGGTCGGCAGGGGCGACGAGACGCACGTCGAGGCCCTGGGGACCCTGCACGCGGGCGGCACCGAGCCGATGCGGCGTGACACGCTCTTCCGGATGGCGTCGCTGAGCAAGCCGATCACGGCCGCCGCGGTGATGATCCTGGTCGAGGAGTGCCGGCTGCGGCTGGACGACCCAGTCGACGAGTGGCTGCCCGAGCTGGCCGACCGCCAGGTGCTCAGGAGCATCGACGCGCCGCTGGACGACACGGTCCCCGCGGCCCGGTCGATCACCGTGCGCGACCTGCTGACGTTCACCTTCGGGTTCGGGGTGGTGCTGGCCGCGCCGGACACGTACCCGATCCAGACCGCGATCCACGAGCTCGGCCTGGACACCACCTCGCCGGACTTCGGGCCGGACGAGTGGATCCGCCGGCTCGGCACGCTGCCGCTGATGCGCCAGCCGGGCGAGCTGTGGCAGTACCACGTCGGCTCCGACGTGCTCGGCGTGCTCGTGGCCAGGGTGAGCGGGCAGCCGCTGGAGGAGTTCCTGCGCGAGCGGCTGTTCGGGCCGCTCGGCATGAAGGACACCGGCTTCCACGTGCCCGCCGACCGGATCCACCGCCTGCCCACCAGCTACGCGCACAACCCCGAGAACGGCGAGCCGGTCGTCTGGGACGAGGCCGCCGGCGGTAAATACAGCCGCCCGCCGCTCTTCCAGGCCGGCGGCGACGGGCTGGTCTCGACCGTCGACGACTACCACGCCTTCTTCCGCATGCTCCTGGACAAGGGCGCCTTCGGCGGCGCGCGCGTCCTGTCGCGGGCCTCGGTCGAGCTGATGACGACGGACCATCTGACGCCGGGGCAGAAGGTCGAGAAGGACGCGTTCGGCGACCACTTCGGCCGGCACGGCGGGTACGGGTTCGGCCTGGCGGTCCGCACCCACCGCCGCGACCTGGCCTCGCCGGGCCAGTTCGGCTGGGACGGCGGCCTCGGCACCACCGGGTACGCCGACCCGGCCGAGGACCTGGTCGGCATCCTGCTGACCCAGAGCGCGATGGACTCCGTCCACACGCCCCGCCTCCACAAGGACTTCTGGACCACCGCCTACCAGGCCATCGCCTGAGGCCCCGCCGCCACGCCCCCTCCAAGGCGTGGCGGCGGGTCATTCGTCCTATTCGTCGTGGAAGATGACCACGCGGGCCACCTGCCGCTCGTCCTCGACGGCCTCGCCGGGCCGGCGCCGGCCGCTGGCGACGACGTCGCCGGTGCGCGGGTCGACGACGCGGTAGGCGGTCGGCAGCCCGTCCTCGCGCGTCGGGCGCAGCGCGCCGCCGTGCTCCTGGTAGACCACGTGCAGGCGGCCGGGCACGCGCAGGGAGCGCGGGCTGATGAACGTCTCCCAGTCCGGCTCCATGTCGGTCGTGGGCAGGCCGTCCAGGATCTTGCCGAGCAGCCCGACGTACGTGGAGCCCTCGAAGTCGAGGGACTCGCGCCAGCCGCCCGACGGGGCCAGGAAGTACGGCGCGTGTCCGGGCTCGTCGGCGTGCAGCTTCCACTGCCAGATGTTCGCGGCGCCGTAGACCACGCCCATGGCCCCGCCCGCGCACAGGTTGCTCCACGCCTCGTGGCCCTGCCACCAGCCGGCGGCGTTGGTGACGCTGCGGGTCTGCTCGTAGGTGGGCTCGCCGTTGGCGACGGCCTTGACGGGCGTGTCGCGCCGCATGACCGCGACCCGCTCGGGGACGTGCTCGCCGCCGTGGCCGGTCTGGCACCACTGGAAGTCCAGCCAGTCGGCGTCCTGGCAGGCCCGGTTGTCGGCGTGCGGGCGGTAGTGGATGCCGGTGGGCTGGGCGTAGCAGTCCCAGGCGTGGACCTCGGCGCCGCCGGCCGCGATCTGCGGCTCGCGGCCGGAGCCGTCTGCCCCGACCAGGTAGATCGCGGGGCGGGCGCCGTAGCGGGCCACCAGGTAGCGGCAGTAGCGGGCGTACTCCTCGGGAGGCACGACCGTGCCGGCCACGTCGAGCCCCTTCCAGCCGAACCCCTGGAAGACCGGCTGGAGCACGGGCACGATCTCGTGCTCCACCAGGATGTCCAGGAGCCGGTCCAGATACTGGAAGTAGGCGGGGTTGAGCGCGTTCACGTGGCCGCCGGGCAGGTCCTCGAAGGCGACGTCGAAGCCCTCGTCGGCGGAGCGGTCACGCGGGCCGACGGCGCGCATGTCGGGCTGGACCGACATCAGCAGCACCGCGTTGAAGCCCTTGGCCTGCCGGTCGGCCGCGTACGTGCGCACCTGCTCCTCGGTGGCCCGCCAGGGCAGGCCCCAGGCGGTGTCGGCGACCATGATCGCCGGGGTGCCGTCGGCGTGCACGAGGCTGCGCCCGCCCTGCGACATGGTCCAGAAGCCGTGCCGCCGGAAGCGGTGCGCGGGCGGTTCGGCGGCGTCCACCTCGATGATCCCGGACGCCCCGCGAAGCCCGCGGTCGTCGAGGGACGCGTCGGTGGTCCAGTGCCAGCGGCCGTGCGCCAGCGGCGAGCTGAACCGGATCCGCCACGTGCGGCCGCCGTCGTAGAACGCCGGCCTGCGCAGGGACAGCCCGGTGTCGTGGGTGAAGTCCGCCCACACCTCGACGGCGGTGTAGGCGTCGGCGAGGTCGGCCGAGGCGGTGAGCGTGATCTCCACCTCGCGCCAGGCTCCCCCGACGCGCGTCACGTCGCCCATCAGCCGTCCACCTGGGCGCTGAGCAGCGCCTTGCGCGCGATGCGCTGCGCGGCCAGGGCGTCCTGGCGGGCCTGGGCCTCGGCGAGGGCGTCCACGTCGAGGACCTGCAGGGCCCGCCAGATCGTCCGCATGACCTCGATGCCGGCGCGGGCGGCCTCCACCGAGTCCTCGCGGAAGGGGAACTGGTCGAGCTGCCAGACGCCCTGCCAGCCGGCCTGGCGCAGGGTGTGGAAGAACTCGAAGGTCTCGACGAGGTGGATGGAGCCCACCACCATGTCGTCGTCCCAGCCGCGGAAGTTGTCGTTGACGTCGATGGCGTAGAGCCGGTCGTGTTCGAGGATGAGCTGGGCCGCGTCGGCCGGGGACTCGAGGCCGTACAGGGAGTGGCCGAAGTCCAGCAGGATGCCGACGTTGGGCACGTCCATCTTCTCGATGGCCAGCAGGGTGCGGGCGGCCGAGGAGAAGGTCATGCGGTTACGCGGCTCGCGCGGCTTGTACTCGATGGCGAAGCGCAGATCGGGGTGGCGCTGGGCCAGCTCGCGGACGGCGTCGATGGACATCTGCCACAGCGCCTTGTAGTCGGCCTGGAAGGGGTAGTCCCAGCCGTCCTGGCCGGGCCAGAGCTTGACGTAGTCGCAGCCGAGGCGGCGGGCCAGGTCGGCGGACTCGCTGACCAGCTCGATGGCCGCGCGCCGGATCTCGGGGTCGGGGTTGGTGAAGCCGCCGCGGGCGAACTTCCTGGTGTAGATCTCCGGCGTCAGCGCGATGGCCCGCAGCCCGTTGGCCTTCAGCCGGTCTTCCAGCTGGTCCACGTCGAGGTCGGCGGGGTTGAAGGGGTAGTTGATGTCGACCACGGACAGGCTGCCGACCTGGCCCGCGCGGTCGATCGCCTCCAGCGTGGAGACGGGCGGGCCGTACCCGTCCGTGGCGTAGCGGTCGCGGAACTGCCCGAAGTGCCAGAGCCCGGCGCCGAACAGTGGTTCTGCTGCCATACGGAATGGTCTCCTATCCCTTGATCGCGCCGGCGAGGGCGCCTTGTGTGAAGAAGCGCTGGAACATCAGGTAGACGATGAGGACCGGGAGGATGGACATGATGATGAAGGCGTTGAGCTGCCCGTAGTTCGAGGCGAACTGCGACTGGAAGGCCTGCAGCGCCAGTGGCACCGTACGCGCGTCCTGGTCCTGCAGCAGCACCAGGGCCATCCCGTACTCGTTCCAGGTGGCGACGAAGTCCAGGATGAACAGCGCGGCCAGCGCGGGCTTGGCCAGCGGCAGGATCACCCGTACGAACAGGCGCCAGTTCCCCGAGCCGTCGATGCGGGCGGCCTCGTCGAGCTCGCGGGGCAGGGAGCGGAAGAACCCGTACAGGAAGAACACCTGGGACGGGATGCCGAAGGCCAGGTAGGGCAGGATGATCCCGTTCGTGGAGTTCAGCAGCCCCATGCTCGACAGCGTGGTGAACATCGGGGCGATGGCGACCTGCACCGGCACCATCGCGCCCAGGGTGATCACGATGAGCAGGATCCGCTGCCGCTTGAAGCGCAGCCGCGCGATCGCGAACGCCGCCGCGGCCGAGATCATCAGGCCGAGCGGCACCTTGATGAGCGCGATGTAGGCGCTGTTCTTGGCCACGGTCCACAGCTCGCCCCGCTCCGCGGCGGCGGCGTAGTTGTCCCACCGCCACACCTCCGGCAGCGCCCAGATGGACGAGCGGCCGATGTCGGCCGTGGACTTCAGCGAGGTCAGCACCATGAAGGCGAACGGCGCGAGCCAGATGAGCGCGCAGACGACCAGCGCGATCCACAGCCCGATGAGCGGGTAGTTGGCACGGCGGACCGCATTCATCGCTCGTCCTCCTTCAAGGTCCACATCAGGTACGGCAGGACGAGCGCCAGGGTGATCACGAGGAGCACGACGGCCAGCGCGTTGCCCCCTCCGAAGTTGTGGTTGATGAACGACTGGCTGTAGGACCACAGGGCCAGCACCTGGCTCGACTGGGCCGGGCCGCCGTTGGTCATGCCGACGATGAGGTCGAACACCTTGAGCGAGCTGATCACGGTGAGCACCAGGACGACGGTGAAGGTCGGCCGCAGCGCCGGGAGGGTGACGTTCCGGAAGGTCTGCCAGGCGGAGGCGCCGTCGAGCTTGGCCGCCTCGACCAGGTCGGCCGGCACCGTCTGCAGCCCGGCCAGGAACAGCACCATCGAGAAGCCCGTCGTCTGCCAGACGAAGGCGACGAAGACGGAGTACAGGGCGATCTGCGGGTCGCCGAGCCAGTCCTGGATCCACGATGACAGGCCGAGGGAGGTCAACGTGCTGTTGACCAGGCCGGAGTTCGGGTTGTAGATCCACGTCCACATGGTCGCCACGGCGATCGAGGCCAGCACGGCCGGGATGTAGAACGCCGAGCGCAGCAGGTTGCGGCCGAGGAGCCGGTTGTTGAGCGCCAGGGCGAGCAGCAGGGCGAGCACCGTGGGCACGACGAGCGAGAGCACGACCCAGATGACGCTGTTGCGCAGGGCGGTGTGGAAGACCGTGTCGTTGGTGAAGATGTCCTGGTAGTTCGCCAGTCCCGCCCAGATCTGCGGCACGGTGGGGAAGCCGTTCCACCGCACGAAGCTGAGGTAGATCGCCGAGACGATGGGGAACAGCAGGAAGATCCCGTAGAGCGCCAGCGCGGGCGCCAGGAACGGCAGCGCGCCCAGGATGGGCAGGCCGCGGCGTGGCGTGCGGGGGCGGTGCGAGGGGTGGGTGGGTCGTGACGTGGTCGGGGCGGTGGACACGGTGGCCAAGGCCGCTCCTCCTCGGTTGATCGGACCGGCCGGGGAGCGGTCCCCCCGGCCGGTCACGGCTGGTCAGTCCTTATGGGTGTCGATGAACTTCTGCAGCAGCGCGCCCGCCTCCTTGGGGGCGATCGAGCCGCTGGTGACCCCGTTCTGGATGCGCCAGTACTCGGTCGTCACGTCGGTGGGGAAGTTCTGGTCGTTGTTGAGGAAGAACCCCTTGGCCTTGCCGGTCAGCTCGGCGATCTGCGTGTTGATCGGCGCGAGCGGGTTCTCCCCCTTGGTTTCCTTGTTCACCGGGACCGAGGAGAAGACGCCCAGGTACTTGCCCTCCACGGCGGCGGAGGTGAAGTAGTCCAGGAACTTGGCGGCCTCGTCCGGGTGCTGGCTCGACTTGCTGATGTACATGCCCTCGGAGAAGCCGTAGAGCCGGTCGGTGCCCGTGGGCATCGGGAAGACGCCCACGTTGTTCTGGTCGTCGCCGGCGTCGATGTTCTGCTGGGTGAACCAGTCGCCCTCGAGCTGCATGGCCGACTTGCCCGAGTGGAACATCGCGCCCGCCTCGGCCACCGGCAGGCCGGCGAAACCCTTGTTGAAGTAGTTGCCCGACCACTGCTTGAGCTGCTCGAAGGACTTGTCCACGCACGGCTGGCCGGCCCAGCTCGTCGCGCGGGTGTTGAGCTTGTCGCCCAGCTCGGCGCCGCAGTTGGTCTCGATGAACGTGTCCAGCAGGCGCATGACGTGCCAGTTGTCCTTGCCGCCCATGGTGATCGGCGTGAGCCCGGCGTCCTTGAGCTTCTGCGCCGCCGTGGCCCACTCCTGGTACGTGGTGGGCGGCGCGCTGATGCCCGCTTTGGCGAACTGGTCCTTGTGGTAGTAGACGACCTCGGTGCGCTGCGTCCAGGGCACGCCGTGGTAACCGCCGTACTGCTTGTACGCCGCCAGGGTCGACGGGTTGAACCGGTCGGCCCACTTGTACTGCTGGTAGTACTTGCTCAGGTCGAGGCTCACGCCCGACTTGACGAGCTCGCCGCCGAGGCCGGGCCCGGCCCAGTTGTAGTAGATGTCCGGGCCGGAACTACTGCCGGCCGTGGTGCGCAGCGCGTCCTTGTGCGCATCTACCGCGCGGTACTGAAGATCTACCTTGATGTTCGGGTTCTGCTTCTCGAAGTCGCCGATAATCGACTTGAACGCGGCGTTCGCCGTGTCCGCGTTCTGCGTGACCATCCACCAGCTCAGCTTGACCTGCCCCCCGCTGGTCGCGCTGGTGTTGTCTTGGACTCGGCCGCTGCAGGCGGTCAGGAGCAGCGCAGACGCTGCCAGAGCTGCCGCTTTGCTTGGGATGTTCATTGCCTCTCCAGAGGGCTGGAGGCGATTGAATAGCTATTCAATACCGCCTGTCTATTCGAGCGGAATGTAACGTCGGCGACATACAGCCGTCAAGAAGCAGGCGAGTCGCAAGCTTCCGCACCTCATTGACATGAACGCGATGGCGGCCTTAGCTTCAAAATATGCCTAGTCATATTGGAATAGATATTCAAGACGTGGCCCGGTGATGATGTTGCTTGCTGCCGATCCGACGCGTTCGGCCGTCTATCGCCAGGCGGCCGAGCGGATTCGCCGGGCCGACCGGCACACCGCGGCCGCGGAGCTGGACCAGTTGGCCACGGAGGTGCGCCGGAGCATCATCCGCATGATCGACCGTGCCCAGCTGGGGCACGTCGGGGGTGACCTGTCGGTCACCGACATCCTGGTCACCTGCTTCTACGGCGTGCTGTCCGTCGATCCCGAACGTCCGCGGTGGAGCGGGCGCGACCGTTTCGTGCTGAGCAAGGGACACTGCGCCGCCGCCCTGTACTCGACCCTCGCCCACTGCGGCTTCTTCCCCGAGGCCGAGCTGGACACCTTCATGGCCCCGCTGTCGGCGCTCAACGGTCACCCCAACCGCATCAAGGTCCCCGGCATCGAGACCAACACCGGCGCGCTCGGACACGGTCTGCCCGTGGCCACCGGGTGCGCGCTGGCCGCCAAGCTCGACGGCGCGGACTGGCGCACGTTCGTCGTGCTCGGCGACGGGGAGCTGCAGGAAGGCAGCAACTGGGAGGCCGCCATGGCGGCCGCCCACCACGGCCTGTCGTCGCTGACCGCCGTCATCGACCGCAACCGGCTGCAGCAGGGCGCCAGGACGGAGGACACCAACGCCCTGGGGGCGCTGGACGACAAATGGCGCAGCTTCGGCTGGGAGGTACGCGAGGTCGACGGCCACGACCACCTCGCCCTCCAGCAGGCGATGAGCGGCTCGTCGACCGGCAGGCCGGTCGCCGTCATCGCCCACACGATCAAGGGGAAGGGAGTGTCGTTCATGGAGGACCGCGTGGAGTGGCACCACAAGGTGCCGAGCCCCGAGCAGGTCGAAGCGGCCCTCGCGGAGCTGGCACGATGACCGTGACCGACCAGCAGACCGCCTTCGACTGCCGCCAGGACTTCGCCGCGGAGCTCCTGGCCCTGGCCGCCGAGGACGAGCGGATCGTGGCCGTCTGCAACGACTCCGTGGGCTCCAGCAACCTCGTCGGATTCCGGGAGCGTTTCCCCGACCGGCTGATCAACGTCGGCATCGCCGAGCAGGACCTCGTCGGAGTCGGCGCGGGGCTGGCCAACGCCGGCAAGATCCCATTCGTGTGCGCGGCGGCGCCGTTCCTCACCGGCCGCGCCCTGGAGCAGATCAAGGCCGACGTCGCCTACAGCGAGGCGCACGTCGTGCTCTGCGGGCAGAGCCCGGGCATGGCCTACGGCGAGCTCGGCCCCACCCATCACTCGATCGAGGACCTGTCCTGGATGCGCGCGGTCGCCGGGCTCGACGTGATCGTCCCGGCCGACTCCGTCCAGACCCGCGCCGCCGTCCGCTGGGCGGCGGCCTCCGGCAGGCCCAGCTACGTGCGCATCCCGCGGTTCAAGGTGCCCGTGGTCACGCCCGAGGGCGCGCCCTTCGAGCCGCGCAGGGCGGTGCTGCTCGCCGACGGCGACGACGCCACGGTGATCGCCATCGGCTCGCTGACCTCCCGCGCGCTGCAGGCGGCCGCCCGGCTCCGCGAGGAGGGCGTCTACCTGCGGGTCCTCAACATGCCCTTCCTCGACCCGCTGGACGAGGAGGCCATCGTGGCCGCCGCGCGGGAGACCCGCGGCATCGTCACGGCCGAGGAGGCCACCATCAGCGGCGGGCTCGGCGCGGCCGTCGCCGCCACCGTCGTCACCCGCCACCCCGTCCCCATGCGCATCCTCGGCGTGCCCCGCGTGTTCGCCCCCACCGGCGACACCGCCTTCCTGCTCGACCACTTCGGCCTGTCCGCCGACGGCATCGTCAGCGCCGTCAAAGACCTGCTGCGCCATGGCTAGCCCGCTCATCCTGGCCATCGACCAGGGCACCAGCTCCACCAAGGCGCTGCTCGTGGACGAGGGCGGCCGCGTCGTCTCCCGCGCCGTCGTACCGGTGGCCGAGAGCCAGCCCCGCCCCGGCTGGGTCGAGCAGTCCGCCGACGAGCTGTGGCAGAGCGTACGGCGGGCGGTCGCCGACTGCGTCGGCCCCGAGCAGGCCGCCCGGGTCGCCGGCGTGGGGTTCAGCAACCAGCGCGAGTCGCTGGTGCTGTGGGAGCGCCGCACCGGCGAGCCGGTCGGGCCGCTGATCAGCTGGCAGGACCAGCGGACCGCCGCCCAGTGCCACGAGCTGGCCGCCACCGGGGCTGCCGGCCTGGTGCGGTCGGTGAGCGGGATGCCGCTGGACCCGATGTTCTCCGCGCTCAAGGCCCGCTGGCTGCTCGACGCGTACGATCCGGACCGGCGCCGGGCCCGGGCGGGCGAGCTGTGCCTGGGCACCGTCGACTCCTGGCTGCTCAGCCGCCTGGGCGGGGAGCACGTCATCGAGGTCGGCAACGCCTCGCGCACCCAGCTGCTCGACGTCGGGACCGGGGAGTGGGACCCGCGGCTGCTGGAGCTGTTCGGGGTGCCGGCCGAGGTGCTGCCGCGGGTTGTCGCCTCCTGCGGCGCCTTCCCCGCCGTCCGCGACCTCGCGCCGCTGCCCGACGGGGTGCCGGTGCTGGCGGTCATGGGCGACTCGCACGCCGCGATGTTCGCCCACGCCGGCTGGCGGCCCGGGGTGGTGAAGGCCACCTACGGCACCGGCTCCTCGGTGATGGCCATCGGCGGCCCTCCGGAGGCGCCCGGCCTGTGCCGCAGCATCGCCTGGGACCTCGGGGACGGTCCTGTTCATGCCGTCGAGGGCAACATCCGGGCGACCGGTCGCACCGTCAGCTGGCTGGCCGAGCTGTTCGACGTGCCCGCCGACGTGCTGCTGGCCGAGGCCGCAGACCCGGGCGACGTCCACTTCGTGCCCGCCTTCGGCGGCCTCGGCGCCCCTTGGTGGGACCCGGACGCGAGCCCCGTCATCATCGGGCTGACGCTCGCCACCCGCCGGGCCCAGCTCGTCGCCGCCGCCCTGGAGGCGGTCGCCTTCCAGGTCGAGGACGTGGTGGCCGCCGTCGATCAGGCCGTCGGCCAGGTGAGCGTGCTCATGGCCGACGGCGGGCTCACCCGCAGCGCCCGCTTGATGCAGTTCCAGGCCGACGTCAGCGGCCGGGCCGTCGCCCGCTCCGGCGAGCACGACCTGTCATGCCTCGGCGTGGCCGACGCCGCCGGGCTCGCGGCCAAGCTGTGGACGCTCGGCGAGCTGGAACGGCGCCCGCGACCCGCGGACCGGTTCGAGCCCGCCCTGGACGAGACGGACCGCGCGGCCAGGAAAGCCGCCTGGCACGAGGCCGTGCGCAGATCCCGCCCCTCCGGTGAAGGGAGCAGCACATGACAGCAACGGCGCCGACCCCCCGTCGGCGCGTCCCGATCCGCTGGATCACCACCGCGGCCGTCGCCGTGCTGGTCGTCCTCATGGCCGTCAGCACCGAGTACCGGACCGTCGAGACCGCGGCCGCGGCGGCTCCGAAGAAGTTCGACCCGGCCGCGTTCGGGGCCCAGAACTACGAGGCCAAGATCGTCCCCGCCGTCAAGAGCGCCGCCGTCGACCTGCCCGTCCTGCTCGACGCCCTGGCCGCCGACAAGGACGCCGCGAGCCAGAAGTACGGCAAGCGCCAGGGCACCGGCCCCTACACCTTCGCCGTCAAGGTGACGGGCGAGGCCGGCGCGGTCAAATCCGGGCTGCTGCCCGTCACCGTCAAGGGCCTGCCGGACGGCACCCGGGTCTCCGTGCAGACCGGTCCCGCCATCAACGGCACCGCGCTGCGCGACGCGGTGGGATTCATCACGTTCGGCCAGTTCACCAACCAGGTGGAGTACGCCGACGCCGCCACCGCCCTCAACAACCAGCTGCGCGACAAACTGCTCAAAGGGCTGGACGCGGCCGGGCTGGAGGGCAAGCAGATCTCCGTCACCGGGGCGTTCACCCTGCTGACACCCCAGACCGTGACGATCACGCCGGTGGCGATCTCATGAGCGCGCCCGTCTCCGGGCCGGTCCTGCGGGCCGGCGAGGTCACCAAGGTGTACGGCGGCACGCACGCGCTCAAGGGCGTCGACTTCGACGTGGCGCCCGGCCGCGTGACCGCGCTGTTCGGCGAGAACGGCGCCGGCAAGTCGACCCTGATGAAGATCCTTGCCGGGATCGAACGGCCCACCACCGGCCACGTCGAGCTGGACGGACGGCCCGTGCGGCTGCACTCCTCCCGCGACGCGGCCGACCAGGGCATCTCCATCATCCACCAGGAGCTCAGCCTCTGCCCCAACCTCAGCATCCAGGACAACCTGTTCCTGGCCCGCGAGGTCCGCACCGCGTACGGCTCCATCGACCGCAAGGCACAGCGCGAGGCCACGGCCGCGGTCCTGCACCGGCTGGAGGAGGACGTCGACCCCGACCGGCTCGTCGGCGACCTGCGGCTCGGCCAGCAGCAGCTGGTGGAGATCGCCCGCGCGCTGCTGCAGCAGGCCCGCGTCCTCATCATGGACGAGCCGACCTCGGCCCTGACCGCGCCCGAGGTCGACGTGCTCTTCCGGGTGATCAGGGAGCTGACCGCCGCGGGCGTCGCCGTCGTCTACATCTCCCACCACCTGGACGAGGCGCTGGAGATCGCCGACGACGTCGTGGTGCTGCGCGACGGGCGGCTGGTCGCCACGGCCCGGGCCGACGAGGTCGACATTCGCTGGATCGTCGAGCAGATGGTCGGCCGCGACCAGGACACGCTGTTCCCCAGCCGGGAGCCGGTGCTCGGCGAGGAGGCGCTGGCCGTGCGCCGGCTCACCGTGGCCGACCCGGCCGTCCCCGACCGGCTGGCCGTGAACGGGCTGTCGCTCAGCGTGCGCGCGGGCGAGATCGTCGGCGTCTACGGGCTGATGGGCTCCGGGCGCACCGAGCTGCTGGAGACGCTGGCCGGCCGCCTGCGGCCGTCCTCCGGCGAGGTCCTGCTGGACGGCGCGCCCCTGCACGAGGCCGGGATCCGCGACCGCATCGAGCGGGGCGTGGTGCTGGTGCCCGAGGACCGCCAGCGCGACGGCCTCGTACAGACCATGTCGGTCGGGCAGAACCTGTCCCTGTCCGCGCTCGGCACGTTCGTCCGCGGCCTGTTCGTCTCCCAGGAGCGCGAGCGCGCCGCCGTCACCCGCACCATCGCCGACGTCACCGTCAAGACCAGCGGCGCCCAGGCGGCCATCGGGTCGCTGAGCGGCGGCAACCAGCAGAAAGTGATCATCGGAAAGGCGCTGCTGACCGGGCCGCGCGTCCTGCTGCTGGACGAGCCGTCCCGCGGCGTGGACGTGGGCGCCAAGGCCGACATCTTCGAGCTGATGGCGGCCCAGGCCAGGCGGGGCCTGGCCGTGCTGTTCACCACATCCGACGCCGAAGAGGCCCTGCACATCCCCGACCGGCTGCTCGTGCTCGCCCGCGGCGCCCTCGTCGGTGAGTTTCGGCGCGGCGAGCTGACCCGGGAGGAACTGATGCGCGTGTCCGACGGCGGAACCCAGGACGGTTCGTCATGACGGCGACGGCGACCACCGCGGCCCCGGAGCAGGCCGCCACCCGGGCCCGCCGCCTCTCGCTGCTGAACGTGGCCTTCGAGCTGCGCGCCTTCATCGCGCTCGCCGTGCTCATCGTCATCTTCGGCCTGCTGTCGGACTCCTTCCTCACCGTCCCCAACCTGATCACGATGACCAAGCACGTCGCCATCAACGGCGTGATCGCGCTCGGCATGCTGCTGGTCATCCTCAAGGGCGGCATCGACCTGTCCGTCGGCTCCATCGTGGGCCTGTCCGGGGTGGTCGCCGGCGAGCTCCTGCAGGGTCTGCACGTCGGCGGCGTGATCGCCTACCCGCCGGTGTGGGTGGTGATCGTGCTGTGCGTCGCGGTCGGCATGGCGGTCGGCCTGATCAACGGGATCCTCGTCACCCGCTTCAACGTGGCGCCGTTCATCGCCACGCTCGGCATGCTGTACGTGGCCCGCGGCGCGGCGATGCTCATCTCCAACGGCGCCACCTACCCCAACCTGGGCGGCAACCCGGCGCTCGGCAACACCGGCTTCGAGCTGCTCGGCAGCGGGCGGCCGCTCGGCCTGCCCACCTCCATCTGGATCATGATCCTGCTGGCCGTGGCGGCCGTGCTGCTGCTGGCCAAGTCCCCGTTCGGCCGCTGGCTCTACGCCACCGGCGGCAACGAGCGGGCCGCGGACCTGTCCGGCGTGCCGATCCGGCGGGTCAAGACGATCGTGTACGTGATCTCCGGCGCCTGCGCGGCGGTCACCGGGCTCATCATCGCCTCGGAGCTCACCTCGGCCGCCCCGCAGGCCGGGGAGACGTACGAGCTCAACGCCATCGCGGCGGTGGTCATCGGGGGCGCCGCGCTCAGCGGCGGCCGGGGAACCGTGCGCGGCACCCTGGTCGGCGCGTTCGTCATCGGCTTCCTCGCCGACGGCCTGGTGATCCTGGGCGTGTCGACGTTCTGGCAGATCCTCATCAAGGGCGCGGTCATCATCCTCGCCGTGATGCTCGACCAGGGCCAGCAGCGATTCAAGCGACGGGGAGCCGCCGCGGCGGCGGTCGCCGCAAGCAAGAAGCACGACTGAACGACAAGGAGACACCATGCCCCCCACCCGCATCGTCACGTTGGCACTCTCCGTCCTGCTCGGCTGCACCACGCTCGCCGCCTGCGGCAGCGGTGGCGGCGACCAGCCCGCGAGCACCGCGAAGGCGGGCAGCAGCAGCGCCGCGGCCGCCGGCGGCCTGATCGCGATCATCACCCCGTCGCACGACAACCCGTTCTTCAAGGCCGAGGCCGAGGCGGCCAAGGCGCAGGCCGAGAAGCTCGGCTACCAGACGTCCGTGGCCTCCCACGACGACGACCCCAACAAGCAGAGCGAGCTGATCGACGCCGCCATCTCCCGCCAGGCCAAGGCGATCATCCTGGACAACGCGGGCGCCGACGCCTCCATCGGGCCGGTCCGCAAGGCCGCGCAGGGCGGCATCCCGGTCTTCCTGATCGACCGGGAGATCAACGCCAGCGGCGTCGCCAAGGCCCAGATCGTCTCCAACAACTCCCAGGGCGCCCAGCTGGTCGCGCAGTCGTTCGTGGAGGCCATGAAGAGCAAGGGCAACTACGTCGAGCTGGTCGGCAAGGAGTCCGACACCAACGCCAGCGTCCGCTCCAAGGGCTTCGCCGACGTGATCTCCCAGTACCCGGACATGAAGCCGGTGGCCAAGGAGAGCGCCAACTGGGACCAGCAGGAGGCGTTCACCAAGATGGAGACCATCATCCAGAAGAGCCGCGACATCCAGGGCGTCATCGCCGGCAACGACACCATGGCCCTGGGCGCGGTCGCGGCGCTGAAGGCTGCGGGACTGCTGAAGAAGGTCGTGGTCGTCGGCTTCGACGGCAGCCCCGACGCCATCGCCGCCATCAAGGCGGGCGAGATGCACGCCACCGGGCTGCAGCCCGCCGCGCTCGGCGCCACCAGCGCGGTGGACCAGGCCGACCAGTTCATCAAGACCGGCAAGACGGGCAAGGACGAGAAGCAGTCCATCGACTGCGAGCTCGTCACGGCCGACAACGCCGACGAGTTCGGGGTGTTCGCCAGGAAGTGACCCCGCCGGGGTCTCCGCCACGGTGGTTCGGACAATAGGCTTCATTCAGGAGTGAATAGAAAGGAGTACGCGGTGGTCCAGAACGCGGAACGTAGGCGCGACACGACCAAGGATCACCTGCGCCTCCTGGCCCGGGTCGCGCGCATGTACCACGAGCAGAACATGCGCCAGCCCGAGATCGCCGCCACGCTCAACATCTCCCAGCCCCGCGTGTCCCGCCTGCTCAAGGAGGCGGTCACGCGGGGCATGGTCCGCACGGTGGTCACGCTCCCCGAAGGGGTGCACACCGAGCTGGAGGAGGAGCTGCAGCGGCGCTACGGCCTGCGCGACGCCGTGGTCGTGGACGTCGAGGACTACCAGGACGACGTGATCCCGCCGCTGGCCTCGGCGGCCGCGGCCTACCTCGGCGTCACCTTCACCGGCGGCGACGTGATCGGCATCTCCTCCTGGAGCGAGACCCTGCTGGCCACGGTCGAACGCCTGCCGCAGAAGAACTCCCAGGTCGCCGACCGCGTCATCCAGCTGGTCGGCGGGGTCGGCAGCCCCGAGGCGCAGGTGCACGCCACCCGGCTGGTCGCCCGCCTGGCCAACCTCACCTACGCCCGGCCGATCTTCGTGCCCCTGCCCGGCGTGGTCGCGACCACCGCGATCCGCGACGCGCTGCTGGAGGACCCCAGCGTGAAGGACGTGCAGGCGCAGTGGCACGACCTGACCGTCGTGCTGGTCGGCATCGGCAGCCTGGAGCCCTCGCCCCTGCTGCTCAGCAGCGGCAACGCGGTCAGCCAGGCCGACCAGGAGGAGCTGCGCGGGCTCGGCGCCGTCGGCGACGTCTGCCTGCACTTCTTCGACACCACGGGCAAACCCGTCGACTCGGGCTTCGACCAGCGCGTCATCGGCATCGACGCGCCGACCTTCCGCGCCGTCGAGCGCCGGGTCGGGGTCGCGGGCGGCATGCGCAAGCTCTCCGCGATCAAGGCCGCGATCGAGGGCGGCTGGGTCAACGTCCTCATCACCGACCTGACGATCGCCCGCCTGCTCTGCTCCTGATCGCGTTACGCTGGATCCACCGAACATGGGGTGATGCCGGTGTCCGATCTTCAAGCTCGTGTAGCGCCGACCAATCGCTTGGCCCGCCGCCTGGCCGCGGCAATGGGCGTGTCCTGGTTCGTCGGCGTCGCGTGGATCGTCCTGTACTACGTGGACCCCACTCTCCCGGTCCTGTCGGACCTGGGTAACTGGAACCTGCTGGCCGGGTTCGGTCTCTTCATGCTGGGCGCGGCGTTCGCCCTGGCCCTGCTGGTGACGGTGATCGTAAGGTCGGGGCGCCGACCCTAGGCGGGACGGCCCAGGTCGAGGCCCGCCAGGTCGGCGCGCGAGGAGATCCCCAGCTTCGGGTACGCCTTGTACAGGTGGAATCCCACCGTCCGCGGGCTGAGGAAGAGCTGGGCGCCGATCTGCCGGTTCGTGGCGCCCGTCGCGGCGAGCCGGACGACCTGCAGCTCCTGCGGGGTCAGCGCGTCGAGCGGTTTCGCCGCCACGCCGAGCTCTGGCAGGTCGGCGCGGGCGCCGGTCGCGGCCAGCTCCGTACGGGCCCGTTCGGCCCAGGGGGCGGCGCCCAGCGCGGCGAAGCGGCCCATCGCCGATCGCAGCTGCGCCCCGGCGTCGGAGCGCCGGCGGGCCCGCCGCAGCCATTCGCCGTACAGCAGCTCCGTCCTGGCGTGCTCGAACACCCGCCCGCCCCGGGCGTGCCATTCGAGCGCCGCGCCGTAGTGGGCCTCGGCCTCGCCGCGCGGGGCGAGGAGAGCGCGGCAGCGATGCGCGACGGCGGCGGCGCCCGGCCGTCCGCTGGCCGCCGCCCAGGCGTCGAACCGGGCGAACGCCTCCGCTGCCCGGCCCGGGTCGCCCAGCCGGGCGCAGGCCTCGACGTGGTCGGCCATGGCGAAGGTGACGATCACGGTGTGCCCGAGCGGGCCGTCGAGGATCCGCGCCATCCGCTCGGCCGCCGCGTCGTACCGGGCTCGTACCAGGTCGAGCAGGATCAGCGCGCAGCCGCCCCACCCCGATCCGTGGCGTTCCCGCGCGGCGCCGTCGGCTTGGTCGGCGAGCCGTACGCACGTGTCGTCCTCGCCCTCGACGGCGGCGAGCCACGCCAGGATGCCGTGCAGATGCCGCAGCCGCCCCGCCTGCCCGGTGTCGTGGGCGATCCGCCAGGCCTCGGCGCCCGACTCCGCCGCCTCCGCGTGCCTTCCCCGCAGGAGCTGCGCCTGGGTGAGGAGCTGCAGGGCATGCGGCAGCGCGCCGATCAGGCCCTGCTCCCTGCAGGCGGCCACGCGGGCCGCGGCCAGCTCGCAGGCCGCCTCGTCGTCGCCGGTCATCAACGCGCCGAACACCGCGTACGTACCGGCGACCGGGTCCGTGGCGGCGCGCGGCGAGATGGCGGCGCGCATGAGCGGCAGCCCCGCGGCCGGGTCGCCGGCGGCCACCCGCTCCATGCCGCGTACCGTTCCGGCCACGGGGTCGTCGCCGGGCACGACGGATTCCAGCAGCTCCGCGGCCCGCCCGAGCGCGGCGCGGTCACCCGCGAACCAGGCCTCGGCGGCGGCGGTCGCGAGCAGGGACGCGGCGTCGGCCGGCGCGGTGCGGGCGATGCCGGCGGCCGCGTCGATCAGCGCCGCCGGCGTCGGGCTGCCGTGCTCGGAGTCGACCGCGGCCCGCACGGCGACCAGCCGGGCCAGCACCACGGGGTCCCCGGTCAGCCGCCGGCCCCGGTCGGCCGCGGCGCCGGCGCGGGCCAACTGCCCGGCGCCCATCGCCGACTCGGCGGCAGCGGCCAGCCGGCGGGCCCGCCGGCCCTGATCGACGGTCAGCTGCGCGGCCCGCTCGTACGCCGTCGCCGCCGACGCGTGGCTGCCCCGCTGCCGGGCCCGCTCTCCGGCCGCCGCCAGCACGTCCGAGATCTCCTCGTCGGGACCGACGGCGGCGGCGGACAGGTGCCAGGCCCTGCGGTCGGCGTGCTCGTCGCCGTCGAGGGCGTCCGCCAGCGCGCGATGGGCGGCCACCCGCCGGGCGAGCGGCGCCTCGTGGTACGCGGCGGTCTTGACCAGGGGATGGCGGAAGCGCAGCCGGCCGTCGGAGATCTGCACCAGATGGTGGCGCTCGCCCGGCTCCAGGTCGGGCAGCCCGGCCCCGAAGCCCTCCGCGGCCCGCAGGACGAGCTCCAGGCTGCCCGAACCTTCGGCCGCGGCGACCAGGAGCAGCAGCTGCGTGGCTTCGGGGAGCCGCCGGATGGCGGCACGCAACGACTGTTCGAGCCGTCCGGGCAGGGGGAGCCTGGGCGCCTGCAGGGGCAGCGGAGCCAGCCGCCCCGCCCGCTGCTCGGGGACGAGGGCCGCGGCGAACTCCAGGAGCGCGAGCGGGTTGCCCTCGGCCTCCTCGATCACCCGGTCCCGCGCCTCGGGCACCAGATCGGCGGCCGACCCGGCGAGCAGCCGCTCGCAGTCCGCCCGGCCGAGACCGGCGAGCCGCAGCTCCGGGACGCCCTGCACGGGCGGCTGCGCACCGTCGTCACGGGCGGCCAGGATCATGGTGATCCGCTCGGCCCCCAGCCTGCGCGCCGCGAACACCAGCGCGTCCGCCGACGCGCGGTCCAGCCACTGCACGTCGTCGATCAGGCACAGCAGGGGACGTTCCTCGGCGAGCTCGGCGAGCAGGGTCAGCACCGCGAGCCCGACGAGGAAGCGGTCCTGGGCGCCGCCCTGGCTCTCGCCGAACGCGCCGAGCAGGGCCGCCCGCTGCGCCTCGGGGAGCCCCGCGACGAGGTGCCGGGCCGGCCGCAGCAGCAGGTGCAGGGCGGCGAAGGGCAGCTCGGCCTCGGCCTCCACGCCGGTGATCCGCAGCACCAGCACGTCGTCACCCGCCGCCCGCGCTGCCTCCGCCAGCAGCGCCGACTTGCCGATCCCGGCCTCTCCGTACACGACGACGGCATTGCCCCGGCCGGTCCCGGACTCGGCGATCAGCCCGCTAAGTAGGGCGATCTCGGCATTTCGCCCGATCATGATGCCCCGACCCTACCTAAGCGGCCTCCGCCGCCCGCGAGCAACCCGGTCATCGTGACTTATTCACCCGCGAGCCCCGGCCCGTACGGTCGTGAGCGGAAACCCGACATTGGAGGAAGCCGTGGAGCACGCCGTCACCCTGCAACCGGTGGGCACTGTCGTGGGCGGGCGCGCCGAGGCGTTCGACGACGACTGGAACACCGAGGAAGCGGTGATCCGCCTCGACGGGACGCAGTTCCAGCCGGACTCCCTCGCGGGGCTGAACGCGTTCTCGCACCTGGAGGTGGTGTTCCTCTTCCACCTGGTGGACCCGGAGTCGGTGCACACCGCGGCCCGCCGCCCGAGGGGCAATCCGGACTGGCCGCCGGTGGGCATCTTCGCGCAGCGGGCCAAGAACCGGCCGAACAGGCTGGGGGTCTCCCGCTGCCGCCTGCTCGCCGTGGACGGCCTCGACGTGCGCGTACGCGGTCTGGACGCCATCGACGGCAGCCCGGTCCTCGATCTCAAGCCCTACATGGCGGAGTTCGGGCCGCAGGGCGAGACCGTACAGCCGGCCTGGGCGACCGAACTGATGCGCAACTACTACTGAGACAAGGGGATTTCGCGGTATGAACGCACAACTTCCGGCCGGCACGGACGTCCTGATCGTCGGCGCGGGCCCGGCCGGCCTGGCCCTGGCCACCTCGCTGGCCCGGCAGGGCGTGGACGCCGTCCTGGTGGACAAGGCGGCGAGCGGCGCCAACACCTCGCGGGCCGCGGTCGTGCACGCCCGCACCCTGGAGGTGCTGCGCGCGATCGACGTCAGCGACGAGCTGGTGTCGAGGGGGGTCACCGTGCCCCGCTTCACCGTACGCGACCGCGACCGGGTCCTGCTGACCGTGGCCTTCGACAAGTTGCCGACCGACTTCCCGTACACGCTGCTGGTGCCCCAGGACATCACCGAGCAGGTGCTGCTGGACCGGCTCCGGGCCGCGGGCGGCACCGTCCACCGCCCGTACGCGGTCACGGCCGTCAAGCAGACCGCCACCGGGGTCACCGCCACCACGTCCGACGGCCGCCAGATCCGCGCCTCGTACGCCGTCGGCGCCGACGGCATGCACAGCACGGTGCGCGAGCAGGCCGGGATCGCGTTCACGGGCGACACCTACGCCCAGTCGTTCGTGCTGGCCGACGTCCGCCTCGACTGGGCGGGCCCCAGCGACGAGGTCGCCCTGTACTTCGCCCCCGAAGGGGTGACCGTCGTCGCGCCGCTGCCGGGCGGCCGCCACCGGATCGTCGCGACGGTCGAGGAGGCTCCGGAGCGTCCCGGCGTCGCCGACATCCAGTCGCTCCTCGACACCCGCGGGCCGCGTACCCAGCCGGCCACGGTCACGGACCTCGTCTGGAGCTCGCGGTTCCGCGTCCACCACCGCCTGGCCGAGCGCTACCGGGCGGGCCGGATCTTCCTGGCCGGCGATGCGGCCCACGTCCACAGCCCAGCCGGCGGCCAGGGCATGAACACCGGCATCCAGGACGCCCTCTCCCTGGCCGGGAAGCTCACCGCCGTGCTGCGCGACGGCGCTCCCGAGACGATCCTGGACACGTACGGGACCGAGCGCCGTCCCGTCGCCGAGGACGTGGTCGCCTTCACCCACCGGATGACGAGGATCGCGACGGTCGGCAACGGCCCGCTGCGCTCCCTGCGCAACACGGCCCTGCGCGCGCTGGACTGGGTCCCCGCGGTCCACCACGCGATGGCTATGAACCTGTCCGAGCTGGCCACGGCAGACTCGTAGCCGCCGCTTCACCTCAGGATGTCCAGCGCCAGCGTGGCCGCCGCCAGCCCGAGAAACCCGATCGCCAGGAAGAACATCGGCGAGAAGTCGCTGACGCGCAGGTGGGTGTAGAGGGCGCAGACGAAGTAGAGGATGAGCCCGGCCGCGGCGGCCGTGCCGACCAGTGGCACGCCGAGGAGGCCGAGCGCCAGCCCGAGCGCGCCCGCGACCTTGAGCGCGCCGATCGGGAAGACCAGCCAGGACTCGGGCACTCCCGCCGTCTTCAGGGCGGGGCCGAGCGTCCGCATGATCGGTTCGAGCCGGGTGATGGCGGCGAAGCCCGAGAACGTGTTGGCGGCGATGGTCACGAGGGCGGTGACGACATAGGCGGTGGTCAAGAGAGCTCCCTGGAAGGCGGTGTCGCCTCCTGAGAGCTCTCCATGCCGGCGAGTGTGACATCGCCCGCGGCGATGTGTCCGGGCCCCGCGCGTGGCCGGTCAGGACGTCTTGGTGGTGGGCTCCCCGACCTTGCCATCGGATTCCTGCCGCGCCCTGTCGGTCGGCTTCCCGGTCGGCTTGCCGAACTTGTCGGCGGGCGGCTGCCGTACCTGGTCGGTGGGCGGAGCGGTGACCGAGACGGGGGTGCCGAAGTCGCTGAAGTCCATGACGTTCCGGTTGCCGGAATCGCCGAAGGCGACTTCCAGGTGCCGGATCCGGCCCTGGTCGTCCACGTCCACGGTGCCCGTGGCCGCCTCCGCCGTGCCCGCCTTCACGTCGGCACCGCCCCCGGCCTCCAGCGAGAACGCGAACCGCTGCCCGGCCCAGCCCTGCCCGGAGGCTGTGCCGGCCTCGCGGACGTCAGTGGCCGTACGGAGCCGCTCCAGGGCCGCATGAGGGTCGATGGGAGCGAGCTTGACCAGGGCGATGACCGGCGGCGCGCCCGCCAGCTCGGCGTCGGCGCGCGGCGAGACCAGCCACGTCGCGCCGCTCTCCCGGACGTACATCAGGTCGCCGACGAACCGGGTTTCGGCCCCGTCCTGCCTCGTGATGACGCCCATCCGCCGGACGGGGTCGATGGCACCGTCGAACTCCTTGGCATCGGACGTGACATGGATGCGGTAGCTCTCCTGGCTGGTGTTCTCGACCGCGGCGATCACCTGGGCCTGCGCCGACGACTGGGTCGCGGGCAGCACCACCGCGACCGCGGCCACCGCGGCGGCGACGGCCAGCGCGGCGACCGGGACCAGGACCCTGGCCAGCCGGCGCCTCGGCATCGCCGGCATGAGGTCGATGCCCGCCGGCCGGTCCTCGGTCGCTTTGATGAGCAGCGTGCGGAGTTCGTGCTCGTTCATGGACGGCTCCTCGTTTCGGTGTCTCACCGGATCCCACTCCCTTCGTCCTCGGTTCGGTTGACCAGCGTGTCGGGAGAGATCAGCCGCCGCATCGCCTGCAGGCCGCGATGCGTGTGGGTCTTGACCGTCCCCGGTGAGCAGCCCATCAGATCGGCGACCTCGGCTTCCGGCAGGTCGGCGAAGAACCGCAGCACCAGGGCCGTCCGCTGCCTGGCAGGCAGTCGCGCCAGCGCCTTCCGTACGTCCTCGGCCACGGCCCGGGTGTCCCCCACGTCACCGGGACCGGGCAACTCGGGCAGCTCGGCGCGCGGGATCTCGCGCCGCCACCGGGCACGCCACCAGGACCGGTACGTGTTGACCAGGATCCGGCGCAGGTAGGCGTCGGGGTCGCTGCTGGTGTCCAGCCGATGCCACACGCGATACAGCTTGCCCAGGCAGGACTGGACCAGATCCTCAGCCGTGTGCCAGTCGCCGGTGAGCAGGACCGCCGTTTTCAGATGATGGTCTCCCCGGTGCCGCACGAAACTCACGAATTCCGCATCCACCCGCGCTCCTCTCGTCGGTCGTGCCACCTCCTGACACTCCCTGAGGCTCACGTCCGGTTGACCGGAGAGCACCGGAAATATCCCCGCCCGCCCGCGAGCCACGCTCACGTCGGGGACCGGGCGGCGTAGCGCTTCCACGGCATCTGTGCCACAGTTATAGAACAGTCGAAAGAGTTCTAGATAGGTGAGGCACATGACGACAGGAGTCCTGGCGACGCGGCCAGGTGTGATGGAGGATCCCGGGGAGCGGGGCAGGTTCGGGGAGTACGGCGGGCTCTACGTGCCGGAGTCGCTGGTCGCGGCCTGCCGGGAGGTGGAGGCGGCCTTCCGGGAGGCCAGGACCGACCCGGCGTTCCGCGAGAGCCTCGCGGAGTCGCTGGCCCTGCACGTGGGGCGGCCCACGCCGCTGACCCCGGCGCGGCGGCTGTCGGCGGAGCTGGGCGTGACCCTGCTGCTCAAGCGGGAGGATCTCGCCCACACCGGCTCCCACAAGATCAATAACGTGCTGGGCCAGGCCCTGCTCGCGCTCCGGATGGGCCGTAAGCGGCTGATCGCCGAGACCGGCGCGGGGCAGCACGGCGTGGCCGTCGCGACCGCCGCCGCGGTGCTGGGGCTGCCGGCGACCGTGTTCATGGGGGAACGGGACGTCGAGCGGCAGGAGCTGAACGTGTTCCGGATGCGCATGCTGGGCACCGAGGTCGTACCGGTCGGCACCGGCAGCCGTACCCTCAAGGACGCCACCAGCGAGGCCATGCGCCACTGGGTGACGGCGACAGAGGAGGCGTACTACTGCGTCGGCTCGGTCATCGGGCCCAACCCGTACCCGTGGATGGTGCGCGAGTTCCAGCGGGTCATCGGCGACGAGGCACGCGGGCAGTGCGCCGGGGCGCTCCCGGCCGCCGTGCCCGACTACGTCGTGGCCTGCGTGGGAGGCGGCTCCAACGCGGCGGGCACGTTCGCCGGGTTCGTCGACACCACCGCCCGGCTGGTCGGGGTGGAGGCGGAGGGCGGCGCCGGGGCGGCCAGGGGCAGCCTCGGCGTGCTGCACGGCTTCCGCTCGCTGTTCCTCCAGGACGACCACGGGCAGATCACCGAGGCGCACTCCATCGCCGCCGGCCTCGACTACCCGGGGGTCGGGCCGGAGCACGCCCACCTGCGCGACCTCGGCCGGGCGCGCTATGTCACGGTCTCCGACGAGGAGGTGGTGGACGCGGCGGTGCGGCTGGCCCGTACCGAGGGCATCGTGCCCGCGCTGGAGTCGGCGCACGCGGTCGCGTGGGTGATCCGCGCGGCGCGTACGGGCGAGCTGCCGCCGGGGGCGACGGTCCTGCTCACCCTGTCCGGCAGGGGCGACAAGGACATCTCGACCCTGAAGGAGCTGGTATGAGCACCGGCCTGCTCGAAAGCCCGCTGCGCGCCCGGCGCGACGGCGGCCACAAGCTGCTCATGCCGTACGTGACCGGCGGCATCGCCCCCGGCTGGACCGGCTACCTGCGGGCGTTCGCCGCCGCCGGCGCGGACGCGATCGAGCTCGGCCTGCCGTTCTCCGACCCGACGCTCGACGGCGCCACCATCCAGGAGGCGTCGGACGCGGCGCTGGCCCGGGGCGCGACGGCCCACGGCATCCTGGCCGAGGTCGCCGAGCTGCGCCTGGACGTGCCGCTGGTCGCCAGCACCTACTACAACCTGGTGCTGCGCGACGGCCCGGCGGAGTTCTGCCGGGCGCTGCGCCGGGCGGGGATCGCCGGGCTCATCGTGCCCGACCTGCCGCTGGACGAGGCCGGCGAGCTGGCGGACGCGGCCGCCGCCACCGGCGTCGACCTGGTCCTGCTCGCCTCCCCCGCGACGCCGCGGCGACGGCTGGACGAGATCGCGCGCCGCAGCCGGGGCTTCGTCTACGCCGTCTCGGTGATGGGCACCACCGGCGAGCGGGCCGCGCTCGCCGAGCCCGCCGCGGCCCTCACCGAACGGATCAAGCAGGGCAGCGACCGGCCGGTCTTGCTAGGATTTGGCATTTCCACGCCGGAACAGGCCGTGGAAGCCACCCGGCGCGCCGACGGTGTCGTCATCGGTGCCGCGATCATGCGCCGGATCCTCGACGGGGCGGCGCCGGACGACGTCGGCGCCTACCTGACGGGCCTGCGGCGGGCCCTTGACCAGGAGCGTGACGAAACACGATGGCCCGCGACGCCGGACACGAGGCGAGGTACCGCGCCATAGCCGCCGACCTCGCCGCGAAGATCCGGTCGGGACATTACGCCCCCGGCGCGGCGCTGCCGCCCCAACGCGAGCTGAGCGCCTCGTACGGGGTCACCCTGATGACCCTCCGCCAGGCGCTCCGGCAGCTCAGCGACGAAGGGCTGATCGTGCAGCAGGCCGGCCGGGGCACGTTCGTGTCCCCGCCGCACCTGGCCTACCAGCTGGGCTCCCTGCAGAGCCTCGCCGACGACCTCAGGAAGCAGGGCCACGAGGTACGCACGGTCGTGCTCGGGCGTTCGCTGCGCCGGGTCCCGGCCGGGGTCGCCACGCAGCTGCGCACCGCTCCCGGCGAGAGCGCGCTGCGGCTGGAACGGGTGCGCGAGTTCGCCGGCCGCCCCGCGATCCACCAGGTCTCCTGGATCCGGCGGCCGGCGGCCGAGCAGATCCGCGATCGCGACTTCACCGCCGTCTCCCTCTACGGCGCCCTCGCCGACTGCGGCGTGGCGGTGGCGCGCGCTTCGGAGAAGATCCGGCCCGGCCGGCTCGACCCGGCCGTCGCGGCGCACCTCGGGGAGCCGCCCGGCAGCCCGGTCTTCCTCAGCGAGCGGATCACGTACGCGCTCGACGCCACCGCGCTGGTCGCCGACCACGCCACCATCCTGGGCAGCATGATGGAGATCCGCACAGAACGGGCCGCCACCGGCCTCTCCCTCACCTGGGGCCCGAGCACCTGACCCCCACGCGCAAGGCCGCCCAGGTAGATCTTGGTCAATGTTTTCGATCTACGTCGGCCCAGGTCAGCGTGTCAGTCGCCGGGGAAGACCGATCGGCTGCGATGTTGGCGCTCCAGGTCTCACCCGGTGTTGGAGCGCAAAATGATCAATCTCGGCTTCGTCGGGCCCAGCCGTCCCGCCAATGACTACAAGCTCACCGATGTGGTCGACGGTGACACCCCGAAGATCGAAATGTCGGTCCGCATGGTGTCCATCGACACCCCGGAAACCCACTTCGGGGGCACCCCGGTCACGGCCCAGGCCGCGCTCGAGCGGACCAAGGCCCGCCTGCAGGACGGCACGTACGACGCCATCCCCGAGCATCTACGCGAATACCTCATCTCGCGCATCACCCCGAACGCCGCGGACCACCACATGACCGCCGGCCAGTTGGCGGCCGAGGCGCACAAGACCATGGTGAAGACCCGCCTGACCCGGCCGGACGGCACCCAGCGCAAGCTGGCCGTCGTCGCCACCGGCGAGCTCGTCGAGAACCACGGCCGCCTGCTGGCCTACACCGCGCCCTGGTTCGCCGGCGGGACGTCGGACCCGATGCCGCCCCGCGACGACCCGCAGCGCCGCACCTTCAACCTCGACCTGCTGTCCCTCGGATGGGCCGCCAGCTTCCTCATCTACCCCTCCATCCCGCCCTCGTTCGACCTGAACCTGATGCTCGACGAGGCCGAGGTGGCCTGGCAGCAGAAGCGCGGCGCGTGGGCGCAGTTCGGCCCGGAGCTGCTGCTGGGTTACGAGTACCGGGCCTGCGTCAAGCTCGGCACCAAGGACCTGAAGAACCCCGCCGCGGCCGTCGCGAACGCCTACGAGCGCGTGTGCGTGGACCTGCGGACCCTGACCGAGGTCGGCCTGTTCGGCTACCACCAGGTCCCGCCGCCGAACCGGCTGTGGATCTGGAAGAAGGACCTGGAGCAGGCCCGCAAGGACCTGCCCATCAAGCACTAGGCCCGTCGCTCACGCCGCCGTGCCGATGATGCCCAGGGCCTCCTCGACGCGGTCGGCGTGGGTGCGGAAGCTGAGCACGCACAGGCGCAGGAAGAACCGCCCGTCGACGGTGGTGCTGCTCAGGAACACGCGCCGGGTCTCGTTGACGTCCGCCAGGAGCCGCCGGTTGCGCTCGTCCGTGCCACGCAGCCGGAAGAGCACGACCGTCAGGTCCGGCCGCCACGGCACCTCGAAGCGCGGGTCCTGGGCGAGCCGGCGGTGGACGTGGCCGGCGAGGTCGAGCTTCTCGTCCAGCTCCCGCTCGAAGGCGGCCACGCCGTGCAGGTGCAGCGGCAGCCACAGCCGCAGGCCGCGGAACTCCCTGGTCAGCTCCACCCCGAGGTGCCCGTAGTCGGGCAGGCCGTCCAGCGCCCGCAGGTCCTGAAGGTACCGGCCGTCGGCCGCGTGGGCGGCGTGGAGCACGGCCGGGTCGCGTACCAGCAGCAGGCCGGTGCCGTACGGGAGGAAGAGGCTCTTGTGCGGGTCCAGCACGATCGAGTCGGCGGCCTCGATCCCGGCGAGCCGGGTCCGGCCGCGTTCGGTGAGCTGGAAGCCGCCGCCGTAGGCGGCGTCCACGTGGAACCAGAGCCCTTCGCGGCGGGCCAGTTCGCCCAGCTCGGGCAGGGGATCGACGGTGCCGGAGCTGGTGGTTCCGGCGGTGGCGACCAGCAGGAACGGGTGCAGTCCCGCCGCGCGGTCGTCGGCGATCATCCTGGCCGCCGAAGCGACGTCCATGCGCAGGTCCGCGGTGGCGGGCACGACGCGGATCCGCTCCGGAGGCAGGCCCGCGATGCGGGCGGCCTTGGCGACGCAGTAGTGCGTGTGCTCGGTCACGTACAACGTGCCGTCGCCCGGGCGGCCGTGCCGGGCGGCGAGCAGCGCCGACAACGTGGCCGGCGAGCCACCCGTCGTGACCAGCCCGCCCGCGCCCGCGGGCAGGCCGAAGCGGTCGCAGAACCAGGTCAGCACCCCGTGTTCCATGGCGACCAGGGCGGGTGACATCTGGGCCACGCCGGTGAAGCGGTTGGCGGTCTGGGCGAGCAGCTCCGCCAGCGCCGCGGTGACCAGCCCACCCGCCGGGAAGTAGGCGAGATAGCCGGGCCCCGCCGTGTTCACGCCTTGCCCGGCCGCCTGGCGGAACGTCTCCAGGAGCGCGCCGAAGTCGCCGGGGCCGTCGGCAGGCGGCCGGAGCAGCGCGGTGGCCGGCCGGTCCGCCTGCCCGTAGTCGCTCGCGGGCGCCGAGTCCAGCTCGGCGACCCAGTCGGCCAGGAAGTCCACCGCCTGGCGGCCCAGCCGGGCGACGGCGGATCGGTCGAGTTCGAGGGGAAGAGCACTTTCGTCGGTCGTCACGCGAGGCACCGTAGACCGGTGGCGGAGGCCAAGGATTGGACGTTATTGCACCCCGCGCTGGTAGGCGCGGGGCGGGACGCCGACGAGGCTGCGGAAGTGCCGCGAAAGGTGCGACTGATCGCAGAACCCCACCGCCACCGCGGCCTCGGCCGGCGGCGTGCCCTGTCGCAGCAGCTCGCGGGCCTTCGCGACGCGCAGCTGGGTCACGTACGCGTGCGGCGGCATGCCGTACGCGCGCCGGAACGAGCGCAACAGCGCGAACGGCGTGACCCCGGCCGCGGCGGCCAGCTCGTTCAGGCCGGGCGGGTCCGGCATGGTCGCGTGCAGCAGGTCGCGGATCCGGGCCATGCTCCTCCGCCCGGCCGAGCGGGCCGGGCGCCTCGGGAGTCGCGTGCCGTACGCGCCGAGCACGAGGGTCAGCAGTGCGTGCAGCTGGGAGTCGGCGGCCAGCGACGGGCCGGACTCCGCCGCGCGATGGGCCGCCGTCACCCGCCGGGCCACCCGTACGTCGGACACCACCCTCCGGTCGAACGACGGGATCCCAGCGGGCAGGCCGAGCTCGTCCGCGACCTCCCGCACCTGTTCGACGCTCGGGTACAGCACCCGGTACGTCCACCCGTCGGCGGTCGGGGGCTCGCCGGTGTGGACGATGCCGGGCTCGATCAGCACGACGTCGTCCATGCCCGCGTACTCGACGCCGTCGGCGAAACGGATCTCCTCCAGGCCCGCCTCCAGCGTCCCGATCGCGTACGTCTCATGGCTGTGCCGGGCGAACCGGCGGCGGACGAAACGCGCCCGCATCAGATCCAGGCCGCCGAGACCGCGATAACGCCAATAGCTGGCGAACTCCGCAGATGCCATGGCGTCCTCCCCGTTAGGTCCAGAGTAGGCATTTTCTACGATCTCATCCTGTGCTACCTTTCGCATAAATCGAGAAAGGTTGAGACGTATGGCAGCCGACCCGGCGGCGACCGCCACGACGGTCGTCGAGATGGCCCGCGAGGGACGCTTCACGGAAATCGAGGACCTGTTCGCGGGGCCGCTGCGGGCGCAGGTGTCCGCCGAGGCGCTGCGGGCCGCCTGGGCCACCGAGATCGGGCCCGTCTCCGCCGTCGGGGAGCCGGCCTGCGAGCCGATCCGGGCGGGGCTGGTCAGGGTGAGCGTTCCGGTGACGTGCGAGCGCGGAGGGCTCGCGGTCGTCATGTCGGTGGACGACGCCGGCCTGCTGAACGGCCTGCGCCTCGCACCCCTGGATACCGCGGTGTGGGAGCCGCCGGCCTACGCCCGCCCGGAGCGGTTCGAGGAGCACGAGGTCACCGTCGGCTCCGGCCCACTGGCCGTGCCCGGGACGCTGAGCCTGCCGCGCGGTCCAGGCCCGTGGCCCGGTGTGGTGCTGCTCAGCGGCGGCGGGCCGTTCGACCGCGACGCCACCAGCGGGCCGAACAAGCCGCTCAAGGATCTGGCCTGGGGCCTGGCGAGCCGAGGTGTGGCGGTGCTGCGCTACGACAAGGTCACCCACGTCCACGCCGACCGGCTGGCCGGCGACTTCACGATGGCCGACGAGTACGTCCCGCACACGGTCGCCGCCGTCCACCTGCTCCGGCGGCGGCCGGAGGTGGACCCCGGGCGGGTCTTCGTCCTCGGCCACAGCATGGGCGGCAAGGCGGCCCCGCGGATCGCCGCCGCCGAGCCGTCGGTGGCCGGTCTGGTGATCATGGCCGGTGACGCCCAGCCGATGCACGAGGCGGCCGTACGCGTCGTCCGCTACCTCGCCTCGGTGAATCCCGACTGGCAGCCGGCGGTCGAGATGATCACCCGGCAGGCCGCCACGGTCGCCGGCCCGGACCTGTCGCCCGCCACGCCGGCCGAGGACCTGCCGTTCGGCTTCTCCGGCTCGTACTGGCTGGACATGCGCGGCTACGACCCCGTGGCGACCGCGGCGGCGCTGGACAAGCCGATGCTCATCCTCCAGGGCGGCCGCGACTACCAGGTGACCGTCGACGACGACCTGGCGCGGTGGCGGGCCGGGCTCGCGCACCGGCCGGACGTCACGTTCCGCGTCCACGACGCCGGCAACCACCTGTTCTTCCCCGGCGCGGGCCCCTCGACCCCGGCGGAGTACGAGCCGCCCCAGCACGTCGATCCGGCCGTGGTCGCCGACATCGCCGAGTGGCTCTCACCGGGTCAGCGGGAGATCACCTGACTTCTGTCCGGTCTCAAGGGCCGACTCGCTCTCGCTCCGCTGCGCGGGCAGCTCGGGAACGCCCTCCTCCTCCGTGAGCGCGGGCCGCTCGGACCGCACCCGTTCGGAGCCGACCGTGGCGGGCTCGGCCGGTGCGGCGTTCTGCGTCGCCCGTTCGAAGAAGCGCAGCAGCTCGACCGGTAGCGGCATGATCAGCGTGGAGTTCTTCTCCGCGGCGACCTCCACCACGGTCTGCAGCAGGCGCAACTGCAGCGCGCCCGGCGTCTGGGCCATGATGCCCGAGGCGTCGGCCAGCTTGCTCGCGGCCTGCAGCTCGCCGTCGGCGACGATCACCCTGGAGCGCCGTTCGCGCTCCGCCTCGGCCTGGCGGGCGATCGACCGCTTCATGGCCTCGGGCAGCTGCACGTCCTTGATCTCCACGCGGTCGATGTGGATGCCCCAGCCGAGCGCCGGACTGTCGATCATGAGCGCGAGGCCCCTGTTCAGCTCCTCGCGGTTGGTCAGCAGGTCGTCCAGCTCGCTCTTGCCGATGATGGACCGCAGCGAGGTCTGCGCCACCTGCTCGACGGCGAACAGGTAGTTCTGCACCTCGATCGCGGCCCGCATCGGGTCCTGCACCCGGAAGTAGGCGACGGCGTCGACCCGTACGGAGATGTTGTCCCTGGTGATGCCCTCCTGCGTGGGGATCGGCATCGTGACGATCTGGACGTTGACCTTCCGCATGCGGTCGACCCCGGGAATCAGGAACCTCAGGCCCGGGTCGCGGATCTGCTGTTGTGCCCGGCCGAAGCGGAAGACGATGCCGCGTTCGACCTGGTTGACGACTCTCACCCCGGCGACCATCACCAAGAAGAGGAAGAAGGCGATGACTCCGAGCACGATGTTGATGTCCATGGACCTATCCCTTCTCTTACGAGAGTAGGTCCAGATCTCCTCCTCCGCAGCCGCAGCTGCGCCGCGGGATCAGGGCGGCGCGAGTGGCGAGCGGGGCGGGAGCCTCGTCGAACAGCAGGGCCACGGCCTGCTCGGCCATGGCCTGGAGCGGCTGCTCGGTCACCGTGAGCGCCGGAGCGGTGTGGGCGCTCTCCGGGGTCCCGTCGAGGCTGATCACGGCCAGCCGGTCGGGGACGGCGACGCCGCGGGCCCAGGCGCCGGACAGGACCCCGATGGCCTGCTCGTCCGTGGCCGTGACCAGGGCAGGTGGCAGGGTGCCCGTGTCGGCGAGGCCGCGGGTCAGGGCGTCCGCGTCGGCCCGCGAGTAGTCGCAGCGCAAAAGCTCGGCGCCGGGGACGGCCGCGTGCCAGGCCGCCCGCCGCACGCCCACGGGCCCCTCGTCGTCGGGGCCGGCCAGGAAGGCGATGTGCCGGTGCCCGTGCCCGCGCAGGTGCGCGACCGCCTCCCGTACGGCGTCTTGGTTGTCGGCCGCCGCCACGGGCGCGCCCGGAGGCCCGTTGTGGACGTAGACGGCCGGTACGCCGGCCGCCTCGGCCACCTCGGCCACGTCGCCCACGGAGTCGGCCGAGACGATCACCAGGCCGTCGACCTGGGCGGCCAGGAAACGTTCGACGAGATGCCGCTGGCGCTGCGCCGAGTAGCCGGCGTTGCCGACCAGCGTGAGCAGATCGCGGCCCTCGAGCGCCCGCTCGACGTGCCTGGCCAGGGACCCGAAGTAGGGGTTGGACGCGTCGGCCAGCACCAGCCCGGCCACGCCCGTGGTGCGCGAGCGCAGCGCGCGGGCGATGCGGTTGGGCCGGTAGCCGAGCTCGGCCGCCGCGGCCAGGACCCGCTCGCGGGTGGCGGCCGCCACGGGACGGGGCCCGTTGTTCATCACATAGCTGACGACCGCCGTCGAGGTCCCCGCTCGGCGGGCCACGTCGGCCAGAGTGCTCGGACGTTTCCTCATGGCGGTTTACATTCTCGCATCTAATCGATTAGATATGCACTTGGCAGTTCTAAACGATTAGACAAGAGGTGACCGTGCTGCCCTTGATCGTCGACACCGACACCGGCTCGGATGACGCCGTGGCGCTGCTGCTGGCCGCCGCCAGCGGCCTGGCCGACGTACGTGCGGTGACGACGGTGGCGGGCAACGTGCCCCTGGCGACCGCCACCCGCAACGCGCTCATCTCCCTGGAGACGGCCGGCCACCCGGACGTCCCCGTCCACGAGGGCTGCGAGAGCCCCATGACCCGCGCGCTGTCCACCGCCCAGCACGTGCACGGCCAGGACGGGATGGGCGATCTGGGCCTGCCCGACCCCCTGTGGGTCGCCGAGCGGGAGCACGCCGTGGACGTCCTGCTGACCGCGCCCCGCCACCTCCCGGGCGAGCTGACGCTGGTCACCCTGGGGCCGCTCACCAACCTCGCCGCCGCCCTGCTCCGCGACCGCGACCTGCTCTCCCGGTACCGGCACGTGTACTGCATGGCCGGCGCCGCGGACCTGTGGGGCAACGTCTCGGCCACCGCCGAGTTCAACGTGTGGGCCGACCCCGAGGCCGCCCGCGTGGTGCTCCAGGCCGCCACGCCGGACCAGGTGACCTGGATCGGCTGGGACGTCTCGCGCCGGGACGCCGTGATGACCCCGGCGGACCAGCTCCGGCTGGAGCAGCTCGGCACCCCCATGGCCACCTTCGCCCACCGCGTCAACCGCACGGTCGCCGAGTGGGCCCGTGACGTCACCGGCCTGTCCGGCTACGACCTGCCCGACCCCGTCGCCATGGCCGTGGCGCTCCGGCCCGAGCTGGCCGTCGAGCGGGAGCGGGCGTACGTGGACGTCGCGCTCGGCGACGAGACCCGCGGCCAGCTCATCATCGACCGCCGCCGCTCGGCCCCCGCCCCGAACCTGACACTGGTGCGGCGGGTGGACGAGACCGCTTTCAAGCAACTGCTCTTCGACACCTGTGAGGGACCGCGATGAACCAGCGTTACGAGTTGCACTGCCACCTCGACGGATCGGTACGCCCGAGCACGATCGCCGATCTCGCGCGCCGCCAGGGCATCACCCTGGAAGCCCCCGTCGAGCAGCTGGTGACGGCGCCCGCCGGGTGCGGCAGCCTGGGCCGGTTCCTGACGTACATCGAGGTGCCCCTCCAGGTGCTGCAGACGCCCGACGCGCTGAGCAGGGCCGCCCGCGAGCTGGTGGAGGACTGGAGCGCGGACGGCGTGGTCTACGGCGAGGCGCGCTTCGCGCCGCAGCAGCACGGCCGCCAGGGCATGACCATCGACGAGGCGGTCGAGGCCGTCGCCGAGGGCCTGGCGGCGGGCGAGGCGGCGACGGGAGTGCGTACCGGGCTGCTGCTGTGCTGCCTGCGGCACCAGACGCCGGAGCAGAGCCTGGCCGTCGCCGAGACGGCGCTGCGGCACCGCGACAAGGTGGCCGGGCTCGACCTGGCCGGCGACGAGCTGCTGTACGCGGCCACGCCGCACCGGGCGGCGTTCGACCTCGCCCACGCGGCCGGCCTCCCCTGCACCGTGCACGCCGGCGAGGCGGCGGGCCCGGAGAGCATGTGGGAGGCGATCGACGTGCTCGGCGCCCGCCGGATCGGGCACGGCGTCCGCTGCACCGGCGACTCCGCGCTGCTCGAACGGCTGCGCCGCGACCGGATCTCCCTGGACATGTGCCCGGTCAGCAACGTGCTGACCGGCGCCGTCCCCGACGTGTCGGAGCACCCCGCGATCCCGCTCCTGGAGTACGGGCTGGCGGTCACGATCAGCACCGACACGCGTACCACCGCCGGGACCACGCTGGAGCGGGAGTTCGCCGGGTGGACGGCCGAGCAGGAGAAGCTCGCGCAGGCGAACGCGGCGGAGGCGGCCTTTCGGAAGTCAGCTTCGCGGTCGTAAACGACCGAGCTTGCAGTTCCTCGCCGTCGATGGCGTCGACGGTCCAGTCCGCGTCAGGCAGCGTGACTCACTGCCCAGCCCGCCGCACCGCGTGAAGCGATGTTGCGGGCCGCGTTGACGTCGGCGTGCTCAGCGAAGCCGCACGACGTACAGATGAAGGTTTCCTGGTCGGGCCGGTTGTTCTTGTCCACGTGGCCACAGTGCGAGCATTGCTGGGAGGTGTAGCACGGGTCCACGTGGATCACGGCCACCCCCAGACGGGCAGCCTTGTAACCGATGAAGACCCCCAACTGGTGGAAGCTCCACGAATGCAGCGCGACCCGCTGGGGCCTGCGAAGCCGTACCCGGTCACGGATGCCCTGAAGGTCTTCCAGAGCGATCCCTTGTCCGGTGCGTTCTGCCTCGGTCACGATCTGCTTGGCGATGCTGTGGTTAACGTTCGCGGCGAAGCGGGCCTCCTTGCGGCGGCGCCGTTTCAGCAGCCGTTTCGCGCTCTTGGTGTTCTTGGCCTGCAGACGGCGGCGCAGCTCACGGTGCCGGTGACGGACCGCGTTCAGAAGCTTGCCGCTGCGCCGCTCACCGTCGCTGGTGGTGGCGATGTTGGCGATACCCAGATCCACCCCGAGAAACCCGTCCGGCACGGTGATCGGGACCCCCGGCACCTCGATGGTCGCGTGCAGGAACCACATACCCTCCCGCCACACCAGGTCCGACTCACCCTTGCGATACGTGGCCAGCAGCGCTAACTGCTGGACCGAGCCAGTGAAGGCGATGCCGCGCAACCGCCCTGCCACCGTCCAGATCGACACCGTCCGGCCCCCGTGCTGCCAAGACAGGCACCGATCGTCATACGGCTGCGCCGCCCCCGGCCGAAAGCCGATCGGCCGGTTTTCGACCTGGACCCGCCTCCGAGATCCCGGCTTGCCCAAGTTCCCGGCCGCCACGTTGGCGTGCAGCGTGCGGTAGGCATCGGCGACTTTCTTGATCACATGTTGCGCGGCCTGCGCGGCCAGTCCGAACTCCGCCTTGACCTGCTCGTAGGCGTGCTTGCGCAAGTCGAAATTGCGGAAGCATCGCTGGTCGAACGCGATCCTGGCAACCAGAGTGGCGGCCCGGTTCGCGGCACGAAGAGTGGCTTCCAATGCCGTCGCCTGCTCGGGCGTCGGCAGGAGCTTCACCTGCACCACCAGCCTCACAATCGAACACATTACCGTGAAGTCCACGCCGCCACAGTGGGAACCGAATCCCGATATCCGCCGTGGACGCAGCGTTGTCCACAGCCCCCACGCCCACTTGGTCTTCACACCAAAGAACCGGGGATTCCTCGCTAGTAGAGCTGAAAGGTTCACCGGGTCTTGACAGTCTCTGTTGCGAACCTCAACACTCTATGCCGCTCCAAAATATGTGACATAACGCACAGTGTTAGCGCTAACACAAAGAGCGGCTCCCGGAGGTTTCCGAATGAGACGATTGCGGGCGGCGACGGTCGCCCTTCTGATGCTTGTCACCGCGTTCCTCACGACCACCCCGGCGGCCACGGCGGCGGCAAAGGCCGTCTTCATCCCCGCGCGGTGGCAGAGCACGGGCGAGGTGCCGTGGGCCGGCGACCGTACGAAGGAGTCCGCCAACTTCATCTTGTTATGGGGCGACCGGTCGGGCACGAACCCCAAGACCGCGCCCTCCCCGTACAACTTCGACCCCGACAACATGCTCAGCCAGCTTGAGACCCTCTACTCCTTCTACGTGAACACCATGAAGTTCACGCCGGAGACCGGGCTGCTGGCCCAGTACAAGATCATCGTCATCGTCACCAGGACGTGGTCGAACGCGCCGCTCGACGCGTGGGCGACGGGCGGCTCGACCGACGGCAAGGTCGGCGTCATCAACATCGCCCCCGCCGCCGCGCTCCCCGGCTCCTGGGGGCTGGCGCACGAGCTGGGGCACGTGTTCCAGAACTACACGTTCCTCGGCAGGTCCGGCTACGGGTTCACGGACCCGAGCGCGGGCACGTTCTGGGAGACCAGCGCCGAGTTCATGGCCATGCAGGTCTACCCGAAGACGGCGGCGGGCGACCTGACGAGGTTCATCCGCACCGAGAACCTCGCCTACAGCAGCAGCCGGCACCACTACGGCAACTGGATGCTGCTGCAGTACATCAAGGACCGCGACGGCCTGGCCATGTTCAACCGCCTGTGGAACGAGGCCAGGAGCAACGAGCACCCGCTGGAGACCTACCGCCGCATCGCCGGCATCGACCAGGCGGAGCTCAACCGGCGGCTGGGTGAGTACGCCCAGCGCAACGTGACGTGGGACTACTCCAACCGCGCCGACTTCATGCCGTTCATCAACAGCCTGTATCCCTTCGTCACGGCCTACAACGGCGTGGAGGCGCAGGCGGTCAACGCGGCGGCCGGGCACTTCCGCGTCTCCGACGCCATCGCCCCCTCCGACTACGGCTACAACAAGATCCGCCTCGTCCCGAGCAGCGACGGCGCGCTCATCCGGATGCGGTTCAGGGGCCACGTCAACTCCGCGGCCGGATCGGGCTGGTCGTACGGGTTCGTCGCGGTGAAGAATGGCACGCCCCGCTACAGCCCGATCTACAACTCCTCGAACGGCGAGGTGACCTTCCAGACCCAGGCGGGCGAAAAGGACGTCTACCTCGTGGTCGTCGGCGCCCCGAGCGCCGTGCACAAGTACGCCTTCCTCGACGGATACCCGAAGAACTACCGCTACCCGTACCAGTTCCGCCTGCAGGGCGCCACGCCGTGGGGCTTCGAGCCCGGTCACGTGAAGCCGGCCGCGCCGGGCGGCGGCCACTGGCACTCCAACGGCGGCGGCTGGGTGGACAACCGCGCCAACGTGGCCGCCACCGCCTACGTCGGCCCCCGGGCCGCCGTGTACGGCAACAGCACGGTCAGCGGCAACGCCCGCATCGAGGACCTGTCCTGGGTCAACAGCGGCGCGACCGTCGGCGGCAACGCCGTGGTGAAGAACAGCGCGCTGGTCCAGGGCGGCGCCAACCTCGGCGGCAGCGTGGTCGTCGGCGGCGACGCCGAGCCCGCGGCGGCCTGCTCCTCGGGCACGTACCTGATGTTCAACCCCGACCGGCGCTGCGACGGCGGCGGTGGCGAGGCGGACGTCAACCCGTCCCACCCGATCTTCAGCGACGACGACCTCGCCTTCGGCGGCGGGGGCGGCAACCCCACGCCCGTCAACCTGGCCTTGAGCGCGACCCCCTCGGCCTCGTACACCTCGCCCTGGGAGAGCGTCGCGGCCGTCAACGACGGCCTCGTGCCCAGCCCGCGCTGGGGCACCTGGCCGGAGACCGGCACCCAGTGGGCCGAGCTGACCTGGTCCTCGACTCAGACGATCAAGTCGGCCGAGGTCTACTTCTTCGACGACGGCGGCGGCGTGCGCGTGCCCGCCTCGTGGAAGCTGCAGTACTGGAACGGCAGCGCGTACGCGGACGTGCCCGGGGCGAGCGCGTACGGGATCACGGCCGGGGCCTACAACCCGGTCACGTTCACCGCTGTCAGCACCACCAGGCTGCGGGTCGTGCTGCAGAGCGGCCAGGGCTCGGTCGGGCTCCTGGAGGTCCGCGCCTTCGGCTGAGGCGACCCTGGATAATCGGCGCATGGCAGACCCCGTCGAGATAGCCGACCACGACCCGGCCTGGCACGAGGAGTTCGCCAGGATCGGTGAGGCCCTGCGCCGGCGGCTCGGCGACGTGGCACCGCGGATCGATCACATCGGATCGACCGCGGTGCCCGGCCTGGCGGCCAAGCCGGTGATCGACGTCCAGGTGTCGGTGCGGTCGTTCGAGCCGCCGGAGGCGTTCAGATCGCCGCTGGAGAGCCTCGGCCTGGTGTACCGGGCGGACAATCCCGACCTGACCAAGCGCTACTTCCGCGAGGCGCCGGGCGAGCGCCGCACGCATGTGCACGTACGCGTGCTGGGCAGCTTCTCCCAGCAGCTCTCCCTGCTCTTCCGCGACTACCTGCGCGCCCACCCCGGGACAGCGGCCGAGTACGCGGCGGTCAAGCGGCGTCTCGCGGCCGAGTTCCGGCACGAGCGGCACCGATACGTCGAGGCGAAGCGGCCGTTCATCTGGGACAAGCTCCGCCAGGCCGACGGCTGGTCTCAGGTCACCGGCTGGACGCCGGGCCCGAGCGACGCGTGACTCAAGGGCTGGTCTCGGTCTCGCGTACGTCGTCGTACTCGACGGCGTAGTCCTGCTTCGACCGGTCCTTCAAAGCGAACGCCGCAACCACGCTGATCAGTGCACATATCGCCATATAGACGGCTATGGCGAACGAGCTCTGGTACGTCGCGTACAGCCAGACCGCGATCAGCGGCGCGGGCCCGCCCGCCGTCACCGAGGCCAGCTGGTAGCCGAGCGAGGCCCCGCTGTAGCGCAGCCGCCCGGTGAAGCTCTCGGCGATGAACGTGGCCTGCGGGCCGTACTGGATGTCGTGAATGGGCGCCGCCAGCACGATGGCCAGCAGGACCAGCGAGGGGACGCGGGTGTCCAGCAGCGGCCAGTAGACGAACGACCAGACCACCATGGCCGCGGAGCCGATGATGTAGAGCTTGCGGCGCCCCACGATGTCCGAGACGTATCCCCAGAAGGGCACGGTGAACAGCGACACGATCCCGGCGGCGATGACGTACGGGTAGATGTCGCTGGCCTTGAACCCCAGGGTCTTGGTGGCGTACGTGAGGATGAAGACGGTGAAGATGTAGAACGGCGCCTGCTGCCCGGTCCGGAGCAGCGCGCTCAGCACGATCTCCCGCCAGTTCCTGACGATGACCTCGCGTACGGGGACGCGTTCGACCCGGTTCTCCTGGAGGACCTTGGTGAAGACCGGCGTCTCCAGGATGCCGAGCCTGATGTAGAGGCCGACGCCGGCCATCACGATGCTGAGCAGGAACGGGATGCGCCAGCCCCAGTCGGGGTCGAGCGGCTGGAACACCTCGAGGGCCAGGTAGCCGAGCACGAGCCCGACGGGCACCCCGAACTGCGGCCAGCTCCCCAGGAATCCCCGCCGCCCGCCGCGCGACTTCCCCCACTCGGTGGCCAGCAGCACGGACCCGCCCCACTCACCGCCGACGCTGATGCCCTGCAGCAGCCGTAGCACGGTCAGCAGGATGCCGCCCCAGATGCCGATCTGCTCGTACGTCGGCACCAGCCCGACCAGGGCGGTGGCGATGCCCATGCTCACGAGCGTGATGATGAGCGTGGCCTTGCGGCCGATCCGGTCGCCGTAGTGCCCGAAGATCGCCGCCCCGATCGGGCGGGCGGCGAATCCTCCGAAGTAGGTGCCGAGAGACAGGAGCAGACCCGTGGTCGGGTCGCTCTTGGGGAAGAACAGCTCCGCGAAGATCGTGCTGGCGGCGAAGCCGTAGAGGAAGAAGTCGTACCATTCGATCGAGGTCCCCACGGCGGAGGCGATCACCGCCCGGACCAGTTGCCTTCTCGTCTGCTGCTGACCTGTCGCGTCGAGTCGCTGTTCCTCGGCCATCTACCGCTCCTCGGTAGGTCTTACCTTTCCCGCGACGTTACATGACGCAACATTGGCGGTCACGAGGGTGCTTTCAGAAGTACTTGGGGGCCAGGTCCGTGGTGGGCCACGTCTTCACGGTGCCGATCGCCTCGCCGAGGATGGGGTCGATCGCGTCGAAGTCGGGCGTGCCCTCTTCCTCCCTGCGGTTGAAGATCGCGCAGTAGCTGACGCCGTTCTGCACCCGCGCCAGGAAGCTGTACGTGCCGGGCATGCTGCCGGTGTGCCAGGTGTTCAGCCCGCCGGCGTTGTTGTTGCGCGCGTACCAGCCGAGGCCGTACCAGGAGCCGCCGGCGGTCACGCCGGTCTCGGGCTTGGCGAAAATCCGGGAGATCGACGTGGAGTTGAGCACGGGCCCGGCGGCGTCGAAGACGAAGCCCCACTTGACCAGGTCGACGGCCGAGGCGAGCCAGCCGCCGTTCGCGTCCTGGTTGGGCATGTTGAACCCGCCGTAGGGGTACGGCACGACGGCGCCCGACTGGTCCACGACGCTCTTGTTGGTGTACTTCGAGGCGTAGGTCACCTCGGTGGAGAAGGCCTCGGAGCGGAGGCTGCGACCGAGCCGCGGCCGGGTGATCCCGGCGGGGGCGAGGAGCTTCTGCCGCACGTACGACTCGTAGCTCATGCCGGAGACCTTCTCGATGATCCGCCCGGCCAGCATGTAGCCGTAGTTGCTGTAGACGAACTTCGTGCCCGGGTCGAAGTCGAGCTTCCTCGCGGTGACGTACTTCATGATGTCGGCGTGGTCGATCGGCAGCGGCGCGTCCAGCGACGCGGAGATCGTGGGGTCGTTCCACAGCGGGTCCTTCGACACGTTCCTGTCCCAGCCGCCGAGGTGCTGGAGCAGGCGCCACAGGGTGACGTTCGCCAGCCGGGGGTCCGCCGTGGTGGACAGCCCCAGCACGGTGGCCACCTTGGCGCCCAGGGTCAGCTTGCCGTCCTGGACCAGCCGGACGATCGCGGCCGCCGTGAGGCTCTTGCTGAGGCTCGCGACCCGGAACAGGGACGTCGGCTGAACCCGCACGATGGGGGCGCCCGTCTTGGAGTAGAACCCGTAGCCGCGCGCGAGCAGGATCTTGCCGTTCTTGGCGACCGCGAGCTGGGCGCAGGAGATGTCCCGTTCCGTGATGAACGTCTTCATCGCCTTGTCGAACCCGGCCATCGCGCTCGGCACGACACCGGTGGTCAGCGGCTCGGCCACGGCGGCCGACGCGGGACGCGCCCCAAGCGCGATCGCCGGCACGGCACCCGCGCCCGCCTGGAGGAGCCGTCGGCGGCTGAGTGTGGTCACATTTCCCCCTATTGTCACAAAAACCTCAAGAGTAGCCTTCGGCGGGCCAGGTGGTCAGCGGCGGGCCAAGGTGGTCGGCACCGCGCTCAGACGGCCGCTGCAGCGTGGTCGGCGACGCTCAGACGGCTGCTGCAACGTGATCGGCAGCACCCAGGCAGCCGCTGCAGCATGGTCGGCAGCACCCAGACAGCCGCCGAACCGTGGCGTGCTCAGGCGGCCTCTGCCGCGCGGAAGGTCTTGAGCGCCTCGGGGCCGAAGTAGGAGCCGTAGCTGGTGGTGCTGTTGCGCAGCGCGTGGGTGGAGATCTGGTAGCCAGTTCCAGTGATCTTGTTGAAGCTCTGGAACCACGGGCCGCCGCTGGACCCCCCGCCCATGTCGCACAGGAACGCGTACTTCATCCCGTACGCCGGGGTCACTGAGGCGCCGCTGCAGTACTGCAGCGTCTGTCCACCGTTGCCGTTGCTCGGATAGCCGAGCAGCAGGTTGGACGAGCCGACGGCGCTGGAGTTGAACCTGATGCCCTGGCCGCCCACGGTCTGCACGACCGTCTTGCTCTTCACCGGCTTGACGACCAGCATGCCGAAGTCGAACGGCGGCTGGTGAGCGCCGTCCTTGTAGTAGCCGGACCAGATGAACATCGTCCGCGCCACAAACTTGCCGTAGGGCGCCGCGCCGTTCTTGTACGCCGGGACGAAGACCAGGTTGGTGCTCCACCGGCCCTCGCCGTCGATCATCGCGTGCCCGACGGTGACGACGACGTCCCCGTCCGCGCTGGTCACGACGTTGCCGGAGGCCACGAAGTCCCTGCCGTTGCCGCCGGTGCCGAACACCTTGCCCGCCGTCTTGGCGATGAGGCCGCCGGACTTCCACGTCCGCTGCTTGGCCGCCGAGGTGACGTACGGGGTGACCCACCGCTTCGTACCGGCCGACGGGGTGGGCGCGATGTCCACCTGCTCCTGCGCCGCGAACGGCGTCGCGCTCCTGGTCGCGCCACTCCCCGCGTCATCGGGGGCGGCAAGCGGCTGGGCGGCCCGCATCCGCTCCGGGGTCCAGTAGTCGTTCCCGGCCGCGAACGTCGTCGGGACCTGACGCGCGAGCGGCGCATCCGCCGCCTTGTCGTCCGGGGGCTCGGCGACGGCGGCGTGGGTACCCAGCCCGAGCATCAAGGTGGTCAAGCCGACGATGGGCAAGGTACGCATGGGGCCTCCGTGACAAGCGTGACGGAGAAGATTTACCACACCTGTCACAAAAATGGACAATCGTCACAGACCACTCAGCCCACCGGCACCCGCCGACCTGACAACATCGGCCGCTCTGTCGGTGCCGCGCTTCATACTCGCCAGCAAACACCGTTCTTCCGGGAGGGACCCATGGCGAGGGGATCCAGGCGGGGCAACAGGCGGCGAAAGTCGAACGGCATCGACGATCTTCGAGTGATGGGACTGGCGGGAGCCGTCGTCGCGATCGTTTTCGTGGTCTACTTCATCACCGAATATCCGGGATGGGCGATGGCCATAACCGTCGTCCTGATCGCGGCCCTGAGCGGCGGGCTCTTCCTGCGGCACCGGGTCATCCAGGCCCGCCGCCTGCGGTTCCTCGCGGCCAACGCGGCCCTGGAGAAGGTCGACCTCATGACCGGGCCGCAGTTCGAGCAGCTGGTCGCCGAGCGCATGATCGCCCAGGGGTTCCGCCGGGTGCGGATCCGGGGCGGCGCCGGGGACGGCGGTGTGGACATCACCGCCGTCGCGCCCGACGGCACGCGCTGCGCCGTCCAGTGCAAGCGCTACAACAAGAGCGTCGGCGCACCGGCGGTCCGCAACTTCCTCGGAGCCCTGGCCAACGCCTTCACCGGGCACACCGGCGTGCTCATCACCTCGGGGCACCTCACCCGCCAGGCCCGTCAGGAGGCGACCGACGCGCGCCAGAGGCTGCTGCTCGTCGAGCGCGACCTGCTCGCCGATTGGCTGACCGGGAGGTTCGCGCTGCTCGCCAAGCCAACCCGGCTGGTCGCAGGCGACGAGCCGGCGACCTGAAGCCGGCGCCGCTGGTCGAAGACGACGTACTCGGCGACCTGATCAGCGGCGAGCCGGGTGGTCAGCCGGAGCCGCCGCTCGTCACGGAGACGAAGCCGGAGCCGGCGCGGTAGTTGGGGGACTGGTGGCGGAAGTAGGTGTTGTAGACCTCGCAGTAGCGCCCCCCACGGGCCAGCAGGGTCGCGTGGTCGCCCTCCTCCACGATCCGCCCGTGATCCAGCACGATGATGCGGTCGACGTGCTCGATCGTCGAGAGCCGGTGCGCGATGACGATCGAGGTCCGCCCGGCCAGCACCAGGTCGAGACCCTCCTGGATCTGGGCCTCGGTCAGCGGGTCGACGCTGGCCGTGGCCTCGTCCAGGACCACGATCGCCGGGTCCTGGATCAGCAGCCGGGCCAGCGCGACGAGCTGCCGCTGCCCCATCGACAGCGCCCGCCCGTGCTCGCCCACGTCCGTCTCCAGCCCGTGGGGCAAGGCCTCGATCCAGTCGCCGCCGCCCACCGCGGCCGCCGCGGCGTGTACCTCGTCGTCGCCCGCCTCCGGCCGCGGATAGCGGATGTTGTCGGCGACCGTGCCGCTGAACAGGAACGGGGCCTGCGGCACCGCGCCGATCTGGCTGCGGTAGGCGCCCAGCTCAAGGGTGCGGATGTCGCGCCCGTCGATCAGCAGGCGGCCTTCCTGGAACTCGTAGAACCGGGTGATCAGCTTGCTGAGCGTCGACTTCCCGGCGCCGGTGTGGCCGACCAGCGCCACGGTCTCCCCGGCCTCGATGCGCAGGTCGAAGTCGCGCAGCACGGGGCTGGCGGCGTCGTAGCCGAAGGTGACGCCCTGGAACTCGATGCGCCCGGCCAGCCTGCCCGGCGGCTCGGCGGCGCTCTGCACCACCCGCGGCGGGGCGTCGATCAGGGCGAAGACGCGCTCGGACGCGGACAGCCCCTGCTGGAACTGGGACCAGAACGCGGCGATGGACGTCAGCGGGAACCAGAAGAGTGACACGCCCTGGAGGAACAGGTACCAGTCGCCCGCGGACAGCCCGCCGTCGAGCACCTGCGCGCCGCCCAACCGGACCAGGCCCACGGTCGCGAGCCCGGCCACCAGGAAGAGCACGGGGAAGATGGTGGAGAAGACGAACCCCTGCCGGAGCGTCACCTGGTAGCTCTGCCGGTTGATCGGCCGGAACTCGTCGTAGACCTGCTGCTCCTGGCGGAAGTTCTTGGCGACCGCGATGCCGCCCATGGTCTCCTGCAGGTTGGCGTTGACCCGGCCGAGCGAGCGCTGCGCCCTGCGCGTGCTGATCCTGGCCAGCCGCCGGAACATCAGCGCCAGGCCGACCACGATCGGCACCACCAGCAGCGTCAGCAGGGCCAGCTCGACGCTGCGCACGAACAGCAGGACCGTGACGAAGCCGACCATCAGCACCTGGCTGATCAGGTCCATCGTCAGCGTGGACACGGTGGCGAAGTCGTCGGTGTCGGACGTCACCCGGCTGACGATCTTGCCGGACGGGGTCTCGTCGTAGAACGACAGGTCGCGCGCCAGCACCGCGTCGAACGCGTCCTCGCGCAGCCGGAGCACCACGTCACCGGTGACCTGCGCGCTGTATTTCTGCCGGATGAAGTTGAACACCCACGAGAGCACCCCGGCGACCAGGATCCCGCCCGTGAGCAGCCAGCCGACCGAGCCGATGGTGCCGTCGGAGACCGCGTCGACGGCCAGGCTGCCCAGCGCCGGCACGGCCGCCTGGCTCGCGGACAGCAGCACGATCATGGTGGCGACCAGGGCCATCGACCCCAGCCTGGGCCGGAAGTACGACATGATGCGGCGCAGCAGGGCACGGTCGCTGTAGGTGCGGTCGTAGTCCTCGCCGTCGAGGCCGTCCATGATGAAGCCCATCAGCGCACCCCTCCCTGCTCCGCGGCCAGCACCCCGTCCACGTCGCCGTCACCGTCCAGCTCGACCTCGTCGTAGTGCGCGAAGATCCGGCGGTAGAGCCGGCTGCGTGCGATCAGCTCGTCGTGGGTGCCGAAGTCGACCACTTCGCCGCGTCTGAGCAGGAGCACCTTGTCCGCCCAGCGGATCTGCGAGAGCCGGTGGGTGATCAGCAGCGTGGTGCGCCCCTCGAGGATGCGCCCGATCGCCTGCTGGATCCTGTCCTCGGTGGCGGAGTCGATGGCGCTGGTCGAGTCGTCGAGCACGAGGATCGCCGGATCGGTCAGCAGCGCCCGCGCGATGGCCAGCCGCTGCCGCTGCCCGCCGGAGAGCGTGACCCCGCGCTCGCCGATCACGGTCTCGTAGCCGTCGTCCAGCTCGGCGATGAACTCGGCGGCCTGGGCGTCCTCCGCCGCCCGCACCACGGCCTCGTGATCGGCCCGCTGCCCCAGGCTGAAGGCGATGTTCTCGGACACGGACCGCGAGAACAGCACGATGTCCTGCTCGATGGTGGAGATCTGGGACCGCAGCGAGTCGAGGTCCCAGTCGCGCACGTCCACGCCGTCGACGAGGATCCGGCCGGACGTGACGTCGTAGATCCGCGGCACCAGCTTGGTCAGCGTGCTCTTGCCCGACCCGGTCTCGCCGACGATCGCCACCGTCTCCCCCGGCCGCACGGTGAACGTCACCCCGCGCACCGCCGGCTCCTCGTCGTCCTCGTAACCGAACGTCACGTCCTCGAAGACGAGCTCCCCGCCGATCGGCGCGGCATGCCCCTCGGCCCGCTGCTCGATCTCGCTGTCGGAGGTGACGACGCTCAGGATCCGGCGCGAGGACACGATGCCGATCTGGATCAGGGAGAACGTGAAGATCGACATCTGTGTGGGGAACCCGAGCTGGCCCATGAGCCCCATGAACGCCACCAGCTCGCCGATGGTGATCGCCCCGATGCCCTGGAGGTAGAGGCCGTGCCACAGCGCTCCGGCCATGGCGAAGGAGAACAGCAGGGTGGGCAGGTAGCGGGCCTGGACCAGCCCGTTGCGTACGAAGAGGTCGCGGTAGAGCCGCGCGTCGGCGCGGAAGCGCCGCCGCTCCTGCGCCTCCTGCGCGGTCACCTTGATCACCTCGATGCCGCGCACGGCCTGGTTGAGCCCGGCGTTGAGGTCGCCGAACTGCTCGCGCATGCGCGTGGCCACCGGGTTGAGCTGCCGCATGTAGTGCCAGAGCGCGACCGTGAACACGACGGCGAACAACCCGGGCGACAGCAGCAGCCGCGGGTCGATCGCCCCGATGAAGAAGATGGGCACCAGCCCGGTGAGCCCCGAGTCCACGATCAGGTCGACCCCGGGCGTGATCATGATGGAGAGCTGCCGGATGTCGTTGGCGGCCCGGGCCATCAGATCGCCGACCCGCTGGCGGTTGTGGAAGGTCTGGCTCTTGCCGAGCAGGCTCACGTAGAGCTCGTCGCGCGCGTCCCGTTCAAGGCGCTTGGCCAGCACCTCGCTCGACAGCCTGGCCACGAGGTCGAACAGCCCTCGCGCCAGCACGATCGCCAGCAGCGCGAGCGCGATGAAGCCGAGCGCGTCGAGCGGCTCGCCCGGCCGCCCCAGCACGGCGTCGAAGGCGTCGCCGGTGAACAGCGGCACCATGGCGTTGAGCACCACCATGACCAGCGACCCGCCGAGGAACCCGAGCAGGTGCGCCGGATGCCGGCGTAGGTGGGACCAGAGCCAGCGCACCGGGCCGCGCCGGTTGTAGCTCGGGCCGGAGACAGAGAACTCCGAACTGCTGGTGGTCACTGGCAGGCCCTCCCCCGGGCGCGAGCACGCGAGTATCGAACCTGCTTTCTATCACCGGGCACCGACAGTTTCCCAGTTCATTTTCACCGGGCCCGGCCGGCGCTCGGGCGACCCCCAAATGAAAGGTCCGATACCCGCCGTCGTCCCGCCCCCCGATCGGGCCAAGATGAGCGCCATGATCGAACATCCCCCTGGCCAGGCGTACGAGATCCGCGCCGGCCGGCACATCTGGGTCGAGCGGCACGGGGACGGCGACGCCGTGGTGCTGCTCGCCGGACTGGGCCCTGCGGGATCGCATGTGATCTTCCACCCGCACTTCGACGCCCTGGCGGCGGACCACAGGGTGATCTACGTCGACCTGTTCGGCCGCGGCCGCTCCGGCCGTCCTCGGCACCTGTCCGAGATCACCTTCGCCGATGACGTCGCCGACGTGGCCGCGCTGCTCGTACAGCTGGGCCCCGCCCACCTGTACGGCTTCTCGTACGGCGGGCTGATCGCGCAGGCGATCGCCCTCGACCACCCCGCCGTGGCGCGTACCGTCACCCTGGCCAACACCCTGCACAGCCCCGAGATGTGGCACCTCAACCACGCCAACATCAACCGTGAGCTGACCACCCAGCTCCCCGAGGTGTGGGAGCGGATCCAGGAGCTGCGGCTGGACGGGCTGCGCTCCACGGACGAGCCGCTCAGGCGGGAGTTCGCCAAGGCGGCGGCCCTGGTCCGCTTCTACGACCCGGCCAACGCCGCCCTGCTGGCCGACGAGCCCGGCGCCAGGAACCAGGAGCTTTATCCGATCTTCTGCGGCGACGACGTCGATTTCGTGATCGGGGGTGAGGTGGCCAGGATCCCCGACTTCCGGCCCCGGCTCAAGGAGATCAGCGTTCCCCTGATGGTGCTGGCCGGCCGCCACGACCGGGCGCTGCACCCGGCGTTGCAGCGCGACTTCCGGCGCTTCGCGCCCCAGGCCCGGTTCCACATGCTGGAACGCAGCGGCTCGTTCGGCCACGTCGAGGAGACGGAGACCGTCCACTCGCTGCTGCGGGACTTCTGGTGGCAGGCATGACCGTCATGACGGAGACGTCCGGACGTACGGCCCGCCGGAGCTTCGGGCTGCTGTGGGCGGGGCAGTCGTTGTCGCTGTTCGGGGACCAGTTCATGACGCTGGCGCTGCCGCTGCTCGCGGTGACGGTGCTGGGCGCGACGCCGGCTCAGGCCGCGTTGCTGCCGTTCGCCATGTTCCTGCCCTTCCTGCCGCTCGGCCTGCCGGCCGGCGCCATCGTGGACCGGTTGCCCCGCCGTACCGTCATGCTCGTCTGCGACGGCGTCCAGGTGGTCGCGTTCGGCGCGATCTGGGTGACGGCGGTCACCGGCGTGCTCAGTTTCCCCCTGTTGTTCGGGTTGGTGCTGGTGAGCGGTTGCGCGGTGGTGTTCTTCCAGGTCGCCTACACGTCGTACCTGCCCGGGCTCTTCCCCGACCCGGGCGAGCTGCACACCGGCAACACCCGCCTGGCGCTGTCGGAGTCGACCGCCAAGGCGGTCGGCCCGATGGCCGCGGGGCCGGTCATCGGGCTGCTCGGCGTGGCCGGCGCACTCCTGGCCAACACCGTCAGCTTCGCCGCCTCGCTCGTGGCGCTGGTCGCGATCCGGCACCGCGAGGCGCCGCCCGCCGTCACCGTGCGGGAGCGGGGCTGGGTACGGCGCGACGTGGCGGCCGGGCTCAGGTTCGCGCTCGGGCATCCGGTTCTGGAGCCTGTCCTCGCCTGCGGCACCGTTTACGTGCTGTTCCTCTCCATGGTCGAGACCAGCCTGGTCCTGTACTGCCGCAACGTCCTGGGACTGTCGCCGCAGTGGATCGGGATCGTGGTGGGCGCCGCCGCGGCCGGCTACCCGATCGGCAACCTCGCCTCGGCCTTCCTCATCAGGCGTCTGGGCAGTCCGCGCGCGCTCATGCTCGCCGCCACCGTGTCGGTGCTGGGCATCGTGGCCATGCCCGCGCTGGGGGCGGCGCACGGCAGCCTGGGAGCCGCCGGCCTGGTCATCGGCAGCATCGTGCACTGCGTGGGCGAGGGCGCGTTCAGCCCCATCTCGCTGACCCTCCGCCAGACCCAGACCCCGCCCGAACTCCTCGGCCGGGTGTCCGCCGTGCAGCGGTTCCAGTTGTGGGGCGCGGTCGCGCTCGGCGCCCTGCTCGCCTCCGCGGCCACGGCGCTCGCCGGGCTGGAGTCGACGGTGTGGATCGGTGCGCTCGGCACGATCCTGTGCCTGCCCGCTCTCCTGCGCCGCGGCATCCGCACCGCCGTGCTCACCCGTACCGTCTGATCCACGCTGTGGGGTGCCAGTTCGCGATCATTCTCACCTACCACCAGCAAGCATATGGGTGCATCAAATCCATCCCGTCTGCCTATCGCGCTGGTAGAGTTCGGTACATGGATCTGGGGGCGTCACGATTGGAGTCCCGCTTGACGACGCTTCCCCCGACCTTCACCACCGCACAGTCGCGTCTGGCCTCGCTTTCCTCGCGTGACCTGGCCGGCCTGATCATCGACGGAAAGGTCCATGAGCTCTCCCGAGGGGTCTACCGGCAGGCATCCGCCCCAGAATCGGCGCACCTCGACCTCCTGGCCGTGTGCATCCGGGCTCCGAACGCGGTTGTCTGCGGCGAATCCGCTCTCGCTCTTCACGAACTGATCGACGACATCCCCACAGCCGTGCACATCGCGGTTCCCAGAGGCCGCCACCGTCCCTCGATCTCCTACCCACCGGTTGTGGTCGCCCAGTACTCCCCTGACACGTTCAGGCTTGGCATCGAAGGCTTTCAAGCCGCACCTGGAGAACCCGTGCCGGTCTACAGCGCCGCTCGGAGCGTCGTCGACGCCATGCGCCACCGTGGACGCATCGGCGAAACCCTCGCCCTGTCCGCACTCGGCCGCTACCTGCGCCGCAGCGACCACGGCAAGCTCAACGAGCTCCAGCACATCGCCGGCAAGTTGGGCGCGCTGTCCCTCATTCGCCCCGTAGTCGAGGCGGTGCTCGCCTAATGCCGAACCCCGCTCGTGCCACCACCGCTGGGCGCATCTACAACGACCTGAGGAATCTGGCCCAGCGCAGCAGACGATCCACCGATGAGCTCATGGTCGAGTACGTGCTCGAACGGTTTCTCTACCGCCTGGCCACGTCCCCTTTCGGCGGCCGGCATTTCATCCTCAAGGGAGGCCTCCTACTCGCCCAGCTCGGAGCCCGCCGGATGACCCGCGACATCGACATCCTCGGCCGCGCGTTTCCCTGCGACGAAGAGGAGATCATCCGCCGGATCGCGGCGATCGCCACCGTGCAGGTCGAGGACGGAGTGACCTTCGACCCCGCCACGTTGAAGGCCATGCCTATCCGTGAAGAAGACGAATACAACGGCTTGCGGCTGGCCATGGCCGCCACAATCGCCAGGGCAAAACTGAAACTGCAGCTCGATGTAAGCTTCGGCGACCCAGTCACTCCAGCACCACAAATCATCGACTACCCGCAGCAGCTCTGCACAGGCGGCTTCCAGATCTTCGGCTATCCACTGGCCACCGTGATCGCCGAAAAGCTCTCCACCGCTGTCGCCCTCGGTGACCTCAACACCCGCGACCGGGACTACGCGGACCTCTTCCGTCTGGTTTGCCTCCATGACCTCAATGGCAGCGAACTCACCGCAGCACTCCACGCCACCGCGACCCATCGTGGCATCAGCCTCAAGCCGCTCAGCACCTTGATCACCGACCTGGGCGAACGGCGCCAGTCTTCCTACGCTGCCTGGCGCCGACGCCAGAGTGCCGCCGCAAGCAGTTACCCGGAACGATTCACCACCGTCGTGGAACTCCTCCTCGGTTTCGCCGACCCACTTCTGACTGGCGAGGCCACTCACCGAAGTTGGAGCGCCGGAAGAAGGACATGGTCTTGAAGCGGAAATGCCCGTAGCCGGCATGGAGACTGCCGTACCCGTACGAGTGTGTGACGCCGATTGTTCCTGCCGCTTGTCGCTGTATCTCGGCTGGACCCGCACGGGGCCACGGGCCGGCCCGTGGCCCCGTGTCATGAGAGGAGTCAGCAGCCGCCCCGGTTGTACACCCTGAACGTGTTGCTCCACCTACCGACGTACTTCGACTCTCCCGGTGCCACGCAGAAATAGGTGTTCCCGCCCAGCAGGTAGGTCACGAAGATGTTCTCGCCGGCCCCGGAGCAGTTCTTGTACATGGCCGCGTCGCCGTCCCGGTACAGGCCGCAGGCAGATGCCAGGTGGCTGCGCTCGTTGACGCCGGCGGTCGCCGGGGTCGCGGTGAGCAGCGTGGCGCCGAGGGCCGCGAGGACGGTCAGGAGGGTGACGGGGGACGAGTTCTTGATGGTGACTGGCATGGTTCGGGCTCCTGTTCTGGTTGGTCGATCGCCCTGGATCGCTGCGCGGCGGGGCGTCGGGTTCAGGAAAGCCACCCCGGTCAGGTGTCCAACAGAGGCCCGGACGGACTCGTCCGAAATCGGTCCACGCACCGGCCAGGCCCGGACAGCACCAGCCAGGTTCCGGCTAGTATGTCCAGCCAAGTAATGGATCACGTACTTGGAGTAATTTTGAGCCAAGACGACGCATCACGTATCCACCGGCTGTCAGCGATCAGAGCGCTGGGCGACGCTCTCGTCGATGACGTCGCGGGCACCTCCCCCGTGTCGCACCTGGCCGAGGTCAGCGACTTCCCCTCGAACATGCGCATGGGCTCCTGGGCCATGGGAGTGCTCGGATGGCCCCTGACCAGCGAACACGACAAGATCGTCGGTTACGCGGAGAGCACGGTCCTCAACACGATCGAGGCCCTGCACGACCATCGGGACCGGCTGCACACGGTCGCCGGCAACATCCAGACCGTGGAGAACAGGAACGAGGCCAATGTCCGGCGGCTTTAAGATCCCCGTCCCCGGCGGGACCCCCGACCCGTTCCAGCCGGGTGACGAGGGCGGCGACCTCAAGCGGATGCAGTACTCCACGCTCGGCATGTACGCGTTCGCCGCCCTGATCTTTCCCGTGTTCGAGCGGGTGGTGGTCGCGTACGGGCTGTCGGTCCCGTCCGATCCGCAGGTGATGCACAGGGCCGCGGACGGCTGGAGCGCCTTCGGAGACGGTGTGTACGCGGCGGGCGCGACGGCGCGGGAGCAGCACGACAGCGTGTCACAGGCCAGCTGGCAGGCGCCGGAGCGGGAGCTCTACGGGCAGAGAGTCGCCGGCTACGCCATGGAGTCGGACACCGCGGCCGACTCCGCCCACAGCCTCTCGTGGATGCTCAGGGTGCTGGCCAACCTCTGGACGCTGTACATCTACCTCCACGTGGGCATCGCGAGCCTGGCCATGGCCACCCTGGCCAAGGCCCTACTCGTCGGGCCGGGAAGGGTGTACTACACGTGGGAGGCGCTGTCGCAGGCGATGACCGCCGAGAAGCGGGTCATCGAGCTGCGCAACTTCACGCTCAGGACCGTGCTCGGCCTGGCCCTGAAGTACGGTGCCGCCTGGATGACCGAGCGCACCCTCACGGACGGCCTCAAGCCGCAGTACGCGGCGGGGCGCTCCCAGGAAGCCTGAGGCCGGACAGGAACGCTCAGTAGCCGAGCTTCCTCCGCATACGATCCAGCTCACCCATCGCGTCACCCATCATCCGGTCGAAGGCCTGCTGCGCCTCCGCGACCTTCGCCCGGGCGGTGTCCGGGTCGCCCAGGGCGCGGTCCAGTCCTCCGCCGAACGCGCCCGCCATGATCGCGGACAACTGGCGCTGGAGGTCGGCGTCGGCGTCGCGGATGGCCGCGAGGATCGCCGCGGACATCTCGTGCACGCTCATCCGCTTCGCCCGCGGATCGATGTCCAGCCGGCTCACCCCGCCCTGCGCGGTGCACTCGACCGCGATGAGACCGTCGGCGGCCGTCGCCCGCCCGACCGCCGCCGCGACCCCTTCCTGCGCCGCGGCAAAGTCGGCCACCCGTTTCTCGGAATCCCGCAGGAACGCCTCGGCGTCGATGTTCGCGAAATTACCGAGCGGGTCGTCCACGTGCGGTCCTCCATCCACGTACGTTCGTCCGGATGGTCATAGCACAGCTCCGTTTCGTAGTGATTTCCTGGCGCTCGGGAGTCCGGATCGCGTACCCCTGACAGCACGTCGTTGGAGCACCAGTGCCCAGATCGTCGACAGGAGCGCGAAAGCCCCGAGGGTGGCGAAACCGGCCCCCGCGCTGGTGTGATCGGTGACGGTGGCCACGAGCAGCATGACGACGATGGTCGCGGCGAGCCCGCCGCCGTTGGCGAGACCGAAGACCCGGCCTATGTCCGTACGACCGGCCCGGGCCATCAGCAGATTCCGCGAGGAGATCCTCGCCTGACCGAAGACGAACGCGCCCATGGGGACCAGCACGGCCAGTCCGGCGACGCCCAGCTGCCCCTGAGTGACGATGAGCAGGCTGCACGCGAAGAAGCCCGCCACTGCGATGCGCAGATCGGAGTACCGCTGGGCGAACAGCCGGTATCCGGCGGCGGCGGCGAGGAAGCCGAGGCTGCCCAGGGCGTCGATGGCCCCGAAGGTCCCCGCGCCGCGATTGAGCTCGACCAGGACATACATCGGCAGGAGGGCGTTGAAGACGGTGACCACGACGCTGCCCTGCGCGTACAGAAGGATCAGGCTGCCCATCGGAAGCGGCGGCCGATCCGGGCCCGCGGCCTCCACCGGCTCGTCGGCGGGCCCGCCGACGACCAGGGTACGGCCGACGGCGGTCACGCAAAGAGCGGAAACGGCGAACGTGGCCGCGTTGAAGACGAGCAGGGGGACGGCGCCGAAGACCTGGACGGCGAGCCCGCCGACGGTGGCGGACAGCAGCATCCCGGCCTGGGTGGCCATCTCGTAGCGGCCGTTGAACCGGCGCAGGACAGTGCCGCCGGGGACCCGTTCCTTGATCAGCGCCGCGCTCGCCGGCACGAAGATCGCGCTGACCAGGGCAAGCGCGAAGTTCGCGGTGTAGATGCCGGCCTCGGCCGCACCACCCGCGGCCAGCCACAGCGGCAGGCCGAGGGCCACGATCGCGCTCACCGCGTCACAGGCGATCCACAGGACGCGGCGATCCAGACGGTCCGCGAGTCGTCCCAGATACGGAGACAGGACGGCCTGCGGCAGCGCGACGGCGATGAACAACCAGCCCACGGCCATCATGGTCTGCTGCTCCCGGGCCAGCAGCAGCGCCCCGGTGATGAGCTGGACGTTGTTGCCGAGCGCGGTGGTGAAGGCCGCGGCGATCAGCAGCCGCATGGTCGTGCGATGGGGGATCTGAACGGGCATGCGCACAGTCTCCGCATCACCACTGACACCGAATGTCAGTGATGTTGCGGGCACGCTCCACGCGACCCGACGCGGTGTCCGTCTGCCCGATACGTTCCCGTAGGCAACTCGTCGGTTTACTCGCTGCGGCACTTCTGTCGATGGCCGTACGACCTCTCGCAAGTCATGCCGACATCATCACTCTCGAAAAGGCTGACCAACCTCGGATAAAGCGGCCGGTTCTTGATCGGATAAAAGCGTCGGCGCGGCGCGATGGCATTACCCTCGCCCAAGCGATGGACAGGTATGCGGCCGGGAACCCGCGCATGACCGCGGACACGCCGGACGGCCCCGTGACGTATCCCGACGTCCTCATCGAGGATCTGCCGTTGGTGGAGCTCATCGACCTGCGACTCGCCGCCAAGAGCCTGGGCATGTCCTACGAGCAGGCCATCGACCGATACGCCTGGCAGCCCAGACTCAACGAGATCGGCGAGCGACTCCTTCGGACCCACCCCGGAGAGCTCTCCGGGATCGCCCTCGTGGACGGGGCCACGAGGGTCCGCATCGGGTTCAAGAACGAGGTGCCCGACGAAGCCGTGACACTGGCCAGGACGCTGCCGGTCGAGGTCGAACTCCGAGGCCGTAAGGGATTCTCGGAATCAGAGCTGGTAGAGGTCATGGAAGAAGCCCATGATTCGCTGCGCGCACGGCCGGAAGTACGCCAGGTTCGGGGCCGCTATGACATAGAAACAGGTCGCATAACCCTCGGCGTGCGTTTCAACGAGGAAACCAAGAAAAACATGGTGGCCGATCTCCAGCTGCCGCCGCCGGCGCGTCCGCCCGCCACTGTGCGTTGAGCACACTCATCTACAGCAATCACTCCGTCCAAGGTGGCTCGACGACCATCTCCCGCGCGGCGGTCGCCGCGAACTACGACCTCGCCCGGCTCACGTCCGGCAGCATGATCACCACCCGGACGTTCTACTCCGACTGGCAGAGCAGCCGGTATGTCGACAGCGTGGGGACGAGCCCCTTCCGCGGACAGCTCATCTGCAAGTTCGGAATCAGCACCGGGGCAGGCTGCAGCACCGTCAAATTGATCAACGAATTCATCGACGACCCCGACGGGCGACCCGTCAGAGGGCTGGTCGTGATGGCGGCGCGTATCACCGAACGTGGTGACAGCGGCGGGCCATGGTATGACGGGGGCACGGCCTGGGGATTCCACCAAGGCACCTACAGCCCCAATCGCCTGGAGGCCAAGACCTCGGCTTTCACCCCTGCGTATCTCGTGCCTACCGCTCTTGGCGCGCAGTGGAAGATCTATCGACGATGACGAGATCGGCATCGCTCAGGATCCGGGTGGTGGTCGCGGGCGTGGCTTTCGCCGCCACGGCGTGCGCCGCCGGCGACACCGTTCAGGTCATCGGCACCGATCCGGTGATCGTCGTCCATGACTTCTCGTCCGGCATGCAGATGCAAGTGGAGGCCACGCTGGCCTACGATCCGCGGAGCAAATGCCTGAGACTGGATTTCCGTAGCGGTCCCAGCATGTTGCCGGTGTGGCCGAGGAGCACCCGCCCGCTGATCCATGACGGGAAACGCGGCGTGCAGGCCCCTACCGCGGGACGGATAGTCGAGGGTGACACGATCATCGCCGGAGGCGGATCGGCCGACTGGGCATCGAATCGGCCCGGAGGCGTCAAACTACCGCCCGATTGTCTCCCCGCGGAGCGGGACTTCAGCGTTTTCGTCATCAACGCGGACGACCCGATCACCATTGATTCACGGTGAAGTCGCGACGAGGCGGTCCAGGGGTGTGGTGGGCAGGGCGATCCAGCCCTCGGTGGTGGCCGCGCTCGCCTGCTCCCCCGTCGGTACGGTGACCAGGCCGAGGGCGGCGGCGCGGGCGGCGAGGGCCGACACGACGGCGTCGGTGGCATGGTCCGAGGCCCGGCAGAGGGGCTCGTGGTCGCCCAGGTCCAGCCATGGCGCCGCCTCCTGGAGCCGGTCCACGAGGTGGCCCAGCTCGGTGAGGTTGGCCGCACGCTTGTAGCCGCGGTGCGGCAGGCTCCACTGCTTCAGGCAGGCCGCGGGGTAGACCTCCACGACGGCGCCGGTGCCGCGGCGGTCGACCGGGTGGTCTCGGCGGGCGAGCTCGGCCAGGAGGGCGGCGCAGCGCATGGTGGCGTGCGCGATGCGGTCGGCCGACACGCTCAGCGGGGTCAGGCCGGTCTGCTGGTGTACGACCTGGTCGGTGACCCGTAGCGCCAGGTCGCGGCGCCAGGCCCGGCCTGCCAGGCCCGGCGGCACCTGGACGTGACCGGTGCGGTGGGCGGTGACGAAGTCGACGAACCGGTCGGGCCAGCCGAGCGGGCAGTCGATCCCCGCCTTGTCCGCGGCCATGACCGCCTCGACGATCAGGGCGTCGTCCGCCCCGGCGACCACCCTGACGAGCCGCGCGCGTCCGGGCGACCAATCGAGCCAGGCCACCGCGGTTCGCACCGCCTCCGCGGCGAGATCGACGCCGACCGTCACCATCCGCGGGCTCAGTCCTCTCTGAGCGTGGGGAGGCCGGCGAGGAGTGCCTTGAGGGCGCGGACGAGGGTGGGGATGAAGTCGGGGCAGGTCGCGGCGATGTCGGGGTCCTGGGCGTAGAGTTCGGCGAGCACCGGAGAGGGGTTCGCGACGGGGTAGAGGACGCTGGCCAGGGCGGTGGCGGCCGCGACCAGTTCCGTTCCCTCGTCGGCCGTCAAGCCGGTCACTCGGGCGACCTGCTCGCCCAGGTCGGCGATGACGGCATGGATGGCGCGTTTGAACGTGCGGGCCGCCTCGACGGAGACGTTGTGCTCGAGGGTCGTCGCGGTCTGGCTGAGGAGGTCGCACAAGAGCGGCCGGCCCGCGATCGTCTCCGCGAGCGCCGCTGCGACCCCACCCGATGCGACCCCGTCCGATGCGACCCCGCCCGGCGGGGCGTCGAGGCGGGCGGTTACGGCCGCCGCCCACTGGTGCCACTCGTCGGCGGCCAGGATGAGGTAGATCTCCTCGCGAGTCCCGAAATAGCGCATGATGTTGGACTTCGCCAGCCCGACGGCCTCCGCGACCGCCCCCAGGCTGACGTTCCGAACCCCCGAGGCCATGGCGAGATCGCGGGCGGCCGCGAGGATCTCCTCGCGCCGCTGCTGCTTGTGCTCCGGCCGCCTGGCCCGGACGAATGCCCGCTTCATGTCGCGCTCCAGCATAGGTGACCAGACTTTAGAGGACGACGTTCTCTTGTTAAGGAAACGCCGTTCTGTTAGCGTCGGCATCCTACGGAGGGGAGAAACGTGTGACAGAGCTACGAATGCGGGTGAACGGCGTCACCCGGACCCTCGACATCGAGCCGTGGGTCAGCCTGCTCGACGCGCTGCGCGACCACCTCGGGCTGACCGGCCCGAAGAAGGGCTGCGACCAGGGTGCGTGCGGCGCGTGCACGGTGCTCGCGGACGGGGTGCGGATCAACGCCTGCCTGGCCCTGGCCGTGCAGTACGCGGACAAAGAGATCACCACGATCGAGGGGATCGCGAAGGGCGAGGACGGCACGCACCCGATGCAGGAGGCGTTCGTGCGCCATGACGGGTTCCAGTGCGGTTACTGCACCTCGGGCCAGATCTGCTCGGCCGTCGCCATGCTGACCGAGCACGCCGCCGGCATGCCCAGTGCCGTCACCCCCACGACAGAGCGCATCGAGCTGACCGAAGACGAGATCAGGGAGCGCATGAGCGGGAACCTGTGCCGGTGCGGCGCCTACAACGGCATCCTCGACGCCATCAAGGACGTCGCCGCGCAGGAGGCGCCATGAAGCCGTTCACCTACGTGAAGCCGCTCGACATCGACGAGGCACTGCAAGCGGCCGGCCCCGCCGTCAAGTTCCTGGGCGGAGGGACGAATCTGGTCGACCTCATGCGCGAGGGCATCGAACATCCCGAAACGCTGGTCGACCTCACCGGCCTGCCGCTCGACGAGGTGGACGAGCTGCCCGGCGGCGGCCTGCGGATCGGCGCGCTGGTACGCAACAGCGCGCTCGCCGCCGACCGCCGCGTCCGCGCCCGCTACCCGGTCCTGTCGCAGGCCGTGCTCGCCGGCGCCTCCCCCCAGCTGCGCAACATGGCCACCGTCGGCGGCAACCTGCTGCAACGTACCCGCTGCAACTACTTCTACGACCAGGCGCACGCCTGCAACAAGCGCGAGCCGGGCAGCGGCTGCGACGCGCTCGGCGGGTTCAACCGCGGGCACGCGGTCCTGGGCGTGAGCGAGAGCTGCATCGCCACGCATCCGTCCGACATGTGCGTGGCACTGGCCGCCCTGGACGCCACGGTCGAGGTGCGGAGCGTGCGCGGCACGCGGCGGATCCCCCTGGCCGACTTCCACCTGCTGCCGGGCGACACGCCGCAGGTCGAGAACGCGCTGGCCGAAGACGAGCTGATCACGGCGGTCGAGCTGCCGCCCGCGCCGGTCGCGGCCAACTCCCGTTACCGCAAGGTGCGGGATCGGGCGTCGTACGCGTTCGCCCTGGTCTCGGTGGCGGCGGCGCTGGAGGTGCGGGACGGGACCGTGACGGCGGCCCGCCTGGCGCTGGGCGGCGTCGCGACCAAGCCGTGGCGGGCCTTCGAGGCGGAACGGGTCCTGGTCGGCGGCCCGGCGACCGAGGAGGCGTTCGGCCGCGCGGCCGACGCCGAGCTGGCGCCCGCGACGGTCCAGCCGGGCAACGCGTTCAAGGTGGACCTGGCCAGGGCCACGATCGTGGCGACGCTGAGGGAGCTGGCATGAAGATCAAGACGCTGAGGGGCCCGGCATGAGCATCGAGACGTTGAGGGAGCCGGCATGAGCATCAAGTACGTCGGCCGCCCCGTCGACCGGCTCGACGGCCGGGACAAGACCACCGGCCGGGCCCGTTTCGCGGCGGAGCACGACTATCCGGACCTCGCCCACGCCGCCCTCGTGCACTCCACGATCGCCCGCGGCCGCATCACCGCCGTCGACGCGGACGCGGCCCGCGCGGCGAAGGGCGTGATCGAGGTCCTCACCCACGAGAACGCCCCCGCGATGAAGCCCCCGCCCTCCCGGAGCCTGCTGAACCTCAGCACGATGGTCATCGGGACGTCGGTCAACTACCTGGCCACGGACGAGGTGCACTGGAACGGCCAGCCCGTGGCGGTCGTGGTGGCCGAGTCGCCCGAGACCGCGCGGCACGCGGCGGGCCTGGTGCGGATCACGTACGAGGAGCTGCCCGCCGTGGTGGACTTCGCTGCCGAGGAGCCGAACGCCACCCCGCAGAAGGGCAACGCGCTGATGCCTGCGGCGGCGGACAAGGGGGACGCGGAGGCGGCGCTGACGGCCGCGGCGGTCTCGGTGGACCTGCGCTTCACCACGCCGCCGCACAACCACAACGCGATCGAGCCGCACGCGACGACCGCCGTGTGGGACGGCGACCGCCTGACCCTGCACGAGAGCACGCAGAGCATCACGTGGCTGCGCAGCCATCTCGCGCAGCGGTTCGGCGTTCCCGAGCGGAACATCCACGTGCTGTCCCCTTACGTGGGCGGCGGGTTCGGCGGCAAGGGCTCGGTGTGGGCGGGCACGCTGCTCGCCGTGCTGGCCGCCCGGGCCACCAAGCGCCCGGTACGGCTGGCGCTCACCCGGGCGGGCGTCTACCACACGGTCGGCGGCCGGACCCCGAGCACCCAGCGGGTCGCGCTGGGCGCGGACTCCGGCGGGAAGCTGACCGCGCTGATCCACACCAGCGTCGCCAGGACGGGCCGGGTCGGCGGCGGCGGCGAGCAGATCACCTCGGCCTCCCGGCACCTGTACGACTCCCCGAACATCCGCCTGCGCCAGAGCCTCGTCCAGCTCGACCTGATCTCCAACACGTTCATGCGGGCCCCGGGCGAGTCCATCGGCACCTATGCCCTGGAATCGGCCATGGACGAGCTGGCCTGCGAGCTGGGCATGGATCCGATCGAGCTGCGGATGCTCAACGAGCCGGCGCGTAACCCGATGGACGGCAAACGGTTCGCGCACCGGATGTTGCGCGAGGCGTACGAGGTCGGGGCGGAGCGGTTCGGGTGGCGTGAGCGCGATCCGCGGCCCGGCTCGATGCGCGACGGGCGGTGGCTGGTCGGCATGGGGGTGGCGTCGGCGTACCACCCGGCGTTCCAGCTCCCGGCGAGCGTCACCGTACGGCTGGGCGCGGACGGCGGGGTCGTGGTGCGGTGCGGCCTGCACGAGATCGGCGTGGGCGCGGCGACCGTGCAGGCGCAGATCGCGGCGGACGAGCTGGGGGTGCCGCTGGAGTCGGTACGCGTCGAGGTCGGCGACTCCGAGCTCCCCGCGGGCCCGATGGCGGGCGGTTCCGGGCAGACGGCGAGCGCGGCGGCCAGCGTGCTGGAGGCCTGCCGCAAGCTGCGGCGTTCCGCGCTCGACCTGGCGCGCAAGTCGCCGGACTCCCCGCTGCGCGGCGTGCGCGATCCGCAGGCCCGCGACGGCGGGCTCTACCAGGGGTCCAGGGGCGAGACGTACGCGGCGATCCTGACCCGGGCGGGCCGCGACCACCTGGAGGCCGCGGCCGGGGGCGGCATGCTGAGGTTCATGGCGAAGACCGTGCGCGACCGCAGCCGGTGGGTGAAGGCCGCGTCCGGGGCGCACTTCTGCGAGGTGCGGGTGGATCGCGACACGGGCGAGGTACGGGTCTCGCGCTGGACGGGCGTGTTCGACGTCGGCACCGTGATCAATGAGAAGACGGTGGCCAGCCAGCTGCGCGGGGGCATCGTGATGGGCATCGGCCTGGCGCTGTCGGAGGAGACGCTGGTCGATCCACGCAGCGGGCGGATCGTCAACGCGAGCCTGGCCGACTACCACGTGCCCGTGCACGCCGACGTCCCGCGCATCGACGTGCACTGCCTGGACGAGCCGGACCCGACGATGCCGCTCGGGCTGATCGGGGTGGGCGAGGTCGGCATCACGGGCGTGGGCGCGGCCGTGGCCAACGCCGTGCGCCACGCCACGGGCAAGCGGGTCACGGATCTGCCGATCACGCTCGATAAGCTGCTGCCTCTCTGAAGCAGTCCGAGGAGGCGACCATGTCACGTCCGCCCGTCCCGCCGTTCACCGAGGAGACCGCGCGCGTCAAAGTGCAGGCCGCCGAGGACGCCTGGAACACCTGCGACCCCGACCGCGTCGCGCTCGCGTACACGGAGGACTCGGTGTGGCGCAACCGCGACGAGTTCGTGACCGGCCGCGACGCGATCAGGGACTTCCTGCGCCGCAAATGGGAACGGGAGCTGGACTACTCCCTGCGCAAGGAGCTGTGGGGCGTGCTGGGCGACCGCATCGCGGTCCGGTTCCAGTACGAGTGCCGCGACGCCTCCGGGCAGTGGTGGCGCAGCTACGGCAACGAGCAGTGGGAGTTCGACGAGTCGGGGCTGATGCGGCGCAGGGAGGCGAGCATCAACGACGTGCGCATCGAGGAGAGCGAGCGCCGCATCTTCGGGCCGCGCGGCGACGACGAGCAAGGCGTGGACGTGCTGCCGCTCAGATGAGGTAGCGCAGCCACAGGTACGGCACCGACAGCGCGACGGTCACGAGCGTGACGACCAGCCCGTACTTGGTGAACTGCCAGAAGCTGATCGGGGTGCCGTTACGGGCGGCGATGCCGATGACGACGACGTTGGCCGCCGCCCCGACGGCCGTGGCGTTCCCGCCCAGGTCGGCCCCGATGGCCAGCGCCCACCACAGCACCTGGGCGGGGCCGTTGCCCCCGTTGGCCTGGACGAGGTCGGCCACGATGGGACTCATGGTGGCGACGTACGGGATGTTGTCCACGACGGCGGACAGCCCGGCCGAGACCCACAGCAGCAGCATCGTGGTCAGGCCGAGCCGGCCGCCGGTGGCCTCGGAGGCGGCCTTAGAGATCTGGCCGATCACCCCGGTCTCCACCAGAGCCCCCACCATGACGAACAGCCCCGCGAAGAACACCAGCGTCGGCCACTCGACCTCGCGGATGGCCTCCTCGGTCGTCACCCTGGTGGCCGCCACCAGCACCCCCGCGCCCAGCAGCGCCACGACCGACGGCGCGTAGTGCAGCACGGGATGCAGCACGAACGCGGCCAGCACCAGGGCCAGCACGGCGAGCGACTGCCACAGGAGCTTGCGGTCGGCGATGGCCTCCCGCTCGTTCAGCGACATGATCTCCGCGACCCGCTCGGGGTCGTAGCTGAACGACGCCCTGAACAACCACCGGCACAGCCCGACGAACACCACCACCAGCACGACGATCAGCGGCGCCATGTGCGCGAGGAAGTCGTTGAACGTCAGGCCGCCGCGGCTGCCGATGATGATGTTCGGCGGGTCGCCGACCAGCGTGGACGCGCCGCCGATGTTGGACGCCATGGCCTCGGCGATCAGGTACGGCGCCACCGGCAGCGCCAGCCGCTCGCACACCAGGAACGTCACGGGGGCGATCAGCAGCACGGTGGTGACGTTGTCCAGCAGCGCGGAGGCCGAGGCGGTGATCACGATCAGCAGCGCCATGAGCCGGAACGGCTGCCCACGGGCCCGCTTGGCCGACCAGATCGCCAAATATTCGAATATCCCGGTCTGTTTCAGGACACCGACGATGACCATCATGCCGAGCAGCAGGAAGATCACGTTCCAGTCGATCCCGGTGTGCTCGTCGAAGAACGCCGCGCTCCCGTCGGTGGCGTGGATCAGCAGCATGACCCCCGCCCCGCCGAGCGCCGCCGCGACCCGGTGCACCTTCTCGGTGGCGATCAGCGTGTACGCGAAGAGGAAGGCGGCCACCGCCACCCAGGCGGTGGCGGTCATGGCGACTCGATGAGCATGATGGGCGAACTCCGGGAACGACGGCACGATCGCCGACCAGACTTCCCGGCACACCACCAAGAACATATCAAAATGCGTCAAAGCCGCACTATGTTGCCGCGCTATGCGACTGCGCCGTAGGCGGGCTTGCCGGCCCACTCGTACGTGACGTACACGACGCCGGCGTCGGTGGCGGTCGATCCGGTGAGCTTCAGCCCGGCCGGAGCGGTCCCCTCGGCGAAGAGCCGCTTGCCCTCGCCGAGGATGACGGGGAAGACCAGCAGGCGGTACTCGTCGATCAGCTCGGCCCGCTGCAGCGTGCGGAGGAGATCGCTGCTGCCCTGGACGAGGATCTCGCCGTCGGTGCTCTTCTTGAGCTCGGCCACCGTCTCGGCCGCCTCACCCACCAGGACCCGCGTGTTACGCCATTCGGCGGTCATCGGCGTCCTCGTGGTGACGTACTTCGGCATGCCGTTGATCTTGGCGCCGCCCTCCTCGTCGGGCACGTCCGGCCAGTACGACGAAAGGATGTCGTACGACCGGCGGCCCAGGAGCATGCCGTCCGCCCGCTCGAGCTGCTCGCCCATGATGCGGCCGAACCCCTCGTCCACGTACGGCGGCAGCCAGCCGCCGTGGGGGAAGTCGTTGGAGTCGTCCTCGCCGGGTCCGCCGGGGCCCTGCATGATGCCGTCAAGGGACAGGAAGGTCGAAACCACCAGCTTGCTCGCCATTGTCGCCACTCCATCTCGCCGTGAGGGCCTTGCGGGCCCTGCCGTCCTTCTGTGGCTTCAGCCTGGCGGACAGCGTTTAAGGATTCCTTACGGCTTCCCTAAGGCCTACGCGGCGTCGCGGTGGTGGCCGTGGTACGGCGGGGCGAGATCGGCGCCGCGCGGCCCCGACAGCGTGGCGCGCAGGTCCGCCATCTGGATGGTCCGGCTGATGTCGGTGGGGGTGAGCAGGCCGATCAGCCGCCCGGCCGGGTCGAGCACGACCGCGCGCCCGTCGGCGCTCCCCTCCATCCTGGCCAGCAGGTCGGTCAGCGGCTCGTCGGGCCGGGCCCGCGGCACCTCCTCCGGCGGGCAGGCGATGTCGGCGAGCCGGGTCGTGCCCCGGTGCTCCGGCTCGACCCGGCGGATCCGGTTGAGCGTCACCAGGCCGGCGAAGGTCCCGTCCGCGGCGACCAGCGGATACGTGGACAGCCGGTGCCGCATCACGACCCGGTCGATGAGGCCGGACACGGTCTCGTCCGGCGAGGCGACCACGGGGTGCCCCGACATCGCCTCCTCGACGCGGACCCCGTGCAGCGCGGTGCCGAGCCGGGTCTGCTGCTCCTCGGCGCTGGCGGCGTTCACCAGGAAGAGGCCGATCAGCGCCAGCCACAGCCCGTCGAAGCTGCGCCCGGTGACCACCTGCAGGAAGCCGATCGCGATGAGCACATATCCGAACCAGCGCCCGGCCCGGGCCGCGGCGATCGCCGCCCGCGCCCGGTCGTGCCACCGCGCCCACAGGATCGCCCGCAGCACCCGCCCGCCGTCCAGCGGGGCGGCCGGGACCAGGTTGAAGATGGCGAGGAGCACGTTAACCCCGGCCAGGTAGGCGAACATGCCGCCCAGCAGCGCCGCCCCGGAGACCAGAAAGGCGATCGCCCCGAACACCACGCCGGCCAGCAGGCTCGTCGCGGGCCCCACCACGGCGATCTTCAGATCCGCGCCCGGCGACCGGGGCTCGCCGCGCAGCTCCGCGACCCCGCCCAGCAGCCAGAGCGTGATCCGCGACACCTCGACGCCCTCGTGCCGGGCCATGAGCGCGTGCGCCAGCTCGTGCGCGAGCAGCGAGGCCATGAACAGCACCGCCGCCGCCAGCCCGGCCAGCACGTACGCGGCGCGCGGGTAGCCGGGGAAGACCGCGGGGAACCGTCCGAAGCCCAGCCCGAACACCAGGATCGCGACGATCACCAGCACGCTGATGTTGAGCCCCACCCGCACGCCCCCGATGCGGCCCAGAGGGATGGATGAACGCATCTCGCCTCCCCTGCGGCTTGATTTGTTCGCTCAAGTGCAACCTGCCCGCAAAAGCGCAGCCCAAGCGCTGTTCAGGAAGTGCCGAGCAGCCCCGCCAGCTCGGCGAACGCGGTGGCCGCGGGGAGCGGGTCGGCCGGGAGGGCCAGCAGGATGGTTCGCTCGGAGGCCGGTTCGAGAGGGACCGCGTGGACGCCCGGGTGGTGGGCGGGCAGCGACAGCTCGGGGACGACGGTCACGCCGAGCCCTTCGGCGACCATGGCGAGGATGCTGCCGGTGTCGCGGACGCGGTAGTGGCAGCGCAGGCTCGTCCCCGCCGCCCGAGCCAGGGCCGTGATCAGCGGCTCGCACCCGCCCGTCGACATGATGAACGGGTGCCTGGCCAGCTCGGCGACCGGCACGGAAGCACGTTCGGCCAGCGCGTGACCGCTGGGCAGGACGGCCAGCATCCGGTCGGTGGCCAGCGGGCGTGTGACCAGCCCCGCCACATCGGTGGCCATGTCGGCGGGCACGGCGCCGGCCGTGAGGGTGCCGACGTCGGCGGCGCCGGTCCTGAGCCAGTCGAGCACCTCCCCGTCCGACCCCTCGATCACGGTGAGCCGCACGCGCGGGTGGGACTCACCGTAAAGCCGCAGGATCCGCGGCAGCAGGCGCGCGTTGGCGCTGGGGATGACGCCCACGCGCAGGCTGCCGGTGTCCGCCCCGCGCGCCGCGGCCACCTCCTGCTCCAGCGCTTCGAGCTGGGTGAGGATGAGCGTGGCGCGGCGGCGGACGGCCCGCCCGGCGCTGGTCAGGCGCACCCCGTGGCTCCCCCTGACGAGCAGGGAGAGGCCGAGCTCGCTCTCCAGGCCGCGCAGGGCGTGGCTGACCGCGGACTGCGTGGTGTTCAGCTCCTCGGCCGCGCGGGTCATGTTGCCGGTACGCGCGACCGCCAGCAGGATCCTGAGCTGCGTGAACGTCATAGCGCCGCGCGCAGCAACCCCACGACCAGCGGGTGCGGCCGTCCGGGCAGCGATCTCGTCTGCGGCACGAAGAGCGTGGCCAGATAGAACGGGTGGCCGGACAGCTCCAGCACCCGGGCCTCGCCGCTGTCGTCCACGCCCGTCACGCGCAGGCCGCCCTCGTGCAGGGCGCTCTGATGGGCCGGGTTGAGGCCGAAATTGCAGTAGTACTGCTCCTTCACCTCGCTCTCGCCGTACAGGGCCGCCACCGTGGAGCCCGGCGTGAGCGTGACCGGCATGGTCCGGCCCGCGAGGGAGCAGGTCAGCTCGGAAATGAACAGGTTGGACGCGTACGGGTCGTACTCGGCGTGCTGCGCGTCCTCGAACCCGAGCACGTGGCGGGCGTACTCGATCACCATGTGCTGGCTGCCGCCGCACGTCCCCAGGGTGGGCACGCCGTGCTCGCGACCGTGCCGGAGCGCGGCCAGCGCGCCGAGCAGGCTGCGGTACGGGCTCCCAGGGGCGCACCACAGCACGTCGGCGGCCCGCACGACGGACAGGTCGGATTCGAGCGGCTCGGTGGCCAGCCAGCGGACCTCGACCGTGATTCCCAGGTGATCGGCGGCGTGGCCCAGCGCGTCGTCGGTGGCCACGTGCGGGACGAACGTCTTGTCGCGGTCCCCGACGACCGCGACCTTCAGCGAGGACTTCATGCGCCCACTATGCGGGGGCCAAGGCATGAACACCAATACTGAGCTGCGCAAACGTCATGAGTGAACGCTCATGTCAGCCGGAGGCGCGGTCAGGAGCGGCAGCATGACCTCCACGCGCGTCCCGGCCCCGGGCTCGCCGCCGACCACGCAGATCCCGCCCAGCTCCGCCGCCCGCTCGCGCATCGACCCGAGCCCCACGCCCGCGCGATGCTCCTCGGGCAGCCCCTTGCCGTCGTCGGCGATCAGCACCCGCAGCACCGACCGCTCCCGCTGCAGGACGATCCGGCAGTTGGACGCCTGGGCGTGCCGCCGGACGTTGGTGAGCGCCTCCTGGATGATCCGGTAGACCGCCACCTCGACGGCCGCGGGCAGCTCCGACAGCTCGCCCTGCACCTCGACCTCCGTCGGCGGCGCCGACTGCCCGGCCAGGTCGCCGATCGCGCGGGCCAGGCCGAGGTCGTCGAGGGCGGGCGGGCGCAGGCCGTACACGAGCTCGCGGATGTCCCCCGTGACCGCGCCCATGCCCGTGTGCAGCTCGCGCAGCAGCTCGTCGGCGGCCTCCGGGGACTTCTTGAGGCTGAGCCTGGCCATGTTGATGGTCATCGCCATGGCCGAGAGCGTCTGGCCGAGCCCGTCGTGCAGGTCTCGGCGCAGGCGGCGGCGCTCCTCCTCCCTGGTCGTCAGGATGCGTTCCCTGGAACGTTGCAGGTCCGCCGCCATCCGCACCGCGTGGGCCACGTCCGCGGCGTACGGGGTGAGCGTGGCCAGCACCCGCTCGTTGTGCGCGGCGGGGAAGCGGCGCGGGCCCGGCGGTCCGACGAGCAGGCGACCGACCCGCTCCCCGTGCCAGATCAGCGGCACCTCGCGGGGAATCGGGCCCACCCGGCCGTTCTCCACGTAGCGGGGCTCGCCGTCGGCCACCTCCACGGCCACGCCCTCGACCGCCAGGCCGTCGCGCAGCACGCTCACCACCGAGGTCAGCGCCTTGGCCGGGTCGCCGCGCCGGACCGCCTGGGTCAGGCGCTCGGCCAGCACGCCGGGGTCGCCGACGGCGCCGTACAGGAGCCGGTCCACGGCCTGCTGCAGCGCCCGCCGCAGCGGCTGGAAGAAGGCGCCCGCGAACAGCGCGGCGGCGATCCCGGCCACCTGGCCGTACCCGGAGACGAGCAGGCCGGACAGCGCGCCCGCGCCGAAGTAGACGGCGCTGACCACGGCCACCACGCCGGCGGCCACGAACGCCCGGCTGATCACCGTGTCGATGCCGTAGAGCCGGTACCGCATCACCGAGAACGCCATCGCGACCGGGATGATCGCCGCCCAGCCGAACGCGATCCACGTGAGCGCGGGCACGAACGCGGCCACGACCAGGAACACGATGTAGCCGGCGAACGCCAGCAGCGGCCAGCCGATCTGCCGCCTGGTGACGGAGTCCGCGTGCCGCAACCGCACCGTCAGCGACAGCGCCGACAGCGCCATGGCGACGTAGATGCCCGTCCAGGCGATCGTCGAGACCGTCGGCGCGTACGGGGCCAGCGCGGGGATCTGCAGCGGGTTCGGGATGACCTGGGGGTACGGGTACGCCTCGACGGGCCCCGGCACGCGGAACACGGCGCGCAGGAAGTCGGCCGTGATGGAGGCCGCGCCCAGCGCCAGGGCCAGGCGCCAGCGCGGCGAGGGCAGCCGGCCGTCGGGCGAGTACAGCGGCAGCACCATCGTGAGCGTCACGCCGCACACCGCCCAGCCGAGGTGGCCCGGCAACCGCAGGTAGCCCGCGAGGACGAGGTCGCCGCCGGCGGCGGCGTGGAACATCATCGCCTGCGCGAAGTCGCTGACGGCGGCGGCCAGGCCGCCCGCGCACATCAGCCACGCCAAGTTGAGGCGGGGCCGGTGGAAGATGAGGAACGCGCCGACCGCGGGGAACGTCAGCGCTGCGGCCGTCTGCGGGGACACCGTCCGTTCGGGCGTCCACGCCTCGGGCAGTCCGGCCCAGATCAGCAGCGCGACCACGGTGAGCGCCGGCGACACCACCGCCATGGTCACGGAGGCGACTCTCACCCCCCGTCCCGGCTTCTCGTCATCGGCGACCTCGGCGAATCCCCCAGCCATCCCGCGCTCCGCCTCTCCGATCCCCGGCACGCCTCCCGTAGAAGAGGATTATGACCCCTTAATCGGGATGAATCCGTACGGCGTTTCCGGGACGTTATCCGCGGGGCCCTGCCCTGGCCCGCGATTGCCGCTGAGCCAGGGCAGGGAGCATCGGTGCTACCCGACGGTAACCGTGGCCTTGGCGGCGACCGTCGTGCCCGCCACCTGACCGTTCACCGTGAACGTGCCCGGCTGGGCGTACTTGTCAGGGCTGATCGCCTCCCAGGTGACCTCGACGGAGCCGTCCTTCGACCCGTCGTTGTACGTCGCCACGACGGTCCTGGGCAGCGAGGGAGCGACCCCGGCCCGGGTGGCGACGGCCTCCTCGGCGATCGAGGTGATCGTCACCGCCGAGGTCGTGCGGACGTACACGGTGGCCTGGGCGGGCTGGCGCACGCCCTCGGCCAGGCCGACGACCGTGAAGCTGGTGCCGCCGGTCTTGACCTGGTCGGGCGTCACCTGCTGCCAGGTCACGGCGGCCGAGCTGCGGGTGCCGTCCGCGTAGAGGGTCTCCACGGTGGCGGGCAGCTTCGGCAGCGTGCCGGCCAGGGTGGGGACGTGCACGGGGCGCACGGAGTCCGGCGGGACCTCGTACGCCTTGACCTCCAGCAGGCCGACCGACGCCCCGCCGGCCTCGAGCTGGACGCGCAGCTTCGAGGTCGTCACGGTGTCGAACGCGACCGTGTTGTAGGCGTCCGCCGCCTTCGGGTAGGAGGCGGCGCCGGTGACGTCCTCGAACGAGTCGCCGTCCCAGTACTGGATCTTCCACGAGGCGGGGACGCGCACGCCGCCGCCGTCGTCGAAGAAGTACACGTCGCTCTTGTCGACCCGCACCGCCGACGGCCATTCGAGCTGCACCCACTGCGTGCCCTGCTGCGGCCAGGTGCCCCAGCGCGGGTTGGCGCCGTCGTTGGAGCGCGGCGGGTCGATGCCGTCGTTGATCGCGGTGACCTTCTCCCACGGCGAGGTGTAGGAGGCCGTGGGCGTGGCCTTGGGCGCCACGTTCACCTGCGCGGCCTGGGGCGTCGCGGTCACGGTCACGGTCGTGGAGCTGCTCTTCTCGCCGTCCGTGGCCGTGAGCTTCAGCCGGTACGCGCCCGCCTCGGAGAACGAGACCACCGTGTCGGTGCCCGTCGGGTTGGTGAAGAACGCTTCGCCGGGCCCGTCGACCTTGGCCCACTGGGTCGTGAGCCTGCCCGACGGCAACGCGTCGTCCTTGACCACCGCGTCGAACCTGGCCTGGCCCGGGCGGCTGAACGTGGGATCGGGCACGACCACCACGGACGGCGCCTTGTTCGCGACCGGGCCGGCGCCGGCGCCCGTCAGGTACGCCTGCACCTCCTTCAGCCCCGTCGCGTAACCGGGCTGGTGCGTGACCAGCACCCGCAGCTTCTGCGTCGTGACCGCCGGGAAGCGGACCACGTTGAGGTTCGCCCGCGGGTGGGCCGGCTTCCTGGCCTGGCCCGGCACGTCCTTCCAGGTGTCGCCGTCCTGGTACTGCACCGTGTAGAAGGCGGGCTCGCGGTAGCCGCCCGCCTTGCGGTCGTTGGAGAAGTACAGCTTGACCTGGTCGACCTTCTGGGCCGAGCCGAGGTCCGCCGCCAGCCAGTCCTGAGCGTCGCCGGAGCCCTTGCTGCCCCAGTACGGCTCGTTGATCGTGAAGCCGTCCACCGCGCCGACCGGGTCGCCGTGGGAGGCGGTGGCGGACTTGACCAGGTTCGGGCGGGTGGAGCGCAGGTCCACGCCGGCCTTCTGGAACAGGTCCTCGACGCGGTCGCCCGTCAGCTCGACCTGGGCGGGGGCCTTCATGGAGGCGGCCTTCTCGGCGTACACGACCTGACCGCCCTCGACCTTGCCCGTGGCCGGGTCCCAGACGGCGTGCGCCAGCCCCGACAGGGTGACCTTGCGCTTGCCGTCGATCAGGATCGAGTACCCCTCGGGCACCCCGGCATAGTGCTTGGTGCCGTCGCCCGGCTTGTCCCAGACGATGGTCAGGTCACGACCCCGGTAGTTGATGCCGTTGACGCTGAAGTGGTCCCAGCCGATGTCCACCGGCCAGAGCTCGACCTTGCCGTCCGAACGCGGGCGCAGGCCCATGACGTCCTCGATGACGGTCCAGTTGCTGCTGCCCAGGATCGTGTGGTGGATCCAGGAGCGGTAGCCGATGGACTTGGTGCTCTGGTTCCAGTCGGCCCAGAACTCGTTGGCGTCGGGGTAGCGGGTGTCGCCGCCGACGTACTGCGACCAGGCGTTCCAGTACAGGAGCTGCTTGTACTGGTCGGCGGTGATGTACGGCGAGGCGTACTGCCGCAGCGCCTTGGAGAACAGCGCGAAGTTCCGGGTGGAGTTGATCTGCGAGAAGTTGTTGGAGCCGGGGTTACCGGCTGCCGCGGCCTCCGCCTTGTCCTTCTGGTTCGCGGTGTACGCCGGGAAGATCGGATATTCCGCCGGGTCCGTCCACAGGCGCAGCGCCTCCCGGTACTTCGGGTCGTCCGTCGGCACGAGCCCGGTGGCGTACGGGATGTAGTTGTTGGACTCCTTCCACGGGATCAGGTTGCCCGTCTGGAGGTCGCGGTGCTTGAACAGCTTGTTCTGCTCGTCCCAGAGCAGCGCGAGGATGCCGTTCTTGACCTTGTCGGCCACCCCGCGCATCTCGGCCGCCTTGGCCGCGTCGCCGGTCAGCTCGTACGCCTGCGCCGCCGCCATCGCGTTGGCGTACACGTACGCGCCTTCGAGCCGCTCGTTCGCCCGCCCGTAGTAGTGGAACGACACCGCGTCGGCGTCGTTGCCGGTCATGTACTCCCGGTCGTACTCGATGACCCCGTTCTTGTTGGAGTCATAGGCGTTGAGCTGCCCGTACACGTCCTTCTCGGCGTAGCGGGCCAGGTTGCGCAGGATCGACGGCTGGCCGCCGTGGATCTGGTAGCTCTCCAGGGCCGAGGCCGAGATGTACTGCGTGTAGCTGTTCGACCAGTTCTCGGGGTCGCCCGGGTTGTCGGTGTACTTGGAGTTGCGCGAGACCTCGCCCGCCGACACCCACGGCCCGTACGAGTAGATCGGGTCCCGCAGGTACTTCAGGTCCTGCACGAACATCGGCACGGTCAGCACGATCGCGTTGTTGTAGCCCAGCGCCCCCTCGACCGACGTGGGGAACTGGAAGTCGTTCCCGGGGATGTCGGCGTCGAGGAAGTTGAAGCGCATGAGCCACCAGCGGTAGTACACGAACTTCTTGATGTTCTCGTCGGGCACGTCGATGTAGGGCAGGTTCTCGGCCCACCAGGCGTTGTAGTCCTGGAGCTGGTGCCGCAGCGCCTTCTCGGGCGAGCGGCCCTTGTAGCCGTCGTACTCGGCCCGCGACCCGGGCAGTTCGTCGGTGACGAAGCCCATCTGCACCTTGGTCCGCACGGTCTTGCCCGGCTCGACCGTCAGCGAGCCCTTGAGCGTGCCGTCGGAGACCTTCAGCCCGTCACCGCTGAGCCGGGGGAAGATCGTGGTCAGCTTGTTCTTGGCCCAGACGGTCCCGGTCAGCTCGCGGTCGCCGTCGGGCGTCCTGGTGTACGGCGAGGTCACGGTGATCGGCACGGAGCGCGCCGCGGACCCGGTGTTGGTGATCTCCAGCGTCGTCACGGCCACGTTCTCGTGGGTGATGAACTTCTTCACCCCGACCGACAGGCCGTCACCCGTGTACTGCCCGGTCCAGTGGCTGGGCATCTGCAGGCGCTTGGAGACGTCCTCGGCGAGCTGGGTGCCCAGCGAGACCTCGTACGCGCCGCGGTTGTCGATGCTCTCCCAATACGCCACGAACCCACCGAAGCCGATGACCGAGGGATCGTGCTCCTTCATGAACAGCGCCCGCCCGCGCGTCATCAACCACGGGCCCGCCGGATCGTCGCCGGGGCGGGCCAGCACGCGGTCGATCCAGTACGAGTCGCCGCCCTTCTCCTTCTTGTAGATCTCCTCCATCATCTTGCGGGGGTGGTACGCCACGGGTTCGGCGGGCACCGGGTCTGCGCCCGTGAACACCGGCATCCCCAGGTCGTCCTGGGCGGCGTACGAAGGTGACGCGGCAAGCGAAGCTGTGAGCGTTAACACAGCTAAGCACACCAACGGTTTACGCACTTGCCTCTCCTAGATCGGTAGCCAGACACGCATGGTCGCGGGGCCGCGGTTGCCCCACCGGTGGTAGGGCACGAGCCGGAGCCTGACGTCGGCGCCACCCGCCTGCCCGTCGGAGGCGGGCGCGTACGGCCAGCCGTTACCGGCGCCGGCGCCCAGCGACGCCTCCACCTCCAGCTCCACCACGCCGTCCGCCTCGTGGTGCTCCACGGGCGGCTGGACCCGCGCGGTCAGGTCGCCCAGCGCCGGCTCGTCGGCCACCGACTCGGCGCAGTAGACCAGCGGCCCCCGCTCCACCGCCGCGCTCCCCCGCAGCGCGTCGATCCGCCGATCGGGCATCGTCCACCTGGGCGCCATCGGCAGCTCCAGCCGGATCTCGTCACCGGCCCGCCAGGGCCCCTCGACGTAGGCGTAACCGGGATCCACCGGGCGCACCGCCGGGCTCTCCGCCAGCGGCGCCTCCGGCGAGGAGGCCGGGACGTGGGCGAGCGTGGCGTCCGTGGCCCAGGCGGGGACGCGCAGCCCGATCCGGCCCTCGCCGCCCTCCAGCACCCGCACGCTCACCGAGCCGGTCCACGGGTAGCCGGTCTCCACGCGTACCGCCAGGCCGTCGTGCCGGATCTCCGACGGCGTGTGGTGGTGGATCTGGATCCCGTCCGCGGTGGTCGTGGCCACGTACGCGGCCAGCGAGGCCATCGTGCGGGCGATGTTGTTCGGGCAGCAGGACACGTCGAACCAGGGCGAGCGCAGCCCGCCCTCCGCGGCGTGGTTGACCCCCTCCAGCGGCACCGCCGGCACCCGCACCTGCAGCGGGTTGGCGTAGAAGAACGACTTGCCGTCCAGCGCCACCCCCGTGGCGAGCATGTTGTACAGGGTGCGCTCGGCGAGGTCGGCGTAGCGGGCGTCGCCCGTGGCCAGCAGCAGCCGGTGCGCCAGCATGACGGAGGCGATGCTCGCGCAGGTCTCGTTGTAGGCCCGGTCCGGCGGCAGCTCGTAGTCCTCGCCGTACGACTCGTCGGCATGCCTCGAGCCCATGCCGCCGGTCAGGTGGGTACGCCGGGCCACCGTGCGCTCCCACTGGGACTCGATCGCCTTCAGCAGCTCCTGGTCGCCGGTCTCGACCGCCACGTCCACCACGCCGGAGGCGAGGTAGAGCGCGCGCACCGCGTGCCCGCGGAACACCTGGGCCTGCCTGACCGGGATGTCGTCCTGGTAGTAGATGCGGCCGAAGGGGATGTCGGCGAGCGCGGGCAGGCCGCGGCGCTCGACGAAGCGGCGGGCCATCTCCAGATAGCGCTCGGTGCCGGTCACGCGGTAGAGCTCGACGAGGGCCATCTCGATCACCGGGTGGCCGCAGGTCTGGGTGCCCTCCATGAAGCGGCGGCACACGTGGTCCGCGGCCTTGATCACGACCTGGGTGAGCTGGTCCTCGCCGTGCATGCGCAGGCGGGCGACCCCGGCCTGGATCAGGTGCCCGTAGCAGTAGAGCTCGTGGCCCCACTCGAAGTCGGTGTAGCGGCTGCCGGACCAGCGGGTGTTGAGGTAGCCGTCGCCCTCCTGGGCCTGGGCCACGGTCTCGGCCAGCTCGGGCAGCGCCGGGTGGTCGGCCCAGGCCATGGCCTCCAGCAGCTTGTAGATCTCGGAGTCGCTGAACTCCCGCCCCCGGCGGGGCCGCTCGCCCCGGAAGTTGCCGATCCAGCCTTCTCGCTCTTCCCATTCCTGGCAGTGGGCGATCGTGACCTCGCGGTTGAGCGCGGCCCGGTCGCCCCAGAAGCCGGGGAGCAGCCGTACCGCGTCGAGGCCGAGGGGGGACAGGGCGCCCGATGAGGGCAGGACAGGGTTAGCCACGCAGAGCTCCTGACATGAATCCGCGCACGTAGTGGCGCTGCAGCACGATGAAGAGGATGAGACAGGGGAAGGCCATGACCATGACGCCGGACTGGAGCATGCCGTAGTCGATGGCGCCGAACGTCTGCTGCGTCATGCTGACCACGGCCACCGGCAGGGTGAACGACGCGCCGTCGTTGAGCAGGATGAGCGGGGCGAAGAAGTCGTTCCACGACGCCAGGAAGGCGAACAGGCCCACCGTGATCAGCGCGGGCCGCACGGCGTGCAGCAGGATCCTGGCGAACGCCCTGAACGTGCCGCAGCCGTCCACCAGCGCGGCCTCCTCCAGCTCGCGCGGCAGCGCCTCGAACGCGTTGCGCATCATGAACAGCGCGAACGGCAACTGGAACATGACGAACACCAGCGAGAGCCCGACCAGGGAGTTCTGCAGGCCGAGGTAGCCGAGCAGCACGTAGAGCGGGATCAGGATCGTCGCGTACGGCACCATGAGGATCGCCAGCGTGGCCAGGAACAGCAGGTTCTTGCCGGGGAAGTCGAAGCGGGCGAAGCCGTAGCCGCCGAGCGCGGAGACGACCAGCGTGCCCGCCACCGTCATCACCGAGACGAGCACGCTGTTGGTCGCGTACGTGCCGAGCCCCTCGCCGAAGCGGGCCATCTCCAGGTAGTTGCCCGGCTCCTCGAACGAGGCGTAGCCGCTCCACACCAGGGGGAACAGGAACAGCACCGCCAGGGCGGACAGCGTGAGGTAACGGCTCATCGCAGCCTCCGCATCATCAGCGTGTTGAGCCCGACGAGGGCGACCAGCAGGACGACCGAGAGCGCCGCCGCGCCGCCGAGGTCGAAGCGGAAGAACGCGTCGCGGTAGACGACCATGACCATCGAGACCGTGCTGTTGTCGGGGCCGCCGTTGGTGAAGACGAAGAACTGGTCGAAGGCCAGCAGCGAGCCGGTGACGCTGAGGATCAGCATCAGCGCCAGCGTCGGGCGCAGCAGCGGGAGCGTGATCTTGGTGAAGATCTGCCAGCGGTTCGCGCCGTCGCTCCTCGCGGCCTCGTACACCTCGGTCGGGATGGCCTGCAGGCCGGTCAGCAGGATGAGCATGTTGAACCCGGCGAAGCGCCACAGCACCAGGGTGATCGTGGAGAACAGCGCCATGTTCGGCGTGCCGATCCACTTGACCGGCTCGCTGGTGATGTGCAGCGTCTGGAGCAGGGGGTCGATGGGGCCGAAGTCGTTGTTCAGCATCCCGTAGAAGAGCAGACCGGCGGCGGCGAACCCCACGGCGCCGGGCAGGAAGAACGCGGTCCTGAAGAAGCCGATGCCCGGCTTGCGGTCCTGCACCAGCATGGCGAGACCGAGCGCCACGGCCGACAGCAGGACGGTCGTGATGGCCGTGTACTTGAGCGTGAAGAGGATCGCGTCGATGAAGAGCGGGTTGTCGCCGATCTTGAGGTAGTTGTCGGGGGCGTTGAACGTGGCCTGACCGAGCAGGGGCCAGCGGTTCAGTGACATCCAGACGACCAGCACGAGGGGCGCGATGAAGAGCACGCCCACGATGACGGCCGTCGGAGCCGTGTACAGCCAGCCCTGTACCTTCCTGCTCCGCCACCGGGCGGAAGGCGCGGAGTGCGCCGCCCGCCGCCCGGTTCGGTTCATCGTCAGAGTCATTGTTGAAGTGACTTCGTGATCTCGGCGTTGAGCTGCGGGAGCTTCGAGGCGTCACCGAACACGGCCTCGCGCGCGTAGCGCAGCCACGGACCCTGCGGGTCGTTGAAGGTCTGGCCGAAGCGCAGCGCGTACGGCGTCTGGCCCTTGGCCACCAGCGAGTTGATCAGCACCACGCGCGGGTCCTCCGCGGAGTACTTGTTGCTGGCCAGGTCGGTGCGCGCGAGCACGTCCTTGTTCTTGGCCATGACCTCGACCTGGGCGTCGTCGGAGACCGTCCAGGACAGGAAGTCCCAGGCCGCGTCCGGGTTCTTGGACGTGGCGGAGATGCCGACGGAGTCGCCGCCCACGAACGTGGACTCGCCGCCGTCGGGGCCGGCGATCGGGGTGACGCCGATCTTCATGTCCTTGGGCATGAGACCGAGCGTGGTGGAGGGCATCGGCATGACGCCGATCTCGCCCTTGGGGAAGAAACCGGTCCAGGTCGGGCCCTGCTCCTCCTTGGCGGTCGGCCCGGTGACCTTCTTGTCGTACAGGTCGCGCCAGATCTTGAACACGTCGGTCATCGCGGCCTGGTCGTTGAGCGACTGGGTGCCCTCGGCGTTCATGACCTGGCCGCCGCCGGCCCAGACGGAGGGCCAGAACGTGAAGACGTAGCAGCCGCCGCAGTTGCCGCCGAAGAAGGTGCCGTGGACCTTGCCGTCCTTGCCGAGCTTCTCCTGGATCGTGGTCGCCTGCTGGGCGAACTCCTTCAGCGACTTCGGCCCCTGCTCCGGGTCGAGCCCGGCCTTCTGGTAGAGGTCCTTGTTCCAGAACCAGACCGACAGGTCGAGCGTGTGCGGGAGCGTGTACATCTTCCCGTCGAGCGTTCCGAGCTTCATGTGAGAGGGGGCCAGGCCGTCCTTGAACGGCAGCTTCGCGACCCTGTCCGTGATGTCCATGAACAGACCCTGAGAGGTGTAGTTCGGGACGAAGATGACGTCGGCCGCGAACACGTCGGGGAGCTGCTTGGCACCGGCCGCCGCGGCGATGCGCGGCTGGTAGTTGTCGGTCGGGATGACGGTGAGCTTGACCTGAATGTTCTTGTGACTGCTGTTGTAGGCCTTGACCAGCCGCTCGCTCTGCGTCTGGGTGGCCGCACGGGTCCACATGGTGATCGTCACGGGACTCTCCGCCGACGGCGTGCTGCCCCCACCACCACCGCCGCCGCTGCCGCAGGCCGCCGCTGTGAGCGCTAACACACCGAGGAGGGAGATCCCGGCCAGCCTTCGTCTCATGTTGTGCTCCTGGACTTAAAGGTTTTCGGAAACGTAGAAGAAACAAGAGTCCATGTCAATGGGTGCTAGGGTTCTATGCAGTTCACAGGTGACGAAAAGGGTTTCGAAACATGGCGAGTAAGCGGGCGACCATCTCCGATGTGGCCTCGCTGGCGGGGGTCTCGATCGCCACGGCGTCCAAAGCACTCAACGGGCGCCAGGACGTGCGGGCCGCGACGCGCGAGCGGGTGCTCGCCGCCGCGGCGGAGCTCTCCTTCCAGCCGAACGCCCTGGCCAGGGGGCTGATCTCAGGACAGACGCGCACGGTCGGCCTGCTGACCTCCGACAGCGTCGGCCGGTTCGGCATTCCGGTGCTCCTCGGGGCGGAGGACGCGTTCGGGGCCGGCGAGATGGCCGTGCTGCTCTGCGACGCGCGCGGCGACGCGATCAGGGAGCAGCACCACGTGCGGGCGCTGCTGTCGCGCCGGGTGGACGGGCTGATCGTGGTGGGCGAGAGCACGAGCCCGCGGCCGTCGGTGAGCAAGGACCTGCCGGTGCCGGTCGTGTACGCCTACGGCCCTTCGGACGACCCGTCGGACGTGTCCTTCGTGCCGGACGACGTCGGCGCGGCCGCCATGGCCGTCAACCACCTGCTGGCGATGGGCCGGCGCAGGATCGCGCACATCACGGGGCCCACGCACTACAAGGCGTCACGCGACCGCGAGGAGGGCCTGCGCCAGGCGCTCGCGCAGGCGGGGCTGCCGCAGGCGGGGCAGACGCTGTCGGGCCCGTGGTCGCAGCGGTGGGGGCGGCACGCGGCCGAGATGCTGCTGATGGCCGAGCCGGAGGTCGACGCGGTGTTCTGCGGCAGCGACCAGATCGCGGCCGGCTTCGTGGAGACGGCCAGGGAGCGCGGGCGGCGGGTGCCGGAGGACATCGCGGTGGTCGGCTACGACAACTGGGAGGTGCTGTCCACGGAGACCCGGCCCGCCCTGACCACCGTGGACATGAACCTGGAGCAGCTGGGGCGCACCGCGGCCCAGCACCTGTTCGCCGCCATCGACGGGAAGGCGACGCCCGGGGTGCACAAGATGCCCTGCCAGCTCGTGATCCGCGACTCCACCTCCCCGCCGGGCGTCTCCTGAGGCGGGCCCGTCAGGGGCAGCGGACGATCATGCCCGCGTACGACAGGTTCCCTCCGAACCCGAACAGCAGCATCGGCGCCCCGCGCCGGACCTCACCCCGCTCCAGCAGCTTCGACAGCGCCAGCGGCACGCTCGCGGCCGAGGTGTTGCCCGACTCGACCACGTCGCGCGCCACGATCGCGTTGACCGCGCCGAGCTTGGCCGCGACGGGCTCGATGATGCGCAGGTTCGCCTGGTGGAAGACCACCGCCGCCAGGTCCTCCGGCCGTACGCCGCCGCGCTCGCACGCCTTCCTGGCGATGTCGGGGAGCTGGGTGGTGGCCCAGCGGTAGACGGTCTGGCCGTCCTGGGAGAAGCGGGTCGGGGTGCCCTCGATGCGTACGGCGGTGCCCAGCTCCGGCGCGGAGCCCCACACCACGGGACCGATCTCGGCCTCCGGGGCCGCGCTGATCACGGCCGCCCCCGCGCCGTCGCCGGTCAGCACGCACGTGGTCCGGTCGGTCCAGTCGGTGACCGCCGTCATCTTGTCCGCCCCGACGACCAGGGCGTTCGTGGCCGCGCCGGCGCGGATGGCGTGGTCGGCGACGGCAAGGGCGTGGGTGAAGCCGGAGCACGACACGCCGACGTCCATCAGCCCCGCGCTGGGCACGCCGAGCCGGGCGGCGACACGGGAGGCGATGTTCGGGGCGCGCTCGGTCTGGGTGCAGGTGGCGATCAGGAGGAGGTCGATGTCGGCGGCGTCCAGGCCGCTCGCCGTCAGGGCCTTCGCGGCGGCATGCTGGGCCAGGTCGGTCACGGTCTCGTCGGGTTCGGCCACGTGCCGTGTACGGATGCCGACGCGCTTGGTTATCCACTCGTCGTTGGTGTCCACCATGGCCGCCAGCTCATCATTTGTCAGGATTTTTGCTGGTTGATAGTGGCCTGTGGCGACAAGTCGTGATCCCGTCATGAGGCCGGACTATAGCAAGCGAACGTTCGGACGCTAAACTGCCCGCATGAGTCCCCGCAGATCCGTCGCCGAGGCCCTTGGCACGCGTGCGGCCATCCTGGAGCGTTCGGTCGCCATCGCATCCGCGGAGGGGCTCGAAGGGCTGACCATCGGCCGCCTCGCCGGCGAGCTGGGCATGAGCAAGTCAGGAGTGCTCGGGCACTTCGGTTCCAAGGAGGCGCTGCAGCTCGCCGTCCTCGACCGGGCCGGGGAGATCTTCCGCGCCGAGGTCTGGGAGCACGCCCGGCCCGCCACACCCGGGCTGACCCGCCTGCGGGTGCTGTGCGAGGCGTGGATCTCGTACTTGGAGCGCGGGGTCTTCCCCGGCGGGTGCTTCTTCGTGGCCGCGGCCCACGAGTTCGACGGCCGGCCGGGGCCGGTGCGGGACGCGGTGGAGGCCAGGTTCGACGCCTGGCGCGGGCGGCTGCGCAAGGAGGCCGGGCGCGCGGCGGACGCGGGCGAGCTGCCCGCGGGGACGGATCCGGATCAGCTCGCGTTCGAGCTGCTCGGCGCGGTCATGGCCCTGAACCACGCCCTCCAGCTCCACCACGACCCGGCCGCCCCCTCCCGAGCCCGCCACGCCATCCAGACCCGCCTCACCACCTGACCTCTGGCGCGCTCGGCTCCCACCGGTCCCAGGGCATGCGAAAGCTCGGGCGCGGCGGATGCGGCGCCCGAGCCCGGGTTCCAGGCGTCAGCCGCCGGTCGACAGTTGTTCGAAGAGGGCCAGGGCCGCCTCCCGGACCTCTTCCGGGGAGACCCCGTCCAGCGTCTTCCTGGCATCGGTGATGTCACGAGTGGTGGCGAGCGTGATGGCCACGGACGACGCTGCGGCGTGGTCGATCGATCCCGTCGGGGCGGCGTCTGCCAGTTCCTGGGCGCTCGCGGCGAGGTCGAGGTTGTCTCTCAACGGATCTCCTCGGATGAAGACGGCTCGGCCCATTGCATCATTTGGCATCATGCCGCATCCACCATTCGGTGAATTCACGACACCGGCCATCGGGCACAAACCTGATCACCCATAGATTACTGTACGTTTTGTCGGGATATGTCGTGACCCCCTGGATAACACTGACGTCGTCGGCAACGTTCACCGGATGCCACTCGAACTCGGTCTCACCAGGCTTGTCCTGCCGCCCGAGCCACTGCGAGACGATCTCGTCCCGCCCCTGCCACGGAGAGCTGTACGGCTCGGTGTAGTAGACGGCGTCCTCGGTGAACAACGCGGCGATGTCGTCGGGATCGTTGGAGTTCCAGGCACGTACGTACCCCCCGATCCATGGGCCCGGCTCGACCATTGTTACCCCCTCAGCGGGTCATATCGCCCGCCTACCCGCCTGACCAGACGTTAAGCCCCGATCATGGGCACTACGCCTGGTCACGGTCTCATCTCGTTTAGGTATAGGGGTACTCAGGCGCTCTTCCGCGTACTCCGTCAGGGTTGGAGCCGGGGGGAGTTCATGGCGGCTCCGGGCTGTGCCGCGGAGGAGGGGACGGCACGTGCCGCGGGTCGGGACACGGCGGTCTGCCAGCCGCCCGCCCCGCCCGCGGCACGCGCCGAGGCCGGCGCTACACGGAGTGAGCGGGACCGGTGCTGCCGCGCGGCGTGAGCACGGCCGCCTGGTCCTCGTACGGGGGCACGGTCTCACCTGCGATCAGCGCGAGCAGCCGCTGGGCGGCGTGCGCCCCGTACGCGGGGATGTCGCGGGTGAGCGCGGTCAGCGGCGGCCGGACGACCTGGGACAGCGGCGAGTCGTCCCAGGCCACGATGGACAGGTCGCGCGGCACCTCGACCCGCATCTCCTGGGCCACGGACATGCCCGCCACGGCCATGATGTCGTTGTCGTAGATGATCGCCGTGGGCCGGTTGGGCGAGCTGAGCAGCCGCCTGGTGGCCCTGGCGCCCTCCTCGCCGGTGTAGTCGGTGTGCACGGTCACGTGCTCGGCCACGCCCTCGCACGCCTGCTCGAACGCCTGGTCGCGGACGGTCGTGTGGACCAGCTCCGGCAGCCCCGCCACCCGCGCGACCCGGCGGTGGCCCAGCGCCACCAGGTAGCCGACGGTCTCGCGCACGGCCTCGCCGTCGTCCGACCAGACCGCCGACAGCGAGCCCGACTCGGTGGGATGTCCGATGACGACGACCGGCATCCCCAGCCGCTCCAGCTCGACCACTCTGGAGTCCGAGTAGTGCAGGTCGACCAGGAACACGCCGTCGATGCGGCTCTCGCCCCACCAGCGCCGGTAGACCTCGCTCTCCTGCTCATGGCTCGTGACGACCTGGAGCAGCAGCGCGTACGAGCGGTCTGCGAGCACGCCCTCGATGCCGCTGATCAGCTCCATGAAGAACGGCTCCACGCCCAGGATGCGGGCGGGACGGCAGAGCGCGAGGCCCACGCAGTTGGCCCTGGCGCCGTTGAGCGCTCGCGCCGCGCTGTTGGGCCGCCAGCCGATCTCCTCGGCGATGGCGACGATCCTGGCCCGCGTCGCGTCCGATACGCCCGGTTGCCCGTTGAGCGCGTAGGAGACCGCCACTTTGGACACTCCCGCCCGGCCGGCGATGTCGGCGATCGTGGGTCGCTTCACGGACTCCCTCTCTGAACCGGATAACCCTCATACTCTAGGCCACCCCATTCGGTAAGGGAATTAACCGCTTAAGCCACGTGCCAGGGTTTGGCGTCCTCGGTCTCCTTGGCGGCCCCGGCCACGCGCAGCGCGTACGTCGGCGGCTCCGCCCCCGGCACCGGCCCCAGGTACGTGTGCCCGGTCAGATGACACCAGGCAGGCAGGTCGACGGGCGCGGCGGGATCGGTGGCGATGAGGTGGATCACCGCTCCGGGACCGGCCTGGCGCACGTGACCGCGCAGTTCGATGAGCAGTTGCACGCAGAGCTTGCCGCTGCCGTCCACCACGAGATCAGGCATGAGTACAAGGAAACCACCGCCCGGACCCCGGACCGTCACGAACCCCGCAGGTGGCCCACGAGCTTCTCGACCTCCCGCGCATAGTGCTCGGCGAACTCCGGCGACTCCGGATCCCGCCCCCACACCGCCTGGACGAGTTGCGGGAACGCGATGCCGGCCGCCGCCATCGAGAACAGCGCCACCAGCACCGCCGCCGGGTCGAGGTCCGCGGGGAACTCCCCGTCCCGCTGGCGCTCGCGCAGGAGCTCCAGATCCCGGCGTACGTCCTCGACGAAGGAAGGGTCGGGCGCCCCGTCGTCGGTGAGACTCCGCCAGAGCATCAGCCGGCCGTAGTCGCGGCGGGCTGCGTTGGCCCGCACGTATTCGGCGGCGAGCGTGCCGAGCGAGGCCGACCGGTCGGCGAACCCGCTCTCCTCGGCCTGCCAGCGTGCGGTCAGGGCCTGGTAGAGGCCCTCCTTACCGCCGAAATAGTACGAGATCAGCTGCTTGTTCACCCCGGCCCTGGTGGCGATCTCGCTGACACGCGCCCCCGCGAACCCCTTCGCCGCGAACTCCTCCAGCGCCGCCTGCAGGATGCGGGCCTTCGTGCGCTCGGGGTCGCGCTGCTTCTCTTCGGGCGCTCGTCTCATGGTCCGCACTCTATCATCCATCCGGATGGTTGACAGAATCATCCGCATGGATGATAGTCGAGCCATGACACGGAACATCGCGATCATCGGTGGCGGCATCGGCGGGCTATGCCTGGCCCAGGGGCTGCGCAAGGCAGGGCTCGACGTGACCGTCTACGAGCGGGACAGGACCCCGGCCGACCGGCTGCAGGGCTACCGCGTGCACATCGACCCGAACGGCGCCCGCGCCCTGCACGACTGCCTGCCCGCGCATCTGTGGCAGGCGTTCCTCGACACGACCGGGCGGCACGGCGGGCAGGACTTCGGCTTCGTCACCGAGCGGCTGAGTCGGCTCGCGCTGATCGAGGCGCCCACGGCGGCAGACCCGGCCGACGACCACCACTCGGCCAGCCGCATCACGCTCAGGCAGGTGCTGCTGTCGGGGCTCGACGACGTCGTACGGTTCGGGAAGACGTACGAGAGGTACGAGCGGCTCCCCGACGGGCGGGTCGAGCTGTTCTTCGCGGACGGCACGAGCGCGACCGCGGAGATCGTGGTCGCCGCCGACGGCGGGAACTCGCGGGTGCGTAAGCAGTACCTGCCACACGCCGAGCGGGTGGACACGGGGATCACGACGGTGGCGGGCAAGTTCCCGATCACCGCCGAGACCAGGAAGCTCGTGGCGCCGCGGCTGCTCGACGGGCCGAACAGCGTCATCCCGCCCAGCGGCATGGGGTTCTTCACCGCGCCGCACGACCTGGGCGACGGGGTGGCGTACGGCGAGTTCGGGGTGACGGAGCAGGAGGGCGCGCTGATGGACAACTCCAGCAGCTACATCCTGTGGGCGTTCGGCGCGCCCGGCGCCGCCTTCCCCACCGACATTTCCGAAATGTCGGGCGGGCAGCTCCAGGCCACCGTGGCCCGGAAGATCGAATCCTGGCACCCCGACCTGCGCACAGTGGTCGGCCAGTCCGACCCCGACACGATCACGCTGCTGCCGATCCGTACCTCGATCCCCATCGACCCCTGGCCCGCCACGAACATCACCCTGCTCGGCGACGCCATCCACAGCATGACGCCGATGCGCGGCATCGGCGCGAACACCGCGCTGCGCGACGCGCGCCTGCTCTGCGCCGCCCTCACCAGCGGGGGCGACCCTGTTGACGCCATCGCGGGCTACGAGGCCCGGATGCGCGAGTACGGCTTCGCCGCCGTCCGCGACTCGATGCGCGCGGCCGAGCAGTTCGTCGGCGGCAGCAGGGTGAGCCGGGCGGGGTTCAAGGTCTTCCTCCGGGTGGTCCAGCGCTTCCCCGCGCTGAAGGCCAAGGTGTTCTCCTGACCCGGCCTGTTGCGCGGGAGGGGCCGGGCGAAGAGTGTGGAGGCATGCCAGGCGTCGACACGATGGACGGCCTCCTGCTGGCGGTCGCGGAGTTCGATCCGGACGCGTACGAGCTGCCCGTCGAGGCGGCGGCGCTCGACCGGGCCAGACGGTCGCTCGACGCGTGCGGGCTGCTGCTCCTCGGCGAGGTGCACGGGGTCAGGGAGAACCCGCTCGTCATCCTCGGCCTCATGCGGCTGCTCGGCCTGACCAGCCTCGCCCTGGAATGGCCCGAGGAGCTGAAGCCGCAGCTCGACCGCTACCTCACCGACGGGACCGGGCTGGACCACCCGCTCTGGTGGCTCGGCAGCGGCGCCATCACCGCCGGCCACCTCGCGGTGCTGCGAGCCGTGCCGGGGCTACGGGTCACGTTGTTCGACGGGTGGACGAACACGGGCGACTGGTCGCAGCGCGACGCCTTGATGGCGCAACGGGTGCTGGCGGCCCACGCCGAACCCGCGCTGGTCGTGGCCGGCAACCTCCACACCCTGACCTCCCCGACCGACCTGGGCCTGCCGATGGGGGCGTGCCTGGCCAGCGCGCGGCCGTCGCTGGAGAGCGTACGGATCGACTACGGGACGGGCAGCTTCTACAACTTCGAGCCCCGGCACATCCGCAAGCACCCGGCCAAGGCGGGGCTGGGGGTCGGGGAGGACGGGCTGGTGGTGGGACTCCCCGAGTTCACCGAAGCCACCGTCCCCCACCTCCCAGCCGACCTCCTCGACTCCCACCTCACCCCCTGACCCCCGTCCCGCCCCGAAGCCCAGACCACCGAGCGCGAGGCGCGGGGGCCCGAAGTGCGGGGGCGGGGCGCGGGCGCGGGGCGCGATAGCCGGGCCACCCGACCCCCTCCCCAAGGACCCCGGCCGAAGTGCGGAAGGGGATGGGGCTGCGGTGGGAGGGTGTGGGGTGCGTACGCTGGAGTCCGGGCGGGGAGGGTGGATGCGGGTCGGGATTCTGGGGCCGCTTCAGGTGGCGGGGTGCGCGGTCGGCGGTGCCCGGGTGCGGGCGCTGTTGGTGCGGCTGGCGCTCGACCCCGGACGCGTCGTGACCACGGACAGGCTGATCGACGACCTGTGGCCGGGTGAGGCGCCGGCGCATCCGATGGCGGCGCTGCAGTCGCTGGTGTCCAGGGCGCGCAGGGAGGCGCCGGGCGTGATCTCGTCCCATCCCGCCGGATATGCGTTGGATGTGCCGCCGGGTGAGGTGGACGCGTGGGCGTTTGAGCGGCTCGTACGGGCCGGTGACGTGCACCGGGCACTGGCGTTGTGGCGGGGTCCGGCGCTGGCCGACGCGGCCGATCTGCCCTTCGCCACGGCCCCGGCTGCCCGCCTGGAGGAGCTGCGCCTGACCGCCCTGGCCACGAGGATCGCCGCCGACCTGAGCACGACGACCACCACCGATCCGGCCGCTGCCCCGACCGCCGACCACCCCGAACGGGGGGCTGGGCTGGTGGCGGAGTTGGAGGGGTTGGTTGCCGCGCATCCCTTACGGGAGCCGTTCCACGCCCTGCTCATGCGCGCCCTCACCACCCAGGGCCGGCGGGCCGAAGCGCTCGCGCTCTTCGAGCGGATCAAGGCGGCCCTGGCCGAGGAGCTGGGCGTGGACCCGGGGCCCGAGCTGCGGGAAGCCCATCTGGAGGCGCTGCGGGACGCCGAGCCGAAGAGCAACCTGCCCGCCCGCCTCACGAGTTTCGTGGGCCGCTCCGAGGACATGTCCCGGCTGAAGGGCCGGCTCGGCAGGGCCAGGCTGGTCACGCTCGTGGGGCCGGGCGGCGCGGGGAAGACGCGGCTGGCCGTGGAGGTGGCCGCGGGCCTGCACGTGCCGGACGGCGTGTGGCTGGTCGAGCTCGCCACCGCCACCGGCGTACGGGCCGCCCTGGAGGGCGCGCTCAGGACGACCGACCCGGTCAGGGCCCTGCGCGGCACCGCGCCGCTGATCGTGCTGGACAACTGCGAGCACGTGATCGAGGAGGCCGCCACGACGGCCCGTACGCTGCTGTCCGAGGTGGCGGGCCTGCGGATCCTCGCCACCAGCAGGGAGCCGCTCGACATCCCCGGCGAGACCCTGCACCACGTGCTGCCGCTGCCCGAGGGGAAGGCGGCCGAGCTGTTCGCGGAACGGGCCGCCGCCGCCCGGCCCGACCTGCGGGTAGCACCAGAAGAGGCAGCGCGGATCTGCCGCGAGCTGGACGGCATCCCGCTGGCCATCGAGCTGGCCGCCGCGCGCCTGCGTACGATGCCGCTGTCCGTCCTGGTGCGGCAGCTCGGCGACCGGCTGGCCTTCCGCGGCGGCCGTACGTCGGAGCCGCGCCACCGCACCATGCGCGCGGTCATCGACTGGAGCTGGAACCTGCTCTCCGACCGCGAGCGCGAGCTGCTCAGGGGCCTGACGGTGTTCTCGGGCGGCGCCACGTACGAGGCGATCTCCCAGGTCTGCGGCGGCGACCTCGACCTGCTCTCCTCGCTGGTGGACAAGTCGCTCATCGCGGTCTCCGGCGACCGCTACACGATGCTGGAGACCATCAGGCAGTACGCCGCCGCCGACCTCCCCGAGCTGCGCCAGGCCCACGCCCGCTACTACACCGAGCTGGCCGAGACCGCCGACCCTCACTTGCGGACCGGCGAACAGCTCAAGTGGCTGGCCGTGCTGGACGCCGAGCAGGGCAACCTGGACGCGGCGCTGCGCCACTCCGACGACCCGCTCCGGGTGATCCTGCCGCGGCTCTGGTCGTGGATCATCCGCGGCCGGCATCGCGAGATCAACGAGCAGGCCGCGTCGGTGCTGCGAAGAGTGGGCGACACGCCGCCGCCGGGGCGGGAGCTGGCGCACGGGATCTGCCGGGTGCTGGCGGGGTTCGCGCCGACCGAGGCGGTGCTGGAGTCCGACCATCCCGCCGCCCTGAACTCGTGGGCGCTGGCCGGGGTCGGGACGCCCGCCGACGTGGTGAGCCTCACCGAGCGGCAGTCGGGGCGGCTGCGCGACCATCCCGACCTGTGGACGAGGTCGGCGGCGCTGCTGGCCACCGGCATCGTGCGGTTCGAGTACGGGGCGGTGGCCGGGGCCGAGGACCTGCTGGTGCCGGCGGTCGACGGGTTCAGGGCCGTCGGGGACCGGTGGGGGCAGTGGGCCGGGCTCTTCTGGTTGTCGCTGGTCGCGGAGAACCACGGGGACTTCGCCACGGCGGTAACCCTGGCCGAGGAGCCGGAGCGGCTGGCCGCCGAGCTGTCCGGGCTCGACACGCCGCTCGGGCCGATGACGTTCCTGATCCGGGTCGGCCAGCTCAAAGGGCGGGCGGGCGATCATGCCGGAGCGGCCCGCGCGCTCGGACAGGCGTGGGAGTCGGCCGTGCGGTCCGACGACCAGGCGATCGTGGCCAGGGTCATGCACGCCAGGGCCGAGCTGGCCAGGCGCACCGGCCGCCCGGAGGAGGCCGCCCGGCTGCTGGAGGCGGCGCTGGCGCTCGACGTCGAGGTGTCAGCCCAGCTCAGGGCGTACATGAACGTCGAGCTCGCCCGGGTCCGCGAGCCTCGCGAGCCGCTGCGCCGGGCCCTGGAGCTGATGGCCACGTGCTCCGACAGGACCGCGCGGGCGACCGTGCTGGAAGGGGTGGCCGAGCACCTGGAGCCGGAGGCGGCCGCCGAGCTGCTCGGCGCCGCGCGGGCATTGAGAGGGATCGGCGAGTCCGCCGATCCTCACGTCAACGAGCTGGCCGCCAAGTGCCGGGCCGCGCTGGGCGAGCACGGCTACCGCGAGGCGTCGGCGAGGGGCGCGTCGATCCCGAACCCGGAGAGGTACGCGCTGAGGCCGCTCTCGTCCCCGTGATAGCCGATGTAGCCGTCGGGGCGGACGAGGATGACGCCCTCCTGGCCGTCGAGCCGTGGGAGCACCGTGAACGGGTACGCCGTCTCCGTGTCGGCCAGCAGCAGGAAGCCGGTGCCGCGCTGCTCGGCGAAGAGCGCCCCGAGCCGTTCGCCGCCGCGCCCGCCCACGGACAGCGGGCTGCCGAGGTAGGCCAGGCCGAGCTGGTTGGTGTCGTCGCCGCGCTTGTTGTCCTGCTCCCGGTACAGGCGGGTGCTGAGGCCCAGCACGTGCGCGGCCACCGCCATCCGCTCGTCCTCGTACGTGTCCAGCAGCGCCTCGGCGCCGATGGCCAGCTTCCAGCCCAGGTTGTAGGCGTCCTGCACGCCGGTGTTGAGTCCCTGGCCGCCCGCCGGAGTGTGCACGTGGGCCGCGTCGCCTGCCAGGAACACCCGGCCGACCCGGAACCGGTCGGCCATGCGGATGTTGACGCGGTACTCGGACCGCCACAGGATCTCCTCGATCCGCACGTGCGGCGCGTGCTCGGCGACGAGCGCGATCAGGTCGTCGTCACCGGTGTACGGGGCGACGAGCTGGAAGACGTCGGTGTTCGGCAGCGGGCAGAGCGTGAAGTGGACCTTCTGCTCGGCCGGCGAGCCCCACACGTGCCAGTGCTCGCGGTCCAGGTCACTGGTCTTGACGTCGGCCAGCAGCATGCGCTCGCTCTCGAACGTGTCGCCGACGAAGCCGACGCCCAGCTGCTTGCGTACGACGCTGCGACCGCCGTCCGCGCCCACCAGGTACGCGCAGCGGACCTGCTCGCCGCTGCCCAGGGTGACGGTCACGCCGTCCTCGTCCTGCTCGAAGCCGGTCACCTCGACCCCGAACTCGACCTCGTGCCCCAGCTCGGCCAGCCGGTCGCGCAGGATCTGCTCGGTCCGCCACTGCGGCTGCATGATCAGGTTGGGGTACGGCACGTCGGCGGACGGCTCCCGGATCTCGTCCATCCGGCCCTCCCAGACCACCTGGTCGCCCTGGTAGCTGCGCAGGCTCGGGTACTCGCGGCCGGTGGCGAGGATCTCGTCGACCACGCCGAGGTCGTCGAAGACCTCCAGCGTGCGCGGCTGCAGGCCCTTGCCGCGCACGCCCGCGGGCGGCTGCGGCGACTTCTCGACGATGCGGAGGTCGACGCCTCTGCGGGCCAGCTCGATGGCCAGGGTCAGTCCGGTCGGCCCGGAGCCGACGATCAGCACGTGTGTCATGCCCAGGACGATGCCTGGGGGCACTGCCAGATCTCTGTCAGCCGCTGCCATGCCCTTTTCCGGGCCCTTTCACGGACGGAGCTTGTGGAACAGCGCCACGCGGTCGCGGTGGTATTCGAGGTCGTCCTCGTCGTGCCGCACCCCCGCGCGCACCGCTTTGCGGAAGTAGGCGTACTCCCTGCGGAGCTTGTGCCTGATGAGCTGGGCCAGCGCCTCCTCGTCCAGCTCTCCGGCGGTGCCCCCGGCCTCGTGGTACGCCGCCACGAACGCCCGGCTCGGCCCCAGCTCGTCGTCCCCCCATTCGAGCGCGGCGGCGGCCAGCTCCACCTCCGGGGCGCCGACGAAGGTCTCGTCCCAGTCGAGCACCGCCACGATCCCGCCGTCCCTGGCGAGGGTGTTGCCGGTGTAGTAGTCGCCGTGGAGGGGGTGGCGCAGCGGGTGGCGGGCGTGGAACTCCGCCAGCCAGCGGTCGAGGGCGGGGTCGTCCAGTTCGAGGGCGTCCTGGGGCGGGTCGCCGTACAGGCCGGACTCCTGGAAGGCGGGCACCGGACGCGGCGGCGGGCGGAACGTGGCCAGCGACTCGTGCAGCCTGGCCAGCAGGCGGGCGCCCGCCGCGCGCTGGGCGGGCACGTCGGAGTCCGGCCACTCGCCCTCGACGTACGGCCAGCAGGAGATCGGGCGGCCCGCCACCATGACGACCGTCGCTCCGTCGCGGGCCGGCACGGGTGCGACGGCCTCGGGGAGCGTGCCGGCGGCGTGGCGGGCGATCGCGTGACACCACTCGCACTCGGCGGCTGTGCGCCCCACCGGTCCGACGCGGATAACATGGCCGTCAAGCCGGTACGCGGCGGATTCCTCGCCACCGTGCAATCGTTCATCATTCCCCGTGACGTCCCACGTCAGGGCCACGATTGCACGGATTTCAGGAGTAAGCGGGGTATCGGCATAGATCACTCCGTAAAGCCTATGCTTCCGGATCCGTCCTCGATGCGCAAAGGTTAGGGTCACCTACCTCGCACTTGTAAGGAGACCCGTGGCCAGTCCCGGCAGGCTCGACACCAGAGGCAGCGACTTCGCCCGACTAGCCCGTCAGATCACGGACGCCGGTCTTCTTGACCGGCGTCCCTTTTATTACGCGATCCGGATGACCATCATGGCCGCCGTCTACCTCGGCGGCTGGGCGCTGTTCGTCTGGCTCGGCGACTCGTGGCTGCAGCTTCTCGTGGCCGTCGCGCTGGCGGTCGTCTTCGCGCAGCTCGGGTTCCTGGCCCACGATCTCGGGCACCGGCAGGTCTTCAGGACGCGACGGCCCAGCGACGTCGCGGGCCTGATCATCGGCAACCTCGCCATCGGGCTCGGCTGGGGCTGGTGGACCACCAAGCACAACCGCCACCACGCCAACCCCAACCACGAGGACCACGACCCCGACGTCTCCCCCGCCGTGATCGTCTGGTCGGAGGAGCAGGTCGCCAGGAGCATCGGCCTACCGCGATTTGTCGCGAAATATCAGGCTTACTGGTTCTTCCCGCTGCTGACGCTCGAGGCCTGGCACCTTCACATCGCCAGCGTCAAGGCCCTGTTCCAGCCCGAGGCCAAGCGGCGCGGGTCGGAGCTGACGATGCTCCTCACGCACTTCGTGCTCTACTTCGGCCTGGTCTTCACCATCCTGCCGGTCGGCAAGGCACTGCTGTTCCTGATCGTGCACCAGGGAGTGTTCGGGATCTACCTGGGGTGCACGTTCGCGCCCAACCACAAGGGCATGCCAATCCTGACCGCGGAGGACAAGCTGGACTTCCTCCGCAAGCAGGTGCTGACCTCGCGGAACGTACGGGGCGGCCTGTTCGCGGACGTGGCGCTCGGCCAGCTCAACTACCAGATCGAGCATCATCTCTTCCCCAACATGCCGGCCCCCAACCTGCGCAGGGCGCAGCCGATCGTCGAGCGGTACTGCGCGGAGATCGGCGTCGACTACCTCCAGACCGGCCTGATCGAGTCGTACGGGCAGGCACTACGCCACCTGCACGAGGTCGGCGCCGCGCTCAGGCGCCCCCTTCCGACTCCAGGCGCCTGAGCAGCGAGTCGCGGCGGCCCTCGAGCTGAGCGATCAGCTCCTCCTGCTCGTCCGCCTGGCTGATCAACGCCGAGATCTCCACCTGGTCGGTCGCGCCCATGTCGCGACTCTGGTTGCGGAGGTCCTGGTTCTCGGCCCTCAGCCGGGCCAGGTCCTCTTCGACCTGCCGCAGGTCGTCCTTTGTGCTCATTTACGTGCTCTACCCAGATGCGCCCCGGCGATTACCCCCCAGAATGGGAGCATGCGCAAGCCGTCGACCAGCATGATCGTGTCACTCGTGGTGATCGCGGGTCTGCTGGTCGGCATGGCCATCACCTACGTGACCAGGGGCCAGACGCAGACCAACGTCCTCGACGTGGTGCTGCCGATCATCGCCTGCTGCGGCCTGCTGCTGCGGGAGCGCTATCCCGTCGGGGCGCTGCTCCTGGTGATGGTCTGCGTCGCCGCCTACTACCGGTACGCGGGGCTCGACGGGCCCGTCGTCATCCTGCCGTTCGTCAACCTCTACACGGCGGCCGAGAAGGGCCACCTCACCGCGGCCATCGCCATCGGGGCGGCGTCGCTGCTGGGCATGGGGCTCGGCGAGACCAGCGGCGTCCGGCACGTCGAGAACAGCCTGTTCCTCATGATCGCCGGCTGGGAGGTGGCGGCGGTCGCGTTCGGCAGCGTCACCCGCAGCCGCCGCCTCTACCTGCAGGCTGTCGAGCAGCGCGCGCTCGAAGCCGAGCACAGCAAGGAGGAGGAGGCCAGGCGGCGGGCGAGCGAGGAGCGGCTGCGGATCGCGCGCGAGCTGCACGACGTGCTCGGGCACAACGTCTCCATGATCAACGTGCAGGCCGCGGCGGCGCTGCACGGGCTCAGGAAGCGGCCGGAAGACGCCGAGACGGCACTGCGGACGATCAAGGACACCAGCAAGGAGACGCTGCGCGAGCTGCGGACCACGCTGGGCGTGCTGCGCCAGGTGGACGAGGACGCGCCGACCGCCCCCGCCGACAGCCTGTCCCGGGTGGACGCGCTGGTCGCGGCGTCGGGGCTGGAGGTGCGCACGGATCTGTCGGGGCCGCTCGACGCCGTGCCGACCGAGGTGGACCTGGCCGCCGCCCGCATCGTGAGGGAGGCGCTGACTAACGTCTCCCGCCATTCCGGTGCGAAGCAGGCCACCCTCACTATCAACAACACGTCCGGAAATATCATGATCCGTGTGGAGGATGACGGGCCGGGCGCCACGTACGACGGGGGCAGCGGCTTCGGCCTGCAGGGCATGCGCGAGCGCGCCACCGCGCTCGGCGGCACCCTGGAGGCGGGCCCGCGTCCCGAGGGCGGCTTCAGCGTCGTCGCCCGGCTGCCGCTCGGGAATGGGGCTCGATGATCCGCGTACTGCTCGCCGACGACCAGACCCTGGTACGGGCCGGGTTCCGGTCCATACTCAGCGACGAGGACGACTTCGAGGTCGTCGCCGAGGCCGCCAACGGCGCGGCGGCCGTGGCCGGAGCCCGCGAGCACCACCCCGACGTGGTGCTCATGGACATCCGCATGCCGGAGCTCGACGGCCTGGAGGCCACCCGGCAGATCTCCGGCGACCCCCGGCTCGAGAACGTCAAGGTGATCATCCTGACCACGTTCGACCTGGACGACTACGTGTACGGCGCGCTGCGCGCCGGCGCGAGCGGCTTCCTGGTCAAGGACACCGAGCCGGCCGAGCTGATCCACGCCGTCAGGGTCGTGGCCAGGGGCGACGCGTTGATCGCGCCGTCGATCACGCGGCGGCTGATCGCCGAGTTCGCCGGCCGGGTCAAGCGCCCCGAGCCCGGCCCCGAGCTGAACGCGCTCACCGAACGCGAGCGCGAGGTCATGGCGCTGGTCGCCTGCGGCCTGTCGAACGACGAGATCGCGGCTCGGCTCGTGCTCAGCCCCGCCACGGCGAAGACGCACGTCAGCCGCATCATGACCAAGCTGTCGGTCCGCGACCGGGCCCAGCTCGTGATCATCGCGTACGAGGCCGGCGTGATCATCCCGGGCTGGGCTACTCCCTGAGTCGTAGCCCGGGAGCCCTCGTGCGACCCGGGATGTACGCCGGGTTGCCGCCCGGGCATGACGCGGCGGGCGAAGCCGTACCGGGACGCTCTGGGGCATGGACACCGTGGACCTGGCCCGCCTGCAGTTCGCGCTCACGGCGGGCGCGCACTTCCTGTTCGTGGCGCTGACGCTCGGCCTGGCGACGCTGGTCGCCGTCATCCAGACCCGGGCCACCTTCAGCGGCGATCCCGTGCATCTGCGGATGACGCGGTTCTGGGGCCAGCTCTACATCATCAACTACGCGATGGGCATCGTCACGGGGCTGGTCATGGAGTTCCAGCTCGGGCTGTCGTGGAGCGGGCTCACGGAGTACGCGGGCAACGTCTTCGGGTCGGCGCTGGCCATCGAGACGCTGGTGGCGTTCTTCGTCGAGTCCACGTTCCTGGGCCTGTGGATCTTCGGCTGGGACAAGCTGAACCGGTGGGCCCACCTGGCGGTGATCTGGGTCGTGACGCTGACCGCGTACGCGTCGGCGTTCTGGATCATGGTCGCGAACGGCTTCCTGCAGCACCCGGTCGGCCACGTGCTGGACGGCGGCGTGCTGCGACTGGCGGACCTCGGGGCCATGGTGGGCAATCCGGCCGCGCTGATCGCGTTCGGGCACGTGATGGGCGGGGCGATGATCACCGGCGGGTTCTTCATGGCCGGGGTGAGCGCGTACCACCTGCGTAAGCGCACCGCCGAGCAGGACTTCTTCCGCAAGTCGCTGCGCATCGGGATCGGTGTGGCGCTGCCCGCGCTGTTCTTCACCGTGACCTTCGGCGGGATCTCGTTCCAGACCCTGCAGCCGACCAAATCGGCGGCGTGGACGGGCGATCCGGACCGGCTGGCCGAGGCGCAGGCCCAGATGGTGGCGGCGCACGGCCCCGGCGACTACCTGCCGCCCGTCGGTCCCGTGCAGGCGGCGGGCATCACGATGATGCTGCTCTGGCTGGTGATGACCGTGGTCGCGGCGCTGAGCTTCGTGCTGATGCTCATCCGGCCCGTCGTACGCGGATTCAGGCCGTGGCACTGGCTGCTGACCCTGATGATCCCGGTCCCGTTCGTGACCATGCTGGCCGGCTGGATCTTCCGGGAGCTGGGACGCCAGCCGTGGGCCGTGTTCGGGCTGCTGAGGACGGCCGACGCGATGTCACCGGTGACCGCGGCCCAGATGCGCTTCTCGATCATCGCCTTCGCCACGGTGTTCGCGGTGCTGATCGCGATCAACTACTGGCTGCTGGCCAGGCACGCCCGCCGCGGGCCCGGCTCGGAGTCGCTGGGCGCCCCCGCCACCCCCGCACTGAGCTTCTGAGGAGCCGTCATGGAGATCTTCGTCTTGGCCTTCTTCGCGCTCGGCTACCTCGTGCTGGCCGGGGCCGACATCGGGGTCGGCATGGTGCTGCCGTATCTGGGCCGGACGGCGGCCGAGCGCCGCGAGGTGATCGCCGCCATCGCGCCGTTCTTCCTGGGTAACGAGGTGTGGCTGGTCGCCACGGCGGGCGTGCTGGCCGGGCTGTTCCCCGAGCTGGAGGGCGAGCTGCTGAGCGGCAACTACACGGTCGTCGTGGCACTGGTCCTGTCGTGGGTCGTGCGTGACATGGGGCTGTGGTTGCGGGGGCGGATGCCGGGGCCGCGGTGGCAGACGTTCTGGGACGGCGCGATCGTGGCCGGGAGCTGGGGGCTGGCGCTGAGCTGGGGGGCGCTGCTGAGCCACGTACTGGTCGGCATGGCGTCCGCCCTCATGGTGGCCGTGCTGTTCGCCACGCACGGGCTGGCGTTCGCGGCCCTGCGGCTGCGCGGGACGCTGCGGGAGCGGGCGGCCTTGCTGTCGGGCGGGGCGGGCGAGGCCCGCACCTACCTGCTGACGGCCGCCGCGCTGACGGCGGTGGGGATTTTGGCCGGGCTCCGGCTGCCGCTGGAGCCCGGCACCTCCGGCCCCGTGCTGGTGCCGGTGATCCTGACACTCATCCCGCTGCTGGTGGCCGCCCAGGGCTGGGTGTGGTGGACGTTCAGGCATCGGGTCACGGGGCCGTCCTATCTGTGACGGCGGGTCAGAAGACGGGAACCCCGTCCCTGGTCAGTTTCCAGTTCTGGACGGCGAACCCGCTCGGGTCGATGGTGCCCTTCGCGGTGGCGTACTCGATCAGCGCCTGCCGGATCTCCACCTGCGCGTTGTAGAGCACCGGCGCGCCGGTGACGTGCGGGAAGCCGCCGCCGCCCGACTGCCGGTAGTTGTTGATCGCGACCACGAACTCCTTGCCGGCCGGGACCGGCGCGCCGTCGTAGGACAGGTTGGCGATCCGCTGGCCCACCGGCTTCGAGATGTCGATGTCGTACGACACCCCGGAGAGCTGGTCGTAGTTGTAGTCGGGGGTGTTGCCGGCGTTCGTCAGCTTGGTCACGTCCACCGGGTCGCCGGGAGCGAGCTGGTTGAAGTACTTGGCGGAGTACTCCAGGTAGTCCTTGATCTGCGCGCCGGTCAGCTTCACCGCCAGCAGCGTGTTGTCGTAGACGTACAGGCCGGCCACGTCCCTGACGCGGATGTCGCCGGCGGGGAAGACGGCGCTGCGGCTGAACGGCGCCGCGATCGACAGCACCGGCAGCGTGTTGTCCGGCAGCGCCTGCTTGACCGTCTCCACCTGCACCTGCTGGATGTAGTCCAGGATCGGCGTGTCCTTGTACGGCGACTCCGCGGCCGACAGCGCCTGCGACGACTTGGCCACGACCTTGTTCACGTAACCCACGGTCGTGTCGTGCTGCGGCTTGAGCAGCTGGACGATCTTCGGGTCCTCCTGGACCGTGTTGGTATTGATCGTGGCGGCGGACTTGCCGGTGACCACCCACCTGCCGTGCTGCTTGGTGAGCTGGAAGTCCAGCCTCGACAGGCGCTGGCCCCACCTGCCCGGCTCGGTCAGCAGCACCTGCTGCCCGGTGACCTTGTTCGTGACGAACCGCTGCGGCACGTCGTTGTGGGCGTGCCCGAACAGCACCGCGTCGATGCCCGGCACCTGCTCGGCCACCATCGCGGAGGCGTTCTCGACCGGCAGGTCGCCGCCGTAGGACGACAGGCCGCTGTCGCCCGCGTGCGCGGTCACCACGACCACGTCCGCGCCCAGCCCGCGGATGACCGGCACCCACTTCTTCGCCGACTCGACCAGGTCGGTGAAGCGGAGCTTGCCCTCGACGTTCGCCTTGTCCCAGATGGCCACACCGGGGTTGGTCAGCCCGAGCACGCCGACCTTGACCGGCTTGTCGCCGTTGACCTTCATGGTCTTGATCACGAACGGCTTGTACGCGGGCAGCCCCGTCCGGGCGTAGACCGCGTTCGCGCCGAGCACCGGTGCCCGCATCTGCTTGATCCAGGTGGCCAGCAGCGGCAGACCGTAGTTGAACTCGTGGTTGCCCAGCGTCACGGCGTCGTACCCGATGGCGTTCATGGCCTTGGCCATCGGGTGGATCTGGCCGGTCTGGGTGATCGGCTCGACCTTGGCGTAGTAGTACGCCAGCGGGGTGCCCTGGATGGTGTCACCCGAGTCGAACAGCAGCGTGCGGCCCGCCCCGCGCTCGGCCCTGATCTGGTTGACCAGCGAGGAGACCTTGGCCAGGCCGACGCTGTTGCCCGCGCTGTCGGCGTACGCGGCGTCCTTGAAGTAGTCCCAGTTGAGGACGTTGCTGTGGAGGTCGGACGTGCCCATGACGGTGACGGTGACCGAGGCGGCGCCGGCTTGCGCGGGGGGTGCCACCAGGACCAGCGCGCACAACGCGGCGGCCCCGGTGAGGGCGAGATTCTTGGTCTGCATGAGGCTGGAGCGTAACCAGGACGGTCAATCGGCGGATACGCGGGTGATGAACTCTCGGACAAGGGTCGTCACTTCGGCCGGTTTCTCGTGCAGGACGACGTGGCCGCTGTCCAGCTCGGCGTACTCGCTGCCGGGCAGGGCGGCGTGCAGCGCGCGGGCGTGCTCGACCGGGATCAGGTAGTCCCGGGTGTTGCCGACGACCAGCGTGGGCGCGGTGACCTTCGGCAGCAGGTCCCTGATGTCGAGGCGCAGGTCCAGCTCGATCTGGCGGCGGACGCCGTGCGGCGGCTCTCCGGCCATGAGGGCCTCCGCGCCGACCGCGCTCACGTACTCCGGGCCGAACCCCACCAGCGGCCCGAACGCGGCGAAGCTCTCCGGGTCCGTCTCCGCCAGCCTGGCCCACGTGCGCAGGCCCAGGCTCAGCCGGGAGTCCTCCGCGTGCGTCCAGCCGGCGATCAGCACCAGCCGCCTGACCAGCTCCGGGTGCTCGGCGGCGACCGCCACGGCCACGGCCGCGCCCAGCGAGAAGCCGACGAGGTCGGACGGACCCTCGAACGTCGCCGCGACCTGCCCGGCGAGCAGGTCGAGCGTGAGGTCGCCGCCCGGGTCGGCGGTCTGGCCGCTGCCCGCGTAGTCAGGGGTGATGACCGTGCGCAGGCCGGTGAACTCCGGCACGAGGTGGGCGTAGTTGCTGACGGCGTCGCCGCCGGTGCCGTGCACCATGACGAGGCCGGGCCCGGTGCCCGCCCTCCGGTAGTGGACGGGGCCCGAGCTGTGGGTGACCGTGGGCATGCGAGGCTCCTAGAGGTTTCCGCCGCCGGTGGCGTCGATGGTGCTGCCGGTGATGAAGCTCGCCTCCGGCGAGGCGACGAAGGCCACCGCGTTCGCGATCTCGTCCACGTGGCCGATCCGGTTGAGGGCGTGCCTGCTCGCCGCGTACGCCTGCGCCTGCGGGTCGCCGCGCAACCAGCCCGCGTTGGTGTCGGTGTCGATGATGCCGGGGGCGACGTTGTTGACCGTGATGCCGCGCGGGCCCAGCTCCTTGGCCAGGGCCAGCGTGAACACCTGCACCGCGCCCTTCGTCATCGCGTACGCGATCCCCTCCGGGAAGGCGATGCGGGCCACGCCCGAGGTGATGTTGACGATCCGCCCGCCGTCGGGGATCAACGGCAGCAGCTGCTGGGTGAGGAAGAACAGCCCCTTGACGTTGACGTCGAACAACCGGTCGTACGCCTCGGGGGTCTCCTCGCCGATGGGCCGGGACATCCCGATTCCGGCGTTGTTGACCAGCACGTCGAGGACGTCCGTCTCGTCCTTCAGCCGCTCCGTCAGCGCCTGGCTCCCCTCGCCCAGATCGGCCTTCACGGCGAACGCGCTGCCGCCGTCCTTCTCGATCAGGCCGACGACCTCCTCGGCCGCCGCCTCGTCCCTGGCGTAGTTGACGGCCACGCGGAAGCCGTCCCCGGCCAGGCGCAGCGCGATGGCGCGGCCGATGCCCCTGCCGGCTCCCGTCACGAGCGCGGTCTTCATCTCGGCACCCCACCTTTCTTTAGCGATCGATACAGAAACCATAACATAGCGATCGCTATAGAATGGGGGCATGGCCAGACAGCGGGCGTTCGACAGGGAGGCAGCGCTGGAGACCGCGCTGCTCGCGTTCTGGCGGCACGGCTACGAGGCGACCTCGATCGCCGAGCTGACCGCCGCCATGGGGATCCGCCCACCCAGCCTGTACGCGGCCTTCGGCGACAAGCGACGGCTGTTCGAGGAGGCGGTGCGGCGCTACCAGGAGACGTACGGCGCCTTCACGACCCGGGCCCTCGCCGAGGAACCGACCGGCCGCCAGGCCATCGAGCGCGTGCTGCGCGAGGCCGCCGACGAATATTCGAGCCGCTCGCATCCGACGGGGTGCCTGATCATCACGGCGGCGGTGAACTGCGGTCCGGAGTCCGCCGAGGTGGAGGAGCTGCTACGCGGCTTCAGGGAAGGCAGCAAGGCGGCGCTCAAGGCACGCATCGACGACGACCTGGCGGCCGGTCGCCTTCCCGCCGGTACGGACACGGCGGGACTGGCGACCTTCTACGCCGCCGTCATCCAGGGCATGTCCACCCAGTCCCGCGACGGCGCCACCCGGGCCGACCTCCTCCACATCGCCACCCTCGCCATGTCCGCCTGGCCCATTGCATTCGAGTGACTACAGAACGTAGGGGACGTTGCTAGGTTGAGGGGTCATGATTACTTGGAATTTCCACGTCGCCCTGAATCGGGCGCCTGCCGGTGGAGAGCTGGATGCTCTGTTCGAGGCTGGTCTGGATGATTGCACGGTATCCGGAGACAAGGACGGCAGCGTCTACATGATGTGCGACCGCGAGTCGAACAGCATGCTGGACGCGATCGCCTCCGTGATCGCCCAGATCAAGACGGTCCCCGGTCTCTGGCCTATCGCCGTCGGGGAGGACGACGGTGTGACGCTGGGAGACGCCGCCCGTCGGCACGGCGGGCGCACGCAGGCCAGCCTGCGCCAGCTTGCCGCGGGGCAGCGGGGCCCCGGCGGTTTCCCCGCTCCCCTCATCGAGGCCGACAACATCCGCCTCTACTCGTGGGCCGAGATCTCCGAGTGGCTGCGCACGCGGATGGGGGATGACATCCCGCCGGAAAACCCGGATGTCGCTCTGGCGGATGCGCTCGTGAGGCTCAACTGCCGGGCCCGAGCCGCGCATCGGGAAGACGGGCTTCGCCACCTGTTCGAAGCCATCGCCTGACCCCGCGCCGCACCCGTCGGCCTCAAACCTCGCCCCTCAGACCTCGCCCCTCGACCTCACAGCCTCACAGCCTCACCGGCGAGCGCGAAGCCTCACTCCTCGACCTTCAATCGCAGGCGCCCGCCGCCTCCGCGGCGGGCGCCTGGCCGGAGGTGTCAGCGCTCGGCCTCGGTGTGCTTGCGGTCCAGGTCGGGGAACGGGGACGGCTCCTCGACGCCCTGGGTGAGCTGGCGCGGGCCGTCGGGGCTCTCGGCATCCTGGGCGTTCGCGACCGCCTCGGCCGCCGCCTCCGCGGCCTTGGCCACCTCCTCGTCGAACTCCGCCGTCTGCGGCGCCTCCTCCCGCGTCGCCGCCGACCGGGGCAGGGCCTCCGTGAACGCCTTCGAGACCCCCTGCAGCGCCGAGGTGACCTCGCTCGGGATCACCCAGAACGTGTTGTTGTCGCCCTGTGCGAGCTGCGGCAGCACCTGGAGGTACTGGTAGGCCAGCAGCTTCGGGTCGGGGTCGTTGCGGTGCACGGCCTGGAAGACCTGGTCGATGGCGCGCGACTGACCTTCGGCCTCCAGGATGGCGGCGGTGCGCTGGCCCTCGGCACGCAGGATGCGGCTCTGCTTGTCACCCTCCGCCGTGAGGATCTGGGACTGCCGCTGGCCCTCGGCGTTGAGGATCGCGGCGCGCTTGTCGCGTTCGGCCCGCATCTGCTTCTCCATCGCGTCCTTGATGGTCTTGGGCGGGTCGATGGCCTTGATCTCGACGCGGTTGACGCGGATGCCCCACTTGCCGGTGGCCTCGTCGAGCACGCCACGGAGCTGGCTGTTGATGGTGTCGCGCGAGGTGAGGGTCTTCTCCAGGTCCATGGAGCCGACGACGTTACGCAGCGTGGTGACGGTGAGCTGCTCGACGGCCTGGATGTAGTTGGCGATCTCGTACGCCGCCGCCCGCGGGTCGGTGACCTGGAAGTAGAGGACGGTGTCGATCTCGACGACCAGGTTGTCCTCGGTGATGACGGGCTGCGGCCGGAAGGAGACGACCTGTTCGCGCAGGTCGATCATGGTGTAGACGCGGTCGACGTAAGGGATGACGAAGTTGAGACCCGGCTTGAGCGTGCGGTGGTAGCGGCCGAGGCGCTCGACGTTGCGGGCCCGCGCCTGCGGGACGATCCGCACCGCCTTGAGCACGGTGAACACCGCGAAGAGTATGACGAGCAGTCCGACCAGCAACAGCGGATCCATGAGTCACTCCCGGGGATATACGAGGGCTGTCGCCCCTTCGATCTCGATGATGTCGACGGTCGCCCCCGTGGGGATCACCAGCGTCTCGTCGTAGGCGCGCGCCGACCACTCCTCGCCCCCGATGCGCACACGACCGTCGCGGCCCGTCACCTCCGAGACCACGTAGGCGGGCTTGCCGACGAGTGCTTCCACGCCGAACCGCTGCAGCGGAGGCTGCTTGATGTGGCGCATCGCGATCGGTCTGAGCACCATCAGACCGGCCGCCGATGACAGGGCGAAGCAGAGCAACTGCAGGGGGACGGGCAGCCCGATGGCGGCGGTGACGGCGGTGAGCAGAGCCGCCGCACCCAGCAGCCCGAGCGAGGCCGTGAGGGTGAATATTTCGGCCACGCCGAGGACTACCGCGAGGATTACCCAGATGATCCATTCATCCATGTCCGGCCCTCCTGATGGGACAACGGGCCTGAGTTCGCGACTGGTTCCCCCCTCTCTACCGTAATCCCGGAATCATCCCGGTGGCACCCGTGCGCCCGCGGGAGCGGCTTCGACCAGGGCGCTTCCCTCGCGCCACTTCTCCCACGGGAGTTGCCAGAAACCCCATCCGTTGTCCCAGCCGAGCTCCCGGTCGGTGCCGACGATCGTGACCGGGTCGCCGCGCAGGGAGGTTTCGTAGAACCAGGCCGCCTGGTCGGGCCTGGCGTTGATGCAGCCGTGGCTGACGTTGGCCCGGCCCTGCGCCCACACGTTGTCCTTCGCGTGCACGTATTCGCCGCTGTTGGAGATGCGCACGGCGTGGTCGATCAGCATGTCGTAGAAGCCGGGGTCGCCCTTGACACGCCCCGGGGAGACCATGCGGACCGGGTTGCCCTTGTCCATGGTCAGGTGGATGCCGCTGGTCGTGGTGTATTCGGGGGTGGTGGCCATGCCCGCGCTGATGGCCATCCGCTGCGCGATCGCACCGTCGCGGCGGACGACCATCTGGTGGGTCCGGGTGTCGATCGTGCTGGTCTGCCTGCGCCCGACGGTGAAGGCGAAGGTGGAGTCGGTGGTGCCGTAGAGGCCGCTGCCCGCGCGTACGCCGGCCAGATGCGCGGTGACCGTGACCTGCTGGTGGGGCGGCCAGAACCGGCGGGTGCGGTAGACCACCTGGGTGTCGCTGATCCACCGCCACGCGCCCTCGACCGGCGTCTCCGCCTGGACCTCCAGCGCCCGCTCGACGGCCGCCTTGTCCTCCACCGGAGTGTCGAAGTCGATGACGACCGGCATGCCGGCGCCGACCGTCTCGCCCGGCAGCGGCGCCGTCGCGGCCACCTGGAACGACCTGACCGCGGCCCGGGTGTGGAAGCGGCCGACGGCGACCGTGGCCGGACCGCCGGCGCCGGTCGCCGTGACCGTCACCGAGTATTCGGCCGCGGGCTTGAGCGTCCAGGCGGAGCGCCACATCGTGTGGGAGCCGTCGAGCCGGCCGGGCACCTGCTCCCCGCCCTCCGAGACCAGCACCCGGCTGAGCGTGCCGCCGCGGGCCCTGACCACCAGGCCGCGGTCGGTGCGGGCCCGCGTGGAGTCGAACGCGGGCGAGACCCGCACGACCGGGGGCGCGGACGGGGCCGTGGCCGGCGCCGAGGAGCAGCCGCAGACCAGGAGGAGGAAGGCGACACAAGTCAGCACGGCCCGCCGCATGTCACTCCTGCTGTCCGAGGGAAGGGGGTGACATCAGGGTAGCGGCGAGTCAGCGGTCAAGCACGTTGAGTCACCTATCCGATAATTCCGGAAACCTCCCCCAATGTCACGGCGCCGGCGGTGGCCCGGATCGTCACCGTGTCCCCGTCCTCCAGGAACGAGCGCGTCTCGCCGTTCGCGAGCTTGAGCGGGTCGCTCCCGTTCCAGGTCAGCTCGATGAACGAGCCGCGCTCGCCGCGCGAGGGCCCCGAGATTGTGCCGCTGGCGAACAGGTCTCCGGTCCGCAGGGAGGCCCCGTTCACCGTCATGTGCGCGAGCATCTGGTCGGGCGTCCAGTACATGCTCGCGTACGGGGGCCGCGACACGACCTCCCCGTTGAGCAGGACCTCAAGGGAGATGTCCAGCCCCCAGTCCGCCCGCCTGCGCAGGTAGTCGGCCGGCTCCGGGTCCTGGGCACGGCCGGGGACGCGGGGCAGCGCCTCCAGCGGCGTGATCCACGGCGAGATCGACGTGGCGAACGACTTGGCCAGGAACGGCCCGAGCGGCACGTACTCCCACGACTGGATGTCACGCGCGCTCCAGTCGTTGACCAGCGTCACCCCGAACACGTGGTCCTCGAAGGCCCCGGCGGGCGAGCCGAGCTCGGTGGGCACGCCCACCACGAACCCCAGCTCCGCCTCGATGTCCAGCTTCGCGCACGGCCCGAACGCCCCGCGTCCGAGCTGCCCGTGCGGGCGCCTGACCGGCGTGCCCGAAACCACGACCGTCCCGGCCCTGCCGTGGTAGCCGACGGGCAGGTGCCGCCAGTTGGGCTGCAGCGGCTCGGTGCCGGGCCGGAAGATCTGGCCGATGTTGCTCGCGTGGTCGATCGAGCAGTAGAAGTCGACGTAGTCGGCCACCTCGAACGGCATGTGCAGCCGCACCTGCTCCAGCGGGACCAGGTGCCGCTCGGTCACGGCGAGGTCGCCGGTGAGCTTGTTGCGGATCAGCGTCCTGGTGTCGTGCCAGGCCGTCCGCCCGCGGGCCATGAACGGGTTGAGCGAGGGCGCGTCGAAGACCTCGTCGTGCAGGGCGGGCGCCAGGTCGAGCACCTTGTCGCCGTACCGGACGCCCACGCGGGGCGCCTGGCCCGGACGCGAGAACACGCCGTAGGGCAGGTTGTCCACTCCCCAGCTCACGAAATTTCCCTCCGTCACGCGATCAGTCCCAGGGTGCGCAGATCCTCGACGGGGATGCTCGTGCTGCACGAGCCGTAGCTCACCAGCAGCTGCCGCGCCCGTTTCGCGGTCTCACTCGGTACGGACTGCGCGAGCCGTACGAGATGCCCGACGTCGGTGGCCCGCAGCACGGGCACCGGGTCGCGCCCGTCCACGGCCTCGCAGACCGCGAGCACCAGGTTCAGGAAGCCGTGCCGGTCGACGCCCAGCGTGGGGTCGAAGTGGCGTACGGCGTGGTGCAGCCCAGCCGTGGCCTTGAACGGGATGTCGTGCTCGACGCAGAACCCGATGAACGCCGCGAGATGCTCAGCCGGCGGGAACGTGTCGGCCGTCAGCCCGCCGCAGCGCACCTTCAGCCCGACCCCGTCGGGCACCTCGACGCTCACCTTCCCCGCCGCCACCTCCACGAAGAGCCGCACGCCCGCCGGCAGCCGGAGCCGGCCGGCCAGCGCCTCGATCGTCAGGCCCGGCGGCAGCCGGGTCTCGACGAAGTCCACGGGCAGGTCGTCGAAGGGGGGCACCTCCTCCTGGTCGAGGATCAGCCCGATCCGCCGCGGCCGGTACTCCATGTCGCGCAGCCGGTGCAGCCGGCTGGCCGGGCACAGGAACCGGTGCGTGAGCACGGAGCTGCCGTGCTCCTGGTCGCGCCGGTTGCGGGCCAGCGCCTCGTCCATGTGCAGGGACGTCGGCGGGAACAGGCCCGCGTCGTCCACGAGTTCGGTGTAGACGCTCATCGTGACCAGGTCCACGCGTAGCCGGTGTCCTCGCAGGACAGCGCGCCCTGCCCGAGGTCGAGCGGGCGGAACGTGTCCACCATGACGGCCTTCTCGCTCGTCGTCGTGATGCCGCGGGAGACCGCGTCGATCACCGCCTCGACCGCACCGGGCTGCGGCCCGTGCGTGAACCCGGCGGGATGCAGCGAGATCGAGCCGATGTCGATGCCCGAGCCCTTGCGCGCGGAGTAGTCGCCGCCCACGTAGAACATGAACTCGTCGGAGTCCACATTGTGGTGGTTGTACGGGATCGGCACGGACTCCGGGTGGAAGTCGAGCGGCCGCGGGCAGAACGAGCACACCACGAACCCCGGCCCCTCGAACGTCTGGTGGACGGGCGGCGGCGCGTGCGTCTTCTTCACGATCGGCTCGAAGTCATTGATGTTGAACGCGTACGGGTAGAGGTAGCCGTCCCAGCCCACCACGTCGAACGGGTGGTTGCGGTAGACCAGCCGGCTCAGCCCGCCCCGCGTGCGCACCAGCACCGGCACCTCCTCCCCCTCGACCGTGAACGGCTCGGCGGGGCTGCGCAGGTCGCGCTCACAGTAGGGGGCGTGCTCCAGGAACTGGCCGTACTGCGACAGGTAGCGCTTGGGCGGCCTGATGTGCCCGGCCGCCTCGATGGCCAGCACGCTGACCTGGCCGTCCGGCACCCAGCGGTGGATCGTTCCGGTCGGGATGACGATGTAGTCGCCCTCACCGGCCTCGATCACGCCGTACGTGGACTCGAAGCGGACCCGGCCGCCCTGCACGTAGACGCACTCGTCACCCATCGAGTCGCGGTAGAGCTCGCTCGGCCGGTCGCTGACGGCGTACGACAATCGGACGTCGCCGTTGCCCGCCAGCAGCATGCGTCCCGTGACCAGGTCGCCCGCGCTGGACAGCTCCTGCGTGCGGAAATGGCGCGGTGAGAGCGGCAGGTTGGGCTCCAGCCGGGTCTCCACCGTCGGCGTGACCGCCTCCGCCTTGACGATCGCGGTCGGCAGGTAGCGGTGGTAGAGCAGCGAGGAGTCGGACGAGAAGCCTTCCTCACCCATCAGCTCCTCGGCGTAGAGACCACCGTCCGGCCGTCTGAACTGCACGTGCCGCTTGCGCGGCACCTCCCCAACGACGCGGTAGTACGGCATCCGCTGCCTCCATGGTGTCCGTTTATCGGACGGATATGTCCTTTATATGTAACAACCGTCCGCCATCGGCCTGGAGATGTCAACCCAGCGCGGCGGCCAGCTCGGCGGCGGCGGCGGCCACCCGAGGGCCCGTGGACTCCTCGAGCGGCCCGAACGTCACCACCCCCACCGACGCCTCCAACCAGGGCAGCCCGGTGACAGGCGCGGCGACGCCCCGCGCACCTTCCTGCAACTGCCCCTCCGTCGCGAAGTAGTCGTCACGCCCCTCGCGCAGCGCCAGGATCGCCTGCCCCGCCGCGCCTTTCGTCAGCGGATGGCGCGAGCCCTCGCGGTAGGCCACGTGCATGTCGGTCCAGGACGGCTCCACCACCGCCACGGCCAGCCCGTCGTCGCCCTCGGCCACGGTCAGGTGCGCGGTCGCGCCCACGGCCTCGGCCAGCCGCCGCAGCGTCGGCACCGCCGCGGCCCGCAGCAGCGGCTGCACGGCCTGCGCCAGCACCAGCACCCCGAACCCGAGGTGCACCCGCCCCTCGGCGTCCCGCCGCACGAACCCCTCGTTCATCAGCGTCGTCAGCAGCCGGTACACCACGGGACGGCTCAGCGACAGCTCGGCGCTCAGCTCGGTCGGCGTCCGGCCGCCCCTCCCGTCGGCGAGCAGTCTCAGCAGGCGAAGCCCGCGTTCCAGGGTCTGAGCGGATTCAGCGGCCATGCGACCGATTATCCAGTGACTGTTCGCGCTGGTGAGGGTACTTACCCGGGGGAAGAGGTCGGGGGGGTGGTTATGCGGCAGTGGTGGGTGTTCCTGCTCGCGGGCTTCGCCGTGTGCGCGTTGTCCGCCGCCGTGCCCACGCTCACCATGACGCCGATGTCCCGGCAGCTCCCCCTCGACCCCGTGCACGGGAGCCTGGTCGAGGACACCTTCTACGTCACCGAGGGCATCGAGGTGCACCAGCAGCTCCTGCCCGCCGCGAAGGGCGTCACGTTCCGCCCCGGCTACCTCGCGGTCGGGATCAGGGTCGACCAGAGCGGCCGGCTGTACGGCAAGCCGCAGCGCCCCGGCACGTACCTCGCCGCCGTCCGGATGTGCGAGGGGCAGTCGTGCCAGGACCAGCGGCTCACCTTCGTCGTGCTCGGCAACGTGCCGTGGGAGCCGCGCGAGCTGACCTTCCCCGGCCGGGCCGGCACCCCGCTGAACGGGGAGATCGGCATCAACGGCGGCCCGTCCGGCGTGCTGCCGACGTTCACCGTGACCGACCGCGCCACGCTGCCCCGCGACGTGATCATCGGGCCCGACGGCCACGTGAGCGGCGTGCCCGCGGCCGCGGGCATCTCCGAGGTGCCGGTGCGGATCTGCGTGGCGGGAAACTGCGCGGGCGTCGTGGTACGGCTGATCATCGCCTGAGCCTGCCCTCCGGCGCACGCGTGGTAGGGCTCGCCTCACCGGAACTCGGCGGCCAGCGGGCATGCCCCCACCCCGCCCGAAAGCGGACACTTCAGGCGTAGTCATTCACCTTTGGAGGCCACGCCATGACCACCGTCCTCGACAACCCCCGCAGAACCGACCCGCCGCCCGTCGTCCACACCGCCGCCATGCTCTGGCTGGTCGCCGTCGCTTTCGGGGCGCTGGAGACCGTGCTGGTGGTCTCCGAGCAGCTGTACACGGGCGCCTCCACGGTCGCCGAACTGCTGCCGCAGGTCGGGATCCGGCTGGCGGTGTTCGCGGGGGCCGCCTTCCTGGCACTGCGGCTCAAGGCCGGGGCGAACTGGGCGCGCTGGACCCTCGGCGTGACACTCGGCGTCTTCGGCACGCTCTCTCTCGTGATCGGCCCCGTCCAGTGGCTGCTGGCCGGCGGCTCGATCGCCGAGGCCGTCGCCGGGACGGACGCGATGGGGCTGATCTTCGCGGGCAGCCGGATCCTGCACGTGGTGGCCGTGCTGGGGGCGGTGACGCTGATGTTCCAGCCCAGGGCCAACGCCTACTTCAGGTCAGCTTGAGATCGGCTCCCGCTCCGGGGCGCGTAGGTTGCGCACCCCGGGAGCCAGCAGGGCGGCAAGGGTGGACAGCACGATGATGACGGCACAGGCGAGCAGCGTCTCCTCCGTGCCGAACAGGTCGGCCGCCTGCCCCGCCACCAGCAGCCCGATCGGCCCGAACATCATCGACCCGAGCATGTCGTACGAGCTCACCCGCGACAGCGACTCGGACGGGACCTCGCGCTGCATCGTGGTCTGCCACAGGACGCCGAACACGTCGAAGCACACGCCCAGCACGAACGCCCCGGCCACGATCGCCCAGAGCGGCGCGTCCAACCCCAGCAGCACGTACGGCAGCGCGGGCGGCAGGCAGAGCAGCACGGCCACCAGGATCGGCCGGCGTGGCCGCAGCCGCATCGCGACCAGCACGCCGACGATCGTCCCGACCGCCTCGCCCGCCAGGAACGCCGACCAGGCCGCGGGCCCGCCCAGCGTCTCCTTCGCGATCAGCGGGCCGAGCACCCCGTGACCGGCCTGGATGGCCATGACCATCAGTGAGAACTGCGCGACCACCACCCAGATCCACTGCCGCGAGCTGAACTCCCGCCAGCCGTCCCGCAGGTCGGCCAGCACCGAGTGCCGCTCCCGCCGGTTCGCGACCGGCTCCATCCGCAGCAGCGCCAGCAGCGCGCCCGCCACCGCGAACATCGCGCCGCTCACCACCAGCGCCCAGCCGCCACCGAACAGCACCACCGTGCCGCCGCCCAGCACCGCGCCCGCCACCCGCGAGGCGTTCTGGCCCAGGCCGAGCAGGGCGTTGCCGGCCTGCAGCCGGTCGGGCGGCACGACCTCGGGGATGATCCCGGTCAGCGCCGGGAACATGATCGCAATGCCCACCCCGGTCACCGCCGCCGCCGCGGACAGCGCGGGCAGCGGGGTCCAGCCGGCGAGCAGCATCGCGCCCAGCGCGAAGAACCCCATCGCCATCAGGGACTCACCGGCCATCATCACCCACTTGCGCGGCAGCCGGTCCGCGAGCACCCCGCCGAACAGGATGAACACGATCATGGGCACCGACTCGGCGGTGAGCACGACGGACAGGGTCGCGGCGGTGGCGCCGGGCAGGCCGAGCACGCCGAACGCCAGGGCCACCGGGGCGAACGCGCTGCCCAGGACCGACAGGGTCCGCGCCGACAGCAGCAGCGCGAAACGGCGATCCCGGAGCAACCCGAGATCGCTGAGATAACTGTGCACCGGCACGCCCCCCTGAAAACAGTCAAACCCCACCATTCTGCCGAGTTCTCTCGCCGATGTCGCCTGAATATTGGGTCCCGCTGACAAGACCGGAAGCGGAATATGTGCGTGTTTGGCAAGAATCCAGCCTCGATCTCCCGTAATTTGCTAGGACCCTGCTGTCGGCGAGGGGACTCCATTGGGGCGGCTGGTCTATCGCGGTAGATGGACGCTGCTGGCGCTCAGCCTGGTGGCGGCCCTGCTCGTCGCGCCGCTGGCGCTGTCCGGGCAGGCGGTGGGCGGCGGCTTCGAGGACCCGCGCGCCGACTCGGCGACCGCCGCGCGCTGGAGCGCGGAGTGGTACGCCGGCCAGAGCCCCGACGTGGTCGTCCTCTACCGGCACCCGGCGGTCAAGGTGCGCGACCCGCGCTACAAGAAGGCGGTGCACGACTCGCTGCGCGGGCTGCCGGCCGAGTACGTGCGCGGGATGGCCACGTACTGGACGACCGGGTCGAAGGCGATGGTGTCCGGGGACGGGCACTCGACGTACGCGATCGTCACGCTGAAGGGCGCCAAGCGGGCGAGCTACGCGGCGGTCGCGGCGCGGCTCAGGGCCGTCAAGAACCTGCGCGTCGCGGTCGGCGGGCCGGTGCCGGTGCAGGCCGAGCTCGACGGCGAGGCCGCCGCCGACCTGGCCCGCGCGGCGGCGGTCGCGGCGCCGGTGCTGCTGGTGCTGCTCGTGGTGGTGTTCGGGAGCCTGGTGGCGGCCCTGTTGCCGCTGGTCGTGGGGCTGCTCGCGGTGCTCGGCGCGCTGGCGCTGCTGCCCGGGGTGTCCGTCTACTCCTTCTATGCCGTCGTGCTCCTCGGGCTCGGGCTGGCGGCGGCGTACTCGCTGCTCCTGCTCAGGGCGTTCAGGGAGGAGATCGGGGGCGGGGCGTCGAACGAGCAGGCCGTGGCGGGCACGGTGGCCACGGCCGGGCGGACCGTGGGCGTGGCCGGGGTGAGCGTGGCCGCGTCGCTGCTGGGGCTGACGCTGTTCCCGCAGCCGTTCCTGGGCTCGCTCGGGCTGGCGGCGGCGGCCGTGGCGCTGGTCGCCTCGGTGGTCGCGGTGCTCGTGGCGCCCGCCCTGCTGGGGGTGCTCGGGCGGCGCGTGGACGCGCTGCGCGTCAGGCCCGTGTCCGTACGGCGGGACGGCGGGCTGTGGGACGGCGTGGCGCGCCGGCCGGTCGTGTACCTGATGGCGGTGACGATCGTGCTGGTCGCGCTGGCGGGACCGCTGCTGCGCGTCGAGTTCGGGAACGCGGACCACCGGGCGCTGCCCGCCGCCTCCGAGGGCCGCCGGGTGACAGAGACGATCGACCGCGACTTCGCCAGGAACGCCCTGTCGCCGATCGACGTGCACGTCGTGGTGGAGCCGCTGGACGGCACCGCCGTCACCGCGCTCGACGTCCGCCCCATCACGGAGCGGCTGGAACGGCTGCCGCACGTCACCGGGGTCGAGACGGCGGGCCTCTCGCGGCCGAACCGCGCCGTGCGGCTGGCCGTCCGCCACGACCTCGATCCCCTGTCGGCGCAGGCCGGGGACCTGGTCGCCGCGATCAGATCCGCGGCCGCGGGGCCGGACGTCCGGCAGGTCGTGGTCGGCGGGCCCGTCGCGGCGCGGCTGGACCTCCTGGCCGGGCTCTCCGGCACGATGCCGTGGCTGGCGGTGGTGGTGTGCTCGGTGATGGCGGCGGTGCTGTCGCTCGCCTTCGGGTCGCTGGTGCTGCCCGTTCCGGCGGTGATCGCGAGCCTGCTGTCGGCCGCTGCGTCGTTCGGGGTGATCGGGTGGGTGTTCCGGAGCGGCTTCCTGGGTTTCGCCGGCCCCCTGGACGTCTCCGTCGCGCTGCTGATCGGGGTCGTGGCGTTCGGGCTGTCGGTCGTCCACCAGGTGTTCCTGGTCTCGGAGGCGCGTACGGGGGACTCCGGGGTGGCGGAGCCACGGGAGGTGATCATCGGTGCGGCGCTGCTGACGGTGGCGGCCGGCGGGGCGTTCGCGACGGCCGGGATCGCGGTGGTGCGGCTGCTCGGGGTGGGTCTGTGCGTGGCGGTGGCGGTGGACGCCGTGCTGGTGCGGCTGCTGCTGGTGCCCGCCGCCCTGCGGCTGCTGGGCCCGGCGAACTGGTGGCCGCTGCGCGCCCGATCCCCCGCCGCGTCCCCGAGCGTTCACGAGGTCGAGCCGCCCCGCGAGAGGCCCTCACTCCCGCCCGCTCCCCAGGGCGATCGGCGCCCGTTGACGGGCGGGCGGCCCGCGATCACCGTCAAGGGACGGCCGGCCGTCTTCGGCGCGGACACCGATCCGGTGCCGGTGCCCGCCGAGCCTCCGCAGCCGGGATGGGTGAAGGTGGCGGCGGGGCGCACCCGGGCGGTACGCGCCGACCCCGGCGGCGCGGGCTGGACGTGGGTCGAGGTGGACGACTGAGTTCTCGTAACAAGCGCGGCTACTTCGCGTCGAATAGTGCGTGAAGAAGCCATAGATCTCATTGAACGTTATTGATCGTCCGGATAGTGTGCGATATGCCCACGATCATCCCCTGGAAGTAAAGGTGCCATGCGAAAGCGGCTGCGGCAGATCTTCGTCATCGGATTAGCCCTCTCGCTCCTGGGTGTCGGCGTCCCGGCGTGGTCGGAGGACGACCCCCGAGGCTGCAACGACCTGATGTCGGCCGACACCCCGGCGTACGTCGTCTGCCGATGGCTGGCCACCCCCGAGGAGGCCGCGGACATCGCGAAGTTCTGGCTGGACAACGACGGCGAGCACATGCAGGAAGCCGGTCCCTCGAACTCGATCCTGGTGGACTGCACCGAGGAGGGCAACTCCTGCCCGACCGACTCCGAGGGCGACGGCGAGATGCACGACGTCGACTCCCCGGACGTCTCCGGCGCCGAGGACGGCGGCACGCCTGAGTGCCAGAACGGCGACCAGTGCGGCTACGTCGACCCCACCGGCATCAGCGCCGCCGAGAAGGAGTCCGCGCAGGAGACCCCGGCCGGCAAGGCCGCGCAGGCCGCCGTCCAGACGACCATGCGCCTGTGGATCGAGACCGAGCTGGCCGACGACTACAAGGCCGGCAAGCTGGCCGAGGGCGTCAAGAAGATCGCCGCGCTGGTCGCCACGCAACCCGGGGTGATCGGCATCCGGTTCACCTCGCAGCTCGGCTACAACAAGACGTTCGCGACGGCGGACGAGCTGGACAAGTTCGTGAATGAGGCCACGGTCGCGCTGCGTACCGCGGTGCCGGGCAAGAAGCTGTCGGCGCACACGGTGGTGCCGCTGTTCGGCTGCGGCGCGAACGACGCCTGCAAGACCGAGATGACCAAGAAGTACCCGCTGCTCGACCCCGACCGCATCGGCGCCTGGCTCTCCAAGGGCCTGATCGACCAGCTCTCCCTGGACGACGGCCACCTGGGCACCGAGTACGCCACCTGGAAGATCGACGCCACCGAGGCCCAGCGCAACCAGTGGATCCAGGTCCGCGCCCGCGCCTGGGACGCCTACGCGCAGATCGCCAGCGAGGACGCCTCCTTCGCCACCGCCGGCACCTCCAACCTCAACGAGGAGCAGGCCACCAAGGCGATCACCGAGCGCATCGCCTCCCCGCTCCAGGACGACGCCGCCGAGACGGTCACCCTGTGGACCCGCTGGCAGAACGACCAGGGCCAGGTCAGCCGGGTGTACGGCGAGAAGTGGGCCGCCAACGTCACCTGGGACCAGCTCAAGAAGCTCGACGCGGTCCGCCCCCGCCTGGCGACCATCTACGACCCGGCCAACCCCGAGGTCGACGTGGCCACCGACCTGAAGAACCTGTCGGAGGTCTTCGGCCAGGTCTACCTGCACGCCGCCTGAGACATACCGAAGACGTACGAGACCGGCCAGGAGCGCGATGCGCGCCCTGGCCGGCCGCGTTCACAGGAGCGTCCCGCCCGTCACCTCGAACTTGGCGAGGGCCTCGTCGACCCTGGCCAGCGTGTCGGCGTGGAGGGTGAGGTCGGCCGCCGCCAGGTTCTCCTCGATGTGGGCGGGAGTGCGGCTGCCGGGGATGGTCACCACGTGCTCGTCCTGGTGCAGCAGCCAGGCCAGGGCGAGCTGGGCGGGCGTGATGCCGAGCTGCGCCGCCAGGGCCCTGATCGGGGCGTAGCGGTCGTTGTTGCCCGCCAGGTTCTCCGCCGAGAAGCGGGGCGCGTTGTGCCGGAAGTCGCCCTCGGCGAGCGCCTCCACGGTGCCCGTCAGGAAGCCGGTGCCGAGCGGGCTCCACGCCACGATCCCCACGCCGAGCTCCCGCGCGGCGGCCGGCAGGCCGGGATCGAGGGGGCGCCACATCGACCACTCGTTCTGCACGGCCGTCACGGGGTGGACCGCGTGCGCGGCCCTGAGCTGGGCGGCCGTCACGTTGGACAGGCCGATGTGCTTGACCAGCCCGTCCCGCACCAGCTCGGCCAGCGCGCCGGTCATGTCCTCGATCGGCACGCCGGGGTCGGGATAGTGCGAGTAGTAGAGGTCGATCACGTCCGTGTCGAGGTTGCGCAGGCTGCGCTCCGCGTAGCGCCGGATCAGGCGGGGGTCGGCGTTCACCCGTAGCTCGTTGAACGCGTAACCGACCGGGTGCGACCTGCCCGGCTCACCCTCGGGGATCGCGAGCCCGAACTTGGTCGCGACCACCACCTCGTCCCTGCGGCCCTTGATCGCCCGGCCCACGAGGCGCTCGTTGTGGCCGTCCACGCCGTACGCGTCGCTGGTGTCCACGTGGGTCGCGCCCCCGTCGAGCGCGGCCTTGAGCGCCACCTCGGCGCGGGCGTCGTCGACGTCCCCGTAGACGCCCGGCGACAGGACCATGGCGCCGAAGCCGATGGCGGGAACCCGCAAGCTGCCAAGAGTACGTGTCTTCATGGCCTCGATCCTGCTGCGCGCGCCTCTGCCGCGTCCAAGACCCCTTGGTATAACCATTGGTTATGGACGTGCACCTGCGTGAGCTGCGCTACTTCATGGCCGTGGCCGAGGAGCTGAACGTGACGCGGGCCTCGGAGCGGCTCTTCGTGTCCCAACCGGCGCTGTCCAAGCAGCTCAGGGTGCTGGAGCGGCAGCTCGGCTTCCGCCTGTTCGACCGGGTGCACAGCGGCGTGGTGCTCACCAGGCAGGGCGAGGCGCTCCTGCCGATCGTCCGCGACCTGCTCGAACGGTGGACGAGCGGGGTCGAGTCCGCGCGGGCCGCGGCGCCCGCCGGGACGCTGGTGATCGGGATGCAGACGGCCGTGGGCAGAGGGCTGCAGCAGGAGGCGCTGCGGGGGTTCCGTACGGCGATGCCGGGATGGGAGGTGTCGCTCAGGCTGGTGGGCTGGGACGACCCCAGCGGCGGGCTGGCCGACGGGTCCTCCGACGTGGCGTTCATCTGGCTGCCGGTGCCGCCGGGGCTGCGGACGTACGTGCTGGCCACCGAGGGCAGAGGGGTGGCCATGCCGGACGGCCATCCGCTCGCGGAGCTGGCGGAGATCCCGTTCGAGGCGCTGCGCGACGAGCCGTTCATCGCCCTGCCGCCGGAGGCCGGGCCGCTGCGGGACTTCTGGCTCGCGCGGGACGCCCGCGACGACGAGCCGGTCGTCGGGTTCACCGCGAACACGCCGGAGGAGGTGTTCGAGGCCGTGACCAGCGGGTTCGGGGTGGTGCTGGTCGCCGAGGGGAACGCCGCGCTCTACAACCGGCCCGGGATGGCTTACCGCCCGGTGACCGGGCTGGCTCCCGGGCAGCTCGCCATCGCCTGGCGAGAAGGGGATGTGAGCCCACAAGTCATGGCATTCGTCGACGCGCTACGACGGGTCGCCACTAAGGTCTGACGCGACATCCATTCACGTGGAAGGGTGACCCCCATGAGCGATTACGCCATCACCTTCGACCTCATCGACGCCGACAAGGACGGCCGCATCTCCGCCGTCGAGCTCGTGAAGCTGATGGAGGTGCTCGGCCAGCCGGTGACCCTGGAGGCCGCCCAGGAAGGCGTGCTGAAGCTCGACAAGGACGGCGACGGCCTGATCGACCTGGAGGAGTTCGCCGCTTTCCTCCAGAAGTGACAAAAACAAGCTCTTGCTACACATTCTCCTGTTGCCTGGGTCACAATGGCGACGGGAGGGACGATGGTCATCACGAGTGAAATCCCCGTGCAGGCGCTCAGGGCGGGCATCGGCAGGGTCTCGGCAGAGGTGATCGAGGAGATCCAGACCCGGATCCCCGAGTACGCCAGGCCATCGGACGAGCTCTACATCAAGGTCGTCAGGATGGCGGCCGAGCAGGCCATAGAGGGCTTCCTCGACCGCGTCGAGAACCCCGGCGCCCCCTGGGACCCCGAGCCGTTCCGCATGATCGGCAGGGGCGAGGCGGCCGAGGGCCGCAACCTCGAGCCGCTGCAGACCGCGATGCGGCTCGGCGCCCGGGTCTGCTGGCGGCGGCTGACCGAGCTCGCCGAGCCGCTGCGGCTGTCCCCGCAGACCCTGTACGACCTGGGCGAGGCCATCTTCGTCTACCTCGACCAGCTCGCCGACGCGGCGGCCGAGGGCTTCGAGAAGGCCAGGGCGCACGCCGCGGGCGAGACAGAACGCCGCCGCGGCCGCCTGCTCGACCTGCTGCTCAGCCGCCCGCCCGCCAGCGCGGAGGCCATCGCCGAGCTGGCCAAGGCCGCCGGGTGGCGGCAGCCCAGGACGGTCGCCTGCGTGGCGTTCGACGACCGGCACGGCGCCTACCGCGCCCCCGCGCTGCCGCCCGACGTGCTCACCGGGCTGGACAGGCCCGTGCCCTGCCTGCTCGCGCCCGACCCCACCGGTCCCGGCCAGGCTCAGCTGCTCGACCAGGCGTTGCGCGGACGCCAGGCCGCGATCGGCCCCGCCGTGCCCCTCTCGGCCGCCGCGACCTCGCTGCGCTGGGCCGGAGAGGCCCTGGAGCTGTCGCGGCGCGGCATCCTGCCCCGGGGGCCGCTGCGGTGCGCGGACCACATGGCGACGCTGGTGGTGTTCAAGGACGAGGAGCTGGTCGGCACGCTGGCGGAAGCGCGGCTGGCACCCCTGGCCGACCTGCGGCCCGCCCAGCAGGACCGGCTCGCGGAGACGCTGCTGGCCTGGCTGCGGCACGGCCGGGGCGCGGGCGAGGTGGCCGCCACGCTGCACGTGCACCCGCAGACCGTGCGCTACCGGCTGCGGCAGCTCGAGGAGCTGTTCGGCGACCAGCTCGCCGATCCGGACATCCGCTTCGAGCTGGAGATCGCGCTGCGGGCCAGGCAGGCCGTCCAGGCGAGCACCCGTACCTGAACCTCCTGCGGATACGGCGGTCTGAGCGCGCGCGTGGCGGGTAGCGGCCAGCCATGCGACTGACGTACACCTCCGACGTCTGGTGGAAGAACGCCGTCGTCTACTGCCTCGACGTGGAGACGTTCAAGGACGGGAACGACGACGGCGTGGGCGACTTCCGCGGGCTGACGCAGCAGGTCGACTACCTCGCAGGGCTCGGCGTGACGTGTCTCTGGCTCATGCCGTTCTTCCCCACCCCCAACCGGGACGACGGATACGACATCACCGACTTCTACCGGATCGACCCGCGGCTGGGCACGCTGGGCGACTTCGTGGAGTTCATGCGCACCGCCACCGACAGGGGGCTGCGGGTGATCGCGGACCTCGTCGTCAACCACACCTCCGACCGGCACCCCTGGTTCGTGGAGGCCCGGTCGAGCCGGGACTCCCCCATGCGCGACTGGTACGTCTGGTCCGACTCCCCGGAGCCCGACGACCCCTCGCAGATCGTCTTCCCCGACAAGGAGAACAGCGTCTGGCAGTACGACGAGGGGTCCGGACAGTACTACCTGCACAGCTTCTACCGGCACCAGCCGGATCTGAACGTCGGCAACCCCGAGGTCAGGGACGAGATCGCGCGCATCCTCGGCTTCTGGATGGAGCTCGGGCTGTCCGGGTTCAGGGTCGACGCGGTGCCGTTCCTCATCGAGAACGTCGATCCGAAGCTGGCGAACCCCCACGAGTTCCTGGCGGACCTGCGGGCGTTCATGACGCGGCGCAAGGGCGGGTCGATCCTGCTGGGCGAGGTCAACGTCCCGTACAAGGACCTGACCCGGTTCTTCGGAGAGGGCCTGGGCGACCAGCTCACCATGTGCTTCGACTTCATCGGCATGCAGAACGCCTGGCTGTCGCTGGCGCGCAACGACGCCACGCCCCTCGCCGACGCCCTGCGCGAGCGCCCCGAGCCGCCGAAGGACTGCCAGTGGGCCGTGTTCCTGCGCAACCACGACGAGCTCACTTTGGACAAGCTCACGGACGAGGAGCGGCAGGACGTCTTCGAGGCGTTCGGCCCGCGCGAGGACATGCAGATCTTCGGCCGCGGCCTGCGCCGCCGGCTGCCGACGATGCTCGGCGGGGACCTGCGGCGCATGAAGATGGCCTACAGCCTGCTGTTCTCGCTGCCGGGCACGCCGGTGATCTTCTACGGCGAGGAGATCGGCATGGGCGAGAACCTCGACGCGGAGGGCCGCATGGCGGTCCGCGTCCCGATGCAGTGGTCCGCGGACGGCGGCTTCACCCAGGCCGAGCCGGTACGCGAGATCCCGGAGGGCTCCTTCGCCCCCGACCGCGTCAACGTGGCCGACCAGAAGCGGGACGTGGACTCGCTGCTGCGCTGGTTCCAGCTGCTCATCGAGCGCTACCGGGAGTGCCCCGAGCTGGCGTGGGGCGACTGCACCGTGCTGGAGACCGGCGACCGGGCGGTCCTCGCCCACCGCTGCGACGCCGACGGGGCCACGGTGGTGGTCGCGCACAACCTCTGCGACACGGTCAGGGACGCGGAGCTGATCCTGGAGGGACTTGAGGGCCACCAGCTCACGGACCTCCTGGTGGACGGCACGCTGGAGGTCTCGGCCGAGGGCTCCGTACGGCTCCCGATGGACCCGTACGGCTCCCGCTGGCTCCGCGCCTCCCCTCGGGAGCTCCCGCCGGAGGACGCCTCGGTCAAGGCCCGCTGACCCGGGGACGGGTCAGTGCGAGAGGGGGGCGTCCGTGGTGTCCACCAGCTCGCAGTCCGCGATGGGGCCCTCACCGACGCGGGCCCAGACGCCCGCCACCACGCCGCCCCCGACCTCCCCGACGCTGAACTCCAGCACCCCCGTCTGCCCGGGCCCGATGACCTTCGGGTCGATGAAGAAACCCGGCTCCATGTCCTCGGTCGGCTCCCAGCCCTTCGGCGCCGGGAACACCGACAGCGGCGCCTCGTCGTTGCTGAGGAAGTGGCTGCTGCGCGGCTGCGGGCTGCACTTCTTGCCATGGGGGATGTAGTCCACCACCACGTTCGCCCCCATGGCCCGCAGGTCCTCCTGGAGCCTCTTCGGATCCTTGGCCTCGTTGATGGTGATGCGGATGAGGCCGTCGGGCCCCTTGGTCACGGCGTACGCCGGAGCGCCGCCGAGCAGCAGCGGAACCGCCACCGCGGCGGCGGCCGCCAGCCCCGCGACGGGGGCCAGGAGGGCGGGGCGCGGGAGTCGCCTGCGGGCGGGCCTGCGGTCGATCTCGGTCATCACGAACTCCTTGAGCAGTCGGTGACGGCCCTCGGGAAGATCGCGTTCGGTCGGCCGGCTCATCGGATCTCCTCCTTGTCGGGGCCGGGTTCACCTACTACCTGTCGGGTCGCCGGCGGCGGTTCCCCGGCGGCCGCGAGTTTCTTCCTGGCCCGCGACAGCCGGGAGCGCACGGTGCCGACGGGGATGCCGAGTGCCTCGGCCGCCTGGGCGTAGTCGAGCCCGGCCCAGACGCACAGCGCGAACACGTCCTGCTCCTGGCGGCGCAGCCGCCCGTACGCCTGCCGCACCGCCGCCAGCCGCCCGGCGTCGTCGATGCGGCCCACGACCTCGTCGGCGAAGTCGGGCACCTGCTCGCCCCTGGGCAGCCTGGCCAGCGCGTCGTCGTGCCTGCGGGCGGCCCGGCGCACGTTGCGGGCCACGTTGGTGGCGATGCCGAGCAGCCAGGGGCGCAGCGAGCCGCCCTCGGGGTCGATCCGGCCCCGTAACCGCCAGGCTTCGAGGAACGTCAGCGCCATCACGTCCTCGGCCGTGGACCAGTTGGCGGTCAGGCGGAAGGCGTGGTTGTAGACGGATTTCGCGCAGTCGTCGAAGAGCTCGCCGAACGCCGCCTGGTCCCCGTCGCGTATGCGGGCACGCATCGACATATCCACATCTGTCTACTGTCCGCGCGACGCGCCGGGTTCCCGCGGGATCAGCTCTGGCCGTTGTCGAAGTACGCGGCCAGCTCCGCGTCAAGCGGCGGCACGTCGTACGGCATGCCGCCGTTGCGCAGCGACATCGTGGCCATGTAGCCCGCCGCCACGCTCATCCTGGCCGCCACCGGCGAGGTGTCCGTCGCGCCGCCGTCCCGGATAAACCGGCAGAACTCCGCCACGATCTGCGCGTCCGCTCCCCCGTGCGATCCCTCCGCCGGAGGCACCTTGTACGCGATGTCGCAGTCGTCCCGGTAGGCCGTGGGGCCTCGGTTCCAGACCTTGACCGTGTCCCCGGGCTCGTCGCCGAAGTTCTCCAGGCGGCCCTCCGTGCCGATGACCGTGTAGTTGCGCACGTAGTCGGGCGTGAAGTGGCACTGCTGGTAGGCGGCGATGACGCCGTTGTCGAGCCTCATGTTCATCACCGAGACGTCCTCGACGTCCACGACGTGGTGCAGGCCGGTGCGCGAGGTCGGCGGCCACTCGTACTCCTCCAGCCACCCGTCGGGTCGCGGCGTGCCGGGCTCGCGGCGCGGCAGGTCGCCGTAGACCATGAGGTCGCCGAACGCGTTCACCCTGGTCGTGTAGCCGCCGGCGAGCCAGTGGATGACGTCCAGGTCGTGGGCCGCCTTCTGCAGCAGCAGGCCCGTGGTGCGGGTGCGGTCGGCGTGCCAGTCCTTGAAGTAGTAGTCGCCGCCGTAGGAGACGAAGTGGCGCACCCAGACGGTCTTCGGCTCGCCGATGTCGCCCTTGCGGATGATGTCGCGCATGAGCCGGACCACGCCCATGTGCCGCATGTTGTGGCCCACGTACAGGCGGGTGCCGGTGTCTCGGGCGGCGCGCAGGACGTTGTCGCAGCCCTCGACGGTGATCGCCATCGGCTTCTCCAGGTAGACGGCCTTGCCGGCCTGGAGGCAGTCGATGGCGATGCGCTCGTGGGTGTCGTCGGGGGTGTTGACGATGATCGCGTCGAGGTCGGGCCGGTCGAGCAGCTCGCGGTAGTCCCCGGTCAGGAACTCCGCCTCGAACCGCCCCGCCTGGGTCTTGAGCACCGCCGGGTCGGAGTCGCACAGCGCGGTCACGACAGCACCCTTGCCCGGCCGGTGCGCGTGCAGGGAGAGGCTCGTCCGCAGCCCGAGGCCGATGACTCCGATACGCAGGTCTTCCACTGATGTCCCTTCCCGAATCAGCCGCAGCAGACGCCAGGCTAGTACTCATTTGTGCAGATAAACAGCTTGAATCATGCAGCTCTGAGCAATACGTAGGGTCGGCGAGTCCGCGCGCCACGCCTTTGCTGGGGCGTGAAGCGGAGCTGTGGGGGCACTTAAGAAAGCCTCGATGGACATCCCGGGAGGGGAGAGGGCACAGTGCGTTAGGTTCGGACTGGGGGGAATGGAGCCATGAAAGCGCTGGTCAAAGAGAAGGCCGAGGCCGGCCTCTGGCTTGTGGACGTGCCCGAGCCCGAGGTGGGTCCCGGCGAGGTGAAGATCCGGGTCCTGCGGACCGGCATCTGCGGCACCGACCTGCATATCCGGAAATTTGATGACTGGGCGCGGCATACTCTGAAGCTCCCGCTGATCGTCGGGCACGAGTTCTCCGGCCACGTGGTCGAGGTGGCGCCGGGCGTCGAGGACGTCGCCGTCGGCGACCTCGTCAGCGGCGAGGGCCACCTCGTGTGCGGCAAGTGCCGCAACTGCATGGCGGGCCGCAGGCACCTGTGCCGCAACACGGTGGGCCTCGGCGTCAACAGGGACGGCGCCTTCGCCGAATACGTCACGCTGCCCGCCTCCAACGTCTGGGTGCACCGGGTCCCCGTCCACCCCGACGTGGCGGCCATCTTCGACCCGTTCGGGAACGCCGTACACACCGCACTGTCCTTCCCCCTGGTCGGCGAGGACGTGCTGATCACCGGGGCGGGCCCCATCGGGCTGATGGCCGCGGCCGTGGCCACGCACGTCGGCGCGCGCAACGTGATGATCACCGACGTCAGCGACGAGCGGCTCGCCCTGGCCGGCAAGCTCGGCGTCTCCCTCGCCCTGAACGTCTCCAGGACCTCGATCACCGAGGGCATGCGCCAGCTCCACATGCGCGAGGGCTTCGACGTGGGGCTGGAGATGTCCGGCAACCCGCAGGCCATGCGCGACATGATCGCGAACATGACCCACGGGGGGAAGATCGCCATGCTCGGGCTGCCCGCCGAGGAGTTCGCCGTCGACTGGGCGACCGTCGTGACCTCCATGATCACGATCAAGGGGGTGTACGGGCGGGAGATGTTCGAGACCTGGTACAACATGTCGGTCCTGCTGGAGAAGGGCCTCGACCTCACCCCCGTCATCACCGACCGGTTCCCGTACCAAGACTTCGACGCCGCCTTCGACACGGCCGCCAGTGGCCGGACGGGCAAGGTCATTCTCGATTGGAGCGCCTGAATGTTCACGAACGTGCGCGAGCAGCTGCGTACGACGCTCGACGAGATCACCGAGGCCGGGCTGCTCAAGCCCGAGCGCGTGATCGGCTCCCCGCAGAGCTCGTCGGTGAGCGTCGCCGGGCGCGAGGTCCTGAACTTCTGCGCCAACAACTACCTCGGCCTGGCCGACAACCCCACCGTGATCGAGGCGGCCAAGGAGGCGCTGGACCGGTGGGGGTTCGGCATGGCGTCCGTACGGTTCATCTGCGGCACCCAGGAGGTGCACAAGGAGCTCGAAGCTCGCCTGTCGGACTTCCTCGGCATGGAGGACACCGTCCTCTACAGCTCGTGCTTCGACGCGAACGGCGGCGTGTTCGAGACCCTGCTGGACGCCCAGGACGCGGTGATCTCCGACGCGCTCAACCACGCCAGCATCATCGACGGCATCAGGCTCTCCAAGGCCCAGCGCTTCCGCTACGCCAACCGCGACATGGCCGAGCTGGAGGCCCGGCTCAAGGAGGCGTCGGAGGCGCGGCGGCGGCTGATCGTGACCGACGGCGTGTTCTCCATGGACGGATATCTCGCGCCGTTGCGGGAGATCTGCGACCTGGCCGAGCGGTACGACGCCATGGTGATGGTCGACGACTCCCACGCCGTCGGCTTCGTCGGGCCGACCGGCCGCGGCACGCCGGAGCTGCACGGCGTCACCGACCGGATCGACATCATCACCGGCACCCTGGGCAAGGCGCTCGGCGGCGCCAGCGGCGGCTACGTCTCGGCCCGCAAGGAGATCTGCGAGCTGCTGCGCCAGCGCTCGCGCCCGTACCTGTTCTCCAACTCGCTCGCCCCCGTCATCGCCTCGGCGTCGCTGCGCATCCTCGACCTGCTGGAGACCTCGAACGAGGCCCGCGAGCAGCTCCGCTCCAACACGGCGCGCTTCCGGGGGGAGATGGCCGAGGCCGGGTTCGACATCCTGCCCGGCGACCACCCGATCGTGCCCGTGATGATCGGCGATGCCTCCGAGGCCGCGGCGATGGCCGAACGCCTGCTCGACCTCGGCATCTACGTCATCGGCTTCTCGTACCCGGTCGTGCCGCACGGCCAGGCCAGGATCCGCGTCCAGCTCTCCGCCGCCCACTCCGCTGAGGACGTCGACCGCGCGGTCCAGGCGTTCATCCAGGCCCGCGGCTGACACCCCGCCCGCCGATCACAGCCGACCGCCGGGGCCCTGAGCGCCGCAGAGCCCCGGCCATCCCGCCCTGGCCCGGCCGTCCTGACCCGGTCGTGCGTGGTCATGACCGGCGGGTGAGTATTCTCGCTGCGACGGATCCCAGCGATCGGGCGCGCCTCACGGAGTGAGGCCAAGGAGCACGGGTGATAGACACGCGGCGGTTGCGCACGCTGCGGGCGGTGGCCGACCACGGCACGGTGACCGCCGCGGCGGCCGCGCTGCACCTCACCCCCTCCGCGGTGTCCCAGCAACTCGTCGCGCTGGAGCACGAGGTGGGCCACCGGCTGTTCACCCGTGACGGCCGCGGCGTCCACCTCACCGCCGTCGGCAAGATCATGCTGGGCCACGCCAACGAGGTGCTCGCCCAGCTCGAACGCGCCAAGGCCGAGGTGGCCGCGTACGCCACGGGCGAGGCCGGCGAGGTCACCGTGGCCTGCTTCGCCACCGCGATCGGCGCCGTGCTCTCCCCCGCCATCGCCGCCCTGCGCGCCACCTCCCCCGGGCTGCACGTACGCGTGCTGGACGCCGAGGGCGACCACAGCCTGGCCATGCTGCTGGACGGCGAGGCCGACCTGGCCGTCACGGTCGAGTACCGGGGCGCCCCCGACGCGGCCGACCGGCGCCTGTCCCGGCTGCCCCTCTACGCCGAGCCGTTCGACCTGGTGCTCCCCCACGACCACCCCTTGGCCTCGGAGGCGACCTTGACCTCGCTCGCCTCCGAGACCTGGATCGGCCCCTACCCGGGCAATCCGGTGCACGACGTGATCACGTTCGCCTGCCAGCAGGCGGGTTTCACGCCGAACCTCGCCCACTGCTCCGACGACTTCCGCGCCGTCGTCGCCCTGGTCGGGGCGGGGGCGGGGGTGGCCCTGGTGCCGCGGCTGGCCCTGCGCGACATGGCGCTGACGGGGGTGGCGGTCCGGCGGACGCCGGGGCCCGAACGCCGCGTCTTCGCCGCCGTACGCCGCGGCTCCGACGCCCATCCCCTCCTGCGCCCGCTCCTGTCGGCGCTGCGCACGATCGGCCGCTCTCTCGACGCGGGGGGAAACAACCCCGATTTATCCCGATCTTCGGGATAGCGTGCGGCCCATGGAAGGCCCGCGTCATCGAACCCTGCTCGGCCTGCCCGGTGTGCCCGCACAGGCCGTGCTGGGGTTCCTGGCGCAGCTCACGCAGCAGGTGGCGCCCATCGGGACGGTGCTGGTGGTGCAGGGCGCGAGCGGCTCGCTGACGCTGGCGGGGGTGACCGCGGCGGCGTTCGCCATGGGGGTGGGCATGGGGCGGCCGGTGCAGGGGCGGCTCATGGACCGGCGTGGGTCCAGGCCGGTGCTGGCCGTCACCGCACTGGTGCACGTGGCCGCGCTCGTCGCGCTGGTCGTGGCCGCCGGGGACCGGCTCTGGTGGGCCGTGGTGGCGCTGGCCTGGGTGGCCGGGGCCGGGCTGCCGCCGGTCTCCGTGAGCATGCGGCTCGAATGGGGGCGACGCGTGCCGGGCGAGGGGCGTACCGCCGCCTACAGCCTGGTCTACCTGGTGCAGGAGCTGGCCATGCTGGTGGGGCCGCTGGCGTTCGGGGTGGTGATCGCGCTGACCACGACCTCGCTGGGGCTGGCTCTGGTGGCCGTCGCCGCGGGGGCCGCGACGCTGGGCTTCACCCGGGCACTGCGGTCGGGGGCTCGCGGGCCCGAGCGGGAGCGCGGGCGGGTGTTCGCGGACCGGCGGATGGCGGTGCTGCTGGCCGTGGTGCTGCTGCTCGGCGGGACGCTGGGGGCGCTGCAGGTAGGCGTGCCCGCGCTGGCCACCGCCCGCCAGGCGCCCGCGGCCACCGGGGTGCTGGTGGCGGCGCTGTCCGTGGGCGGCATCGCGGGGGCCGCCGCCTACGGCGCCCGATCCTGGCGGTCCCGGGTCGGGGTGCGGCTGGTGGCGCTGATGCTGGCGCTCGGGGCGGTGCTGGCGCCGCTGGCGCTGGTGGAGTCGTGGCCGGTGTTCTGGATGGTGCTGTTCGGCGGGGGGCTGGCGCTCAATCCGGCGCTGACGACGTCGTCGCTGCTGGTGGACGAGTTCGCGCCGGGGGCGCAGGCGGAGGCGTTCGGGTGGGTCTCCACGGCCATCGGCGTGGGGGGTGCGCTGGGGTCGGGGGTGGCCGGGGTGGCCGGGGAACGATTAGGGGCCTCGGCACCCTTCCTGGCGGCCTCCGGCCTCGCACTGGCGGGCGCGACCCTGGCGACCGTCCTCCTCCGACGCGACGGCACGCGCTGAGCCGCGCTGCTCCCGGCGCGACGGCACGGGGTGAGCCGTACTGCTCCCGGCGCGACGGCATCGCGCGTTCCGGGTGAGCCGGGTGGGTCAGGCGCGGGCTCGGGTGAGTGCCTCGGTGAAGCGGGCGTACCGGTCGAGCTCCCCCCGCACGGGGGCCAGCACGAGATCGTCGCCGACCCGGCCCACGGCCGTGCGCAGGGCTCTGGCCGTACGCCGGGCCCGCCGCCTGCCGCCCGCCCAGGCGGCCAGCCGGGACAGCAGCGCGATCAGCACACCCGCCAGCGCCCCGCCCACCAGCAGCACCGTCGGCCACGGCACCACGCCCACGGTCGGGAGCGGCGGCTGGGGCAGGCGCAGGTAGTCCATCCCGAACAGCCCGCCCAGCCACAGGGCACCGGCCACCATGGCCGCGAACACCAGCCACTGCAGGACGTTCACGGCCCGCCACCATCTGGGCCGCCGCGTCGCGCCGGCGGACGTCGTGGCCACCACCCGGTCCACCGCGTCGGTCAACTCCTGGGAGCGGGACCGCGCCGCCTGCCGCACCGCCGCCGCCCACGGGCCGGGCAGGTCCGCCGCGGCCGCCTCGCCGACGTCCCTGATCGCCGTCTCGACCCTGGCCCTCTGTACGGCCGAGGCCGCCGGGACGGACGTACGGCCGACTACCTCCGCCCCAGGCCCCTGCCCCGAAGACCCGGCCGACTTCCCCGAGGACCCGCCCGCGGGCAGCTCGCCCACCGGCCCGCCCACCGGGGCCATGGTGCCGATGCGGAGCCTGCGGAGCGGGTCGGGCCTGAGCTTGCGGATCCAGCGGGTGACGGGCCAGCCCGTGGCCACGACGGCGCGGTGCCGGTGCCCCTTGGCCACCGCCTCCACGACCAGCGGCACCCCGGCCGCCTCGCAGAGCGCGGCCGTGAGCGCCCGGTCCATCGCCTGACCCGCCGGGGCCTCCTCCGGCGCGCCGAGGCGGGCGGCGGCGGTGGTGATGTCGGCCGCCAGGCGGGTGGACCAGGACTTGCGTTCCGCGACGCGGTCGTTCAGGAGCGCGCGGAGCTCCGCGAGCCCGGCACCGGTGCGGGCGGAGACGGCCAGGACCGGCACGCCCGCCAGGCCGTCCTCGGCCAGGAGGCGGCGCAGGTCTCGGAGACAGCGGTCGACGGCGCTGTCCGGCAGGCGGTCGACCTGGTTGAGCACCACCAGCATGACGCCCCGGTGGGCGGCCAGCCGGCGCAGGTAGCGGTCGTGGAGGGCGGCGTCGGCGTACTTCTGCGGATCCACCACCCAGACCAGGAGGTCCACCAGCTCCACCAGCCGGTCCACCTCCAGGCGGTGGGACACCTGGATGGAGTCGTGGTCGGGCAGGTCGAGGAGGACGAGTCCGGACAGGTCGGAGGCGGAGGCGGCGGGGTGGCGCTGGGGGATGTCCAGCCAGTCCAGCAGCGGGCCCGAGCCCTCCCCGTCCCACAGCGCCGCCTGGGCGGCCGAGGTGGTGGGCCGTACGACGCCCACCGCCGCCAGGTCCGTGCCGGCGAGTGCGTTGTAGAGCGACGACTTGCCGCTGCCCGTCGCGCCCGCCAGCGCGGCCACGGTGTGGTCGATCGAGAGGGTACGGCGCACGCCGGCCCGTTCGGCGACCGTCCGCGCGCCGGACACCGCCTCCTCCGGCAGCCGCCCCTCGGCCAGCTCGGCGGCCTCCAGCAGGGCGGCCAGGCGGGAGTCGAGGGACGGGCCCTCCTTGCGGCGCAGCAGCTTCACGGCGTGTCCCCCGCGTCCTGTCCACCCGTGGTCGCGCCTTCTCCACCCGCGGTCGCGCCCTGTCCGCCCACGGTCGCGTCCTGTCCGCCCGCCGCCGTCGCCGGGAGCTCCGCGCGGTGGGCATGGATGCGCTCGGCCGCGCCGCGCAGCGCGTTCGCCGTCCCCCGGGGCGGCTCCATCGCCTCCAGCTGGGCCGTGAACCGGTACGACTCCTCCTCCAGCAGCAGCCGCACCCGATCTCGCAGGTCGTCCCGCGCCCGCACGGTCAGCGTCCGCACGGCCTGGTCGCCGAAGACGGCCTCCAGCAGCTTCTGCGACAGCAGGCTCGTGCCGCCCGCGATCCCCACCTCGATCCCGGTCAGCCCGCCCGTGGAGGCGAACACGCCCAGCATGAGCAGCAGCCCCGCCCCGTTCACCCCGAACGAGGCCACGCGGGCGGCCGTCCGCCGTTCGCGCCCTTCCTCTCGTACGAGGTCCAGGACGAACTCCTGCCACCCCCGGACCGTCGCCTCCGCGCGCTTGCCCACGTCGGGAGCGGCGCGGCCGAGACGGGCGGACTCCATCGGCCCGAGCCGCTCCAGCAGGCCGGGCCCGCCGGGCGCGGCCGACCAGCCTTCCAGGGCGCGTTCGGCGGACCCGTCGGCGGCGCCCCTGATGAGCGCCCCCACCCCGCTCTCCAAGGCGTCCCTGAGCTGGCCCTCCGGCATCTGCCCGGTGAAGAAGCCGACGATCCTGTCGCGCAGCCACCCGACCCGGCTCTCCAGGGAGCGCATGAGGTCGCCGGTGCCGATGAAGTCCTGCCAGCGGGCCAGCACCTCGCCCCGCAGCAGCGACCCGTCACGCATGCCCGCGTCGAAGTCGGCGATGCCGCCCGCGTAGGCGCCCGCCACGACGGAGCGCAGGGTGTCGAAGGCGGCCTGCTGGCGTTCGACGGCCACGGCCAGCGCGGGCACCCGGGTGGCCAGGCTGTCGAGCGCCCCGGACAGCGTCTGGCGTACGACGCGGGATCTCTCCGCCGCGTCGGTGGCCAGCCCCGTGAGCCAGGAGGAGATGGGCCGCACGGTCTCCTCCGGCAGCCTGGCCTTCTCCGAGGGCAGCGCCGCCTCGGGGACGGTGAACAGCAGCGTGCCGTCGAGGCCGTTCTCGGCCAGGAGGCGGGTCAGGTCGCGCGAGATGGGCTCGACCGCGTCCGGGGGCACCCGGTCGAGTACGAGGGCCAGGGCGGTGCTGCGTTCGCGGGCGGAGCGCAGGAAGCTCCACGGCACCTCGTCCGCGTAACGGGCGGCCGTCGTGACGAACAGCCACAGATCGGCGGCGGCCAGCAGCTGGGCGGCGAGCTCCCGGTTCGCGACCACCACGGAGTCGATGTCGGGCGCGTCGAGCAGCGCGAGGCCGGCGCCCAGCGCGTCGGAGGTGACCACCCGCAGCGCTCCCGGACCGGTGCCGGTGGCGCGGGACAGGCCGGGCAGCACGTTCTGGCCCATGAACCAGGTCTGGTCGGCCGGGCTGACCACGAGCGTGGGAACGAGCGTGGTGGGCCGCAGCACGCCCGGCTCGCTGACGTCGGCCCCGACCAGCGAGTTGACCAGCGTGGACTTGCCCGCCCCCGTGGACCCGCCGACGACGGCCAGCAGCGGCGCGTCGAGCGCGCGCAGCCGGGGCAGCAGGTAGTCGTCGAGCTGCCCGGCCAGCTCGCGCAGCGCACGCCGGTCTCGCGCCGCCTCACCGACCGCCAGCGGGAACAGCTCGCGATCCAGCGGCCGGCGCAGCGCCTCCAACGCGGCCAGCAGATCCATACGGCCCACGCTAGTCTCCGGCGCGGCCAGCGGCTCCATACGACCCACGCTACGGTGAGCCGCGTCCGGCGGTCCACCGCAGATGGCGAGGTGTCGCGCCTAGCCGGGCGGCTCCCGCAGCACGTAGCCGACGCTGCGGAGGGTGTGGATGAGGCGCGGCTCGACGTCGTCCACCTTGCGCCTGAGGTAGGACACGTACGACTCGACGACGCCGGCGTCGCCGCCGAAGTCGTAGTTCCAGACGTGGTCGAGGATCTGGGCCTTCGACAGGACCCGCCCCGCGTTGACCATGAAGTAGTGCAGCAGCTTGAACTCCGTCGGCGACAGCCGCACCTGCCGGCCGGCCCGCCACACCTCGCGGGCGTCCTCGTCCAGCTCCAGGTCGGCCACCTTGAGCTTGCTCGCCGGCGCGCCCTCCCCGCGCGTGCGCCGCAGCACCGCCCGGATCCTGGCCTGCACCTCTTCCAGGCTGAACGGCTTGGTCACGTAGTCGTCGCCCACCCGCAGGCCCGCGATCTTGTCCTCGGTGTCGCCGCGCGCGGTCAGGAACAGCACAGGGGCGTCGATCCGCTTGGCCACCTCGAACCCGTCGAGGTCCGGCAGCATCACGTCGAGCACCACGAGGTCGGGCGAGGCCCGGTCGGCCACCTCCACGGCTTCCTGCCCGTCGGCGGCGGTCAGCACCTCGAACCCGGAGAAGCGCAGGCTGGCGGACAGGAGGTCCCTGATGCTGGGCTCGTCGTCCACCACCATGATCAGCGCCTCGGGTTTCGTCACCTACTTAGAGTGACCCAGCGACCTGAGGGTTAGCTGAAGGCTCACTCCAAGGCGAGTGGGAGTTCGACCCGGAAGGTGGAGCCGGCCTCCGGCGAGCTGTCCAGCGTGACCGTGCCGCCGTGGGCCTGGACGAGCGCCCGCACGATGGCCAGGCCGAGCCCGCTGCCCCGGTCCTCGCCGGAACGGCGGCGCGATCTTGCGGAGTCGGCGCGGTAGAAGCGTTCGAAGACGTGCTCGACCTGCTCGGGCGTGAGTCCGGGGCCGTTGTCGACGACCTCGAGGAACAGCGTCTCCGAGCCCGCCCCGATGCGCACGATGATCGGCGAGCCGGGCTCGGTGTGGATGATCGCGTTGGTGACGAGGTTGCTGATGACCTGGCGCAGGCGTACCTCGTCGCCCGAGACGATCAGGGCCGCGCCGCCGACCACGTCCAGCTTGATGATCCGGTCGGGCGCGAGGATCCTGGCGTCCTGCACGGCGTCCGCGGCCAGCGCCAGCATGTCCACCGGCCGCATCTTCAGCGGCCGCTGCTGGTCCACCCTGGCCAGTAAAAGCAGGTCGTCCACCAGCAGGCTCATCCGGCCCGCGGCCTTCTCCACGCGCTGCATCAGCTCGGCGGGGTCGGCGCCGGGGTTCTGCCTGGCGTACTCGGCGAAGCCGCGGATGGAGGTCAGCGGGGTGCGCAGCTCGTGGGAGGCGTCGCCGACGAACTGGCGCATGCGGTCCTCGGAGCGGCGGGCCGCCGCCTCCGACGCCGACCGCGCCGCGAAGGCGGCCTCGATCTGGGCGAGCATCCCGTTCAGCGAGTTGGCCAGGCTCCCGACCTCGGTACGCGGGTCGGCGTCCGGCACCCGGCGGCCCAGCTCACCGCCAGCGATGGCCTCGGCCGTGCGCTCGATCTGGCCGAGCGGGCGCATGCTCCGCCGCACGATCGTGATGCCCGCGACGGTCAGGAGGAGCAGTATGCCGCCGCCGCCCAGCAACTCGATGAGCACGAGCCGCCTGGTGATCGCGTCGACCTCCTCCAGGTCCACCGCGACCACGAGCGTCTGCCGCTGGACCACGCGCTCCAGCACCCGCCACTCGCCGTCCCCCTTGATCGCCGGCGCCGTGTACGCCTCCGTGCCCGGCGAGGGCGACAGCACCGGCTTGGGCTTCAGGTCCACGTCGCGGTCGGTGAGCATCGGCAGGAAATCGCCGCCCGGCTCCTTGACCAGGACGATCGCGTCGGACTCGATGATGATCGGCCGCTCGGAGGTCTCCCTGTCCTTGCGCCAGTCGCTCACGACCTTCTTGTGCATGCGGGCGTTGAGCAGGCCGAGCTGGCTGTCCACCCGGTCGATGAGGTAGCCGTGCAGCACCGAGACGCTCACCAGGCCGATGAAGGTCATGCCGAACCCCAGCAGGGCCAGCATCGACGCGATGAGCTTGATCCGGAGCGGCAGGCCGCGCATCAGGGACTCGGTGGCAGGCGTAGGACGTATCCGACACCGCGCAGGGTGTGGATGAGCCGGGGGCTGCGGTTGTCGATCTTCCGGCGGAGCACGGACACGTACGACTCGACGATGCCCACCTCGCCCCGGAAGTCGTAGTCCCACACGTGGTCGAGGATCTGCGGCTTGGACAGGACGCGGCCGGCGTTCGTCATGAAGTAGCGCAGCAGCTTGAACTCGGTCGGCGACAGCGCCACCGCGTTGCCCCCGCGCCACACCTCGTGGCTCTCCTCGTCCAGCTCGATGTCGGCGAACGTCAGCCGCGGCGGGGCGGCCGGGAGGTCGCCGTTCGTACGGCGCAGGACCGCGTGGATCCTGGCGACCACCTCCTCCAGGCTGAACGGCTTGGTCACATAGTCGTCGCCGCCGATCGTGAGCCCGCGGATCTTGTCCTCGGTCTCGTCACGGGCGGTCAGGAACACCACGGGCGTGTGCAGCCCGCCGCCGCGCAGCCGCCGGACGATCTCGAATCCGTCCAGGTCGGGCAGCATGACGTCGAGCACGACGAGGTCGGGCCGGTGCCGTTGCACGGCGGCGACGGCGTCGTGGCCGCTCTTCGCGGTGGTCACGTCGAAACCCGCGAACCTCAGACTCGCGGCCAGGAGCTCGAGGATGTTGGGATCGTCCTCGACGATCAGCAGGCGTGATTCCATCACATCCAAGGATGCCCTCATCGGACGAGTGCTGGGACAATTCCGGCAATGTGCCGGGCAATCGCCAGGCTGGAGGTGGCGGCGGGCGAGGGCGCGTTGCGCACCAGGACGATGTTGCCGTGCACGTCCACCACGAAGTCGTCGACCAGGCGGCCGTCCCTGGCGACGGCCTGGGCGCGTACGCCGCCGGGGGCCCGTACGAGGTCGGCGGCGGTGAGCTCGGGGACGTAGCGGCGGGCTCCCCGGACGAACGCGCCTTTGACGAGGGACCCGTAGACCTCCTTGATCCCCGTACGCCAGTGGCTCCTGGCCATGCGCAGCGTCCCCGGCCAGCCAAGAATTTGACCGAAATTTCGAATATTTCGCCAGGTGTAGCCTTCGTAGGCCAGGGCGAGCACCGCGTTCGGCCCCACCAGCACCCCGCCGTCGATCTGGCGCGTCAGATGCACCCCCAGGAACGGGTAGCGCGGATCCGGCACCGGATAGATCAGCCCGCGGACGAGGTCCTTGGCCGCGCCCTGGAGCGCGTAGAACTCCCCTCGGAACGGGACGATCCGCACATCCCCCGGATGTCCCGCCATCCCGGCCACCGTGTCGGTGCCCAGGCCGCCGCAGACCACCAGCCGGTCGAAGGTGAACTTCCGCTTGGCCGCGAGCACGTCCACGCCCCCGGACCGCTCCCTGATCGCCCTGACCGGATGCGAGAGGCGTACGGACCCGCCCATCTCCTCCACGTCGAGCGCGAGCCGCCGCGCGACCGCGGGGAAGTCGCAGATCGCGGTGTGCGGCGAGTGGATCGCGCCGACGCCGACCGCGTGCGGCTCGATCTCGCGCAGCGCCAGCCCGTCGAGCTCGGCGATGCCCGGCACGCCGTTGGCGCGCGCCCGCTCGGCCAGCGCGCTCAGCAGCGGCCGCTCGGCACGGGTGCTCGCGACGACCAGCTTGCCGACCTCGTCGTACGGCAGCGCGTTGGCGGCGCAGTACTCCTTGAGCAGCGCCACGCCCTCGCGGCACAGCCGGGCCTTGAGCGAGCCCGGCGGGTAGTAGATGCCCGCGTGGACGACGCCGCTGTTGTGGCCGGTCTGGTGGGCGCCGACGTGCGGCTCCTTGTCCAGCACGGTCACCTCGGCGCCCCTGGCCTTGGCCAGCTCGCGCGCCACGGCCAGGCCGACTATGCCCGCCCCCACGACTCCGATCTTCTCCGTCACACGACGATTTTCCGGCTAACCGGCCGTCCCCGCTATATCCGGGCGATCCAGCACTTGAGCCGGTGAGAACAGCGGGCCTTTCCAGGACATTCAGTCGAACATGAGTACGATGGCGGCATGTATCTTCCGCCGGAGTGGCCACCCGAGGTCCGGCCACCCAGCGTCCCCGACTGGGAGTTGTCCGCCACGACCTGGCTCCTGGACGCGCTCCCGCCGGACTACCGGCAGCACGAGGTCCTCCGGCGCCATCCGATCGCGCTGGTCAGCATGGCGCGCTATCACGTCGACGCCGCCGTAGAGGCGGCCAGGACCGGCTACCGGAAGGCCGCCGTCGACCTGAAGGGGCACCTCCCGCCGCACGCGATCGAGGCCGTGCTCGACGTCTACCGGCACGAGGGCCCGCGCCTGGTCCGGCTGGCCCGCTCGATCGAGGTGGTCGGGCAGGCCCTGCGCGGACAGTTCTTCACCGCGACCATGCGCGGGCAGGGGCGGCGGGCGGGTCCCTCGCCGTCCTGACACAGGTCAGGGCCGGGGGATGGCGACGGCGTCGTACGGCGTGTCCGGGGTCGGCGTCGTGTCGAAGCGGGCGTTGGGGAGGTACAACCGGGCCCCGAAGGCGGCCACGGTCGCCGGCACGTCGAACCTGGGATCGCTCACCCGCCGCACGACGCGGCCCTCGGTCCCCGTCGCGTTCAACCGCAGGACAGCCACGGCGTTGAGCCGGTTCTGCACCGCGTACAACGTCCGGCCGCGCAGCAACAGGCCGTCGCCCTCCCGCAGCGACTCGCCGTGCAGGTCCACCCGGCGGGTCGCGCCGGACGGGTCGACGCGGAACAGCCCGCCGGTGTTCGACTGCACGACGATCAGGCCCCGGCCGTCCGGAGTGGGCGTGATGCCGTTGGCGTTGAAGCCGTCGCCGTACTCCAGGTCCCCGGTGAGCGGGATCCGCACCGCGGTGGCGGGCAGCCGTCCGCCGCGCAGCGGCAGCTTGTAGAGCACCGGGTTGGTGGAGTCGGTGAACCACGCGGCGTTCCGGGTGAGGATGACGTCGTTGACGAACGCCGGGCCGGTGACCAGCCGGTAGGAGGCCAGCACCCGGCCGGTGCGGGAGTCGACGACCCGCGCGTCACCTCCCGTGCCGCCCGCCACGAACAGCCGGCCCCGCGAGTCGAGCTTCATGCCAAGCGACGGCGTACCGGGTCCGCGGCTGATGATCGCGCCGCGCCCGGTGCGCAGGTCGGCGCGGTAGATGGAGCCGTCGGCCATGGAGCCGATGAAGGCGAAGGGTCCGGCGCCGGTGGCGATGCCCTCGGGCTGGAAGCCGTCGGGCAGCGAGATCGAGGCCGGAAGATCCCCGGCCCGCCGGTCCGCGGCCGCTCCGGCGGGGCCGCCCATGGTGACGGCCGGCGCGAGCGCGGCGAGGATCGCGCCGAGGGCCCTGATCGATCGCGTCACTTGCCGCCTCCGGTCGAGGTGAACGCCGCGGCGTGGTCGCGGGCGAAGTCGGCGATGTCGCGCGGAGGGCAGCCGAGAAGGGCGGCGACCGTGTCGGTGGTGAAGTCGCCCCAGCCGGAGGCGTACGCCTGCGCGTACTCCTCCAGCATGTCGACGATCCAGGTCGGGACGCCGTAGCCGAGCAGCGTCTTGCGCTTGGCGTCGTCGCCGACCGGCAGGTACGTGACCGACCTGCCGAGAGCGAGCCTCAATTGCTCGGCGACCTCGTCGAACGTCAGCGAGCGCGGGCCGGTGAGCGTGTACGTCTCGCCGTGGTGACGGTCGGGGTCGTCGAGGAGCACGCGGGCGGCGCACCCGGCGATGTCCCGCACGTCGATCATGCCGATCCGCGCCGAGGCCAGGTTCAGCGAGAACGTGCCGGTGGCGGCGATGTCGCCCGCCTCGTTCAGCAGGTTCTGCATGAACCAGTGCGGGCGCAGGATCGTCCAGCGCATGCCCTGCCGTTCGAGCTCCTGGTCGGACAGCGCGTGCAGCCTGCCGCTGCGGTTCGGCGCGTCGTGCGCCGCGCCGACGACGGACAGGCGGACGACGCGCTCCACCCCCGCCCGGCGGGCAGCCCACCCGGCGTTCATGCTGTGCTCCGGGGCGCGCGGGCCGTTCGGGGTGAGCAGCCACACGTCCTGCACGCCCTCGAAGGCGGGCGGCAGCGACCGGGCGTCGTCGAGGTCACCGACGAAGACCTCGACCCCCTGCTCGGACAGGCCGCCCGCGCCGGACTCGTCGCGGACGAGCGCGCGGAGGCCGACCTCGGCTCCTTTCAACGCGTCGATCAGCGCGGTGGACACGGTTCCGGTGGCTCCGGTGATCAGTACGGTGCGTGACACGCTCATTCTCCTTCGGCAGTGGCGGGGGTACGGAGCACGGTCTTCGGGGATTCGCCCGCCGACCGCTTGACGGTGATGCGTTCCAGGGCCCAGAGCACGACGGTCCCGGCCGAAAGGGCGGCGCCCAGGACGAACACGCCGGTCCAGCCCCCGTGCACCCAGACAACGGACGCCAGCGCGGACCCCACCGCTCCCCCGGCGAAGAAGACGGTGAGGAAGGCCGAGTTGATCCGGTTGCGGGCCTCGGGCCGCAGCGCGAACAGGACGTTCTGGCTGCTGTTGAGCACCGCCTGATGCGCCAGGTCCAGGACGACCACGCCGGCGACCAGCCAGATCAGGGACCGCGCCCCCGCCGCGAGCGCCAGCCAGGACGCCACCAGCAGCACCGTCCCTGCGCCGGTCACGACCTGTACGTATCCGCGGTCGGCCAGCCGCCCCGCCACCGTGGCGGTCAGCGCGCCCACGACGCCGACCAGCCCGAACAGGCCGATGGCCGACTCAGGCCAGTCGTACGGCGACCCCGACAGCAGGAAGGTCAGCGCCGTCCACAGCACGCTGAACGAGGCGAGGCTCAACGCGCCGATCCCCGCCCGCCACCGCAGCAGCGGCTCGTGCCGGAACATCGCCACCGTCGAGCGCAGCAGGCCGAGGTAGGTCAGGCGACCGCCGTCCCCGCCGAGCCGGGGCAGGAACGTACGCAGCAGCACGGCCATCAGCGCCATCAGGGCCGCGTTCACCCAGTAGACCGTCCGCCACCCGCCCACCTCCGACAGGGCGCCGGACGCGGTGCGCGCCAGCAACAGCCCGAGCATCAGCCCGGTCATCACGGTGCCGACCACCCGGCCGCGCTCGGCCGGGTCCGCCAGCGTCGCCGCGAACGGCACCACGACCTGCGCTCCCACCGAGGTCAGCGCGGTCAGGGCGGTACCGGCCAGGAGCACCGTGCCGTTGGGAGCGGTGGCCGACACCAGCAGGAACACCGCGGTCGCCGCGTAGAGCGCCACCGCCAGCCGCCGCCGCTCCACCAGATCGCCGAGCGGCACCAGCAGGATCAGCCCCAGCGCGTACCCGCCCTGCGCGGCCGTCACCACCAGCGCCGCCTGCGACGGCCCGACGCCCAGCTCCCGGCCGATCAGGTCGAGCAGCGGCTGCGCGAAGTAGTTGCCGGCGACCGCCAATCCGGTCGCCACTGACATGAGCAGGAGCATTCCGCGCGACAGGCGGCCGTCCGTTTGAGGTCTCATCGCCGTCATGCGGACAGCCTGGGCGATGGAGCATCTATGAGTCCAACGCATGTTTTTCATCGGAACGATCGCGTTTCACGATCGATCATTCCGAGCGGCGGACGGGGGCCGGATGGGGTGGGGTCAGCGGGTGCGGCGGGCGATGAAGGTGATGGTGCCCAGGGCGGTCGCGGCGGCGGCGATCCAGATCAGGATGTCCTTGGCCGTTAAGCCGGTCGCGCCCGCGTCGACGGCCGCCTGGGAGGTCGTGCCCGCGTCCTTCGCGGGGGCCTGCCGCGCGGCCGCGGTCGGGCTGGGGGTGGCGGCGGTGGTGGCGGGTTGGGCGGCGCCGGGGATCGTGACGCGGTAGACCGGGCTTCGGGGCCCCTCCGTGCCCGTGAGCAGGGACTTGCCGTCCGCCGTGTACGTGATCGACTCCGCCTGCTTCAGCTCCGGCATCGACACCCTGGTGATCATCTCGCCCGACGGGCGGTAGAGGGTGGCGGAGAAGTACGTGCGGATGACGTACGAGGAGCCGTCGGGGGCGTAGGCGGCGTCCGTGGCCATGAGAGGCGCGGTGGCCACCTTGCGCAGGACGTTCGTCCTGTCGGTACGGAGCTTCTTCGGCGCGGCGTAGACGGACCCCGAGAACTCCTTGGACACCACGTAGAGCCGCCCCGTCTTGGGGTTGATCATGATGCCTTCCGCGTTGCGGCCGCCGTCGGCGTAGCGGAAGCGGTAGCGGGTCGCGGGCAGGGTGGCGTCCTTGATGGTCTGGGGCTCCACCACGCGGTAGATGGAGACGTCCGGCCAGGCCCCGTTGAGGTTGTCGCCGATGTCCGCGAACCACAGCGTGGCCTGCCCCGTGGCCGGGTCCTTGGTCGCGGCCATGGCCTCCCAGTCTCTCGCCTGGGCGCCCTTCACCTGGAAGGTGGCCCGCGTCCGCCCCTTGCCGTCCACGGCGTAGAAGGTGGGACTGGCGGAGCTGTCGTTGTGCGTGTAGTACGTGTCCGCGTGCGTCGGCGAGACGGCCAGGCCGCTGGACTCCGTGATCTTGGGGTCCTTGAAGGTGAAAAGCTTCTCCATCCCCTCGTCCGCCACCGCCGCACGGGCGGGAACGGTGAACAGCACACAGGTGGCCATCGCCACAGCCCCCGCGGCGGCCAGCGCCCGCATCACTCCATCCCCCACTCCGACATCATGCCCCACGAGTCGCCGCCCAAGACCGACCTCCAACGCCGCCGCTCGTGTCCGCGTTGATAGCGGGTGGAAGGAGACGCATGGACCCATATGAGGGCTTCAGGGAGTTCGTCCGCGGACGCCAGCACGCGCTGATGCGTACCGCGTACCTGCTCACCGGCGACGCCCAGCAGGCCGAGGACCTGCTGCAGACCGTTCTGATGCGGACGGCCAGGCACTGGCGGAAGCTGATGAAAGACGGCAATCCGGAGGCGTACGTCCGCAGGGCGCTCGTCAACGAGCACATCTCCTGGCGGCGGCGCAGGCGTGCCAAGGAGACGCTCACCGCGCACCCGCCGGAGATCGGGCACGGGGCCGGGCGCGAGGACGAGAGCCTGCACCGCATGGCGCTGCAGCGGGCACTCCTGCGCCTGACGCCACGGCAGCGGGCCGTGCTGGTGCTGCGGTACTACGAGGACCGCAGCGTCGACGAGACCGCCGACCTGCTCGGCTGCTCGCCCGGCACGGTCAAGAGCCAGACCAGCCACGCGCTCGGCCGCTTACGCGCCCTCGCCCCCGAGCTGGCCGAACTGCTTCACGACGTCGATCCCGAGGAGGTCTACCGATGACCCGGTTCCGTGACGAGCTCCAGCTGATCGCCGCCCAGGCGCCCGAGGTCGACCTGGCCGAGCGGGCGGTGCGGGGGGCGCGCAGGTGGAAGGCGGCGACGTTCGGCTCGGCGCTGGCGTCGCTGGTCGCGGCCGCGCTCACGGCCACCGTCCTGATCACCACCCCGGGCGGCGCCACGTTCAGCGGCGAGATCGCGAACGTGCTCCCCGCCTCCGGCGTGGACCCGGCCGCGTACGCGTACTACGACTTCTGCGGCAAGGAGTGGACCCCGAAGAACACCCCGGCCTTCGGCACGGAATGCGCCCAGTGGCGGCTGGTGACCAGCACCGGCGGGAGCTTCCGGATGCCCGAGGCGCTCAGCGTGTACACCGAGCAGGTCCCCGACAACTACATGAACACCGCCGCCCCCCTGACGATCTCCTCGGACGGCAAACGGGTCGCGTACTACAGCGAGAAGGACCAGAAGTTCGCGGTCCGGGACCTGGCCGACGGCCGGATCCGGCTCTCCCCGCAGACCGTCACGCGGGAGACGATGGTGAAGAACGGGATGGTGCTGGTGCTCTCCCCCGACGGGCGTTTCCTCGGCCTGCTGGCCCGGAAGAGCTCCATGGTGGACATGGAGACGGGCCAGGTGACCGAGATCCCCGAGGGGTGGCGCGTGCGCCGGATCGGCAACGGCGGGAGCCCGGTCGTGGTCACTGACGGCAAGGACCGGCTGGGGCTGTTCGACGACGGGAAGGTGACGCCGTTGAACCAGACTTCGTCGCAGGTCAGCGAGCTGTCCGCGGACGGGCGCACGGTGGCCTACCTCGACGGCCAGGAGGTCAAGGACCACACCGTGACCCGCGACTTCGACGCGATCGTCACCCTCGACGTCACCACCGGCAAGGTTCTGTCCAGGGCCGAGTTCACCGACATCCCGGAGGGCTTCCGTTTCCCGCGGATCGGCGGCTGGCGCAGCCCCACGGAAGTGGTGCTCAGCGACGTGCTGCGCGACATGTCCTGGGGAGGCAAGAAGGACGGCATGCCCACGCTCGGCGACGTCACGTACGCGATCGACGTCGGCACCGGCCGGATCCGCAAGCTCGACGAGTACACGTACAAGGCCTGGTCCGGCGACCTCATCCTGCCGGGTTTCTAGCCGACGAGGACCCGACCCACCCTGGCGCTGTGGCGGTGGAAACCGGTGCCCTGGAGCACCACCAGGAGCCCGTTGGCCACCGCCATGGCCGCCCAGAGGCCGGTGATCCCCCAGGTCCTGGCCACGGGTACGGCGGCCATGACCAGCAGCCCGTACCCGATCGCGAAGTAGGACAGGCTGGCGGCGGAGCGTTTGAGCGCGGTGAGGCCGAAGCCCTGCACCGCCTGGGCCGCGTCCAGCAGCGACGCCAGCAGCATCAGCGGTAACAGCCCCAGCACGCGCTCCCGCACCGCCGCGTCGTCGCTGAACAGCGTCAGCAGCGGCTCCCCGAGCCCGAGCAGCAGGCCCGCCCCGGTGAGCGTCCCCATGACGGCGAGCAGGGCCGCGGTGCGGTTGGCCCGGCGCGCACCCGCCGGGTCGGGGGCGCGGGCCACGTCCGGCATCGCGGCCTGGGCGACGGAGAGCGAGGCCATCATGATGAAGCCGGTGAGGGTGGTCAGCACCGCGTGGGCGGCGGTGTCGCGCGTGCTGGTGGTGCCGGCCGCGAAGGTGACGACCCCGAGCACCCCGAACTTGATGAGCACGGTCCCGGCCAGCGGGATGCTGACCTTCGCCAGGGCGACGATCTCGCCGGTCCTCGGCCGGGCCTGCCCGACGGGCCGCCCGAGCGCGCGCCGCACGCCGTAGGTCGCCACGAGCGCCGCCGCCGTGCCCGAGATCAGCCAGGCCAGGCCCACGCCGGTGAGCCCGAGCGGCGGCACCAGCACGACGGTGAGCCCGCCCAGCACCACGCCGGAGACCAGGGTCGGCCAGAGCACGCTGCGGGTGTGCCCGAGCGCGATCAGGATGGTGCTCGAACCTCCGGTGGAGGCGAAGACCAGCAGGGACACCGCGAGGAAGTACGGCAGCAGGCCCATCTCGCGCACCACCTCGCCGGGCACCCCGGTGGCGCTCGCGATCAGCGGCACGCAGATCACGGCGAGCGCGCCGACCAGGCCGGTGGCCAGGCTGAGCCAGCGCGCGTCCCGCACGATCGGCACGGCCGCCGCCGGGTCGTCCCGGTACGGGGCCACGAACGGCCCGAGCCCGCGCAGCGCGCCCTGCACCGCGGCGCCGGCGGGGTTGAGCACGGCGGTCACGACCGCGAACGCGGCCAGCGTCACTGTGTCATGCTTGCCGAGCACCGAGGTGACCACCAGGGAGCCGACCATGCCCGCGACCATCGCCAGGAACAGCGGCACGGCGGCGCGGAGTAAAGCGATCATGAAGCGCGGATGTCCGTCAGCGCTCCATTGGAGATCATGGACCTAGTGTATGGCCTGGAGTGCACTCCAGGTCTTTAGGGTTGAAGTCATGGATTACGTCAACCTCGGACGCAGTGGCCTCCAGGTGAGTCCGCTCTGCCTCGGCACCATGAACTTCGGCCCCCTGACCACGGAGGAAGACTCCTTCGCGATCATGGACCGGGCGTTGGAGCTGGGGATCAACTTCTTCGACACGGCCAACGTGTACGGCTGGAAGCTGGGCGAGGGCATCACCGAGCAGATCGTCGGCCGGTGGTTCGCCCAGGGCGGCGGGCGCCGGGAGAAGACCGTCATCGCGACCAAGCTCAACGGCAAGATGAGCGACTGGCCCAACGACCAGAAGCTGTCCGCCCTCAACATCCGCAGGGCCTGCGACGCCTCGCTGAAGCGGCTGCAGACCGACTACATCGACATCTACCAGGCGCACCACGTCGACAGGGACACCCCGTACGAGGAGTTCTGGGAGGCGATGGACGTCCTGCGCCAGCAGGGCAAGATCATCTACGTGGGGTCGTCCAACTTCGCCGGCTGGCACATCGCCAAGGCCCAGGAGGCGGCCGCCCGGCGTAACGTCAACGGCCTCATCAGCGAGCAGTCCCACTACAACCTGCTCACCCGCGCGGTCGAGCTGGAGGTGCTGCCCGCGTGCGAGGACTACGGCCTCGGTGTGATCCCGTGGAGCCCGCTGGCCGGTGGCCTGCTCGGCGGCGTGCTGCGCAAGATCGACAAGGGCCGCTCGGCCTCCGAGCACATGGTCAAGCAGCTCGAGAAGCACCGCGACAAGATCGAGCAGTACGAGAAGCTCTGCGACGAGCTGGGCGAGGACCCGGCGTACGTGGCCCTGGCCTGGCTGCTCAAGCAGCGGGCGGTGGTCGCGCCGATCATCGGCCCGCGCACCCTGGAGCAGCTCGAGGGCAGCCTGCGCACCCTGGAGATCGACCTTGACGAGGCCACGCTGGCCCGTCTCGACGAGATCTTCCCCGGGCACAAGACGGCCCCCGAGGACTACGCCTGGTAAGTCAGCTCACCAGAGCGCCGACGACGACGATGAGCAGGAGCAGGCCGAGCACAATCGGCAGCAGCCACATGCGAGGACGATCCACGGTCTGGAGCCTAGCTCTGCCCGGAGGGTGCGAGCGCCCATTCGGCGAGTGACTCGTACCTCACCTGGGGCCCTGTGTGACTGCGGACGAGACGGACCTGCTCCGCCCGCCACGGCGAGCCGCTGAACCCGGACAGCGACTCGACCAGCGGGCGCAGGTCCGTCTCCGTCTTGGCGCGGGCCAGCGTGAGGTGCGGGTGGAACCGTTTCTCATCGGTCTGTACGGCCCCGGCCCGCCGGGCGCCCGCCTTGACCGAGTCCGCCAGCCTCGTCATGGAGTCGCCCGTGACGCCCACCCAGAAGACCCTGGCCCGGCGGGCGGAGGAGAAGGCGCCGAAGCCGGTGAAGGCCAGGTCGAGGACGCTGTAGCGGTGTACGGCGCGGGCCAGGCGCTCCTCCAGCTCGGGCAGCACCTGCTCGGGCACCTCGCCGAAGAAGCCCAGCGTGATGTGCCAGGTGGCACGGTCGGGCCAGCGCAGCCCCGGCACCTGCCCGACGTGCGGCGCGATGGCGCGCGAGATCTCGTCCAGGATCTCGTCGGGCGGCACCAGCGCCGCGAACAGCCTCATACCACCTGATTGTCTCTTGCCCACCTGCCGCCTGGGCCCCAGGGGTGGGGGCTCAGGCGACGGCGAGCGCCGGCTTCGCGACGCGGGCGGTGATCAGGCGCGTCACCAGCATCGCCAGCCCGGTGCCGACCAGCACCAGCACGCCGGACAGGATCACGCCCGCCCGCGGCCCGCCCAGCTCCGACAGCCAGCCGATGAGCGGCGCGCCCACGGGAGCCCCGCCGGTGAACACCAGCATGTAGATCCCCATGACCCGGCCCCGCATGTCCGGGGACGTGGCGATCTGGACGCTGGCGTTGGCGGCCGTGTTGATGGTGATCAGCGCGATCCCGGTCGGGATCAGCAGCAGTAGGTAGACGGGGTAGAACGGGGCCAGCCCGGTGGCGATCTGGAAGAGCCCGAACCCGAGCGCCCCGGCCACCAGCACCTTGCGTGACAGTCGCGCCCGGCGCGCCGCGAGCAGCGCGCCCCCGAGCGCTCCCACCGCGAACATGCTGGAGGCCAGCCCGAACGAGGACGCCCCGGCCTTGAACACCTCGCGCGCCATGAGCGCGATCGACATCGAGAACGACTGCGAGAACATCGACACGAACCCGATCAGCAGCACCGGCATGAGCAGCTCTTCGCGCTCGATCACGTACCGGAGCCCTTCGCGGAGCTGGCCCTTGGCCCTGGGCACGGGCGCGGCGAGGTTCAGCTCGGATCTGCGCATGAAGACCAGGCTGGAGATCACCGCGCCGAAGGTCGTCGCGTTGATCAGGAAGATGGGCCCCGTGCCGCCGAGCACGTAGATCAGCACACCGGCGAGCGCCGGGCCGACCACGCGGGCGAGGTTGAAGATGGAGCTGTTCAGCGCGATGGCGTTGGACAGGTCCCGCCGGCCGACCATCTCGACCACGAACGCCTGCCGCGTGGGCACCTCGACGCAGGAGATCAGGCCGAGCAGGAACGCCATCACGTACACGTGCCAGACCTGGGCCGAGCCCGTCATGGTGAGCACACCGATGGTCAGCGCCAGGGTGGCCATGAGCGACTGGGCGGCGATGAGGATGGGCCGCTTGGGGTAGCGGTCGGCGAGCACGCCGCCGAACATCCCGAAGATCAGCATCGGCAGGAACTGCAGCGCGGTCGCCGTTCCGAGCGCCGCCGCGCTGCCGTGGGTGAGGTCGAGCACCAGCCAGTCCTGGGCGGTGCGCTGCAGCCAGGTGCCGACGTTGGAGACGATGCCACCTGCCGCGAACATGCGGTAGTTAGGAATCCTGAGCGACCGGAACATCCCGGTCTTGGGTTCTTCAGGCTCTATATCCTGCTGAGCTTCTCCAGAATCGGCGCCGCCTGCCGCAGCACCGCCCGCTCCTCCGGCGAGAGCTCCTTCAGCCGCTGCGTCAGCCACGCCTCCTTGCGGCGCCGCTCCTCCTTCAGCAGCTTCTCGGCGGCCTCGGTGATCGTCACGGTCACCTGTCGCCGGTCGGTCGGATGCGGGCTGCGGGAGACCAGGCCGCGCTCCTCGAGGGCGGCGATCACGCGCGTCATCGAGGGTGGCTGAACCTTCTCGAGCTCGGCCAATTCGCCGGGGGTTATCCCGGAATGCCGTTCCACCGCGGCGAGCGTCGCGAACTGCGTGGGAGTCAGCGAGTGGGCTGCCGCCTGTCGTCGTAGGCGCCTGGTCAGCCTTGCCATTGAGACGCGCAGGGCTGAAGCCAGGCCTGCGTCGCTGCGCAGGTCCGTCTTGGGCTGGGGTTTGGTTAGCATGTGTCATTACCTTTGCTAACTATACGGCATGTCGAGAAATTTCCGAAAGCAAATATCTGGTACCTCCTTGGTACCTCGAAGCCGCCCCGCACGCGCAGGGCGGCTTCAGGGGCGGGCTCAGACGCCGAAGAGCACGCGGATCGGGCCGATCGCGAAGTACAGGACGAACAGCGCCGTGACCCCCCACAGCAGCGGGTGGATCTCGCGCGCCTTGCCCCGCACGGCCTTGATCAGCACGTAGCTGATGAAGCCGGCGCCGATGCCGTTGGAGATCGAGTACGTGAACGGCATGATCACGACGGTGAGGAACGCCGGGATCGCGATCTCGAAGTCATCCCAGTCGATGTCGCGGATCGAGGTCATCATCAGGAAGCCGACCACGATCAGCGCGGGCGCGGCGGCCTCGTACGGGACGACCGTGACGAGCGGCGCGAAGAAGATCGCCACGAGGAACAGCAACCCGGTGACCACGCTGGCCAGACCGGTGCGGGCGCCCTCGCCGACTCCTGCGGCCGACTCGATGTAGGTGGTGTTGGAGGAGACGGACCCGGCGCCGCCGGCCGCCGCGCCGATCGAGTCGACGAGCAGGATCTCCCTGGTACGCGGCAGCGTCCCGTCCTCCTGCACCAGGCCCGCCTGGCGGCCGACGCCCACGATGGTGCCCATGGTGTCGAAGAAGTCCGTGATGAGCAGGGTGAAGACGAACAGCACGGCCAGCAGCACGGAGATCCTGCTGAACGCGCCGAACGGGTCGAACTCCGTGAACAGCGTGAGCGGGTTGTGGAAGCCGAAGATCTGGTCGGGGACCGTCGGGACGTTCAGCTGCCAGCCGCCGGGGTTCTTGGCCGAGAACTGGCCGGACTTGGTGATCAGCTCCACGACGATGGCCAGCACGGTGGTGCCGACGATGCCGATCAGGATGGCGCCCTTGACCTTGCGCGCCACCATCACGGCCGTGACGAGCAGGCCGACCACGAACACGAAGATCGGCCACGAGGTCAGGCTGCCCCCGATGCCCATCTCCAGAGGCGGCCCGGCGGGCACGCGCCGCACGAAGCCGGCGTCCACGAAGCCGATCAACGCGATGAACAGGCCGATGCCCACGCTGATGGCGGTCTTGAGCTGGGCCGGGATGGCGTGGAAGACCGCCGTCCGAAGCCCGGTCAGCACCAGGATGGCGATGATGACGCCTTCGAGGAAGACCAGGCCCATGGCCTCTTCCCAGGTCATCACCGAGGCGATGTTGAAGGTGACGAAGGCGTTCAGGCCCAGGCCCGCCGCCATCGCGAAGGGCACCCGGCCGACGACGCCCATGAGGATCGTCAGCACGCCCGCCACGAAAGCCGTCCCGGCGGCGACGAGCGCCACGTTGGGCGTCGTGCCGTCGCCGATGACCTGCTTCTGCACGTCCGTGCCGTTGGCAATGATGATGGGGTTCAGCACCACGATGTAGGCCATGGTGAAGAACGTGGCCAGGCCGCCCCGCACCTCACGGGAGACGGTCGAGCCTCGTTGGGAGATTTGGAAGAAACGGTCGATAGCGTTACGAGTGTCGCTCACGACGCGAACAGTGACAGGCAGGATGAGCTGCGGAAAGAGTCGGTAATGAGATCGAGACCCTATTGCAAGCTAGGCTGGACAACGTGAAGCAGTGGCATCCCGATCCGGAGCCGATCAAGACCAACGACACGGCCGCCGTCGCCATCGGCACCGCGGTCTGGGCCGTCGTGCTGGTCGCCCTGTTGATCTTCCGTCCCGCTCCCGAGAACACCTGGTGGATCTGGACCTGCGTGACCGGGATCGGCTTCGGGCTCTTCGGCATGTGGTTCGTACGCCGCCGGCAGCGAAACTGACATTCGTCATCTCCAGCGCTTCGCTGAAGTCATCCGGATGTGGTGTTTTCACCCACTACCTCGGCTTATCCCGGCTTCAGCATGCTTGTCAGCATGAAGAAGGCCATAGGGATAGTCCTCCTGAGCGCGGTGGTGCTCGCCGGTTGCGGCACGGCCGACCGGCCCGCCCAGGAGCCGGGTACGGTCGCGTGGAGCACCTGCACCGACCTCATGGGCCCGGACGGCAATCCGGCGCCCCCCGCCCCCGGGGTCGAGTGCGGCAAGCTCCAGGTCCCGCTCGACCACGCCAGACCGGACGGTGAGAAGATCGGCCTCGCGCTCATCCGCGTCAAGGCCACCGGCGACCGCCTCGGCTCGCTGGTCTTCAACTTCGGCGGCCCCGGCGCCTCCGGCGTGGACACGATGGCGCAGGCCGCCAGGGCGTTCGGGAGCCTGGGCACCCGCTACGACCTGGTCAGCTTCGACCCGCGCGGCGTCGACCGCAGCTCCGGCGTCAGGTGCGGCGGCCAGATCGCCAAGCTGCTCGCGTCGACGACCGAGGCCGACGGCGACCGGCTGGCCGGGGAGTTCGCGGCGGCGTGCCGGCAGGACTCGGGCAAGCTCCTGCCGTACGTCGGCACCGTGAACGCCGCCAAGGACCTCGACCTGCTCAGGATCGCGCTCGGCGACAAGCAGCTCAACTATTTCGGCCTCTCGTACGGCACGCACCTCGGCGCCGTGTACGCCACCCAGTTCCCCAAGAACGTCGGCCGGTTCGTCCTGGACAGCGCCTTCGACCCCACGGTCACGTGGGAGCAGCGGGCGGTGACGCAGGCGGAGGGCTTCGACCACGCGTTCCAGGCGTTCGCCGAGGACTGCGTGGCGCAGAGCTGCGAGCTGGGCGCCGACCCCGCCGCCGTCGAGAAGGCGGTCGTGGGCCTGCTCGACGGGCTCAAGGACAAGCCGCTCAAAGTGGGGGACCGGGAGCTCACGTACGGGCTGGGCCAGCTCGGCGTCATCACCCCGCTCTACGCCAAGGCGACCTGGCAGGTGCTGGAGCAGGCCGCCGCGGCGGCGATCAAGGGCAACGGCACGGCGCTGCTCATGCTGGCGGACGCGTACACGGGGCGCAGGGCCGACGGGACGTACACGACGATGATGGCGAGCCTGCAGGCGATCAGCTGCGCCGACACCGCCGAGCGGCCCACCGCCGCCGACGTCGCCAAGGTCAACGACCGGGTGGAGAAGATCTTCCCGGTCCTGTCGGTGGAGGGCTCGGGCGCTCCCTGCGCCCACTGGCCGGTGCCGGGCGACGACGCGGCCAAGCGCATCGACGCGACCGGCTCCGGGCCCATCGTGGTCATCGGCGGCAAGGGCGACCCGGCCACGCCCTACCAGTGGGCCACCCGGCTCACGGACCAGCTCAAGACGGGCGTCCTGGTCACGTACGAGGGCGAGGGCCACGGGGCCTACCTGACGGGCAACGCGTGCGTCATGCGGACGGTGGACGCGTACGTGCTGGAGGGCAAGGTGCCCGCCAGGTCCACCGCCTGCGCGGCCTGACGCTCAGGGGAGGCACCACGGGGGCGCCTCCCCACCGAGCCGGTCAGGACAGGTCGGACTCGGCGAGCAGGAGGGGCACCGACTCCGGGTCACGCAGCAGCGCGGCCACCGCCAGCCGGTCGTTCCACTGGCCCGTCGCCCAGGCCAGGCCGCGGGCGAGCCCGTCGAGGCCCGTGCAGTGGACCATGCCCTCGAAGAAGCGCCACGTGCACTCCATCCCGTCCACCAGCAGCTTCTCGTGCTCCATGTAGCTGGTGGGCGCCGTCGGCAGCAGCGCCTGCACCTCCTGGGGCACCGGGCGCACCTGGCCCTGCGAGGTGACCTCCCCGGAGGTCAGCTCCCCGGCCAGCGGCAGGTCGAGCAGCTCGGACAGCGACTCCGCCAGGTCGTACGGGGCCAGCACGAGCGGCCGGTCCACCACGAGCTGCAGCAGGTCGGGCGCCTCCACCACCACCGCGTCCTCCGCGGCGGCCACCACGATGGAGCCCGCCAGGACCGCGCGGACGCGGGACGGCGGGGCCACCCGGGACGGATCCACGCCCGCCAGCGCGATCCACAGGGCCCGCAGCTGCGCCCGGTCCACCTCGACGGCCGGGTCGGCCATCAGGTCAAGAAGCTCCTCCGGGCCTCCGTGGGAGGCGAGCAGCTCGGACAGCGTCGTGCGCACCCCGAGCATCGACAGCGCGGCCTCGTCGAGCCCCGCGGGCGCGTCCGCGTAGAGGCCCTGGAGCAGCGGGTCGGCCCCGGGCAGCCGCAGCTCCAGCGGCTTGCGCCCGTCGAGCACCGGGTGGTTGGCCAGCCACCACGCCGTGTAGGACGGAACCTCCACGCCGGCCACCCGCAGCGGGTGGAGGGCGGCCCGCAGCGGCGGGCGGCTCAGCAGCGCGAGGGCGGCCGGCCAGTCGGCCACCAGCTCCAGGTCGCGCACCGCCAGGAACTCCGGCACCATCGGCGGCACGCCCAGCTCGGGCAGCAGGTCGAGCACGTGGTCGAGCCAGTCGTCCTCGCCGTCGAGATCGTGGTCGCAGTCGTCCTGGTCGAGCAGCACGTCCGCCTCGTGGACGGTCGCGAACCCGTCGAGCACCCCGGCCGCGGCGAGCACCCGCGCGCCGTACTCCTCCTCCAGCTCGGAGGCGGCCACTCCGAGGTGCGTACCGGGCTCCAGGAGCCCCGCCAGCGCCCCGTCGGCCAGCATCAGCTCACCGGCGGGGTAGAGCTCGCCGTCGGTGCCGCGCAGGGCCAGCTCGGCCAGCCACGGCGCCTCGCCGGGCGCCAGCGCCGAGGCCTCCACCAGCGACAGCACGGCCCGCGCCACCGGCTCCGGGTCGGGGCTGTCGAGCGACTGCGCCACGGCGGCCTTGGTCAGCGGGTCTTCGAGGATCGTGCGCGGCGTGGCCTCGGCCGCGCCCAGCCTGAGCAGCGCGGGGTGGGCCGCCTCGGGGTGCACGATGCGCAGCCCCAGCGGGCTGAGGTCCAGCTCGGCCCCGCCGTCGGTGAGGATCAGCGTGCCGCGCGGCCCGCGCACCAGCCGGCCGTCGGTCAGCGGCACCGGCAGGGCGCCCAGCGACTCGGGATCGTCGGCGGGCAGCACCTCGTAGAGCGAGCGCCACCACGACGGCTCGCGCGCCTCCACGGCCTCGCCCGACAGCAGATCGATCACGTCGGCCAGCTCGACCCTGCGCACGCCCAGCGCGGCCATCGCCGGATGCCTGGCGGGCCATCCGGCGGGCAGCAGCCCCGGCACGAAGTCGGCGACCGCCGCGAGCAGCTCGGCGGAGCCGGCGGCCACCACGGCGGCCTCCTGGCCCGCGATCACCCATCCGTCGTCCCCGGGCTCACGGGCGGGGTGCTCGACCTGCCACTGCGCGTCGGGCTCGTAGACCTCCGCGTCGGCGAAGGACGGGGTCTGCACGGCGGGCGCGGGCGCGGACAGCGCCGGCAGCAGCGGCGTCGAGGGCAGCCTGGCCAGCACGGCCCGGCGGATCCTGGCGTCCAGCTCGCCCTTGCCCATCAGCGACGGCACCAGGTCGAGCAGCTTGGGCGTGCGCGGCAGCTCCTGGAGCAGGCGGACGTAGGCGTCGGCCACCCGCTCGACCAGGAAGTCGGTCAGCGGCCCCTTGGCGAAGTGGCGCCGGTCGGTGGCCATCGGGAACGACGCGATCAGCAGCGCGGGCAGGTCGAGCGGCTCGTCGCTGGGCGTCGGCGCGTGCACCACCGGCGGCACCGCGGCGGGCAGCGGCCCCGGCTCGCCGGTGCCGGTGAGCGGCACCGCCCAGCGCAGCGACCAGTAGGGGCGGGCGCGCTCCTCGGTGGGCCGGTCGGCGAAGAGCCGGCTCACCTCCTCCGCCGTGAACTCCCCCGACTCCGAGACCACGTGCCAGCCGTCGGCGGCCACGGTGCGGACCGACCCGTCGAGGTCGATCTCGATGGCCTCCAGCGCGGGCATTCCGAGCAGCAGCGCCGGGCTGGTCTCGGCGAGCATGACCCGGACCGCGTCCACGCAGACCGGGTCGCGCAGCGGCAGGTGTACGACGGTGTCGAAACCCTCGGGCACGTCGAGCGGCGGCGCGTCGAACGGCAGCCTGAGCAGCGGAACGTGCCCCGAACGGTCGGCCAGCTCGCCCGCGAGCGCGGGGATCTCCGCCACCGCGGCCGTGGTCTCCGAACGCGACCAGCGGACCGCGCCGCTGCCGCGCGAGCAGATGGCGGGCTCGTCGCAGACCGAGACCACCGCGGCGAACCCGACGCCGAACCGCCCGGCCGCGCCCACCTCGTCGCGTTTGCCGGAGACGCGCAGCGTCGACAGACCCTCGACACCGGTCGCGTCGAGCGGGGCGCCGGTGTTGGCGGCCGTCAGCACGTCGCCCCTGAGCGTCAGCCGCAGCACCCCCGGCACACCCGCGCGCAAGGCCGCGTCGGCGGCGTTCTGGGCGAGCTCGACGATCAGCCGGTCCCGGTAGCCGCCGAGCGCGAAGTCCTCTTCGGCGTTGGCGTCTTCGCGGAACCTCGCGGGCGAGGCCGTCCACGCGGAGAGGACGGCGGCTCGCATCCGGTCAGTGCCATAGGTGTCGGTCATCGATCACGATCCTGGTAGAGGGGTAACGGCCACGCGTAGGTTAGCGGCCTGCTCTGTCAGGAATGGCCGAGTTCTTCGGAGGCCGACTCGTCGACCGAGCCCGCCTCCTCCTCCATCAGGTCATAACCCAGGTCGTCGAGGATCGGCGTGGCCTGCTCGACGGTCGGCGGCAGGACGGCGGCCTCGGAGTGGGCGCCGCAGCCGTGGTCGGCGGCGACGACCTTGCCGTCGTCAGGAGCGTACTCATTGGCGCAGACCCCGAACGTCTGCCGCAAGCCACCCGCCAGCGGCCAGTAGAAGCCGCAGGTGGAGCATTGCGCGGGAGCGGCGTGTGCGATCGGCGTGTGCGGCCCGTGCTCGCCCGAATGCCAGCGTCTGGCCGCCAGGTCCTTGCCGATGGCCGAGAGCACACGTGCCCGGCCCAGGCCGTACTCGAAAACCGCCTGATGGTCGCCGCTGTCGTCGTCGGTCTCGGTGAAGCCCGGCGCGAGCCTGTCGTCGTCCTCAGAGGTCGGCAGCAGGTCGCCCACGCCGAGGTCGCCGGGGCGCAGGCGCTCGCTCCACGGCAGCCACTCGGGCGCGAGCAGCGCGCCCGAGCCGGGCAGCAGGACGGCCTCGCTGACCGTGACCTTCTTGGCCCGCGAGGCACGCGTGACGGTGACGGCCCAGCGCCAGCCGCGGTATGCCCGGTCGAGACAGGCGAAGTAATGGGTGACGATCCGGTCGCCCTCGCCCTCGAACCCGAGGTGCTCACCGGGCTCGCCCGGCCACGCGAGCTCCTCGGCCGCGCTGCGCGCCAGATCGACCGCGGCGACACAGGCCTGGTCGGGAGCGGAGACGCGGGCCCTGGTGCGGCTCATCGGGGGCCCTCCGCCGAAAGGTGCTGTTCGCTCACACTTCATTCTCACCCATGGGCGGACCTGAGAGTCCCACAACGGGGGATCCCGCACCGAGATCGCGGACGAATCAGGTAAGACTGGTATGCGTGGAGGGAGGCTGGGGCCGGGCACGCGACATCTCGCGGCGGGTGGCACACGGGGCCGCCGACGCGGGACGCGCCACCGTGCGCGCGGGCAGGGCCACGGCCGGCGGCACGGCCAGGGCGGGCAAGGCCACGGCAAAGGGCGCGCGAAAAGTCGGCAAGGCCACCCGGCGCCTCACGTACGCCAACGGCGCCGGCCGCACCGGGCTCGGCCGCCTGATCGAGCTGTCGGCAGGCAACAGCGCGAGTGACGCGCTGGTCACGGTGGCACTGGCGAGCACGGTGTTCTTCGGCGTGCCCGTGGGCGAGGCCCGCGGCTCGGTGGCCCTCTACCTGGTCATCACGATGCTGCCGTTCGGGCTGCTGGCGCCGTTCGTGGGGCCGATCCTCGACCGGTTCAGGTCGGGGCGGCGCTATGTGATGGCGGGCACGCTGTTCGGGCGGGGGCTGCTCTGCTTCGCGATGGCGGCCGCGGTGGGCCCCGGCGACCTGCCCACGCTGTTCATCGGGGCGCTGGGCGTGCTGGTGCTGTCGAAGGCGTACAACGTGTCGCGGGCCGCGATCATGCCGAGCGTGCTGCCCGCGGACATCACGCTGGTGTCGGCGAACGCGCGGGTGGCGCTGTTCACGTTAGTCTCCGCGGGGGTCGCGGTGCCGCTCGGCGCCGGGCTGACCGCCTGGCTGGGCAGCGCGCTGGTGCTGCGCGTCGCGATGGTGGCCTTCCTGCTGCTGGGAGTCGCCGCCGTACGCCTGCCGCGCCACATCGACTCGCCCGACCTGGAGGAGGAGGGAGCCGCGCCGCGCTGGCGCACCCTGCTCAAGGTGGGCCCCGCGGTGGCCGAGGCCGTCTGGGCCAACGTGGCGCTGCGCGTCTTCTCCGGGTTCCTACTGTTCTTCCTGCTGTTCCTGGTGCAGGACAAGGCGGTGCCCTGGCTCGCGGCCGGGCAGCTGCAGGATCCGTTCTTCGACATCCCCAAGACGATCGCGCTGCTGGCGGCCGCGGCCGGGCTGGGGGGCCTGGCCGGCGCCGCCGTGGCCAACTGGACGCGTAATCACTCGCCGCAGCTGATCGTGCTGGTCACGCTGGCCGTGACCGTCGTGACCAGCATCGCGACCGCGATCTTCTTCGGCCTGTGGACCGCGCTGGCCATCTCGCTGGTCACGGCCTTCGCACAGGAGCTGGGCAAGCTCGCGCTCGACGCGATCGTGCAGCGGGAGATCGGCGAGGAGGTGCGCTCGTCCACGTTCGGCGTGGTCGAGGCGATGCTCCAGCTCGCCTGGGTGTTCGGCGGCCTGGTCGGGCTGGTGCTGTCACTGTCGGAGAGCAGCGTGGCCGGGCTGGTCACGCTGGCCGTCGCGCTGACGGCCACGCTCGGCTGGCTGCTGATCGCCAGGCGGCGGCGCGTGCGGGCGACCGACGACAAGCTGCGCAGGCAGCGGGCTGAGGCGGGCGGTCAGGAGCTCCAGCTGACCGACACGCTCGACCCGACCAAACCGCTCACCAATCCGAACACCTGACGCCGGGGGTCTCAGGCATCGAGGTCGTCGGCGACGGCCCTGAGCACCTGTGCGATCTTCTTGGCGTGGGCCGCCTCCGGGTGCTTGCCCCGCTGGTAGGACGTCGAGACGTCGTCGAGCAGCTTGATCAGGTCCTCGACGATGACGACCATCTCATCCGGCTTCTTCCGCTTGGCCTTGGGCTTGGGCTTGGCCAGTGTCGGCGGCTGCTCGAGAATCCGCACCGAGAGCGCCTGCTGGCCGCGGCGCCCTTCGGCCACGCCGAACTCGACCTTCTGGCCGGGCTTGAGCGGGGCCGCACCTGTGGGAAGCGCGGAGGAATGCACGAAGACCTCACCGCCGTCGTCGCGGGTGAGGAAGCCGAAACCCTTGTCGGCGTCGTACCACTTGACCTTGCCACTCGGCACAGGAGGACCTCGTTCAAACAGTCGAAAAGATGGATGGATGTAGGTTATGCCCCGGAGCGCGCCAGGGCGACCGGGTAAATCCCGGGCAATTACCGGAGTTCATCATGCTTGCGCCAACCTGCGAACCAGGTGGCGAATTCGGTCAGGTTGGCCAGCGCCACATCGGCTCCGTGTTCACGCAGCTCTCCTGCCGTGTATGGACCGGTCGCGACCGCCACGCTCACGGCGCCGCCCGCGCGCGCCGCCTCGATGTCCGCGACATGGTCACCAACATAAGCCGCCGCGCCGAACCGCGCGAGTGCCGATCCCTTCGCGGCTCCGAAAACGGAACCGACCACTTCGTCCACGGCGAGACCGAGCACCTTGACCGTGCCGATGGCGTCACGCAGGTTCTTGCCGGTCACCACGATCACCCGGCCGCCGCCTGCGCGTACGGCCTCGATGGCGTCGTACGCGCCTGCCATGGCCGTGTGCACCGGCACCCCTATTTGCGGATATATCTCCCTATAAAGGTCGGCGGCCGCGGCGACCTCCGTGGCGGGCAGCCAGTTGGCCAGCTCCACCTCCAGCGGCGGCCCCAGCCGGGTCACCACCGCGGCCGAGTCAATGGGCACGCCCAAACGCACGGACAGCTCGTCGTAAACGGCCGCGATGCCCTCTCGCGTGTCCGCCAATGTCATGTCAAGGTCGAATCCAACGGAAGTCGTCACATGTGCAGGATGCCAAACGCCGTCCAACGACCCGTAACGGCCTCTTGTTGTGGGACTGTGGGAATGGGAAGAAAGGAATTACTTATCGGAGAGGACCGGCCGTGACCAACGCCCCCCAACCGCCGCACGCCGGAGACCGGCTCGTCGCCTCCTCCGCCCCGCCGCGCCCGCACAGACCCGCCCGGCCCGGCGGCCCGACCGTGACGGTCTGGACCCGGACCGTGTCGGCGCTGGCCTATCTGGTCAAGGTCGCCTCGCGGATGGCGGCGCTGGTCGTGATCCTGTACGCGGTCTTCACGGTGTTCAAGGCCAACCCGGCCAACGTCTGGTACCAGTTCGTCGAGTCGCTCGCAGGCTGGCTGTCGCTGGGCCTGGCCAACCTGTTCCAGCTCGCCGACCCGCGCTGGACCGCGCTGGTCAACTACGGCCTGGCCGCGATCGTCTGGCTGATCATCGGCTCGGCGCTGGCGGGCCTGATCCGGCGCGCCGCTCCGTAAGTGCGGTCCCCGCCACACACTGCGACTACTCTCAAGGCGGAGGTAACAGGATAGATATGACCAGATCGACCCGTGCGCGGATCATCGATGAGGCCCTGCGGCTGTTCGCGGAGCGGGGCTACTCGGCCACCTCCGTGGCGGAGATCGAGGCCGCCTCAGGGCTCTCGCCCGGAGCCGGCGGGCTCTACCGGCACTTCAAGTCCAAGTACGAAGTGCTCGCCGCGGCGATCAACGAGCACGCCACCCGCACCAGGAGCCAGGTGGCGGAGAGCCTGGCCGAGCTGAGCAGCATGGAGGCGTCGGCGGCGCTCGAAGATCGCCTGTCCCACCTGTGCCGCGCCGGGCTGGCCAAGGTCCGCGAGGAGTCCGAGCTGACGCGGGTGTTCTTCCGCGACCTGAGCCAGTTCCCCGAGCTGGTCGCCGTGGTCAGGGAAGGGCTGCTGCAGCCCATGTTCGACGCGATCGTCACCTGGTTCAGGGCGCAGCCCGAGTACAAGGACGTCGAGGTCGACTGGGCCGGCATCTCCGTGGTGCTGGGCGGCTCCGTGGTGCACTACCGGCTGTTCCAGGAGACGGTGGGCGAGCTGCCGGGCTACGCGGACAAGGACCAGTTCGTCGCCGGGTGGGTGCGCCTGGCGGTCGGCCTGCTGCCCAGCCCCGCGCCGGTCAGCTGACGTCGAGCAGCCGGTAGGTCAGCCACACCACGCCCAGCCCCGTACCGATCATGAACATGGTGCCGCTGACGCTGTAGAACTGCGCGAAGAACGCCTGTAACCCCGGCTCGCTCCCCACCCGCAGGCCACCGACGAGCACGCCGCCCGCCGAGTAGCCGAGCAGCGGCGCCCCGATCCCGAGCAGCTTGTCGCGCAGGCTCCAGCTCTCGCTGAACAGCACGAGCACCGCCCCGACCGCCCACACCAGCACGGGGATCTCGAAGATCGCCACCGGCGGCAGGTCGAACGGCAGCAGCAGCGCGGCCACCACGAGGACGACCATCGCGGCGGCGTCGCGCGGATGCTCCTTGACCAGGGTCCTGGCGTCCCTGCCGCCGGTCGCCATGGGGTTCGCGCTGGACATGGCCATCCTGCGCAGCCCGGCGAACGGCAGGCCCCGGCCCCTACCGAGGCTCTCCCTGGCGATCCTCCGGTACGTCTGGACGCCAGGGGGCGCGTCGGCGTCGTCCACGATCGTGGGGAAGCGCCGCGTGGAGCTCTCGTCCCCGGACGGCTGACCCTCCTCGGCGGAGCCCATGGGGGTGCGCATGGTGGGGGCGCCCGCCTCGGCGAGCCGGCGGGCCTCGCGCTCCACCAGCGCCACCGGGTCACCGAACCTGGCCAGCACCTTCGACACCTCGCGCGCGTTCTGGCTGCCGTGCCGCTCCTCCTCGATCCTGGCGCGCAATCGCTTGGCGAAGTCGAGCCGCTGGTCGGCCCTGAGCACGCCGTGGGCGGCATCGGCCGCCTTGGAGACGTAGTTCAGGACGAGCTGGTCCGCGCGCTCTATCACGTCAAGCAATGCTGCCCCAATCAGGTGGGACATACCATGGCAACGATGGAGTTCACGGAGTGGATCAGGGGGCGCACCGACGAACAGCTGCGGGCGCTCGTCTCCGCGCGGCCCGAGCTGATCACTCCGGTGCCCGCGCATCTGGAAGGCCTGGCGTCGCGGGCGGGCAGCCCGTCGGCGATCGCCAGGGTGCTCGACCGGCTCGACCGTTTCACGCTGGCCGTCGTCGAGACGCTGGCCGTACGGGACGGGCCGATGCCCAAGGAGCGGCTGCGCGAGCTCGTGGCCGCGGCCCTGGCGGACGATGACGCGGAGAGCGGCGCGCGCGACGCCGAGCCCGCGCTGTCGGCCGCGCTGGACCGGCTGTTCGAGCTGGCGCTGGTCTTCGGGCCCGACGACGCGCTCGACCTGGGGCCCGGCGTGCGCAAGGTGCTCGAGGACCCGGCCGGGCTCGGGCCGAAGGCGGTTGACGCGTTCCGGCATCACGCGCCCGAGCAGCTCGACGAGATGGCCGACGAGGTCGCGCCGGGCACCGAGGGCTCGGGCAAGGAACGGCTGGCGGCTGTGCTGGCGGAGCCCGCCGCCCTGGTCGGGTCCGTCTCGCCCGAGGCCAGGGGCGCGCTCGACCAGCTCGCCTGGGGGCCGCCGACCGGGCGCGTGCCCAACGCCAGGCGCGAGGTGAGCGTGGCCTCCGCCCGTTCGCCCATCGAGGAGTTGCTGGCCAGAGGGCTGCTGGCGGCCACCGGCGAGGAGAGCGTGACCCTCCCCCGCGAGGTCGGCCTCTACCTGCGTGGCGGCCGGGTGCACCGCGGCCTGCTGGCCCTCCCGCCGCCGCTCGAAGGGACGGCGCGCGACCGGAAGCTGGCCGATCGTACGGCGGCCGGGCAGGCGTTCGCGTTCGTCAGGTCGGTCGAGGAGCTGTGCGAGCGCTGGAGCGTCGAGCCACCCGGCGTGCTGCGTACCGGCGGCCTGGGCGTGCGCGACCTCAAGCGCGCGACGAGCGAGCTGGACCTGCCCGAATGGGCGGCGGCGCTGGTCATCGAGGTGGCGCACGCGGCCGGGCTGATCGCTGCGGGCGGCGGCGTGGACGGCGAGTGGCTGCCGACCTCCGGCTACGACCTCTGGCGGGTCAGGGCGACCGCCGACCGGTGGGTCACCCTCGCGCTCACCTGGCTGCACATGGACCGCGTACCCGGCCTGGTCGGCGACCGGGACGATCGGGACAGGCCGCTCAACGCCCTGCACACCGATCTGCGCCGCTCCTCCGCGCCCGGGGTCAGGGCGGCCACGCTGGGCGTGCTCGCCGCCGCGCCCGGCCTCGCGCCTTCGCGCGACTCGGTCCTCGAACGCCTGGCTTGGGAGCAGCCGCGCCGCCGGGGGCCGCTGCGCGAGCAGCTCACCGAGTTCGCGCTGCGGGAGGCCGAGCAGGTCGGCGTGACGGGGCTGGGCGCGCTGTCGGCGCACGGGCGGGCGCTGCTCGAAGGCGGCGAGCCCGCGGAGGTGCTCGCGCCACTGCTGCCCGAGCCCGTCGATCACGTGCTGCTCCAGGCCGACCTCACCGCCGTCGCGCCGGGGCCGCTGACGAGCGAGCTCAACCGCTGGATGACGCTCACCGCCGACGTGGAGTCGAAGGGCGGGGCCACCGTCTACCGGTTCAGCGAGAGCTCGATCCGGCGGGCGCTCGACGCGGGGCACGGGGGCGAGGAGCTGGTGTCGATGTTGACCCGCCACTCGGCCACGCCGGTGCCGCAGGCGCTGTCGTACCTGGTGACCGACGTGGCCAGGCGCCACGGGCGGATCCGGGTGGGCACGGCCAGCGCGTACATCCGCTGCGACGACCCGGCGCTGCTCGACCAGATCACCGCCGACCGGCGCTCCACCGCGCTGCGGCTGCGCAGGCTGGCCCCCACCGTGATCGCCTCCCGCTCGTCCAGGGCGGCGCTGGTCGACTCGCTGCGCGCGATGGGGTACGCGCCCGTCGCCGAGTCGCTCGACGGCGACGTGATCATCTCGCAGCTCGACAGCCGCCGTACCGAGGGGCTGGCCCCGGTCCGCGCCGTGGCGTCGCCCAACGGCCTGGACCCGGAGGTGGCGACGGCGGCCGTGCGCGCGCTGCGGGCCGGTGACGCGGCGCACCTGGCGCGGCGCGAGCCCGTGGACGCGCCGGGCGGGCAGGTGCCGCGCGGGCCCGCGACGGCCACGATCTCGGCCCTGCAGGAGGCGATCAAGCAGGGGGTACGCGTGTGGATCGGGTACCTCGACTCGCAGGGGAACGCGACCTCGCGCATCCTGGAGCCGGCTCGGATGGAGGGCGGCTACCTGACCGCCTACGACGAGACCCGGGCCGCCGTCCACCGCTTCGCCCTCCACCGCATCACCGGCGTCGCCGGCCTCTGACCCCGGCCTCCGCCGCACCGAGGTCCTGGCGCGCGGGGGTCCCGGCGCGGGGGTCCCGGCGCGTTGAGGTCTCGATGCGCGGGGTTCCGGCGCGCGGGGGCTCGCCGGGGTCCCGCGGCCCCGGCGAGCGTCATCGGGGTGGGGTCAGGCGTCCGTGGCGAGGGGCGCGGACAGCGCGGTGACCGTCCGGGCCCGGGCGTCGTGGCACCGGCCCGCGTGCTCGGCCAGCAGCGCCGACGCCCGCCCCGCCACACCCGCCGAAGGCCCGCCGCCGGATTCCAGCCGTCGCAACCGCCGCACCGCGTCGGCCGGATACCGCACGGACAGCCCGCCGCCCAGCGCCACGGCCGCCGCCGCGGCGCGCGGGTCCAGGGGATCGGCCGTCCAGGCGAGCGCGATCCTGAGCGCCTCGGTGGCGAGCGTGTCGTCGGCGCACATGTACGACAGCGCGTCCCCCGCCGCCAGCCGCTCCGCGTTCCCGCCCCGCGCCCACACGTCCAGGAACTCCAGCTGGGCGTCCTTCAGCGAGTACGCCGCCAGCAACGCCACCCCCTCGGCGGCCCGCGTCCGGACGTCGGCCCCTTCCCAGGCCAGCGACCGCACCCATTCGCGCAGCGGCTGCCACAGCCAGAACCCGTACCGTCCGACCAGCTCCGCGAGCACCTGCCCGCGGTGGTGCGGCACCCGGAAGACGACGCGGCCCTCCTCATGGGCGACCAGCGGATGGGACACGCGCGGCACCCGCCGTTCCTGCGCCTGGCAGATCCTCTCAAGCCTGGCGAACTGCCGCTCGAACACCGGCCCGCCCACCCCATGCAGGAACGCGAGCGCGGCCACCTCCCGCACCTCGTGCAGCAGCGGCTTGGTGTCGAACCAGGCCGCCACGTCCTCCCCCGAGGGCTCGTCGTCCCCCACCAGCCGTCCGGCCAGGCGCACGACCTCGGCCGGCGTCGGCAGTGTCAGCGCCAGGTCCCGGGCCCGGGTGAGCTCCTCGGGGCTGTGGCCCGCGCGCAGTCCGTACGCCCTGAGGCACAGGTCGAACAGCTCCCCCGGCTCCGGCACGCCCCACGGCTGCTCCACCTCGGCCGCCTGGGAGGGGACGCCGTTCCTGGTGATGACCAGGTACGAGCCCAGCTCGGCCAGCTTGCGCGCCAGGTTGAGCAGCTCGATCCTGTCGGTGCTCTCGGCGATCCAGTCGTGCAGCAGGTACGCCCGCCCCGGCTCGTACTCGGTCCTGGACAGCAGGTCGGCGGCGCTGCCGGCGGGCGACAGCACGGTGATCGTGCTCTCGGCCAGGGACATCCGGGAGAGCAGGGCGATGGCGCCCAGTCGTTTGCCCGTCTCCTCCTCGCCCACGAGGACGAGCAGGTGGCGGACGCTGAGCCGGCGTACGGCCTCGGGGAAGCAGCCGGGCTCCAGGTAGGAGCGCAGGAGCGCGTCGGCGTCCCGTCGCTTCAGGTCCCTGGTGACCGGCGCGGCGAGCGGCCGCAGGTGCTCGTACACCGTTAAGAAGCTCTGGCCGAGCGTTATGTCATCGAGGTCGATCTCGCCCGATTCAGGCGTTTCGGTCACGAATTCACCTCAGGGTTGACTGGAAAGTTTTCTACAGAAAATAACTACGCCTAACAAGTTTCTTCTTTTACTACGAAGAGCTCGCAGAGCGTCACCAAAGCCACCCTGACCTGGCCTTTCGCGTGACGTTCGCGTTCGGGGCCGCTTGACACGGACATGTCGATCATGACTTCCCTTGCCTCGGCAGGCCCCATGGCCCCTAGATCTTCCACCATTACACGATCTAGGCCAACAAGAAAACACGAACAACCATAGAGGGAGATATATTGTCATTTACCGGTCAACTGGGCCCCGCCCACCATGACTAGTCAAGGGTTGACGGCGTGACCACGATCGCATCAGGTTGGGCATGTGACCGAGCAAACGCTGGGCCAGTTGGCCGAGGAGTCCTGGGGCCGCTTCGACGATCACGACGCGACGTTCTACGAGGGCGTCTGGCACCGCAGCCACGCGCTCGCCGAGCGGGCGCGGCGGATGTGCGGCGGGTTCGCCGAGGGCGGGATCAGGCCCGGCGACCGGGTGGTCGTGATGATGGCGAACTCCCCCGAGGTGCCGCTGATCTACCAGGCGCTGTGGGCGGCGGGCGCGGTGGTCACTCCGGCGGTGTTCCTGGTGGGCGCCGACGAGCTACGGCACATCCTGCTCGACAGCGGCGCGTCCGCGATCGTCACCTCGCCCGAACTGGTGGAGACCGTACGGGCCACCGCCGTCGATATCCCGATTTTTGTGGACACGGCCGAGCTGGAACGGGCACCCGAACGCGGCCCGGTGACCAGGGACCCCGGCGATCTGGCCGCTCTGATGTACACCGGCGGCACCACCGGCCGGGCCAAGGGCGTCATGCTGAGCCACGGTGGCCTCTGGCGGGTGGCCAAGGACGTCTGGGACATGTCCCACCAAGAAGGGAAAAATCGTGCTTTGGTGCCCGTGCCGCTCTCGCACGCGTACGGGCTGATCATCTCGGTCGCCTCGATGCACGCGACAGAGCCGCAGCAGGCGGTGCTGATGCGCTGGTTCGAGCCGAAGACGTTCCTCGCGCTGGCCGCCGAGCAGCACGTCCAGTACGGCACCGTCGTACCCTCCATGATCCAGCTGCTCCTCGCCGAGCCGCTGGAGTCGCACCCGCTGCCCGACCTGTCCTTCCTCACCTGCGGCGCGGCACCGCTCGGCAGGGACGTGCTGGAGGAGTTCGAGCGCAGGGTGCCGGGCGTGCAGATCCTCGAGGGGTACGGCCTGACCGAGACCAGCGCGGTCACCACGTTCAACCCGCCGGGCAGGCGCAGGGCCGGCAGCGTCGGCCTCCCGCTGCCCGGCTACACGATCGCCATCCGCGATGGCGAGGGCGAGGAGCTGGAGACCGGGGACGTCGGCGAGATCTGCGTCTCGGGCGAGGCGCTGATGCTCGGCTACTGGGGCGAGCACGAGCCCGACCCCGAGGGCACCGCGCTGATCGGAAGGGAGCTGCGCACCGGCGACATCGGCTGCGTGGACGACGACGGCTACCTCTATGTCGTGGACAGGAAGAAGGACCTGATCATCCGGGGCGGCTTCAACGTGTTCCCCCGCGACGTCGAGGACGCCCTCAACCGCCACCCCGACGTGGTGGTCTCGGGCGTCGTGGGCCGCCCGGAGCCGCGGATCGGCGAGGAGGTCGTGGCGTTCGTCCAGCTCAGGCAGGACGCGACGGTGACGGCCGAGGAGCTGATCGAGTGGGCCCGCGAGCGCGTGGGGCGGGTGAAGTATCCGCGCGAGGTGAGGTTCGTGGATTCGGTGCCGGTGACGAGCGTGCTCAAGCTCGATCGCAAGGCGCTTCGGGCCCGCCTCGACTGACCGCCTTCGGCCCGGCGATCCATGGTGGGATCTCACAGCGCGGTCAAGCGCGCCTCCTTTCCGTGATAAGTGTTGACGTGTCTGGAGGTGAAGATGAGCCAGGAAGATCCGTCGGGCTACCCGTACCAGCCTTATGGCGCCCCCTACGGCGAGCAGCCGCCGCCGTACGGCTACGGTTATCCCCCGCCGCGGCGCGACGACGGGCCCAGCGCCAACGCGATCGTCTCCCTCGTGCTCAACCTCCTCGCGCTCGTCGGTTGCTGCAACTTCCTCGGCCTGCCCGGCGCGATCCTGGCCGGCCTGGCACTCAGCAAGGGCCGCACGGAGCCGCAGGCCGCCCGCACGATGGTGATCTGGAGCTGGATCATGTTCGGGCTCGGCTTCGTGCTCAGCGCCGGCATCCTCCTTTTCCTGGGCCTGTCCGGCTATCTCGACGACTGACGGCCGCGGCTCTTGGCCCGTCCGAGGACTAATCCGGGCGCGCGGGTTGTTGGAGTCTCGGAGCGGGAGAGCCAGGATCGGGAGACGATGGTCCTGTTGCGCGAGGCCCCGTACGGAACCCCACGGAGAAAAGCCAGTGAGCGATGGACCGCTGATCGTCCAGTCGGACAAGACACTGCTGCTCGAGGTCGACCACGAACGAGCGAACGACTGCCGTAAGGCGATCGCGCCGTTCGCCGAGCTCGAGCGAGCTCCCGAACACGTGCACACCTACCGCGTCACCCCCCTGGCCCTGTGGAACGCCCGCGCCGCCGGACACGACGCCGAGCAGGTCATCGACGGGCTGATCGGTTTCAGCCGCTACCCCGTGCCGCACGCCCTGCTCGTGGACATCGCCGAGACCATGGCCAGGTACGGCCGGCTGCGGCTGGAGAAGGACCCGGTCAACGGCCTGATCCTGACCTCCACCGACCGGGCGGTGCTGGAGGAGGTGCTGCGCTCCAAGAAGATCCAGCCGATGCTGGGCGAGCGGCTCGGCGCCGACTCGGTCATCGTCCACCCGAGCGACCGCGGCAACGTCAAGCAGGCCCTGCTCAAGCTGGGCTGGCCGGCGGAAGACCTGGCCGGCTACGTGGACGGCGAGCACCACCCGATCGAGCTGCTGCAGGAGGGCTGGGCGCTGCGGCCGTACCAGCAGGAGGCGGCGGACGCGTTCTGGCACGGCGGCTCCGGCGTGGTCGTGCTGCCGTGTGGCGCGGGCAAGACCATCGTCGGCGCGGCCGCCATGGCCCACGCGCAGGCCACCACGCTCATCCTCGTCACGAACACGGTCTCGGCCCACCAGTGGAAGACCGAGCTGATCAAGCGCACGTCGCTGACCGAGGACGAGATCGGCGAATACTCCGGCTCGAAGAAGGAGATCCGCCCCGTCACCATCGCCACGTACCAGGTGATGACCACCAGGCGGAAGGGCGTCTACTCGCACCTGGAGCTGTTCGACGCCCGCGACTGGGGCCTGGTCGTCTACGACGAGGTGCACCTGCTGCCCGCGCCGATCTTCCGGATGACCGCCGACCTGCAGGCCCGCCGGCGTGTGGGGCTGACCGCGACGCTGGTGCGCGAGGACGGGCGCGAGGGCGACGTGTTCTCGCTGATCGGTCCCAAGCGGTACGACGCGCCCTGGAAGGAGATGGAGAACCAGGGCTGGATCGCGCCCGCCGACTGCGTGGAGGTGCGCGTCACGTTGACGGACGAGGAGCGGCTGGCGTACGCGATGGCCGAGTCCGAGGAGCGCTACCGCTTCTGCGCCACCACGCCGTCCAAGACCCACGTCACCGAGGCGCTGGTCCGCCGCCACCTGGGCGAGCAGGTGCTGGTCATCGGCCAGTACATCGACCAGCTCGACGAGCTCGGCGAGCACCTCAACGCGCCGGTCATCAAGGGCGAGACCAGGGTCAAGGAGCGGGAGCGGCTCTACCAGGCCTTCCGCGACAAGGAGATCCAGGTGCTGGTGGTGTCGAAGGTGGCGAACTTCTCCATCGACCTGCCGGAGGCCGCGATCGCGATCCAGGTGTCGGGCACGTTCGGCTCACGCCAGGAGGAGGCCCAGCGGCTCGGCCGGGTGCTGCGGCCCAAGGCCGACGGCGGGGGCGCCCGGTTCTACACGGTGGTCAGCAGGGACACGGTGGACCAGGAGTTCGCCGCGCACCGGCAGCGGTTCCTGGCCGAGCAGGGGTACGCGTACCAGATCATCGACGCCGACGACGTGCACGGCGAGGTGTGACGCCCGGCCGCTCGTCACGAGCGGCCAGGCATGTTCAGCGTGCTGTCACGTCCACGAAACTCCGCGGGCCGAAGACAATCGAACCACCCCCCTCACCTGCGTACTATCACGCCGCCTCCGACATACCCCCATGATCCGACAAACGCACCTGATATGCCCGAATTTTTCGGTATTTCCCGATTGTTACCGATGAGAAGCTTCGAGCCGGCGGGGGCGCGCTACCGCGCCATCAGGCCGCCGAGGAACAGCACGCCCTCCGCGACGACCCAGGCGCCCACTCCCGCGCCCATGACCCGCCCGAACGTGCGCGGGTCCTGCCTGGACCACGGGATGAGCCAGGCGGCCGCCGTGCAGCAGGCGGCGAGCGCGGCGAACAGCCCCGATACCGTGGAGACCGTACCAAGACGTTGGGAGCAGGTCGAAGCGGACTCGCCGCCTTGGCAGAACGCCTCCGACCCCCAGCCCGCGAAGACGGACAACGCCCAGAGGGCGGCGAGCAGGAAGCTGGCGATCGTGGGAATGATCGGCGAAAAACGCAGCTGAATCCGCGCCATCACCTGTCCCTACCCCTCCCCGCAGACCGCTACTCGCCCCCGCCGGTTGCCGACCTGGGCCGGGCGAGCGGACGCGACGCCCATCGGCCCCGCCCCTCACCCTCATGACCGCTCGCCCGACCCGCCACCGTGCCTGCCCTCCGAGGAGCCCTGCCGACGACGCCGGTTGGGCGCCGAGGCTGAGAGCAGCGGCGGGCGAACGGCGAGGACGGCGGGTGGCGCGGCGCGTGGGTGGCCGGAGGGGTAAATGCTTTGGAGGCCGCCCCGCGTCGCCATTAGACTGGCCGATTCGCTGCCTTACCACCTTCGTTTCCGACCCAGGGAGGCGCTTTCGCATGCCCGGACACCAATTGGCCCCCGACATACCCTCCGACGTACTGGCCTCCGAGCAGGCTCACCTGGCCGAGTCCAGGGCCGCGCTCAAGGCGATGCGCGCCCACGCCCAGTCGCTGTCCGCGGACGCGGCGGGTGACTGGGTGTCGCAGCAGATCCTCCAGTCCCTCCTCGACCAGCGCGTCGCCGCGCTGGCCGACCACCCCGACACCCCGCTGTTCTTCGGCCGCCTCGACCGGCAGCCGGGTGACGACCTCCCCGGCACGATCTACGTCGGCCGCCGCCACGTGCACGACGGCGGCAGCAAGCCCCTGGTCATCGACTGGCGCGCGCCGGTGTCCCAGGCGTTCTACCAGGCCAGCCCCGCCGACCCCATGGGAGTCGTACGGAGGCGCCGCTTCGGGTACCACGGCGGCGCGCTGACCGCGTTCGAGGACGAGCCGCTGGGCGAGGGCGGCGAGATCGGCCCGTCGCAGATCCTCACCGACGAGATCGAGCGCCCGCGCACCGGCCCGATGCGTGACATCGTCGCCACCATCCAGCCGGACCAGGACGAGATCGTCCGATCCACCCTGGCCCAGACGGTGTGCGTCCAGGGTGCCCCCGGCACCGGGAAGACCGCCGTGGGCCTGCACCGGGCCGCGTATCTCCTGTACACCCACCGCGAGCGGCTCGCCAGGGCCGGCGTGATGATCGTCGGCCCGAACCGCGCCTTCCTGTCGTACATCTCCTCGGTGCTCCCCGCGCTCGGCGAGGTCAAGGTCGACCAGACCACGGTGGGCGGGCTGCTCGGCGAGTACACAGCCGAAGAGGACCCGATGGTGGCGGCGCTGAAGGGCGACGCCAGGATGGCGGCGGTGCTCGAACGCGCGCTCTGGCTGCACATCGTCAAGCCCGAGGACGGCGTGGTCTTCTCCAAGGGCGCCTACCGCTACCGGGTGGCGGACTACGAGGTACGCGAGATCGTGGCCTCCTTGCGCGGCACCACGCGATACAACCCCGGCCGGGCGGCACTCGCGCAGCGGCTGGCCCACATGGTGCTCGTACGAATGGAGCAGCGCGGCGAATCGCCCGACGACCGGGTGCAGGACGCCGTGGCCAGATCGAAACCGGTGAAACAGCTCGTCGATACGGTCTGGCCCAAACTAACGCCGGAGCAAGTCCTTTATCGCCTCCTCTCCGATCCAGAATTCCTGACAAAGGCCGCTAAATCCGATTTGTCGCCGGATGAGCAGGAAATGCTTAGATGGCGGAAACCGTACCGGAGCTGGAAGTCCGCGAAATGGTCCGCCGCGGACGCCGCGCTCCTGGACGAGCTGCGCGACTTCATGGAGCGCACCCCGTCCCTGGGCCACCTCGTGGTGGACGAGGCCCAGGACCTCTCCGAGATGCAGCTGAGAGCGCTCGGCCGCCGCTGCCGCAACGGCTCGGCCACCGTCCTCGGCGACCTGGCCCAGGGCACGACCCCGTGGTCGACCAGCTCATGGGAGTCGGTGCTCCAGCACCTGGGCCAGCGCGAAGGCGAGGTGACGGAGCTGACGCTCGGCTTCCGCGTGCCGCGGGAGGTCCTCGACTACGCCGCCCGGCTGCTGCCCTCCATCGCCCCCGACCTGGCCGCGCCGCGGTCGCTGCGCCCCGGCCTCGGCTCGCTCGCGGTACGCCCCGGAGGCTCGATCGCGGAGGCAGCCGCGGAGGTCCTCACCAGGGAGGGCTCCATCGGCGTCATCACCCCGGACACCCTGGTCGCCGACGTCTCCCGCGCGCTGACCGGCCTCTCCCACGCCGTGCTCGGCCCCGACTCGGACGAGGAGCACCGCCTCCTGATCGTGCCCGCGACCCTGGCCAAGGGTCTGGAGTACGACCACGTCATCGTCGTGGAGCCCGCGGACATCGTCGCGGCCGAACCCAGGGGCCTGGCCAGGCTGTACGTGGTGCTGACCCGTGCGGTGACCTCCCTGACGGTCCTGCACGACAAGCCGCTGCCGGCCGAGCTGACGGGCTGATCGTCGGCGGGCACGGCCGCTTCTAGGATGGCTGAGCAAGGAGCTCTCAACCTAGGAGGATGCCGTGCCAGCACCGCTTCCACATGAACACCTGCCGTCGGTTCCCGCGCTCGTGGTCGAGAGCGACGACATCCAGGACGGCGAGCGGCTGAACGACCTCCACGTCTTCAACGACTGGGGCATGAAGGGCGGTAACCAGTCGCCTCACCTCCGCTGGTCCGGCGCGCCCGCCGAGACCCGCGGCTACGCCGTCACCTGCTATGACCCCGACGCCCCCACGGGCAGCGGCTTCTGGCACTGGGTGCTGTTCGACCTCCCGGCCTCGGTGACGGAGCTTCCGGCGGGCGCGGGCACCGGCCCGGAGTTCAAGGGCCTGCCCGCGGAAGCGGTCCACGCCCGCAACGACTACGGCACCAAGGAGTACGGCGGCGCGGCCCCGCCCCCCGGCACCCCGCACCGCTACGTCTTCACGGTGCACGCCCTCGGGGTCGACAAGCTGGGCGTGGACAGCGACGCCAGCCCGGCGGTGGTGGGCTTCAACATCACCGCCAACACCCTGGCCCGCGGCCACGTCGTCCCGACCTACAGCACCTGACCGCGCCCACGGCCGCACCGCCCTCCCGAGGGCGGTGCGGCAGGCGCGAAAAGGGGAGCCGCTCCACCCGTAACGGGCGGGCCGGAAAAAGGAAGACGCCCCACCACGAAGGGCGGGGCGTCCGAGAGACCGAGAGCGCGGCAGGCGTCAGGCGAACACTGCGCAAGAGGCCCCGAGCTGCGGCAGCAGCTCCTCGACGAGCGGGACTCCCAGCTTGGACTCGCCGGCCAGCGTCCCCGTGGTCAGGCAGAGCGGCGCCTGCACCACTTTCATGAGCTGACCGGTGATGACCGGGGTGCTGGACGCATGGGCAGGGATGGCGACGGCGGCCGCGGCGGCCGCGCTCAGAATGGCGATGCCGAAAATACGCTTGCTGCGGGAAAGCATCCTCTACTCCTTCGTTGAGGTGTGTGATCACCACCTTTCCTCACTCGGAGTAGCGGATCAATTATGAAACGTAATGGCTGATAAACGAAAACAAGAGCGACCCGGAAAACCGGGCCGCTCTTGTTGTGAACAGCGAAGAAAAGACCTAGAAGTCCATGTCGCCGCCGCCCGGCATGGCCGGAGCAGCAGCGTTCTTCTCGGGCTTCTCGGCGATGACGGCCTCGGTGGTGAGGAAGAGCGCCGCGATGGAAGCGGCGTTCTGCAGCGCCGAGCGCGTCACCTTGGCCG